>NZ_JIBT01000048.1 GCF_001039575.1 Halomonas sp. PR-M31
CCACATGGTGCCTATCGCCAAGGGCAGTTATCGCGCCGCCGCTCCCGAGCCGCTCTCTTTTGAAGTCATGACCGCGGCCTTTCGTGAGCTGGCTGGCATTCATAAGCCTCCGGCGCTGATCTGCTGCTGCTGGAGATGATGTCGATCCCGGCGCGCATGGCGGCGATGTTCGATGCCTTGGGCGATACTCCGCTGCCGGTCTGGTGCGGCATGTCCGCGGCCAGAGATGAGCAGAACGGTCTATGTTCCTGGCATGAGCAAACCACGTCCTTCAGCGACATCGTCGATCTGGCAGCCCGCCAGCAGTTTGATGTGCTAGGCATCATGCATACGAGCGCCGAGCTCATCGAAGATGCCCTCACCATCCTGGGTGAAAGACACCAAGGCCTGCTCATGGCCTATCCGGATTCCGGCTATCTGGAAATGCCCCATTGGCGTTTCGTGGATACCATCACGCCTGAGCGCTTTGCGCAATTTGCCCGGCAATGGCACGACGCGGGGGCACAGATCATCGGCGGCTGCTGCGGATTGGGCCCGGAGCACATCGCGGCGATCTCGTCCTGACTCGACGGCAGTGGCCTTCGATGCGGCTCGACGACCTCAGGCCATAGCTGCAAGAATAGCACCAGCAGAAAATCATTAACGTGATAAGGAAATCCGCATGCAATCCGATAACCAAGCCGACAATCAGAACACAACCAATCGTCAGGTGCTGTTGGTCAAACGCCCCCAAGGCACGCCGACCCTTGACGACTTCAAGGTGGTGGACGCGGAGGTACCCACCCCGGGCGATGGCGAGATGCTGATTCAGACGCTGTATCTGTCCGTGGACCCGGGCATGCGCAGCATGATGGAGGAGGGCAAGTCCCATACCACGGCCTTCGAGCTGAACAAGCCGCTGACCGGGCGCTCCGTGGGGCGGGTGGTTGAGTCGAATTTAAAAGACTTCGCCGAAGGCGACTATGTCTACGAACGACTTGGCTGGCAGCACTATTCCGTCTCCGATGGCAGCCAGGCGCAGAAAGTCGACCCGGACGTGGCGCCGCTTTCCACCTATCTTGGCATGGTTGGCGTTCCGGGGTTCTGTGGCTATTTCGGCATGCTGGATATCGGCAAACCGGAAAAAGGCCAGACCGTGGTGGTATCCGGGGCCGCCGGCGCAGTGGGCATGACCGCCGGGCAGATTGCCAAGATGCAGGGATGCCGCGTAGTGGGCACCGCCGGTTCCCAGGAGAAGATCGACTATCTGCGTGACGAGCTAGGCTTCGATGATGTCATCAACTACAAGACCGCGAAGGATTTGAAGCAGGCGCTGAGCGATGCCTGCCCGGACGGCATCGACGTGTACTTCGACAATGTCGGCGGCGAGATCACCCAGGCGGCAATGGCGCTGATCAACTACCACGCCCGCATCGTGGTGTGCGGGCAGACCTCTCAGTATAACGACGCCTCCTCCGATAACGGCGCCATTGCCCCGCAGCTTTTGATCAAGAACAGCGCCATGATGAAAGGTTTCGTGGTGTACGACTATCAGGACAGAAACGACGAGGCCATCGAACATCTGGGTCAATGGATCAAGCAGGGCAAGCTGCACTACAAGGAGAACGTCGTCGATGGCCTGGATAACGCCCCTCAGGCTTTCATCGATTTGTTCTCCGGCAAGAGTTTCGGCAAGCAGCTGGTCAGAGTCGTGAAGAACGATCAATAGGTTTGTCAGCGCTGCTCTCTTCAGGCAAGAGAGCGGCGCTTTGCGTTAAATAAAGACCGTCAACAAATACAAGAACACCATGGTGGCGAAAAAGAACACCACCAGCAGCCAGCTGATAGGGTCCACCTTGCCAGGGATTCGGTACCAGCCGTCTTCCTTGGCGGCCAGGCCATGGTCCCGGTACATCTGCTTCTGGCCCTTGATGGTATAGGGCGAAAGCTCGCTCTGACGACCGTCGAGCAGCAGGCTGGCGCCAATGGAGATCGGCACGTTGACGATCGCGGCAATGGCACAGTACCAGGGCCAGGCGATGTCGGTTTGCGTGGCCGCGATCCAGACCGCCACAAAGCCCGCCACGACCCCGATCAAAAGCCCGCGCTCGCTGGTGTGCCGAGAGAAGAAGCCCAGCGCGTACATGCTCAGCTTGGCGCCGACAAAATAAGAGCCGACTTTTGTCAGAAGCTGCAGCACCGAGCCTTCGGTCTGAGCGAAAAGCATCGCCGGTAGAATGATCAGGATGGCCCAGCCCACGGTGAACCAGCGTGAGGCCTTTAGATAATGGCTCGTGGGCGCGCCTTTCTTGAAGTACTTCTCGTAGAAATCCAGGCTGGTCACTGTCGCCAGGGAGTTGAGCGCCGAGTCCATGCTGGAAAGAGACGCGGCAATCACGGCGGCGGTGATAACGCCCACCAGGCCGGGCAGGGCGCAGTCCGCGGCGAACTGCAGCACGATAGTGTTGCTGTTTTCGAACGCCCGCCCATCGTAGTAGCTGTAGAACAGAACCCCCAGCAGCAGGAACAGGAAGTAGATGAAAAAGGCGGCAAATCCCATCAAGAGAAAGGATTTTTTAGCGTCGCCGATATTCTTGGCGGCAAGGGCGCGCTGCACCACCATCTGATTGGCGCCGTAAACCGTGGTGTGATAAAGCACCATAGCGATCACCCCGGACCAGACCGTTGCCTCGACGGTGGGGTCGAAGGAGAAGTCCAGGATGTTCAGCTTGCCCTGGGCCTTGAGATCCTCGAGGGTCGAGACCAGTGACTGAGGCAGACGATCCAGCAGAAAATAGAAGATGACGACGGCGCCTATCACCAAAATCACCGCCTGCACCACATCGGTCCAGATCACCGCGCTGATCCCGCCCATCAGGGTATAGACTAGGGCGATCACCGTGATGACCACAATGGCAACGTTCACGTCCACGCCGGTGATGAAGCTCAGCACGAGGGCGGTGGCATAAAGCACCGCCGCAGAAGAAAGGGTCTGGGTAGCCATGAAGATCAGCGACATGACAGCCCGGGCCTTCTTGCCGAAACGACGCTCCTGATACTCATAGATCGAGGCCACGCCGCTGTTGTAGAAGAAGGGCAAAAAGAACGTGATGACCAGAAATACCACCAGCGGGTAGTTGATCTGAATCATCATGACGCCAAGCCCGCTGCCATAGGACCAGGCCGGGCCGCCCAAAAACGACATCGCGCTGACATAGGTCGCCAGCACCGACAGGCCGATCGCCCACCAAGGAATGGTTTTTCTGCCTATATAGTAGTCCTCGGCACTCTCCACCTTTCTGCTCAGCACCCAGCCCATGATCAGATTACCGATGAGATAAACGATCAGGATCGTCCAGTTGAGTACTCCAAAGCCTTCCATTGGCATTTACCTTTCAATATGATCGCAAGTTATGAGGCAAAATCGATACGAATATTATACAGACATTGGCTCTCAGTACAGTTCTCCAAAAGGCCTCTATAAGGCTTGCGGTAAAATTGTCGGCCTATTGTATCGGCGAGTTCTGCATCTTCCGTGGCCTATAGCCTGATCGAAGCAAAATATTTGTCTAGGTTTTGTATAGGTTTTTTACTACGCTAGTGAAAAGAAATGATAGCCTTGTGTCATCAGCTGGCTATGCTGCTAGGGGTAAGCCTTCATCGCTTTCATCGTTATACGTACCTACAGTAGCGCAGATAGCGTACGAATCGACGCTCGATTCAGAAACGGCTTTCAATGTACGCTCCAAATAACCTAATCCCCACTCTCACTAACTGTTTTGGACAATCATCTATGACTCCCACCGCGCTATTCATCGGATCGATCGGCGTACTGGCAGAAACATCAGACATTCAACGCCGTGCCTACAATCAGGCCCTGGAAGAAGCCGGTCTCGACTGGCACTGGGATGCAGACACCTATCGTGACTTGCTTACCGATTCCGGCGGGCGCAAGCGTCTTGCTCGTCTCAGCGAGAAAACGAATGCCAATCTCAGTGAGCATGACATCGAAAAGATTCATGCAAGAAAGACGGAACTTGCCTGTCGGGAAATCACGGAAGGCGGTATCACGCTGCGCCCCGGGGTTGCCGATTTGATCAAGCGTGCGCTGTCCCAAGGTCTCAAACTAGCCCTGGTGACAACCACCTACCGGGCCAATATCGACGCCATTGCAACGGCGGCGGGCGAGGATTTGCCCCTGTCGAAATTCAGCGCAGTGCTCACTAGAGACGACTGCGATGAAACGAAGCCTGCGCCGGATATCTACCTCTCGGCGCTCGATCGTCTTGGGGTGGAAAGCGCCAGTGTGATGACCATAGAAGATAGCGCTCCTTCCGTTCATGCAGCGAAGCAGGCGGGTATCTACACGATCGCAACACCCGGTGAATTCACCAATCAACAGGATTTCAGTGAGGCGGACCAACGGCTGACGTCGCTTGACGGCATTGAGCTGACAATTCCTGGATAAGCAGCCTTTTGCCGCAATATCGATGCATTCGGCCTTTATGGCACTCAACCAAAGGCCGTTTTCACAAGCAATTTTTTATCGAATTACCTAAAACGTCTTGTGATAAAACGCATGCGCTAGTCAGAAGCCTATACGTTCACGATAACTCAAGGGAATGATTTATCATGTCGAAACTCTGCATTCTTCACCTGGTCGGCTCTGCTACCGATCAGTTCTACTGCGATCTGTCGCGCTTCTACGCCCGCAGCTGCCTCGACGCCATCGCGGACGTTTCTCGCTATACCTTTCATATCGCCTATGTCACCCCGGACAAACAATGGCGCTTTCCCGTTTCTCTTGATGACTCGGACATTGCTGCAGCCAAGACACGTTCTTTGGCCGAGGCCGTCGAGTATCTGTCGCAGCAGCAGATCGACATTGCCTTGCCACAGATGTTCTGCCCCTCGGGGATGACCAACTATCGCTCGCTGCTGGACCTGCTCGATATCCCCTATGTCGGCAATACGCCGGGGGTGATGGCGCTGACAACGGACAAGGCCAAGGCCAAGGCAGTCGTGGCCGCCGCCGGAGTGGCGGTGCCGGAAAGCGAGCTGCTGCGCCGAGGTGACACGCCCAGCTTCACTCCTCCCGTGGTCGTCAAGCCAACCCAGGCCGACAACTCCCTGGGCGTGACTCTGGTCAAGCATGAGAGTGACTACGGCCCAGCGCTCGAGGCAGCCTTTGCGGACTCTGATGAAGTATTGGTCGAGCGCTTCATCGAGCTGGGGCGGGAAGTGCGTTGCGGCATCGTCGTGCAGCAAGGGGAGCTGATTTGCCTGCCGCTTGAGGAGTACCGCATGGATGCCGAGTCTCATCCCATTCGCGCCTACTCCAGCAAGCTCAAGGAGGACGAGCAGGGGGGGCTTGCGTTCGCCGGCAAGGACAGCACCCAAACCTGGCTGGTAGGCGGTGATGATCCAGATGTGTCTCGGGTGTGGGAAGCGGCGAAGCAGAGTCATCTGGCCTTGGGCTGTCGTCACTACAGCCTGTTCGATTTTCGTATCGATGCCCAAGGTAAGCCCTGGTTTTTAGAGGCCGGGTTGTACTGCTCATTCGCACCCAAAAGCGTCATTTCCACCATGATGAACGCGACGGGAACAGAGGTAAGCACCTTTTTCGAGCAGATGGTAAATGAGGTTCTTTCCACGCGGGGCGGCTGATTCCTGGGCGGGTTATCACAAAGCGCGGCCCTTGCTTGGCCGCGCTTTGTATTGGGTTGGTAATCAGGACATCAAAGAAGGGATTGCTAGCTATGCCGGTGCCTGGGCGCTGCCTGCTTGACGCTTTTCCATGCGCCCCAGCACATCGACACCGAGCTGACGGTAGATATCCAGCAGATCGATCAAGACCCAGTTCTCCACCAGCAGGTCACCCTCGCGCCGCCACCAATCCATCACGCTCATGGTGATTTCCCGGTTCGTGGCCGGGAGGCCAAGCCAGTCGCCTCCGCTGTGGGTGCCGCGCATCGAGGGTACGCCGCTAGACACCGCGTAGTTGCCTTCGGCAAAACGAATATCCGTGACCACGGCACGGTCGGGAAAGGCCATCACGAAGTCACGCTGATGGCCCTGCTGAAACCCTGCAATACCCCGAGTGGTACCGATACCGCAGGGGCCATACCAGTTCATGCTGGGGTGCCAGAAGCGCTCGATCGCCATGGATTCCAGCGTCTTGCCGTCGAACTCGCCAAGCCCTGCCAGCATGTCATCGACCAGTGTCAGCGTCTTCTTCGAGGCATCAAGCGGCTGGGCGTCCTGCAGCAGTCCATCCTGGGTCGCCGGGCCGGGCACGGGCAGTTCGCTACCCAGGCTTGGCGGCAGCGGATTGACTCCTGCCTGAGTCATCAGCATGGGAATGTCGATCAGGATTTGCGCCTCGGTCAGTCCTGAATCGCTGACGCGATAGACCTCGCCAAAACGCAGCGTCGCGCGCTGATTCGTTGCGGGAATGCCCAGCCAGGACTTACGAAAGCTCATCTCGTAGTGGCCGGTGATGCCGACCCAGACAGCGCCTTCGTCTTCACCGGTGACCATGATGTCCTCCCGGCGGGCGATATCGGGAAAGCTTGCAAACAGCGGCTCGTAATAATGCTGGGTAGCACCGTCGCGATCCTGATTGTCGAACGGATAGGCGATCTTGAAGCTCGCCTCTGCCGGCCAGTGTTGCGCCATGACCGCCTGTAAATCGGCGCCGGGGGTGAAAAGTGCCTGCAGCCACTGCCGCACGCATTGTTTGGCTTCTTGAGTTTCCATGAATCATCCTTGTTTTCACTACTGAAGCATCGGCTACTCAAGATGTTGAACCACATGCTGCAGGCCGTCCAGGCGCATATAGGCCGATTGCCACCAGCAGCACGTCGAATGCATGTAGAGCTTTGCTTTTCCTCAAAGCCCGATACGGTGCGCCCGATCGGTAAAGAAGATGCCGCTGGGGGATTTCGCGGGCAGAGTGACCAGCTCCTCGAAGGTTTCGGTATCGTAGACCTTGATCTGGTCACTGTCCCGAGCCGAGATCCACACCTGTTCGCCTCGAGGCGTAAACTCCATGTGCAATACAGACTTGCCCGGTGACAGCGTCTTGATGATCTCGCCGCTCTGGGTATCGATGACCTGCACCACGTCGTTTTTCGGATGGGCGAAATTGACCCACACCTGGCGCTCGTCCGGGCGACTCATGACAAATACCGGCTGACCATGAACCGGGATACGATTTTCCAGCGTCCAGTCCCGAGCATTCGCTACGAGCACTTCATGATGACCCACGGCGGGGAAGTAAGCCTGGTTCCCGGCGATGGTCCATCCTTCCAGATGGGGCATCTTGTACACCGGCAGGCGCTCTTCGCCGCGTCCATAATCAGGCAGAATGCGCTCAACGCCGCGTTCTGTGTGCCATAGATCGAGTAGCGCCAACCCGTCCTCACCGAACAGACCGGCAATGTAATAACGGCCATTGGGGCTGATCATGCCGTCGTAGGGTTTCTCGCCGATGTTGTCAAACCGAGTGATTTGCGGCGCATCGTTCACCATATCCAGCGTCCAGATCTCACCGGCGTCGAACAGGCTAAATACGAAGTCGTTACCGGGAACGTCCACCAGACCCACGGTCTTGGAGCGTTTTGTATCGCCATTAGACGTTTGGTAAGTGGCCGGAATATTTGCCACCAGGGCAAGATCGGCGCTGTCGAAGATCTTGACGCCGCCAGGCTCATAGTTGGAAACCGCCACATAGTCGCCTTTTTGCGAGATGGCGCCCCCGATGCTGTTGCCGGATTGAATGACGCGCTCGATGATCTCCCCGGTGAGTATATCGACCTTGCTCAGGCCGCCATCACGACCGAAGACGAAGGCATAGCGCGCATCCCGGGAAAACTTCACCGACGCATGGGAAAGATCCCCAAGCCCTTCGATGCGCTTCAAGACCGCGCGCTCGCTGGTATCGACGATCAAAACACTCCCGGTAGCACGCTCTACCACCACGCCGAGATCGCCGGTACCCCGCAGCTCGGCGTCTGGTGTCAGCGTTTGGCAGCCTGCCAGCAAGGCAAACGCACTGCCGATCAATAGCGTCTTGAAAGGCAATAGCGCTTTAAACAAAGAGGACAACATCATCGCGGGCTTCCTTGGATCAGGGGGTAGGGGAATTTTTCTTGAGCTGCTTGGCAAGCCAGGCGGCGTCCTGTCGAGTCAACAGCTCAGACCAGGGCGGCATGGCGGTGCCGGGTATCCCGTGCAAGATGATGGCGGTGATGGCAGTCACGTCGTATCGCGCCATGCGCTCGGGTAGTAGCGAAGGGCCGAGGCCGCCGCCCAGGGTCATGCCATGACAGGAGCCGCAGTCCTGATAGAGCAATGTTTCAAGCTCCGTCTGCCGATTTGGAGGAGGGTCCGCTACCGCGCCGAATGCCACTAGCAAAAGCAACGACGCGATTCCCCAGTGGCGATAACGCATGTACAAGCCTCGCAAAAGTAAAAGTGCGTTTAATATGCATGTTCAAAGTTTCACATCGTTTAACGAGATAAATCTTGACTCCGATCAATAACGCCCCGGTTGAGCGCTGTCAGGATTATTCCAGTAAAACCAGGAGAAAAAGACCGATAAACAAGCTGATTCGTATGCTGAAAAAATCGTTTTTCCAATAAGAAGTAAATTAAATGCATTTTAGTCAGCGGATTTAATATCCAGTGAAAAGGTACTGTTCTCTGGCTTACGTCCGCACCGAACAACAACGCATGTGGCCTGGTGACAAGTGCGGTTCACAACGAGCATTGATGGAGAAAGGGCAACGATGAAATCCACGAGGGGATATCTCAAACCACTGGTCGCGGCGGTGGCCATGGCATCGCTGGGCGCTGGCGCTTTAGCCATTGCCCAGCAGGACGCCCAGCAGGATTCGGTCAAACAAGAGGCGAAACAGGACGCCAAACAGGAACACAAGGGCGATTTGGCAACACAGAAATACAAGGGGGCAGGCGGTTCACCACTCAAACCAGAAGACATGAAGATGGTCACCACCCCCGGTGCACCTGACATGGCTCAGGATGAGTTCAACAAGGCCACCGAAATCTACTTTCAGCGCTGCGCCGGCTGTCACGGCGTCTTGAGAAAAGGCGCCACCGGCAAGGCATTGACCACCGACATCACCCAGGAACGCGGCATCGAGTATCTCAAGGCGTTCATCACCTACGGCTCGCCGGCGGGCATGCCCAACTGGGGAACCTCCGGAGACTTGACCGAGGATGAAGTCGAGTTGATGGCCAAGTACGTCATGCACGAACCGCCGGTGCCGCCGGAATTCGGTATGGACAAGATGAAAGAGTCCTGGGAAGTGATGGTGCCGCCGGAGGAGCGACCCACCAAGCAGATGAACGATCTGGAACTCGAGAACCTGTTCTCCGTGACCCTGCGCGATGCCGGCCAGATCGCCTTGATCGACGGCGATAGCAAGGAAATCGTCAAGGTGCTGGAGACCGGTTATGCGGTGCATATTTCGCGCATGTCCGCCTCTGGTCGTTATCTGTTCGTCATCGGCCGCGATGCGGTCATCGACATGGTCGATCTATGGATGAAAGAGCCGACCACGGTGGCCAAGTTGAAAATCGGTCTCGAAGCGCGCTCCGTAGAGACCTCCAAGTACAAGGGCTTTGAGGACAAGTACGCCATTGCCGGCGCTTACTGGCCGCCTCAGTACGTGATCATGGATGGCGAGACCCTGGAGCCCAAGAAGATCGTCAGCACTCGCGGCATGACCGTGGACGAGCAGGTTTATCACCCGGAACCTCGGGTAGCGGCCATCGTTGCCTCTCATGAGCATCCGGAGTTCATCGTCAACGTCAAGGAGACCGGCAAGATTCAGCTGGTCAACTACGAAGACCTCGAAGCGGTGAATATCGTCGAGATCGAAGCAGCGCGCTTCTTGCACGACGGTGGCTGGGATAGCTCCATGCGCTACTTCCTGACCGCTGCCAACGAGTCCAACAAGATCGTTGTAGTGGACTCCAAGGATCGAGAGCTTGAGGCCATCATCGATGTAGGCAAGATTCCGCACCCGGGACGCGGCGCCAACTTCGAGGATCCTGAGAACGGCCCGGTCTGGGCCACCAGCCACCTGGGTGATAACAGCATTTCGCTGATCGGCACCGACCCGGAAGGGCATGCGGACAAGGCCTGGAAGGTAGTGCGTACCTTGGAAGGTCAGGGCGGCGGTTCGCTGTTCATCAAGACCCACCCGGAATCCAGCAACCTCTACGTCGATACCCCGCTGAACCCGACCGAAGACCTTAGCCAGAGCGTGGCGGTCTACGACATCGGCAATCTCGAGGCAGGTTACGAGGTGCTGCCGATCGCCGAGTGGGCGGACCTGGGTGAGGGGCCCAAGCGGGTGGTGCAGCCGGAGTACAACAAGGCCGGCGACGAAGTGTGGTTCTCGGTCTGGAACGGCATGGAGCAGAAGTCTGCGCTGGTGGTCGTCGATGACAAGACCCGCAAGCTCAAGAAGGTCATCAAGGATGAACGACTGGTCACACCGACCGGGAAGTTCAATGTGTACAACACCCAGCACGACGTTTATTGAGGAAACCGCTAGCAAAAGAAAGGCGGGCCGCAAGGCCCGTCCTACCAATATCAACAGTGAGCTGTGCCGATGCCTCATCTCATCCACCAACTCGATATGCCGGATCGCCGTCTGATCGATCGCTACCAGCGCGGTTTTCCCGTCTGCGAGCGCCCCTACGCCGCCATGGCCGATGAGCTAGGCCTCACCGAGAACGAACTGCTCCTGCGTCTAGAGCGTTTGCAGACACTCGGCGTACTGAGCCGGGTGGGGCCGGTCTTCGAGCACACCAGGCTGGCGCGAGTCTGTTGGCCGCCGTCGCGGTGCCGGAGAACGAGCAGGAGGCATGGGCAGAGCTCATCAATCGCGCCCCCGGGGTGAATCACAACTACGCCCGGGAGCATGAGTTTAATCTCTGGTTCGTCATGACCGCCGTCGACGAGAAGCAACTCGACAAGCGGCTCGATCATCTGGAAGCCGAACTGGGTCGACCGCTGCTGCGGCTGCCGATGCTCGAGGGCTTTCATATCGATCTGAGTTTTCCCATTCCTTGGCAGGAGCTCGAGAACCCATGAACCAGATCGCGCCGATATCCAACAACGCCAGCGCCGAGCAGCGCCTGCGGGCCCTGATCGAGAAGGGGCTGCCCCTGACGCCTCGGCCCTGGCAGACCCTGGCCAAGCAGTGTGACATGGATGAAGAAGACGTCATGGCCACCATTGAGCGCTGGCAGTCGGAAGGCTTGATCAAGCGACTGGGGCTGGTCATCAAGCATCGGCCCCTGGGCATCAGAGCGAATGCGATGGTGGTGTGGGACGTGCCGGACGATCAGGTTGCGGCGGTGGGTCGTCGTTTGGCCACGGAGCCTGCGGTGACTTTGTGCTATCGCCGGCCACGGCGCTTGCCGGACTGGCCATTCAATCTGTTCTGCATGATTCACGGCACCCAGCGTTCCCGGGTATTGACCGAGCTTGATGCCATCATGACGCGCCAGGCGCTCGACGCAATACCTCACCAGGTGCTGTTCAGTACCCACGCCTATCGTCAGCACGGCGCGCGCTACATCAGTGAATGAACCGACGGGCGAATAAGGAAAACAATCCATGTCAGCGTCAACCACCAAACAGGACATCGCCAAGCTAGACGACATCGATCGTCTGATCATCAACCGACTACAGGACGGCCTGCCGATCACTGAGGCCCCTTTCGCGGCAGTCGCCGAGGAGCTCGGCCTTGAAGAGCGGCTACTGCTCGAACGCCTGAACGACTTGTGTGAAAGCGGCGTGCTGAGTCGTTTTGGCCCCATGTATCACGCCGAACGCCTGGGTGGAGGGCTGACCCTCGCCGCCATGGCCATCCCGGAAATCTACTTCAATGCCGTCACCGAGCAGGTCAACGCCTTTGCCGAGGTTGCCCATAACTATCGTCGCGAGCATCGTCTCAATATGTGGTTCGTGCTGGCGACGGAGTCCCCGGAGCGCATTTCCGATGTGATCGCCGCCATCGAAGCCGCTACCGGCTATACCGTCTACAACATGCCCAAGCAGGAGGAGTTTCATGTCCGACTTCACCTGCCGGTCTGATTCAACCACTGACCCTGCGCTCGATGAGCAGGATCGCGCCATCGTGCTGGCGACCCAGTCCGGCCTGCCCTTGGTCAGTGATCCTTGGGCGGCGGTCGGCGAGCAGATAGGCATGAGCGCCGAGGAGGTTCGCCGGCGCATGCAGCGCATGCAGGAGACCGGTGTGATCCGGCGCATTGCCGCAGTGCCCAATCATTACCGACTTGGCTACGTGGCCAACGGCATGACCGTATGGGATGTCGAGGACGACCAGATTGAGCGCCTGAGTCGTGAGATCGCCCGTCATCCCGGGGTCAGCCACTGCTACCGGCGCCGCGGCACTTGCCCGAGTGGCCTTTCAATCTGTTCGCCATGCTTCATGGCCGCAGCCGGGAGGAGGTCGAGCGTCAAGCGGAAGAGCTTGCGGAACTGCTGGGTGATGCCTGCCGGGATCGCCGCATTCTCTACAGCTCGCGCATTCTCAAGAAGACCGGCCTGCGCCTGGCTAAGCGCCCAAATATAGCTGAGTAACGTGACCGAGAATCCGTTCAAGGTCGTTACGAACGATGGTGAGACAAGGCGAAATTTATCGAAAAAGCGCAGTTTACACGGAGTAAATGAGCATTTTGAGAGAAATTTCAACGCAGTATCACCGAGTGCAGTAGACATTTAATGGGTTCTGACGAGGAGGCACCATGTTTCGCGTAACCCGCTACATCAAGACCCTGCTGGAGCCGACGCCACTCGGCCCTGCCCGCAAGCCGCCGGGGCCGGTGGTGATCTGGAACCTGATTCGCCGCTGCAACCTGACCTGCAAGCACTGCTATACCACCTCGGCGGACATCGACTTTGCCGGGGAGCTGTCAACCGATGAGGCATTGACCGTTCTCGACGATCTCAAAACCTGCCGCGTGCCGGCGCTTATTCTGTCCGGCGGCGAGCCCCTGATGCGTCCGGATATCTTCGAGCTTTCCCGGCGTGCCAAGGAGCTGGGTATCTATACCGGACTTTCCACCAACGGCACCCTGATTACCGAAGACAACATCGCCGAAATCGCCGCCGCGGGTTACGACTACGTGGGCATCAGCATCGATGGGCTGGAGGCAACCCACGACGTCTTTCGCCAGCGCCAGGGCGCTTTTCGTGAATCCATGCACGCGGTAGCGCTGTGCAAGGCCCACGGCATCAAGGTCGGGCTACGTACCACCCTGACCCAGCACAACTATCAGGAACTGCCACAAATTCTCGCCATGCTCGACGAGCATGACGTGGACAAGTTCTATCTGTCACACCTCAACTACGGCGGACGCGGACATCGGCATCGCAAGCAAGATGCCTGGTATCAGATGACCCGAGACGCCATGACGCTGCTGTTCGACCACTGCCTGAACGAACTCGAGCGTGGCGTCGAGCGAGAATACGTCACCGGCAACAACGACGCCGACGGGCCTTTTCTACTGCAATGGGCACAAAGCCGCTTTCCGGATCAAGTGAAAACCCTGCGCCAGCGCCTGGAGCAGTGGGGCGGCAACGCCTCCGGCGAGAACATCGCCAACATCGACAACCTTGGCATGGTGCATCCGGACACCTTCTGGTGGGATCACTCCCTGGGCAATGTACGCGATACCCCCTTCTCCAGGATCTGGCGCGACACCCAAGACCCACTGATGTTGGGAATGCGTCAGCATCCGCGCCCGGTCAAGGGACGCTGCGGCGAGTGCAAGTATCTGGCGATCTGTAACGGCAACACCCGGGTGCGGGCCTGGAAAGTCAGCGGCGACCCCTGGGAAGAGGATCCGGGCTGCTATCTGACCAACGAGGAAATCGGCGTGCGTGGCGACGCACGCCGCGTTGATGCACCCATGAGCACCATCCAGACCGTCGAGCTTTGAGATTCAGAAAAAGAATACGAAGGGGAGAAAAGACCATGACCACGCAAACGCGACGCTTTTGCTATCACCTCACCGAAATGCCCTTGGCCAAAGGTGAAGTCGCCATCGTCGGTGCCGGGCCGGGTGATCCGGGGCTTTTGACCCTGCGCGCCTTGGCGTTGCTGCAGCAGGCCGAGTGCTGGTGTTCGACCGGCTCGTCTCCGAGGACATTCTGGCGATGGCGCCTGAGAATGCCGAAACCTACTATGTCGGTAAGGCGTCGCGCTGTCATGCGCTTACCCAGGACGAGACCAACGCCCTGATGGTAACCCTTGCTCGCCAGGGCAAGCGGGTGGTGCGCCTGAAAGGCGGCGACCCGTTCATTTTCGGGCGTGGCGGCGAAGAGGCAGAATATCTCATCACCCACGGCGTGACGTTTCGGGTGGTGCCGGGCATCACCTCGGCATCTGGCTGCTCGACCTACGCCGGCTTTCCGCTGACCCATCGCGATTTTGCTCAAAGCGTGACCTTCGTCACCGGCCACTGCAAGGGCGACGATTGCCTGGCACTCAATTGGCAGGCCTTGGCAGCAAAGCATCAGACCGTAGTGTTCTACATGGGCCTTGCCAATGCCGAGCTGATCAGCCGAGAAATGCAGCGTCACGGTCTGCCCGGCAATCATCCGGTCGCCATCGTGGAGCGGGGCACCACCGCCGGGCAGCGCCAGACGCTGACCACGCTGGAGGGGCTCGTAGCGACCATCGAGCGCGAGAGTTTCAAGCCGCCGGCCCTGATCGTGGTCGGTGAAGTGGTGCGCTTGGCGGATACTCTGGCGGTGGTTCAGTCCCAGGCAGTGCATGCCGAGACCCACGAGGTGCTGGGAGCCGTGGCATGGTGAAACGTGATGTACTTCAGGCACTCTCGCTGAGTGCGCTGCTGCTGACCTGGCCGGCCCTGGCAGAGCAGGCCGATCCCGAATCGCTCTATCAGACCCACTGCGCCAGCTGTCACGGCACTGACCGGCTAGGCGGCATGGGGCCGGCACTGCTGCCGGGTAATCTATCCCGGCTCAAGCAGGATGAAGCCATCGCGGTGATTCGAGAAGGACGTCCGGCCACCCAGATGATGGGCTTCGACGACGTATTGACCCCTGCCGAAAGCGACGCCGTGGCAACGTGGATTTATACGCCGCCGGATGCGCCGCCAACCTGGACCATGGCGGATATCAAGCAGAGCCACGAGGTGCTGCATCCGTTTGGCAGCCTGCCGGACGAGCCAACCTTCGATGCGGACCCGCTGAACCTGTTCCTGGTGGTGGAGACCGGCGATCATCATGTGAGCCTGCTCGACGGCGACAGCTTCGAGCGTATCGACCGTTTCGAGAGTCGCTATGCGCTGCACGGCGGCCCCAAGTACACCCCGGACGGGCGCTATGTCTTCTTCGGCTCTCGGGACGGCTGGATCAGCAAGTACGATATCTATAATCAGAAGATGGTGGCCGAGGTCCGCGCGGGTATCAACATGCGCAACATCGCGGTCTCAGGAGACGGTCGCTACGTGATGGCCGCCAACTACCTGCCGCACAGCCTGGTGCTGTTCGCCGCTCAGGATCTGGCTCCAATGAAGGTCTATCCGGCGGTGAACGAGAACGGCGACTCTTCCCGGGTGAGCGCCGTTTATGCAGCCCCGCCTCGGGGCAGCTTCATCGCCGCTCTGAAGGACATCAAGGAAGTCTGGGAAATTCCTTGGCCGAAACCGACTTCAGCGGTGGTCTCAACCGGCCACATGAAAGATCCTATCGAGGCGCGGCCTGACCGTAGCCAACGCCACGCTACACCCAACTTCGACGTGCGTCGCATCCCGGTGGAAGACTATCTCGACGATTTCTTCTTTGGCCCCGACTATCGCTATCTGGTGGGCGCCGCTCGAGGTGGCCAGGGGGCGCGAGTGATCGATCTGGACAGCAGCGAGAAGATCGCCGATCTGCCGTTGGAAGGCATGCCCCATCTCGGGGCCGGTGTGACCTGGATGCTTGACGGGCGACGAGTGATGGCGATTCCGCATCTCAACAAGGGCCTGGTCTCGGTGTTCGACATGCAAAACTGGTCGTTGGTCAAAAACATTGAAACCCAGGGGCCTGGCTTCTTTATGCGCAGTCACGAAAACTCTCCCTATGCCTGGGTGGATGTGTTCTTCGGTCCCAACAGTGACAAGGTGCATGTGATCGACAAGCAAACACTCGAAATCGTCAAGACCCTCCAGCCCGCACCGGGCAAGACCGCCGCTCACGTCGAGTTCGATCGTTATGGCGAGAAGCTGCTGCTCAGCATCTGGGACCGAGACGGCGCGGTGATCGTCTACGATGCCAAGACATTGGAAGAGCTTCAGCGCATTCCCATGGATAAGCCTTCGGGTAAGTACAACGTTTGGAACAAGACGCGCTATGAAGAGGGAACGAGCCACTGAGGAGTAAAGGTTAGGAATTCGCCGAGAATAGACAGTCCTCGGCGTTGTTCGGCTATAATAAGATGCATGTAGAAAGCATATTAAATCGCTTCCCACGAGAAACCATCATGAATGAAAGAAGCCTTCCTCAATCCGCTCAGCTGACCCGGCTCATGCCGCTGTGGCGCCTGGCGTTTCGCCCGCTGTTTTTGCTGGGGGCCTTGTTCAGTCTGTTGGCCATGCTGGTGTGGGGCGGTTTCTGGCATGGGGTGATGCTGATTGAGCCCATGGGTGGCATGATCTGGTGGCATCAGCACGAGATGCTGTTCGGTTTCGTGATCGCCATCGTCAGCGGCTTTCTACTCACCGCGGTGCAGAACTGGACCGGCCAACCGAGTATCAAGGGCTGGCCGCTGCTGGGACTGGTTGCGCTATGGCTTGCCGGGCGCTGTTGCTGGCGTTTCCTCAAGCGCTTGGGGATCTCGATCCGCTATTGATCGCCCTGGTCGATCTTGCGTTTGTGCCGATGGTGACCGCGATCATGGCGCGACTGGTAATTCGGGTGAAGCAGTGGCGCAATCTGGTTTTTCTGCCGGTACTGACGCTGCTGTTCGTGGCCAATGGCTTGATGCATGCGGGCGTTTTGCGGGGCGACGGGGAGTTGATACGCCAGGGGGCTTATCTCGCAGTGCTGCTGATCAGCCTGTTGATTGTCATTCTCGGCGGTCGCGTCATTCCGTTCTTTACCTCCCTGCGCTTGAAGCGTCCGAAGCCTCAGC
The DNA here is from genome assembly GCF_001039575.1 of Halomonas sp. PR-M31. Taxonomy (GTDB): domain Bacteria; phylum Pseudomonadota; class Gammaproteobacteria; order Pseudomonadales; family Halomonadaceae; genus Modicisalibacter. The sequence goes on from NZ_JIBT01000048.1 coordinate 17,193, forward strand.
CATTCCCGGTGCTGGAAAAAGTGGCGATCGGCAGTGTCGCGGCACTGGTGGTGATTCTGCTGCTGGAGATGATGGGACTTGTGGTGCCAGCCGTTGCTACTGCTGTGATTGCCCTGCTGGCTGGAGGCGCCAATCTCTGGCGCTTGATGCGCTGGGAAGGATGGCGTGCCCTGCATGAACCGCTGCTATGGGGGCTTCATGCCAGCTACGGCTTCGTGGCGCTGGGATTGCTGATGTTCGGCCTGGCTCAGCTGAGCCTGCTACCTGCCACTCTGGCGATTCACGCCCTGACCGTGGGCGGCATGAGCACCATGATTCTGGCCATGATTTCCCGAGTCTCCCTGGGTCATACCGGTCGCCCCATCGAAACCTTGCCTGGCATCGGCTTGGCCCTTGGCCTGATGCTGGCTGCCGCGTTCTTCCGCGCACTGGTGCCTGCGCTGTGGCCCCAGGCCACCCATTGGATGCTGAGCTTGAGCATTTTGCTGTGGTGCCTGGCCTATGCCACGTTTTTGATGCTTTACACCAAACCCTTGCTTAGTGCCCGAGCGGATGGCAAGGAAGGATAAAACTGCAACGGGTTACTGGCGTCCGTGATGCCAATATGTTGTCGCACGATATTTTTTGTCTTTTGACAAGCATGCTGAATCGGCAACACGACATTGAGTCGTATCAAGGCAGTTTCCTGCAAAACGCCTAGGCTGGTGTTGAACACCCCGAGCATCAACATAGTGACGATTCAGGAGAGGGATATGTTTGCACTAGACGATCAGGTAGCCATTGTGACCGGCGGCGCCAAAGGCATTGGCAAGGGCATTGCTGGCGTGCTGGTCAAGGCAGGAGCACAGGTGGTGATCGCCGATATCGATGCGGCAGCAGGCAAGCAAACTGCAGAAGCATTGGGTGCGGCCTTCGAGCCGCTTGACGTGACCGACCGGGACGGCTGTCAGCGTGTGGTCGAGACAGTCATGGAACGTCATGAGCGTCTGGATATCCTCTGCTCCAATACCGGCATCTTTCCCCAGGCCAGCATAGAGAAGATGACCCCGGAAGAGTGGGAGCAAATGATCGCGGTAAATCTACGCGGCACCTTCTTCATGGTGCAGGCGGTATTGCCTGCCATGCGCAAACGAAGCTATGGTCGCATCGTGATCACATCCTCCATTACCGGCGCTATTACAGGCTACCCCGGCTGGGCGCATTACGGAGCCAGCAAGGCAGGGCAGCTCGGCTTCATGCGCTCCGCGGCACTCGAGTGCGCCAAGGAAGGCATCACGATCAACGCGGTGATGCCGGGCAATATCCGTACCGAAGGGCTGGAAGCCCAAGGAGAAACTTACCTGAAGGAAATGGCGGCCTCGGTGCCAGTCAAGGACCTGGGAGCGCCAGAGGATATCGGCCACGCTGCCTGTTTTCTGGCGACACCGGAGGCCCGCTTCATCACCGGCCAGACGCTAATCGTCGACGGCGGCCAGATTTTGCCTGAATCCTTCGAAGCAATATTGTAAAGCCTTGTCCAAAAGCTGGTTTTCGTCTGATGTTGCGAGTATCCAGACGCCTTGGAAAGGTGGCTAGCCTGGCTCAGCAACATCGACACGACGTTTTTCATGCCACTTCAGTGCGACCTCGCGAGCCTGCTGTAGCCCTCGGGAGTAGGTCAGCAGACCCAGGGTCTTACGAATGCCGGCACGGCGCAGCTTGACGATGATCCTCGCCGGCAATCCCACCAAAATCAGGGCGATACCTTCGCGATGCATCTCATCGATCAGGGAGCGAAGAGCCACGATGGCGGTGCCGTCCATGCTGGGCACGTCATGCATATCGATGATGATGATCTGAACCTTGGAATCTATCGTATGCAGCGACGTAAGGGCCTTTTCGGCGGCGCCGAAGAACAAGGGACCATTGATGTTGTAGACCGCCACTTCGGCGGGAAGCCCGTCGATGCCTGGATGGCTGTCGCTATCGAGACGATCGGTTCGAGTGAGCAGCGCCATACGGCGAATGAACAGCGCCGCCGCCAGCCCTATCCCCACGGCCACCGCCAGCACCATGTCGAAAAACACCGTGAGACCGAAGCAGATGACAAGAATCGCCACGTCGCCCGGAGGCGCGGAGCGCAGCGTGTGCAAAAAGTGCCGGGCTTCGCTCATGTTCCAGGCGATGATGAACAGCAGTGCCGCCAGAGCAGACATGGGCACAAGACCCAATAGGCCTGCGAGAGCGACTACTGCCAGCAGTACGACTCCCGCATGAATCACGGCCGCAATAGGTGAACGGGCGCCGCTGCGAATGTTGGTCGCGGTACGGGCCAGGGCCGCAGTAGCGGTTATGCCGCCAAAAAGCGGGGCGATGATGTTGCCTATGCCCTGACCAATCAACTCCGCGTTGGGATCGTGCTTGGTCTTGGTCAGCCCGTCCGCGACCACGGCGCACAGCAATGATTCGATGGCCCCCAGCATGGCAATCGCGAAGGCCGGGCCCATCAGCGCTCGTATCAGGTCGAAGCTCAGCTCGAGAGGCGCGCCGTCCGGACCCGGCAACAGCCAGGGGGCCATGAATGTCGGTGCAATTGGCGGAATGCCATTGCCCGTTTCGCCATTGATCTCCCAGGTGAAGCGCGACGCCACCGTTTCTACCTCGATGCCTGCGCCACCGAACCACTGATTGACCACGTAGGCGGCGACCGCACCGACCACCAGACCGACCAGGGGCGCGGGCACCGGGATGTGCAACCGCGGCCAGAGCAGCATCACGGCCAGGGTAAACGCGCCAATACCCAGCTCAAACGGATTCAGGGTGGGCAGGGAAGTAAAGATTGCCATCAAATTCTCGACGAAGTGCTCGCCGAGGTTTTCGATGGTCAAGCCCAGGAAATCCGGAATCTGCAGTACCGCGATGACCACCGCAATACCCGCCGTGAAGCCCAGCACCACCGGATAGGGCACGAACTCGATGAGCCGTCCCATGCGTCCGATCCCCATGGCCATGAGGATGACGCCGGCCATCATGGAGGCAATGAGCAGACCGCCCAGGCCGTATTGGGCAACGATAGGGAACAGGATGGCAACAAAGGCCGCCGTGGGTCCGGAGACGTTGAAGCGCGTGCCGCCGGTCAAGGCAATGAAGACGCCAGCGACAATTGCCGTGTAGAGGCCGTGCTGGGGTGGTACTCCCGTGGCGATGGCCAGCGCCATCGACAGCGGCACCGCGAGAATGCCAATGGTCAAACCTGCCATTGCATCCTTGCGCAGATCGGCGAGCCCGTAGCCTTCCCGCCAGGCAGAACGCATCCCGGTCGCCATGGCCGGAATTTTCCATGACGGGTTCTTGTTGGCCATTGCTGACTCCTCGCGCGGAAATAACAGGGTGCCGATAGGATACCCGCACTATTAGCGTGTGAACGACCTGCGACAACGTGTCGAGCAAGTAGCCGTTGGGTACGCCGTTCTAGTCTTCGTTTTTTGACAGCCGCTTTACATCCGATGGGCTCGCGATATCCAGCACATGACCGGTTGCCCGTAGGGCACCGGTTTTCGCGTTACGGGCAAACTCAACAACCTGGTTGCTGTGTTGGTTGGTTACCAGCACATGGTCGCTGCCCACCAACAGCGCCCGCGGCTCCTTGCCGTTGACCGACGTGTGGCCAACCTCGCTCAGTGAGCCGTCCTCGGCATCGACCCGGTAGGCGACGATTTCGTTGCGGGTGCCCCGGTTGCTCACATACAGAAACTGCCCGTCCGGTGACAGGCCAAGACCGCCGCCGGCTTTTGCGTCCTGATCTTGCGCCGCGGTCAACGCCCAGGATTTGCGCTGTTCGAGCCTTCCCTTCTGGTAATCGAACAGATGGACCCGAGCGCCCATCTCGGTGACCACATAGGCATGCTCGCCACTTTCGTCGAACACCATGTGCCGGGGGCCGCTGCCTTTTTGAAATTCCACCGTGGCCGCATCGTCTTCGATCAGGGGCTTGTCCGCTTCGGGCCGGTAGCGATAGGCATACAGCCGGTCCGCTCCCAGGTCTGCTACGAAGACTTGGGTGCCATCCGGCGAGAAATTGACCGAGTGAGCATGGCTCGACGCCTGCCGATCCGCGACGCCGCCGGAACCCCCTTCATAGCCGAGGTACTGCGTCATCTCCTCGAGGGCGCCGTTGTCCGCGATGGGGAATACCGATACGCCGGAATGACCCGCATCCACGGAGTAGTTGGCCACCAGCAGATAGCGTCCGTCCGGGGATAGCGCCGCATGGGCCGGCTGCCAGCCGTGGCTTGGGCGCTGATTGATCAGATGCAGCACGCCACTGTCCGGGTCCACCATCAGCGCGCTGACCTGCCCCGGCGAGTGTCCGCTCGCCTCATTGGTGGCGTAAACATAATGGCCCTTGGGGCCCACCACCAGCCAGGAAGGACTGACGACCGGCGTCGTGCTTTTCACGGTGAACTTGCCCTGGGCGTCCAGCTGCACGCGATAGACGCCCTTGCTGTGACCGGTTTCCTGATAAGTATTACTGGGCAAATACAGTTGATCGTCGGTATAGGTGCCTATCAACAATGTGTGGTTTTGTTCCAGCATTTGTTCGGACTCTCCTGCCTGGGCGCCAAGTGACATCAGGCTCGCCAGTGCTAGCGCTGTCAGAAAGCCACGATAGGGTTTGCGATAAGTGCTTGTATGCATTGTCATGTTGAAACTCCCCCTCCTTGGGATGAATGAATACTCTAACCATAGCAGGCGCTGCGCTTATATGAGCTTTGCATAGGCCCTGATGTGATGAGTCGCTGTAATGGCACATCTACGTTTTTGGTGTGGGGCGCAAGGCGGTATGCTATGGCTTTGTGATCTTCAAGGATGCTACCTGAACCGAATGAAAACCCCGAAACGCTTACAACCGCTGCTCGATGACGGCTTCATCGATGAAGTGCTCAGACCCTTGATGAGCGGCAAGGAAGCCGCCGTCTATGTGGTCAAGGCTCAAGACCAGTTGCGCTGTGCCAAGGTGTACAAGGAGGCCAGCAAACGCAGCTTCCAAAATCAGGCCGAATATCAGGAAGGGCGCAAGGTGCGTAACAGCCGCCAGGCCCGGGCCATGCAGAAGCGCACTCGCTTTGGCCGCCGCGAGCAGGAAGAAGCCTGGCAGAATGCGAGGTAGATGCCCTGTACCGGCTGGCAGCTGCGGACGTGCGCGTACCCAAGCCCCATGGCTTCGTCGATGGCGTGCTGCTCATGGATCTGATTCTCGATGGTGACGGCGACGTAGCGCCGCGTCTCAACGATGTGGAGCTCACCGCTGCCGAGGCCCGGGACTATCATCAGGTGATGATGCGGGAAATCGTCAAGATGCTCAGCGCCGGCTTGATTCACGGCGATCTATCGGAATACAACGTGCTGCTGGCGCCGGAAGGTCCGATCATCATCGATCTGCCCCAGGCCGTCGATGCCGCCGCCAATAACAACGCCGAGCGCATGCTGACCCGAGACGTGGATAACATGACACGCTATTTCGGAGCCTTCGCCCCGGAGCTGCTATCCATTGATTATGCTGGCGAAATCTGGTCACTGTTCCAATTGGGCAACTTGAGCCCTGAGGCACCCTTGACCGGCACCTTCAAGCGCAGCGAGAAAAGCGCTGATCTTGCCGGCGTGATGCGGGAAATAGACGCAGCACTTGAAGAAAACGCCCGCAGGGCAGGTGGCGACGATGATGGAGAACAGGGCGATTCGGAGGAGCAGGACGATGAATGGCAGACTCGCTGAGGTAGCCAAGTGAATCATCGTTTTCTATGTCTTCTCATTGCGGGTGCGTTGTTGAGCAGCGTTACCACGCTACAGGCCAGTGCGGAGCAGGCAGTCCAGTGCGAGGCCAGCGATACCCAGAAAGTCTGGCTTGCACGGATCAACGACGCTCGCGCCCAGCCCCGCCAGTGCGGCGACAAGCGCTTCGAAGCAGTGAAGCCACTGTCCTGGAACTGCAAGCTTGAAGCAGCGGCCAAGGCCCATTCGAGCAACATGGCGGAAAATGATTTCTTCAGCCACACGGACCCGGACGGCGACCGGGTCGGTCAGCGTGTGACGGCCGAAGGCTATACCTGGCGCAGGGTCGGAGAGAACATCGCCGCGGGCCAGAAGTCCGGCGACGCGGTTATCGAAGGCTGGCTCGAAAGTGCAGGCCACTGCGCCAACATCATGAAAAAGACGTTCACCGACATGGGCATGAGCCGGGTAGAGGCGCCGGATTCACGATATTCGCCTTACTGGACTCAGGTGTTCGGTCGGCCACGATAGCTGATATGGAAAATCAGCGGCGCATTCAAGCCGTCATCTTTTGCGCGCCACAATCACCGCTCGCCGCGGTGCCGGGTGGCCTTCGAGTGTGCGCGAGTGATCCTCGGGATCGAGAAAATCCTTCAATGACTGAAAGCTCATCCAGTCGGTCGAGCGCTGCTCGTCAAGCGTGGTCATGGCTTCATCGACTACGCGAATATCCGTGAAGCCGCAGCGTGTGAGCCAATGGCAAAGGGCCGCGGAGGAGGGCAGGAAGTAGACGTTGGGCATGGCAGCGTAGCGCTCACCGGGCATGAATACGGTGCTTGCGTCGCCTTCCACCACTAGCGTTTCCAGCACCAGTTCGCCGCCGGGGCTCAGCGCGTCCTTGAGCTGCAGCAAGTGATCCAGGGGCGACGGGCGATGGTAGAGCACGCCCATGGAGAATACCGTATCGAAGAACTCTAGCCTTTCAGGCACGTCCTCGATGCCCACGGGCAAGAAATGCGTGCGGTTGTCGTCCGCATCGCCGATGAAATGGCGCACCGCCTGAAACTGATAATAAAAGCGCGGTGAAGGATCGATCACCAGCACGAAGGCAGCATCTACACCCGCCATGCGCCAGGCGTGATAGCCGCTGCCGCCGCCCACGTCGAGAATCCGGCGTCCTTTTAGTGACGAAAGATGCGGCGCGACCCGCTGCCATTTCCAGTCCGAGCGCCATTCGGTGTCGATCTCGATGCCACCCAAAGAAAACGGCCCCTTGCGCCAAGGCATCAGCTTACGCAGCAGATTCTCGCAGCGGCGCCGATCCGCCTCGGGCAAGGCTACCTCAACGCTCACACAGGCCTGATCGAGATGCACGGTTCGCTCATCCGGCAAGGGTGGCAGCTTGGCCACCGCCTTCTCCCAGGCGGGCAGGTCGCCATGGCGCTTGCGATCGAGCCCCCGGGACAGCTGCTTGGGCAAACGGGCCAGCCAACGGGTAAGGCCCTGTTCAATAAAAGCATGATAAAGCGCGCGCTCGGCGGCATTCAGCTCCGGCATGGGCTCATTCCTTGAACGCAATCATCGAGGCGAAATTCAGATACTGAAACCAGGTGCTTACCCGTGTGAAACCGGCTCGGGACAGGCGGGCGTGGTGAGCCTCCAGGGTGTCCGGCACCAGCACGTTCTCCAGCGCCGTGCGCTTCTGGCTGATCTCCATATCGCTGTAGCCGTTGGCACGCTTGAAGTCGTGATAGCGCTCCACCAGCCAGGCGTTTTCCTGCTCGTCCGCGGCAACGATCTTTTCCGACAGCACCAGCACGCCGCCGGGTTCGAGTGCCTCGAACAGCTTGCCGATCACCGCGTCTCGATCCGTGGGCGGCAGAAATTGCAGGGTAAAATTGAGCACGATCATCGCCGCCGGCTGGTAATAGATATGGCGAATGTCGCCTTCCTGGATCTCGATTTGATGCGTCGGGCACTCTTCATCCAATGTGGCGCGGGCGCGCGCTACCATGGCGGGTGAGAGATCGACGCCGGTCAAGGTGAAGGCCTCCGGCGGCAGGCGGCCCGCCAAGGCCAACCCCACGGCGCCCAGTGAGCAACCAAGGTCATAGACATGGCCGCCCTGGCGTAAATGGCGCTCGGCGATAATACCGAGCATGCCGAGAATCTGACCGTAACCCGGCACCGAGCGGCGAATCATGTCCGGGAAGCAGGCCACGACCCGTTCATCGAAGGAAAACGATGCAACCCGGTCGAGGGGTGTGGTAAAGACCGCGTCACGGTAAGATGCAGAACTCATGGAAATCGCAATCGATCAAGAAGTGGATGGCATTAAACGCCGCTATTTTACGCGGGGTTTGGTAATGTTGCACCCGCACACACCTTTACCGAAGCGATAAACACAGCCTTCGACTTTGCTTTCAAGGAGAGATGCTTGATGACTTCAAGAACCCCGATCAATCGTCAAACTGCCTGGCAGGCGCTCAAAGAGCACGCCGACGCCATGGGTGAGACCCATCTCAAGGATCTGTTCAACGAGTCGCAAAGTCGTCACGGTGATTTCTCGCGCCAGGCCGCTGGGTTGATGCTAGACCTGTCCAAGCAGCGCTGGCGCACCGAGACCCTGGATAAACTGCTGGAGCTGGCCCGGGCCGCGGACGTGCCCGACGCGATCAAGCGGTTGCTTGCCGGCGAGCGGGTCAATCATTCGGAAGATCGCCCGGCGCTGCATACCGCCCTGCGCCTGCCGGCGGATGCGCGGCTCGAGGTGGAAGGAGAGGATGTCGTACCCGCGGTGCACAAGACCCTGGATCACATGGAGACGATGGTCGAGAAGTTCTTGTCCGGTCAATGGCGGGGTGCTACCGGCAAGGCGATCACCGACGTGGTCAATCTCGGCGTCGGGGGCTCGGATCTGGGGCCCTTGATGGTGACTCATGCCCTGGCGGACTATCAGCTCCGGGATGTGCATCGCGTGGAGGTGCATTTTGCGTCCACCATGGACGGCTCCCAGCTGGCGGACTATCTGGATCGTCTCAGTCCCGAGACCACCCTGTTCGTGCTCTCGTCGAAGTCCTTTACCACCATCGATACGCTTTCCAATGCGCGTACCGCCCAGGATTGGCTGCTGGGACATTTGGGACGCAACGACAACGACAAGGCGCTGGTGATGCGGCAGCACTTCATCGGCGTTTCCGCCAGTCCGGAAAAGATGTGCGAATGGGGTATCAGTGAAGCCAACCAGCTGGAGTTCTGGGAATGGGTCGGTGGGCGCTACTCTTTATGGGGCGCCATCGGTCTGCCAATCGCCCTGACCGTCGGCATGGACAATTTCCGCGCCCTGCTGGCGGGTGCCCATGCCATGGATCGTCATTTCGCCACTGCGGAGCTTGCCGATAATTTGCCGGTGCTGCTGGCTCTGGCGGGCATCTGGAACGTCAATTTTCTGGATATTCGCGCCCATTCGATTCTGCCCTATGACGGCCGTCTGGAGTTCTTCGCCAGCTACCTCGAGCAGCTTGAGATGGAATCCAACGGCAAGTCCGTGACCAACGACGGCGAGAAGGTTCACTACTCCACCTGCCCGGTGCTGTGGGGGCAGCTCGGCCCCAACGCTCAGCACGCCTTCTATCAGCTGCTGCACCAGGGCACTCAGGCGGTGGAGTGCGATTTCATCGCGCCGATGCGCCGCTACGATCGAGTCGAGGACGAAGCGACCCGCAAGCATTTGAAGGTCCAGCATCGCCTGACCCTGGCCAACTGCTTCGCCCAGTCACGTTTGTTGATGCTGGGGGACGATGCCATCGATGACGATGGCCCGCGTCCCAGCCATAAGCGCTATCACGGCAACCAGCCCTCTACCACGCTGCTACTCGAGCGTCTGACACCGGAAACCCTGGGCGCGCTGATCGCCCTTTATGAGCACAAGGTGTTCGTGCAGGCAACCATCTGGGACATCAATCCCTTCGATCAATGGGGAGTGGAGCTGGGCAAGAAGATCGCGACTCAGACGGAACAGATACTGGCCTCTCATGAGGGGCTCGAATCCCTGGATGCCTCGAGCCAGGGCTTGATCGAGGCGGTGTGGCGCACGGAAGATACCATTTGATACTGGTTATTCATACAGGTTTTGCGGTATGCTGAATGATCAGGAGAGTAGGTCTCCGGTGGATGCCGTTCTTTATCTGCACGGTTTCAATAGCGGTAGCGAATCCCCCAAGGCGAAATTGATGCGGGCTGCTTGCGGTCGAATTATTCATCAGGGCGAGCCGCTGGCCTGCGTTACGCCTCAGTTGCCGCAGCGCCCGCAGGCGGCTTATGAGACGGCCCAAGCGGCACTTGAATCCCTGGGTGCGAATACGCTGGTGGTTGGTAGCTCCATGGGAGGTTTTCTGGCGTCCTGCCTGGCGGAGCGATTCGATCTTGCCGCAGTGCTGCTCAATCCGGCGGTGCGTCCGACGCATTTGATCGACGAGCTGTTGGGCACGGAGTTCGTCAACGATTATACCGGCAAGCGCTTCACTGTGGATGCATCCCATGGCGAAGAGCTGGCAAGACTGATGCCGCCAAAATTGGACCCGCGACGCTATCTGCTGATGCTGGGGACTGCGGATGAGACCCTGGATTGCCGGGACGCCTTCAAGGCCTACGCAGGCTGTCGCACCCTGATCGAGCCCGGTGGTGATCACGGTTTCAGCCGTATCGAGAAACATCTGCCGGCGATACTGGCCCAGGGTGGGCATTGCTTGAACGCCTACTAATGAGGCATATATCTGAATTCCGATATCAATATTGAGGCACTCATGCCGATAACCCTAGTCACTGTAGACAGCACTCTGGATAACGCATGACGCAATACAGCGCGACATCGATAGAAGTTCTCTCCGGACTCGACCCGGTCCGCAAGCGCCCGGGCATGTACACCGATACTACCCGCCCCAATCATCTGGTTCAGGAAGTCGTCGACAACAGCGTCGATGAAGCCCTGGCCGGGCATGCCGGCGAAATCAAGGTGCGCCTGCTCAATGATGGGGGTATCGAGGTCGTTGATGACGGTCGGGGTATGCCCATCGATATGCATCCAGAGCACGGCGTATCCGGCGTCGAGCTGATCCTGACCAAGCTGCACGCCGGGGGCAAGTTCTCCCAGTCGAGCTATCGCTTTTCCGGCGGTCTGCACGGAGTCGGGGTTTCCGTGGTCAACGCCCTGTCCCAGCGTCTGGAAGTGGAGGTGTGCCGGTCGGGTGAACGCCACGCCATCGCTTTCGAAAAGGGTGAAAAGGTCGAGGAGCTATCGGTCATTGGAAGCTGCCCCAAACGCGCCACCGGCACCCTGGTGCGTTTCTGGCCCGAGGTGGGCTACTTCGACTCGCCCAAACTCTCGCTGCCGCGACTGAAACATCTTCTGCGGGCCAAGGCGGTGCTGTGTCCGGGGCTCAAGGTGGTACTCACCGAGACCGACGGCGCCGAGAGCGTCTGGCAGTACGAGGACGGCCTGCGGGACTATCTGGCCCAGGCCACGGATGGATTTGAAGTGCTGCCGGCGTCGCCTTTCATTGGCCATTTCGCCGACGAGGAGCAGGCCGTGGACTGGGCGATCCAGTGGTTGCCGGAAGGCGGCGAGCCGGTGCTGGAAAGCTACGTCAATCTGATCCCCACGCCGCTGGGCGGCACCCACGTCAACGGGCTGCGCTCTGGACTGCTAGAGGCGCTGCGGGAATTCTGCGATTACCGCAGTCTGCTGCCCCGGGGCGTGAAGCTCTCTGCGGAGGATCTCTGGGAGCGGGTCTCTTATGTGCTTTCGGTGAAGATGCTCGACCCTCAGTTTGCCGGTCAGACCAAGGAGCGACTGTCGTCACGCACCGTAGCCGGGTTCGTCTCGGGTGTGGTCACGGATGCCTTTTCCCTGTGGCTGAACAACCACGTGGATCAGGCCGAAGCCTTGGCCGAGCTAGTGATCAGCGCCGCCCAGCGCCGTCAAAAGAGCGCCAAGAAGGTGGCGCGCAAGAAGATCACCTCCGGGCCCGCCTTGCCCGGTAAGCTGGCGGACTGTTCCGGCCAGGACCCGGCGGCCAGCGAGCTGTTCCTGGTCGAGGGCGACTCCGCCGGAGGCAGCGCCAAGCAGGCAAGGGCCCGGGAAACTCAGGCGATCCTGCCGCTACGGGGCAAGATTCTCAATACCTGGGAAGTCGAGTCTCACGACATCTACGGCTCCCAGGAAGTGCACGACATTGCGGTTGCCATCGGCATCGACCCGGTCAGCGACGATCTATCCAAGCTGCGCTATCACAAGATCTGCATCCTCGCCGATGCGGACTCCGACGGCCTGCATATTGCAACACTGCTGTGCGCGTTGTTCATGCGTCACTTTCCGGCACTGGTGGATGCAGGTCACGTGTTCGTTGCCATGCCGCCGCTATATCGCATCGATCTGGGCAAGGAGGTCTTCTACGCCCTGGATGAAAGCGAGAAGTCCGCGGTGCTCAAGCGCCTTGAGGGCAAACGCGGCACTCCGAACGTGCAGCGTTTCAAGGGCCTCGGTGAGATGAGCCCGCTGCAGCTTCGCGAGACCACCATGGCGGTGGATACCCGACGCCTGGTACAGCTGACTCGAGAAGAGGGCGATGGCACCGGCGAGATGCTGGACATGCTGCTGGCCAAGAAGCGCGCTTCGGATCGGAAAAATTGGCTGGAGGATTACGGCAATCTGGCCGACATCGAAGTATAGGCCGTTTCCTTGTAGGAGCTCGCTTAAGCGAGCGTGAGTATTACCCCATCGCCCGACAAGTCGGGCGCCTACGGGAGCCGTTGATGTCAACCTACTGTAGGAGCTCGCTTCAGCGAGCGATAGCGGAGAGCAAAAGGCTTCATCGGGAAGCGATTGGCTGCCGCTACCAATCGCCCAATGAATTGGGCTCCTACAAGGGTTTATCAGCTAAGCAATTCTAGACACCCTGACCAAGGGCATACAGCAATGACCATAGATGTTCATGTAGAAGAGGGTGACGTCGAACGCCTCTCCCTTCGCGAATACACCGAGAAGGCGTACCTCGACTACTCGATGTACGTAATTCTCGATCGTGCCTTGCCCCATATCGGCGACGGCATGAAACCGGTGCAGCGACGCATCATCTACGCCATGCGGGAGCTGTCCCTGACCGCCAATGCCAAGTACAAGAAGTCGGCGCGTACCGTCGGCGACGTGCTGGGCAAGTTCCACCCCCATGGCGACAGCGCCTGCTACGAAGCCATGGTGCTGATGGCCCAGTCGTTCAGCTATCGCTATCCGCTGGTGGATGGCCAGGGCAACTGGGGTAGCCCGGACGACCCCAAATCCTTTGCGGCGATGCGCTACACCGAGGCGCGACTGTCGAAGTTCTCCGAGGTGCTGCTGTCCGAGCTGGGCCAGGGCACCGTGGACTGGATGCCGAATTTCGACGGCACCATGTTTGAACCGGCAGTGCTGCCGGCTCGATTGCCTCATGTGTTGCTCAATGGTGCCACCGGTATTGCCGTGGGCATGGCCACGGACATTCCGCCCCACAACGTCAGCGAGGTGGTGGAGGCGACCTGTCATCTGCTGCGCAATCCCGAAGCCAGCGTCAAGGATCTGATGGCCTATGTGCCGGCCCCGGATTTTCCCACGGAGGCGGAGATCATTTCTTCCCGGGAGGATCTCGCCAAGCTCTATACCGGCGGGCGCGGGTCGGTCAAATTGCGCGCCCGCTACGGCCTGGAAGACGGTAATATAATCGTCACCGCGGTGCCCTATCAGGTCAGCGGCTCCAAGGTGCTCGAGCAGATCGCCGCTCAGATGCAGGCCAAGAAGCTGCCCATGGTGGCGGATTTACGGGACGAGTCCACCCACGAGAATCCTACCCGCCTGGTGATCGAGCCCCGCTCGAATCGCATTGATATAGAAGGACTGATGGCGCATCTGTTCGCCACCACGGATCTCGAAAAGAGCGTACGGGTCAATCTCAATATCATCGGCCTCGACGGGCGCCCGCGAGTGATGTCGTTGCCGGACATGCTCGGCGAATGGCTCAAGTACCGGCGCGGCACGGTGCGCCGACGCCTCGAGCATCGCCTGGGCAAGGTCGAGGATCGTCTGCATATCCTCGAAGGCCTGCTGGCGGCCTATCTCAACATTGACGAAGTGATTCGCATCATCCGGGAAGAGGACGAACCCAAGCCCGCGCTGATCGCGGCGTTTGAGCTGTCGGATCGTCAAGCGGAAGCCATTCTCGAGCTGCGCTTGCGCCATCTGGCCAAGCTCGAAGAGATGAAGATTCGCGGCGAGCAGGATGAGCTGGAAAAAGAGCGTAAACGCCTGAAGAAACTGCTGGGCAATGACAAGGCTTTAACGGATCTGATCGAAAAAGAGCTGCGAGACGCCGGCAAGGAGCACGGCGATGCCCGTCGTTCCCCGATCGTCGAGCGGGAGGAGGCCCGAGCGCTGTCCGAAGTCGAATTGATGGGCGCCGACCCGGTCACCGTAGTGCTCTCGGAAAAAGGCTGGATTCGTAGCGCCAAGGGCCACGACATCGATCCGGCGGGTCTTTCTTTCAAGGCGGGGGACAGTTTTCATCTGGCAGCTCGAGGCAAGACCAATCAGCCCCTGGTGCTGCTTGATGACAGCGGTCGCGCTATACCCTGGCCGCCCACAATCTGCCCAGCGCCCGCAGCCAGGGTGAGCCAATCACCGGTCGCGTCAATCCCGGCGCCGGGGCAAAGATGATCGGTTTGATGCTGGCCCCCCCGGAAAGCCGCTATCTGCTGGCCTCGGACGGCGGCTATGGCTTCATCGTCACCCTCTCGGAGCTGACCGGCAAGAGCAAGTCCGGCAAGGCGGCGCTGTCACCGCCCAAGGGCTGCAACGTACTCCCTCCGCAGCTTCTGCCGGAAGGTGAGGGTGCGCGTATCGCGCTGGTCTCCAACGAGGGGCGCATGCTGTTGTTTGCAAGGGAGCAGCTACCCGAGATGACCAAGGGCAAGGGCAACAAGATGCTCGATATTCCCGGTCCCCGAGCGGCGCGACGAGAGGAGTTCGTCAGGGATATGGTCGTCCTGCCTCAGGGGGCGTCCCTAGTGGTTCATGCGGGCAAGCGCAAGCTGAAACTCAAGCTCAGCGATCTCGAGTACTATGCCGGTGAACGCGGACGGCGGGGCAGCAAGCTGCCGCGAGGCTTCCAGAAGGTCGATCGGCTCGAGGTGGAATAAGAACGCTCATGACGCAACGGTCGTTGATCCTGACGCTAATGGCACCGCGGCTGACTGCCGATACGTTCACTGACGTCGATGGTCTGATTGCCAAGCACCGCCTGAGCATCGAGCAGAAAAAATGGCTTGCCGGTCGCGAGTCGCTGGAAGGTGGGATGCCGCCTCATGGTGCCTGTATCGAATATCGGCTGCAGGATGGTGACATTGGTTCCGATATCGAAGCGCTTAGGGAACAGGCGCTGAGTCTAGGGGACGCCCTGGGCGTAGACATTGTGATTCAGGAAGACTCCCGTTGGCGTCATCGGCGCCGTTTGGTCTGCTTCGACATGGACTCGACCCTGATCCAGGCCGAGGTGATCGATGAGCTGGCGCGGCGTCACGGTGTTTATGAAGAGGTCGCAGCGGTGACCGAGCGGGCCATGCGTGGCGAGCTGGATTTCAAGCAGAGCTTTCGTGAGCGTATGGCAAAACTCGAAGGGCTCGACGAAGCGGTGCTCGTCGAAATCGCCGAAACGCTGCCGCTAATGGATGGAGTAGAGCGTTTGATGAAACATCTCAAGCGACTCGAGTATCGCACTGTGATCCTGTCCGGGGGGTTCAGCTATTTTGCGCGCTATTTGCAGGATAGACTGGGCTTCGATGAAACCCATGCCAATGAGCTGGTGATCGAGAAGGGCCGGGTGACCGGAGCGGTACAGGAACCGGTCGTTGATGCGCAGCGCAAGGCCCTTTTATTGCGGAATATCGCCGAGCGAGAAGGACTGCATCTTGAGCAAACCGTCGCCGTGGGCGATGGAGCCAACGATCTCAAGATGCTTGGCGTTGCGGGGCTTGGCATCGCTTATCGTGCCAAGCCGCTGGTGCGACGCAAGGCTCCGCAGTCGGTGTCGACCCTTGGGCTGGATGCGGTGCTGTACCTGCTCGGGCATCGTCAGGATGAAATAGAGCGGGATTGACCAGAGAAACGAGAGTGGAATCGATGAGTGAGGCGCCTTCCCGGATCGAGCACGCCGGCGAGATAGAAAAACTATTGGCGGCCATGAGTCAGCCGGGGTCCGTGTCGCTGTCCTTCGATGAACAGATGATGGCACCGGCCAATGTGCTGCTGGCGGAGGTGATCACCGGCGAGCAGCTTTACATCGATGTGTCCGCAGCCCCGGAAGTTGCCGGCGCGCTGGCAGCACAGCGGGCCTTTCGCCTGACCGGGCAGGCTCACGGTGCGATGGTAACGACACCACCTTTGATTGCTGAACCCCTCAACGATGTACCCGGGCGGCTGCGGTTTGGCTGCGCCTATCCCGAAAGCCTCGAGGTCTGTCATCGGCGCAATGCCTTTCGCGCCAAGCTGGGGGCGAGCATGGCGGTTGTCGTGCATCTCGAACTTGAAGGGCAACAAACGGCATTGACTGGCAGATTGTCGAATCTTTCCCTGGGGGGCTGCCTGGTTGAGCTCTCCTTGAGCGATGCCGCCAATTTGCGCTCGGGCCAGGTAGTGTCTCGTCTAGAAGCGGTTTTTCCCAACGGAGAAATTTTCGCTACTCGCAGTGAAATACGCCATGTACATGCGGATGGCGATTGGAAACGTGCGTTCATCGGCTGTGAATTCAGCATGATGACTCCAAGATTCGAACGCTTGATCTGGTTTCTGGTCAAGGAGATCGAGCGGGAAAGGGCGCGCAAGGCTGATCCGGAAACAGACAGTACGTTGAGTCCTTCTGCGTTGTTTCAGTCAGCTTCGAAACAGACCAAGACACCTCCGCTGCGGCGTCCAAGAGCGGAATACGCAACCCCCATGGCGCGGCGCCTGGCCAAGATAGCGGACTATCTCAATGGGCAGATATTACAGCTGCAGCAAGGTGAGGCGATCGACAGCATCTTGCTGTCAGGCCATAGTGACAAGCTGTTGAGTCTGCTCGAAGAGGATCGTGAGGCGCTGCTGTTTGCCAGCGTCTGTCTGCATCGCGATCCGCCGCTGGTGCAGCACGGTATCAGCGTTGCGATCCGCCTGGCGGATCTGGCACGTACCCGCAACGCACCACCCAAGCTGCTCAAGGCGATCATCGCGAGCGCCATGGTGCACGATCTTGGCAAGGCATTACTGCCTGAGACGCTGCTCGAGAGCGAAACCTTCGATTCCTTGCAGCGCGAGCAGCTCGCCGAGCATGTGCCGATGATGCGCGAACGCCTGCAAGGCTGTCGCTGGCTCGAGCCCAAGGCCGTTCAGAGCATCGTGGGGGAGATCAATGAACGCCTGGATGGCAGCGGCTATCCTCTAAAACTCAGTGGCGCCGAGCTTTCGACCCTGAGCCGCATGGCCATGGTCGTGGATGCCATCGATGCCATGAGTCGACCGCGGCCTGATCGTCAGGCCTGGCCCATGGAAGAGATCTACCGATATTTGCTGGTACAGGACGCACGTTACGATAGCGTCTGGGTACAGCGCTACATTCGCCATTTCGGTCTGCATCCCATCGGTAGCCTGGCACGGTTTTCGAATGGGGCTCATGGCTGGATTCAGCGTCTCGACAAGACAGGAGTGCCGTCCCAAATTGCAATGATCAGCCCTGCGCCGCGATTGTGTAAGGATCGGGAAATTGCGTCACTGGGGACTATCGAGTCTTTGGTAAAATCGCCGGCACCGGAGTTGCTACCGCAACAATAGCGCAAGCAACGACTCGCGCTTTTCATCGCAATTGAGGAAAAAAACAGTAGTAAAAGCCAGCAGTAAAAAAGAATGGGAACTCTCGGTGAAGATGTTGAGTCGCATCAAGACAATAGTCGGCGTAGGGAACCCTACCGATTGTTCACCAAGAGGATCACGATGATGAGTAAGCCGACGCTGAAACCAACCCGTCACGGCTTCATGCCGCCCTTCATTCTCGAGCGTATTGCAGCAACCTCGAGCCATGCGCAGCTTCAAGGCTCTGCCCAGCGCACCCTTGAGGTGGATCGCCATTTTCGCTCCCAGCGCGCGCCCCATGTTGCCAGTGCCATGGCGTTGCCTAAGGGTAGCCCGCAACCAGGACAAGCGACACGCTATATCTACTCCGCCAACTACCAGGAAGTGCTGCCCGGTACCCTGGTGCGGGAGGAAGGTCAGGATGAGTCCGGTGATCCTGCCGTGGACGAAGCCTATCGCTGGCTGGAGGTGACCTATCGCTTTTTCTGGGAAACGCTAGAACGCAACTCCATCGACGATCAGGGCATGCCGCTGCTGGGCACGGTGCACTATGGTCGAGATTACGAGAACGCCTTCTGGAATGGCGCTCAGATGGTATTCGGCGACGGCGACGGCGAGTTCTTCAATCGTTTTACGGCGGCGCTGGATGTAGTGGGCCACGAACTGGCCCACGGTGTCATCGAGCGAGAAGCGGGACTTATCTATACCTATCAGTCCGGTGCGCTCAATGAATCCCTGGCGGATGTCTTCGGCAGCCTCACCAAGCAGTATCACCTCGGTCAAAGCGCGACTGAGGCAGACTGGTTGATCGGTGCGGAGCTGCTGATGGAGCGGGTTCAGGGCCGTGCGCTGCGTTCCATGGCAGAACCCGGCACCGCCTATGACGACCCGGTTCTAGGCAAGGACCCTCAGCCTGCTCATATGGACGCCTTCGTCGAGACAGAGGCGGACAACGGGGGTGTACACATCAATTCTGGCATTCCCAACCATGCCTTTTATCTGGCGGCGATGGCACTAGGGGGCTACGCCTGGGAAAGCGTTGGTCTGGTCTGGTATGACACCCTACGAGATTCACGCTTGATGCCGGAGAGCGATTTTGTCACCTTCGCTACCTTGACCGCTGAAAACGCCGACCGCCGCTTTGGTAGCGCAAGCCGGGAAGCGACCACGATACGCGAGGCCTGGCAGGCCGTGGGGGTGATCGCATGAATGACAAGTCAAAAGATGAACGCAAGAAAGCCGAGTTGAAGACGAAGAGCGTCGTTGCCATCCGCCGCGAAGGGGGTGTAGCCGCCTTCCCCGGATTGATGAAACCACGCAGAATTCAGTGTGATGAATGCACGGACGAGCAGCGCCGGGAGCTGGAAGGCGTGCTGAATCTGGCGGCACGCACCTGTAGCGACACGCCCGCCCCCGGCGCCGACCGCCGGGTTTTTCATGTGGATATCGAAGAACCGCAGCAAAAGAATGCGGCAGAGTCCGACATCTACTGCGTGTGGTCTTTGAGCATGAATGAAGAAGAGACGCCCGAAGCGCTGGTGTCCCTATGGAAAAGCGGCGTACCGGACAACAGTGGATAAACGGACGAGGCAATATGATCGTCAATGGAGGCTGAATGCGAAATTTTAGCCTAGATTAAGAATACTCCTTCTCTAATGCAGATTCATCGAGGTGGCCATGCGCTACAGTCAGGAAATACTGGAAGAACTCAACGTGCTCTGTCTGTTCAATCTGTCGACGACCCAGGAGGGCATCAAGGTCCACTCCAGCGCCGACCCCGCCAAGGTAGAGGCGGCGCAGCGATTGTTCGAGCGCGGCCTGGTGACGCAAGCGGATGGCGGCTATCTCACCGGCCTTGGGCGAGATGCCGCGATGCAGGCCCAGGATCTGTTGACTATCTTCAAGACTGCATCCACGTTCTCTAAAGATTCTGCTGCTAGCGCTGACTCCAATACATGATCTGCGCTTTTTGATTTCGCGAATGATGAAGGGTCGAGGTTCTTGATGTAGGACTGAAACCCGTAAAAACCCGCCCCTGCCGATGATTCGGCAGGGGCGGGTTTTGTTGAGGCTTTCTATTCAATTCAAGAACGCATGCGCGTGCGGCTCAGTGGCGCACGCCAGCGGCGGGTAGGTGCTTGGGACTTCCGACTACGCCACCGGCCGCTGCGGCAATGGCGCCCAGCACCATGGCGATGAACGCCCACAGGGCCGCCGAGGAAACGGCGGATGACAAGGCCTGGCTTGCCTGGACGGCTTTCTGCTTGGCTTGCTCCGCAGCTTGCTGGGCCTGATTCACCGCCTGCTGAGCCTGCTGCATCCAGCGCTGGGCGGTTTGTTCAGCTTCCTGTTCGCTCATGTCGGTGCGCTCTGCGATGACGCTGGCCAGAGCATCAGGATCTGCCTGCTCTGCCGTTTGCTGCAATGACGAGAACATCTCGTCCAGGGCCTGATTGATATCGCTAGGGGCGTCTCCCGGTGTCTTCGCCACATCCTTGGCGGTTTGCTGAGCGGTCTGCGCCGCCTGCTGACCGTCTTCACGCAGCTCGCTTGGCTGCAGGGCCTGGGTGTCGGTTTGCTGCAGCATCTGCTGTGCTTCCTGTTTGATGCTCTGAAAGCTTGTATCCTGCTGCTGAAGCGCTCGCTCGGCGGCCTGCTTGGCTTCCGGGGCCAGTTCCGAAACCCCTTGTGCTGCTAGGGAAAAACCTTGGCTGATCGCGCTGGTAGTCGCGCTGAGTACGTTACCCACCGCGGAACCCATGAGCCAGAAGGTCAAGAGCGTCATCAAGCCCCAGGTCACGGCTCCGTGCAGAATGCCGTCGATGGTTTGCGGCATGCCGGCCAAACGACCCGCCGTCCAGCCACCGGCGAACAACGCGATCAGGCTGCTGAGGGCAAGCCATATACCCGTTCCTACCCCAATCCCGCTCAACGGGTTTTCCTCCGTGGCAGGATCAATGACTCCCGCGCCAAAGGAGAGGCCAAGCATATTAAGCAAGAGTTGAATTACCAGGGCGATAACGACCCCGGCCAGAATGGCGCCCCAAGAGATGCGCCGCAGTGACGAGGCGTCCTTGTCCGATTGATTCGATTGATGATTTGTCATTTGGCCGGATCCTTTTGCGGTTGAATCATGCGAGCCCACCGAGCCCCTATCTGACAGTAGTCGCTATCTATTCCCCGTGCGAGATAAAAGTCGTTGTTGATCGTCCTAAATTGCGTGCTACATCAAAGGCGTCTTGCTCTTTTCTCCTGGCACTTCTCGCACCAGCCGCGGCATCAGAAACCCCGCAAGACGCTTGCGCAGCGCAGCCACCAGAGCAACGGCTTCTTCATCCGGCACGTCGAAGTGGGCGGCACCGCTGACCGGATCGAGCACGTGCAGGTAGTAGGGCAGTATGCCGGCCTCGAACAGCCGCTCAGACAGTGCCGCCAGAGTCTCTACATCGTTGTTCACGCCCCGCAGCAGCACGCTCTGATTGAGCAAGGTCACGCCAATCGAGCGCAGGCGGGCGCAGGCTTTGATGACCGCATCGTCGATCTCGTTGGTATGGTTAATGTGCAGCACCATCACCTTCTGCAGCCGGGTCGCGCCCAGCCAGCCAAGCAAAGCGTCGTCAATCCGATCCGGAATCACCACCGGCAGCCGGGTATGAATGCGCAACCGTTTAAGATGGGGTATCTCCTCAAGGCGTTCCGCCAGCCATGTCAGACGCTTGTCGCTTGAAGCCAGCGGATCGCCGCCGGAGAGAATCGCCTCGGCAATGGATGTGTCGTTTCTCAAATAGTCCAGAGCATCATTCCACTGGGCGCGGGAGGGCGAGTTCTCGGCGTAGGGAAATTGACGCCGAAAACAGTAGCGACAGTTGATAGCGCAGATAGGGCTTGCGATCAGCAGCACACGACCGGCGTACTTGTGTATCAATCCGGGCCGGGGGGTATGTTCGGCTTCTTCCAGCGGGTCGCTGACGAATCCCCGCACGCTATCGGTTTCTGCGCTCAGAGGGAGCACCTGACGCAGCAGAGGATCGTTGGGGTCACCCAGGCGGATGCGTGTCAGATAAGCCTCGGGTACACGTACCTCGAACAGGCCATGACCAGCCTTGGCCCCTGGCAACAACGCCTCGTCCAACTCCAGACGAGCAAGCAGGGCACGCGGATCGCGCAGCGCACCACTGAGCTGGGCCTGCCAACCCGGATCGTCCGTCTCCTTAGCTATCGGAATAACGCGCTGCAAACTGGCCGGGCTTCGGGTTATCATCTGTGCACCAAAATTGAGTTCATTCGCGCGGTATGTTTGAGCCTGCCGCGTCAAGATCATTAGCGAGGAAGCATGGCGAACTATTCTACCAACGAATTCAAGGCCGGTCTGAAGGTGATGCTGGATGGCGACCCCTGCAACATCGTCGAGAACGAACTTGTCAAGCCAGGTAAAGGCCAAGCGTTCAGTCGCGTCAAGCTGCGCAATTTGAATACGGGGCGTGTCTGGGAGCGCACCTTCAAGTCCGGTGAATCCCTGGAAGGCGCCGACGTGCTCGACCTGGAAATGGAATATCTCTATACCGATGGCGATATGTGGTACTTCATGCGCACGGACGGCTCCTTCGAGCAGTATCCGGTGGCTAAGAAAGCCCTAGGGGATACGGAAAAATGGTTGAAGGAACAAGTCGCTTATACCGTTACCTTGTGGAATGACAACATCATCGGTGTAACCCCGCCCAACTTCATCGAACTGGAAGTCACCGAGACCGATCCGGGTCTGAAGGGCGATACCGCTCAGGGCGGCTCCAAACCAGCAACGCTTTCGTCCGGTGCAGTGGTCAAGGTTCCACTGTTCATCAACCAGGGTGAGGTATTAAAAGTGGATACCCGAAGCGGCGAATACGTCTCTCGCGCCTAAACCTTGCGCTTCAAGCTACACACAACGCCGAGCCTAGCGCTCGGCGTTTTTCATAAGGCTTTTGATGAACGAGATTGACTGGCAACCCACCGCCACCATCGAAACGCTGCGTCAGCGCGCCCGCTGCCTGGCCAAGATTCGCCGCTTTTTCGCCGAACACGGTGTGCTCGAAGTTGAGACTCCGATTCTGGGTCATGGCGGCAGCACCGATCTGCATCTCGATTCACTTTCCTTGACCGCTACCACGCCAGCAGGGCGTGAACGGCTGTGGCTGCAGACCTCGCCGGAATTTCACATGAAGCGCCTGTTGGCGGCGGGCAGCGGGCCAATCTTCCAGCTGGCGCGCAGCTTTCGCGATGGAGAGGTAGGGCGGCGCCATAATCTCGAGTTCACCATGCTGGAGTGGTATCGCCCGGGGTTTTCGTTGGCTAATCTGATCGATGAAACCGAGGCGCTGGTTCGCCTGTTGCTGCCTGACGCGGGTTCCAGGCGACTGCGTCGCTACCGAGAGTTGTTTCGCGATCATCTAAAAATAGATCCCTTCACCGTGGCGCAGACTGATCTGCGCAACCTGGCGAGCGAACATGGCAATCTGGATATGTCTGACAGTCCGCGTGATGACTGTCTGGATCTGCTGATGAGCCTTGTCATCGAACCGACCCTGGGCTTCGAGTGCATCGACATGGTGATCGACTATCCGGCCAGCCAGGCGGCGTTGGCGCGCCGTCGATGCGACCCGGAAGATGGCGCCGAGGTGGCGGCGCGCTTTGAGGTCTATGTGCAGGGGCTGGAGCTGGCCAACGGCTACGATGAGCTGACCGATGCGAATGAACAGGCCACGCGTTTTGCTGCGGACAATATCGAGCGGAAGAAAAATGGTAAATCACCTGTCGATATCGATGTGCGCCTGGTAGCGGCACTGCATGCCGGTATGCCGGCAGGTAGCGGTGTGGCTCTTGGGGTCGATCGCCTGATTCAGCTGGCCCTCGGCAAGCAGTGCGTGGCAGAAGTCATGGCCTTTGCCACGCCGGTCAGCTAACAAAAGCGTTGAATCCGTGCTTCGAGGTGGCTAAACGCCGTATTCGAACGGCTGGTCTATAGTTTTCTCAGCGTCGCATTGGAAGCGACAACGCACGCAGCACGGTAGGGATACAAGACGCTACCCTCAGAGACGCTTCCGTGAATCAGCAAGTGCTTGATATCTCAGACCAAGGCCAACCTGTGCCGCGCTATCCCGAAATGGAACGCGAAATACACGCGGGTCATACCCGCTTTTTGCTGTTGCCTCCGGGTGAAGTGTCGGCCCAACTTGCTACAAATGTATGCTACATCGACGTCAACTTGAGTCTCGTCAATGCCCAGTGGTCCTGGAATTCCGATCAGTTGCGACGATCTTTGTGCATGGCTAATAGCTTGGCCTTCATACCGCCTGAAGGTGAGTTTCACGTCAAGGTGACGAACGTCATGCCCGGCTTGATCCTGGAACTGGAGCCGAATTACTGGAGTGAGGTGCTCAAGCAGGAGTTCGATTTATCGCTTCAGACGCTGGATTTTCTCGACTATGCCCAGGACCTGGTATCGGCTGAATTGGGCCGGGCAGGCATTCGCCTGCTCATGGAAGATTTTCGCAGCGGCGAGCGGGCGGATTCGCTCACTCTTGAAGTCCTTAGTCTGGCGTTGATCGCGCGTATCGCGCGACGGTTTCAAATTGCTCGGCACATAACCGGCGCTATTGTGCCTGCCAATGCGCTGTCGCCCCAGCGTCTTGCCCGGGTCAAGGAATACATCGAGGCTAATCTTAGTCGCTCGCTCTCCCTGGCAGCGCTCGCCGACGTTGCCTGCCTGTCGGCCTCACATTTCGGCCGCACCTTCAAGCTGATTACTGGCGCAAGCCCATTGCGCTACGTCATAGGGCGTCGGGTGGAACGAGCCAAGCGGTTGTTGATACAGCACGAGCGTTCCATCGCTCAGATAGCCTTTGACTGCGGGTTTTCCGGCCAGTCCCATCTTACTCGCACTTTCCACGACATCACCGGTATCACCCCTGCCGTATTCAGAAAGCAGGCCATGGCTTCCTCTCGCAGAAAGTCATAATCGTCAAAAGAAGCGCAGAAACCTGCAAGAAAGAAGTTCAGCTAATGACTTCACTTAACGAATCGCTTTTCGCGTCTTCTGAAGTGACGACGTTTGGTCATTGCGTTTGCGGATTCTGTTCTTTGCTCATGAGGGGCAAGTGTTATGAAAATCGGCTTCGTTGGATACGGCAGCATGGCGGCTGCGCTGGCAAGCAAATGGGCTGGTAAGCACGAGCTGTTCTTTGGCGGACGATTCCCGGAAAAGGCCGCCGCCGTGGCTCAGGCGTACAAGGCAGGATCGGGCAGTGCGTCCGAGGCTGTGGCCTTCGGCGAATGCTCGGTTGATATGAAAACAATCTATTTTCTTCGTGCAATAAAAAAAGGAGTTACCAATGCAAATCATCACCGAAATGACAAATATGCGCATAGGTAGAACCCTTGCAGCGCTGGGTAGTCTGTTTTGTGCTCTAAGTGCGCCTATCTCTGCCGCTGTACAATTGCCATGGGGAGAGCCCGGTGAGAATGCGGGTACAGCCTTTAATTGCGAAGAAATCGACGCCGTTGCGACTTCTCAAGGTGTCTTGATTCGAGAAGGTGATGTAGTCATCTTCTGCACTGACTGGATGGACCTTATGGGTAAGCAGAACGAGCATTATTTCGACGGAAGTCCTGGGTTAGGCGTCGAAGGCGCGCTGTTCGGGGCGAGCGCATGGGCCATCTCCGAGATCGAGGCGAGAACCAGCTTTGCATGGACAAATGGCAGAGGCCCGCTCGAAGTGAGCTTGAGCGGCTTGGTAGTTCTGTCGAACAGCTCGGCGACCTTCTCGAACACCCTGAGATCATAGGATTTCATGCGCTGCTTTCATTTGAAGACAAGTGCTGTGAGTTTATCTCGATTTGGGCTGAGTCATGGCATCGCGAAAGTCACTGCAAGCGGTTCAGCAGATACAAGCCAACGCTGAACTGCGATTTTTCCAGCACTAGAACCCTGAGCCCGGTCTTGTTCCGAGCTTACCCGACGACTAGCTCTTGTTAAGCGCCTTTGCCACTTGGACGAACCCATCCTCATCGACCACGGCTTTCAATAACGCCCACTTCTTCAGACTGATTCGCGGGATTTGGGTCGTCATCGCCTTTGCGCCTTCGCTGCATGTTTCGAGCTAGCAACTAGCTTTGAAGCATTGTGTTTGGAAGTATTAGCGACTGGTCGTTGCAGTTTTTCCAAGCGTTACCAGCGCGATCCCTGCTGCAATGAAAACAGAGCCGAGTATCAACCCCTCTGGTGGTGCTTCGCCCAGCAGGTAGATGGCAATGGGCACCCCGATGACGGCACCGACGGCGCCCATCAGGCTGATAAGGATAGGGCCGCCGCTTTTTTGAAGCACGAATAGCAGTAGAAACTGCAGGGCGAACACTGTTGCCTGAGTCAGTATCAGTAATAGCGGAAGGCGGTTGTCCATGGGTACTGCGGTGGAAAATCCTGGCAACAGCCCAATGGTAAAAAGCATCAGGGTCGCGGCGCCCAACATGCCCGGCGCGAGAGCCTCGGCGGTGACGCCAACGGGCCAGCACAAGGTGCGATAGAGATTGCCGATGGCCAGCAGAACCGGCCCGGTCAGCGCCAGCAGTATCCAGAACACCGGCGCGTCTGGTGCGGTCAGCTTGTTGATGGCAAGAACGGCGGTTCCAATCAATGCAGTAAGCACGCCGGCGGCACGCATGATTTGAAAGCGTTCTATCTTGAATGCAATCGCGCCGATATAAGTCATGAGCGGGGGCAGGGTGATGACGAGGGTGACAAAACTGACGCCCACCTCGGGGATCGCGGAAAAGAAGATCAGGTTCGAGCCGGCGACGGTCACGAGAGCCGCGACGATAAAGTATTCCAGAGTTCGGAGATTGAACGGGGGAAGCTTGCCACGTAGCAACGCCACGGTAAAAAGAACACCGGTGGCGCCCAGAATGGACCAGGCCAGAAAAGCCAACGCCGAAATATTGGCGCTATCTGCGAGTTTGGCAAGATTGGTGGACAAGCCTATGCAAGCACCAGTACCCAAGAGGCTTAGCAGCGCAATGAGCCAGGTCTTGTCCGTTCTTCGTTGCGGTTCTTGAGTGATCGGCGCCATGATTCTTTCCTGAGTCGTGTCGCTATTGTACAAACTAAATTGCAATAATGGTTCGATATCGAAATACTTTATATCGAACTTTAGTGCCATTCAGGAAGGAAGACAATGCAGGAAGAAGGTGCAGAACTCGATCGGATCGTGATGCAGTGGCGACGTGAACGCCCGGACATTGATCCTGAATGCATGGCGGTTTGTGGGGCGATCTGGCGTGCTGGAAAGCGACTTTCACAAGGGCTTAAGGAAAATCTCGAGCGCTTCGATCTGGATTTCCCATCAATGGATGTCTTGCTGACGCTGCGTCGACAAGGTGCAGGGCAGTCCATGTCTCCTTCGAAGATGGCCACGGATATGATGTTGTCCACCGCAGCCATGACAGCACGCCTGGACCGTCTGGAAAGCCGGGGCCTCATCGAGCGTCAACGGGATGCCAAGGATCGGCGTGGCGTATCGATCTCACTGACGAAGCAAGGATTTTCTCTGGCAGACGACGTCGTGGTTGGTCATGCGACTGCGGAAGACGCCATGCTAGCCTCTCTCGATGCGAAAGAGCGCGCTGAATTGAGAGCGTTGCTAGCGCGCGTGGCAATAGACAAGTCTTGATTTGCGCTTTTGCCGTTGAGATTGACACTGAGCGTTGACTCCCAAAATGGGAGGGGGTTATATTTTCCCAAAAAGAGAGATCGCTTTGAGAGTCATCGCCAAGCGCACGTTGCGAGAATTCTGGGAGAAAGGCTACGACGATGCCAAGCGTCCGCTCATCGAGTGGTATCGCATGATGGAAAAAGCCCGCTGGCCCATGCCTCAGGCGCTGAAAGCGAAGATTCGCACGGCCAGCATTTTCAAAGAGGGGCGGATGGTGTTCAACGTCGCAGGCAACAAGTATCGGGTCATTGTCGCGATCCGCTATACCCAGCAAATCGCCTGGGTTCGCTTTGTTGGTACTCATGCTCAATACGACCAAATCGATGCGGAGACTGTATAAATGAATATCCAGCCGATTCATAACGATGTCGACTTGAAACGCGCTTTCGCTCGGATGGAGGCCTTGTGGAGTGCCGAGGACGGCACCCCTGAGGCCAATGAGCTGGAGGTCTTGGCGATTCTGATCGAGCGCTATGAGGATGAGCACTACCCGATCGGCTCATCCGATCCCATCGAAGCCATCAAGTTTCGCATGGAACAGCAGGGAATGACTCCTCGCGATCTTGAACCCTTCATCGGTAGCAGCGGACGCGTATCGGAAGTGCTGAACCGCAAGCGGGGTTTGAGTCTGAACATGATCCGCCGGCTGCATGATGGGTTGCGAATTCCCTATGAAAGTCTAATAAATTAGGGGCTGGAGAGCGTTTTCTTTATCCATTGCTGGGACGTAATGATTGATACTAATTGGTGTCGTGGCCTTGATTGTCATCACAATCTCGAAAGCCTCACCAATGGCGCGTGCCCGGGGCGCCCTTGATCTGGCCGCGTAGATTGGATGTCACCCAGCCGCCGTAGAAATCCCCGGGTTGAGGCACCACCTCCGTGTCGCCCACCAGGCAGCGGTCCATGCTGGCCGCGTAGAATGCCAGATAGCCCGCCAGCGGCTGAAAGGCGCCGGTAGGCCGCTCGTAGCACCAGGCGGCGTGTCGGGCGATGCGTTCACTACCCACCACGTCGAAATAGCGCGCCATGCCCTTCCATTCGCAGAAGCTTTCGCCGCGGACCGGCAGTAGCTCTGCGATCACGTCCTCTGGCGGAAAATAGTAGGTGGGCGCGTGGTGGGTCTCGAGCACACGATAGCCGCGAGTCGTGCAGGCTATCTGCTGGCTGCCCAGGTAGATCGTCAGGGTCTGGGCTACCGGCTCCAGGGCGGGTGGGCGCGGATAGGTCTGAACGTCTTCTATCGCCAGTGTCGTCATGAAAATCTCCTGGAAAGCCGGCACGCGGTCATCAGTGATAAATACAACACTGTGACCGCGAACTGGCTGGTTCGACTCCCCATCGTTGTCGATTGACATGAATTCATATTCGCACGAGAATAATAATTATTATCATCAAGGAGGCCTGCGAAATGACCTCGGAGCGCTCTCAGATCCACTACACCTGTATTTTCTTGTATGTCTCGTTTCAGGCCATACAAGAAGCGGTGGAAAAGTCGTGTCGTGGCGAGGACACGCCCTGCTGGCTCGATGCCCGGACGCTTCGCATGCTCTTAGGCGAATTGCAGCAATGCCGTCAGAATGCCAGCCCTTTTCCGATAGTATGCGAGTCGTTGGATACCGCGATCTATCACTGCGGACTGCTGATGGCCCAGTGCCCGGCGGCGGTCAATCGCCGGCTGTGCGGTCATCACCTCGAGGCGATCATCCTGCCCTTGAAAGCGGCGGCGGCACAGCTGTCCGGAAAGGTGGGGCATGTCGCAGGCCAGGATTCCGTCCTCTCATTCAGAGGCCTGCGCAGCTGGTTAGGGTGGTGAGGGGTCTGTTCGAACTCGAACATGATTCACTGCCGTAGACGCCCCGGCGTCGTTCCCAGGCGCTGACGAAAGAGCGTAGTCATGTGGGATTGAGACGAGAAGCCACAGGCATAGGCCACCTCTGCAAGAGGTATCTTGCCATGCAGGATTTCACCGCGTGCAGCCAGCAGCCGCTGCTCGAGAACGTAGGCGTGGGGTGTCATGCCCGTTGCGCGCTTGAAGACGCGGGCAAAATGCGAGACATCCAGAGTTACTAGGGCCGCGAGCTCGGATAGACTCAAGGGCTCCGCCAAATGTGCGTTCACATAGTCGCGCAGCAGGTTGACCTGCGCCTGGGACAGCGCCGGGGGTGGTTTCGGGATGGAACCCGGGCCTTTGAACCGGGCAAGAATGGTATGCAAAAGGGCAGCGCAGAGGGTTTCGCCGTAGATCGGCCCGCGACCTCCGGGGCGATAAGAAAGCGCCGCAGCGCCAGGGCCAGGGGCAAAATGTCCGGGTGGCGGATATCGGGACTTGGGGGAAGTTCGCTGGCGGACAGTCCTGTCTCTTTCAGCGCCTGAGCAGCAAACGCATCATCGATCGAAACACCGAGAAACTCGCAGTCCTGATGGCCGCTCGTGCATTTGACGCTGCTGTTTTTGGGACTCAGGGTGACGGCCCCTGCTATCAGGCGACGCACCTGCAGATGATCCGAATCGAGTCCCAGGCGGTAGTGCCGCGGACCCAACTGGATGGAAAAGACCAGCGCCGGACAGGTGAAATTGGCCGCAAACGGCTCTTGGGTATTCAGATCGATCAGCACCCGGCCCAAGTCAAACCGCTGACCCAGGCAGGGAATGCCGTCAGCGGCCGCCGCGCTATGATCCTGGAATCGCGTTGCTTTGATTGATTGCATGACGCGTCCGTGTTGATCGGGTTCTTTTCAAGACTAGTCCATACTATAGCCCCCATAAACTGCCACCGGCGACCAGGCGGGGCGAATCGGCGGCAGTTCCGGGGCGAGATCCGAAAACGGCTCGGCGGCGTAGACGATCTCGCCATCGGTAATTGTCAGAACGCTTTCGATGTCGGCGATGGCGTCTTGCGCCACGTCGAGATAATCCGCGCTGAGCACTGCCAGATCGGCGAACTGGCCCGATGCGATACGCCCCTTGAGTGCCTCTTCGCCGGAGAACCAGGCGCTGCCGACGGTGTAGAGTTGCAGAGCTTCCAGGCGGCTGAGTCGATGGCGCCGGCTTCGTGTCTCAAGACCGCCAAGGGTCTTGCCGCTGACGAGCCAGTGTAGGGCGACCCAGGGGTTGTGGCTGGCCACCCGGGTAGCATCCGTTCCGGCGCCGACCGGAATGCCCATCTCGAGCATGTCGCGAATCGGCGGCGCCTTTGCGGCAGCGTCTTCACCGTAACGTTCCACGAAATACTCGCCGGCATAGGGCAGCCGCGCCTGGATGGCAATCCCACCGCCGAGGGCCGCGATCCGGGCCAGGTTGGCCCGACTCACGGTCTCCGCATGATCGATCGCCCAGCGGATGCCGGCAAAGCCCGAGCGCCCCTCGGCGCGCTCGGCGCTGTCCGCGGCCTCGAACACGTCCAGGATATGGCCGATGCTCTCGTCATAGGTGGCGTGGATGCGGATCGGCCAGCGCTCTCGCAACAGATGCCGGGTCACTGCGGTCAGCTCTTTACGCCAGCCGTCTCGGGTGGTGATGTCCGGCATGCCCGCCATCCAGTTCTCGAAATCTCCCGCGGACCAGACCAGAAATTCCCCCGCGCCTTCGACCACGAAGCCATGGGACAGCTCATCCGCCAGGTTGGCATTGATCGCCCAGTTCTCGGTCCAGGTTCTGAAATCCGCAAGTTCCTCCCCGGGTCGCTGCGGAAACAGGTAGCTCGAGACCCGCAGCGGCATGGTCCCTTCATCCGCCAGACGTCGGGTGCCAATATAGTCTTCGGGAAAGGTATGCCCACCGCCGCCCGCATCGATGGCGCTGGTGATGCCGAAGCGATTGAGCTCCCTGTAGAAGTGTCGGGTCGAGTTGACCTGCTCCTCTTCGGACAGGCCGGGCAGGGCGCCGATAGTCTGGTAGAGCAGCATGGGATTGGGCTCTGCGTGCAGGATCGCGCCGCCGTCTTCTGTCAGCTCATAGCGGCTCCCCGGCGGTGCCTGGGTTTCGTGAGTGATGCCCAGGGCCTCCACGGCGGCGGCATTCAGAAAGCCCTGGCTGTAGAGATAGAGCACGAAGACCGGGCGATCGGGGGAGGCGGCGGTCAGCTCTCCAGGGGTGGGCATGCGCCGCTCCTCGAACTGGAACGGCGACCAGGCGCCGATGACCCGCACCCATTGATCCTGCGGGGTACGTTTGGCCTGTTCTTCGATCATCTCGAGCCCCCGGGCCAGGGTGTCGACCCCGTCCCAGCGCAGTTCCGTGGTGTAGAAGCGCCCGCCCCGTACCACGTGGGTATGGCTATCGACCAGCCCCGGGATGACGGTGCGGCCATCGAGGTCGATGACCCGGGTGGACTCGCCGCGTCGGGCCAGCATGGCCTCATCATCGCCGGTAGCGACGATGATGCCGTCGTCGATCGCGACCGCCTCGGCCCGAGGGCGCAGCGGATCGAGGGTGATCAGGTTGGCATCATGCAGGATCAGATCCGCGGCGTCGGGCTGAGCAAAGGCCGGCGATCCCGCGGCAAGCCAGGCGATAGTCGTGACCGTCAGCGCCAAGCCCGGATGCGTTCGAACGGAGCGAGGTGCTTGGGGGTTGGACGGTGACGCGCTGATCATTGGTGTACTGTGCATGACAATTTCCTCAACAGAGTGATGGCAACTTCAGAGCGCCGTTATCTACTTGGCGAGATGCACGGACAGCACGTCGTAGGGATGAAAATCCGGGGTGGCGATGGTGAAGGCG
Organism: Halomonas sp. PR-M31; assembly: GCF_001039575.1. Classification (GTDB taxonomy): domain Bacteria; phylum Pseudomonadota; class Gammaproteobacteria; order Pseudomonadales; family Halomonadaceae; genus Modicisalibacter. The sequence goes on from NZ_JIBT01000048.1 coordinate 49,317, forward strand.
CGCATCATCGCCGGTGCACCGCCGCCCTGAATGGTTTCCACCGCCGCATCCACGGCGGCTTGGTCTTCCCATTGGGCGTAAACCACCACGTAGTCGTTGTCGCGACTCTTGTGCACGGTGGCGTTGATGAAGCCGGGCAGACGACTCACGGACTCGTCGAGCCCTTCCTGAATGGCGGCGGCGACCTCGTCCTGGGTGCCTGAGGTGGGCGTGAAGACATTGATCATGGTGAGGTGGTCCGGCTGGGTCTGCAGGACCGGCGCTTTCGCATCATCATTAGGCGCTCGGGAGACTGCCGGCGCGAGTGTCGAAGTAGCAATCAGCACGGTCACGAGACCGGCAAGCATGGTGGGGCGCAAAAGGGCAGACATAGGCATGGCATCGATCTCCGTAAGGCGTGAGGGTATAGCCCGATCGTTCGCTAGCGCTGCTCATCTCTATTGCACTTAGCGATCAAACAGGTTATGTAGTGATTGATACATAAAATCAAAACACCCGTCAATGGATTTTGTAGTGACCGATACAAATAAGTTGAAACGCCCTGGACGTCCGCGAAAATTCTCCGTCAGCGATGGCGTCTCCAAGGCCATGGCGCTCTTTCATGCCCGCGGCATCTCTGCCAGTGCTCGTACCGGTTCTTCTCGCGAGAATCTGCTGGACGCGGCGGATCGGATGGCTAACTTGGTGAATGACTGAGAGCCACTCTCGGCCTGAACTGGGGGGTTCTAGCCATCTTGATCGTCGCCTGTCTTGCCCGAGAGCTGTTCAGCCACGCGCTGGGCATCGAAGGCCAGAATCTCGCGTCGCGTGTTGCCTGCCACCCCGGCGTAGAAGGGCCACTCGGCTTCCAGGTCGAACACGATCTGCTGCGTCTCGTCATCGCTCAATGTGTCGTCGTCGGCCAGGGCGGCGGCGACCTGGTCACGTAGCGCCTGCAGGAAACGGCGCTGTTCCGTGATGCCTTCGAACCCTACCGGGGCCGGGCCGTGGCCATTGAAGAGGCGGTCTTTCAAAAAACGGCGTTTACAGAATCCTGCAGCTAAATACTTCAAAGAAGTGGTTCGCCTGAATCCGTGGCGATGAAGACGCGTATACGCAAACGGACTTCGACGAATTGGTAATGGGCAACCGTGAACTTCGTTGAACTAGACTGCAGGGGCACGTTTGAAGCTTTTGATGTGCACATGGAGGCGTGATTTACAAGAACAGCTGATGCCCGAGTAATCGAATTCAGCCACTGGAATCTGAAACGATTCAGTTAGGCGGCGATGGCAACGTCCAAGGACGTTCGGGGTCCGAAAAATGGAGAACAATCGTGCAAGAATTCAATATCACATGGATCGATATCGCCGTCGTCGTCATTTACCTGTTTGCCAGTCGCGCCATCCCGCTATGGCTGAATCGGGGCACGAAATCAGATACGGGCGGCTTCTTTCTAGGCGGTCGGAACTTCGTCTGGCCGATGATCGGTTTTTCGTTGTTTGCCACCAACATGTCCGGCGCGTCCTTTGTGGGTATGGCCGGCGCAGGCTACAGCTCGGGGATCGCAGTCTACAGCTATGAGTGGATCGCCGCGGTGGCGCTGGTCATCTTCATCTTCATACTCCTGCCGTTTTATCTACGCTCCGGCGTGTTCACCATGCCGGAGTTTCTCGAACGGCGCTTTGATTCCCGCTCGCGCTACATATTCGCCGGCATGCTGATTTTTCTGAGCATCTTTCTCGACTGCGCGGGGGCGCTCTACGCCGGGGGGCTGGTGATCCAGACTCTTTTCCCGAACATTGATCTCTGGATGGGCGTGCTGGTACTGACGATACTTGCCGGCATCATGTCATTCTTCGGCGGGCTCGGGGCGGTGGTAATCAGTGACACGATCCAGGCCTGCGTGCTGCTAATCGGCGCGACCATGGTGTTCATTGCCGGGCTCTACGCGATTCCCTCCTGGGAGGCCATGGTCCAGGCCGCCCCGGAAAACGGCATGAGCATCATCCGGCCCATCGACGATCCCAGCCTGCCCTGGCCCGGCCTGTTTGGCGTGCTGATCATCGGCATCTATTTCTGGGCCAACAACCAGCTGATCGTGCAGCGTACCCTGGGGGCCAAAACCCTGGATCACGGCCGCTGGGGCTCGATCTTCGCCGGTTTCTTGAAGCTCACCTCGTTGTTTCTCATGATCCTGCCCGGACTGATGGCGTTGACGCTGTACCCCGATCTGAAGACGCCGGATCTGGCCTTTCCGACCATCGCCTTCGATCTGCTGCCCATCGTCCTGCGCGGCATCGTGCTGGCGGCGCTGATCGCCGCGATAACTTCGACCGTCGACTCGATTCTCAATTCGGTGTCGACCATGGTGACCATGGACTTCGTCAAGCCTCTGCGCCCCCAGACCAGTGATGCGGCCCTGGTGCGCATTGGTCAGATGACCACCGTGGTCATCATGGTGATCGTCGTGCTCTGGGCGCCGCAGATCATCCATTTCCCATCCTTGTGGAGCTATTTCCAGTCGATTCTGGCCTACGTGACCCCGCCGGTCGTTGCGATCTTCTTTGTCGGTATCCTCTGGCGCGGTGCCACCCCGACCGGGGCATTCGCTGCGTTCGTGGGTGCCTGGGGATCGGCATTCTGGGATTTTTCACCATTCAGGTCGGAGGTCTGGTGGACTTTCATTTCCTTTATTCCGCCAGCGTGCTGCTCTTCGTCGGTCTTGCGCTGATCATCGGCGTCAGCCTGATTACTCAGCACAAGCCGGGCGAGGAGGTCGATGAGCTGATCTGGACGACTCAGATTCTGAAAGACGAGTCCGAAGAGCTTGCCGCCAAGCCGGCCTGGCAGAACTATCGTTATCAGTCAATGGTGCTGATGGCCGTCACCGCGATTATCGTCATCTGGTTCTGGTAGCGCCGCGCCCAAGGAGGACATCCTATGAAAACGCCAATCGATAAAAACCTGGCCGCGCAGCCGGACACTACTCGGCGTCGCCTGCTGCTGGGCGGTCTGGGTCTCGGCGGCATGGCGGCCCTGGGCGTTTCGCCCCTGGGCGCCGCTGTGGCCGCTCAGCCGGAGGAGATCACTTTCGCCTTCGGGCCAGATGATTCCGGCAGTCTCCAGGCGCTGATCGAGGCGTTCAATCAGGAGTACGAGGGCAGGATTCGCGTGCGCTATCAGCTGATGCCCCGCTCCACGGATGACTTTTACCGTCAGATCAGCTCGGACTTCGACGTGGACTCTTCCCGCATCGACGTCTTCGGGGGCGATATGGTCTGGACCGCCGCCTTTGCCAGTCGCGGTTATGTCACGGATGTGACTGCCCGTCTCAACGATGCCTATGGGCCGGGTGATTTTCTAGATACGCCGCTCAATTCCGTAGGCTATCGCAACCGTTTCTGGGGCGTGCCCTGGTATACGGACGCAGGCATGCTCTACTACCGTCGCGATCTGCTCGAATCCGCCGGGCATGACAATCCCCCCGCAAGCTGGGACGAGCTTGCGCGGATAGCAGGCGATGTGCGCGACAAGACTGGCACGAAGTACGGTTTCGTCTTCCAGGGCGCCCAGTACGAAGGCGGCGTCGCCAACATGCTGGAATTTCTGTGGAGCGCTGGAGGCCGCGTGCTCACCGGTAATCTATCCACCGCCGCGGCCTTCGGCATGGACGTAAGCTCCCCCAACGTCATCACGATTAACAGCGCGGACTCGGCCCGGGGGGTGAGCATCGCGCGTGAGTTGATCGAAAACGGTGTCGCTCCTCAGGAAGTGGCAAGTTTTCGTGAAGAAGATGCCACCCGGGCGTTCTTGAACGGCGACGCCGTTTTCATGCGTAACTGGCCGTTCGCTTACGGCTTGATCGACGAAAAAGGCTCCAAACTCAGCGCCGATCAGATCGGTATTGCGCCCATTCCCAGAGAGCGCCCTGGCGGTAACTCCTATGGCTGCCTGGGGGGCTGGAATCTAATGATCAACGCGCAATCGTCGAAACAGGACGCGGCCTGGGAGTTCATCCGCTTCGCCGCGTCTCCCGAGCGCCAGGCACAGCGTGCCCGGGATGGCGGGTTTCTGCCCACCCTCAGCGCCCTGTACGACGATGAAAAGCTGCTCGAGCAGGTGCCGGTCATGGCGCTTGGCCGCCGCGCCATCGACGATGCCCGGCTGCGTCCAGTCACGCCGTTCTATTCGGCCATGTCCCAGCGCTTGGCGATTGCGTTCAATCGCGTGCTGCGCGGCGAGTTGACCGGCCAGCAGGCCGTAAGCCAGCTACAGCGCGAGCTGCAGCTGATCCTCGACAGGCGAGGCTAGGCGCGTGCTAGCGCCCGTCGGCAAGCGTCAGGCCATCGACAACATGTCGGCTCACGTTCCGGAGACAAACAATGAAAATGTACCCCACGAAGATCATGGTGGCCGTTGACGGATCGACCGCCTCGGATCGCGCCATTACCCAGGCGCTCGAACTCAGTGCCGCCACGGGATCAGAGCTGCATATGCTGCTCGTTGGCCTCATTTCGCCCTGGACGCACCCGGACACGCTCTCTGAAACCCAGTTCGGCCGGTTGAAAAAGGAAAGTCAGAAGCGGCTGGATCAAGAGGTGGAGAAGGCCAAAGCCGGCGGTGCCCACGCGGTGGTGGCGCACCTGCGCATGGGGCGCGTGGATACGGAAATCCTGCGGCTGGCGGAAGAGATCGAAGTAGGATTGCTGGTGGTGGGCAACCGCGGTCGGGAATCCTTGGCCCGGGTCATGCTAGGCAACGACTCAGAGAGCATCGTTCGCCACGCGCCTTGTTCGGTGCTGGTCGTGCGCTGAGTCCGGTCTTTCATCATTCTTTCGACATGGCGCTTACGAAATCCTGTCGTAGGGTTCGTCCCAGTAGGGCGGGTCGTTGAAACGCTCGGCGAAGAAATCGACGAAGGCGCGCACGCGCCGGGAGGGATGACGGGTCTGGGGCCAGACCGCCTGCAGATGGACTCGGGACCAGGTGTACTCCGTCAGTACCGGCACAAGGCCTCCTGTTTGAATGTGACGCCAGACGATGAAGGTCGGCTCGCGGATCAGTCCCAGACCCGCAAGGGCGGCCTCCCGCAGGATATCGCCGTTGTTGGCCCGCAGGCGCACATTGATGGGCACTCGCCCGGGGGTGTTCTTGTCGCGCAGATAGGGCCAGCTAGTGGCGTCGGCAACACCGGAATAGCTCAGGCAATGATGCTGTGACAGGTCTTCAAGACGTTTTGGCGTGCCATGGCGCTCGAGATACGACGGTGCCGCGCAGACCAGATGGCGAATGCGGGTAATGCGCTTGGCAATGAAGGTGGAATCAAGCAATCCTCCAATACGCAGGGCGACATCGATGCCTTCTGCCACTAGATCCAGTCGACGGTCGTTGACGTCCAATTCCAGGTTCAAGGCCGGGTAACGCGTCATCAAACCCCCCAGGGCCGGCGCCACGTGCAGCGCGCCGAAGCTTGCCGGCACCGCTACCTTCAGGCGTCCACCGATGGCGGCGTGCTCACCGGTAGCCGCCGTCTCGGCGTCTTGCAATTCATCGAGTACATACCGTGCCCGCCGATAGAGCGCCAGGCCCGTCTCCGTGGGCACCAGCTGCCGAGTGGTGCGATGGAAAAGCTCCACTTTCAGACGCTGTTCCAGATCCTTGATGCGCCGACTGACCACGGATTTCGCCGTGTCCAGGCGCCGCGCCGCCGCCGTGATGCTACCGGCTTCGATGACCGCGCACAGCGTGTCCAGCTCGATGGTTCGGTTCATGGGTTCTCGAAAGCGCAACACTCTTTTGCCGGAAAGGCGGTCGTTTTCGTCTCGATCGAACTGTAGCGTAGCCCGTGTCAACTCACACGGAGTATTCATCATGAAGCGTTTCGAAGATAAAGTCGTCGTCGTCACCGGTGGCACTACCGGCATCGGCTTCGCAGCGGCCCAGGCCTTTGTTGCGGAAGGGGCCACGGTGGTGATTACCGGCACCAACGCTGAGCGCCTGGAGAAAGCCCAGCGCGCCCTGGGCGACAAGGCCCAGGCGGTGAAGGCGGATCAGACGGACCCGGCAGCCCTGAATGAGCTGGCGGCCATCCTCGAAAAAACCCATGGCCGCGTGGACGTGCTGTTTGCCAATGCGGGGGTCACCTGGCCGGCACCCATCGAGCATATCGATGCAGGGCATGTGCGCGATCAGTTCGTGCTAAATTTCGAGGGGCCGCTGTTCACGGTGCAAACGCTTCTGCCTTTGATGGGTAAAGGCGCCGCGATCGTATTCACCACGTCCTGCCTGGATCAGATGGGTATGCCGGGCATGGGGGTCTATGCGGCCACCAAGGCGGCCTTGCGCTCCCTGACCCGCACTCTGGCCGCAGAGCTCAAGGAGCGCGGCATCCGCGTCAACGCGGTGGCGCCGGGACCCGTTCAAACACCGATCTACTCGAAGCTGGGCCTCAATGACGCCGATCTAGAGGAGATGACCCAGGGCATTCTTGGCAAGATACCCATGGGGCGTTTCGGTGGGGCGGAGGAGGTGGCCAGCGCCGCACTTTATCTCGCTAGCCCCCAGGCGAGCTTCATCACCGGGGAGGAGCTTTTCGTGGATGGCGGCATGGCGACTGTCTAGGGCCTGTTGACGTTTCATTCACGGCCGCGCTGGCGCCAGTTTTTATTCGGGGCAAGGCAGGAGGA
>NZ_JIBT01000049.1 GCF_001039575.1 Halomonas sp. PR-M31
GCCGGTTTTTTGCGTCCTTGTAGGAGCTCGCTTCAGCGAGCGATGGAGTATCCCCCCATTGCCCGGTGAATCGGGCTCCTACCAAAACCAGTGGACCAGCTATTGAGTCAGCTTCAGATCGGCCCACACCGGTGCATGATCCGAGGGCTTCTGCATGGCGCGCAGTTCGTAGTCGACGCCGGCGCCGCTTATCTTGTCGGTCAATGGTGGGCTGACAAGAATATAGTCGATGCGCAGGCCGCGCTTGGGGTCGCGCTCGAAGGCCTTGGAACGATAGTCGAACCAGCTGAAACGATCGTTGCTCTCAGGATGACAGAGGCGATAGCAATCCTGCATGCCCCAGCCCTTTATGCGCCCCAGCCATTCCCGTTCGATAGGTTGGAAGCTGGTCTTGCCCTCGCGCAGCCAGCGTTTGCGATTGGGCTCTCCGATACCAATATCGATATCTTCCGGTGAGATATTGAAGTCACCCATGATCGCAATGCGCTGTTGTGGCGTGTGATCTTCTTCAAGAAGCCGTGCAAGCTGGGCGTAGAAACGCTGCTTGTAAGGAAACTTGATGGGGTGATCGATATTCTCGCCTTGAGGAAAATAGCCGTTCCATACGGTCAGGGGCTCCCCGTCGGTACAAGACAGGCGCGCACCGATCATACGCTTCTGGGCATCTTCGGCGTCATCTGGAAAGCCGTAGAAAACCGCCTGGGGTTCCTGCCGGCAGAGCAGGGCAACCCCGTAATGCCCTTTCTGGCCGTGATAATAGACGTGATAGCCAAAAGACTGCACCGCTTCCAGAGGAAACTCGTCGTCGTGTACCTTGGTTTCCTGTAGGCCGATGACGTCCGGTGCGTGAGTCTCGATCAGTGCCTCAAGCTGATGCAGGCGTGCACGAAGGCCGTTGATGTTGAATGAGACCAGTCGCATCATGATTCCTTGCTGTTATCGTCTTCCTGACCTGACTTTGCGACCGGTTCGGTGACATGCAGGTCGAGGATGGGAGCGCTACGCTCACGTTCGAGTTTGCGCGCCGCCTGGGCTTTGCGTTGCTGACGCTTCTTCTCGACATAGCGCCTGGAAGGTGTAATTTCGTCCGGGTTTTCCCGGCGCCATTTACGATAATCCTTGCGCTTGCCGGTACGGATGCTCACCTTGTCAGCCAGTGAGCGGGTCTTTTTTCTGCGCGTCATGATTATGATCCTGAATTTAGTACGGTCGATTCTAACAGTCCTTCGACAACCTGCCGATCGTCATCCTACTTAGGATATTGCCTGAATATCGGCAAACGCGCCCAAGCCGCCAATGGCTGTTACAATGACCACGAAATTTGCTTGAACTTCATTCAACAACGGAACATTACCCCACGCCTATGAGTGAGTTGGAAAAGGCCTCTACACCAGCCCAGAACCGTCGCCCCAAGCGCCGGCGTCGCAAGCCGCGCAAGTCTCAGTCAAGCTGGGATCTGCGTCATTTCCAGGTGCCGCAGGTAGCAGGCAAATGGCGCTTCCACGACTTCGATCTGCCCTTACCATTGATGCATGCCATTCACGCCTTGGGCTTTGAATACTGCACGCCGATCCAGGCCGAGGCCTTGAGCCAAACACTGCTCGGTGGCGACGTGGTGGGCAAGGCTCAAACCGGTACTGGTAAAACTGCTGCTTTCCTGATTTCGATGCTGGCTTACTTTCTCGAAGAGGAGGCGCCCGATGGACAGAAAACAGGTGCGCCCCGCGCCTTGATCATCGCGCCGACTCGGGAGCTTGCATTGCAAATCGAAAAAGATGCCAAGGCGCTGGCCCGCTTTACCTCGCTGAATGTTGCTAGCGTCGTAGGGGGCATGGATTATCAGAAGCAGCGCGACAATCTCGGCAAGCAAGTGGATATTCTGGTTGCCACCCCCGGGCGTCTGCTCGATTTTCATCAGAAGCGTGATGTGGATCTAGGCGAGGTCGAGGTGCTGGTGTTGGACGAAGCAGATCGCATGCTGTCGATGGGATTCATCCCAGATGTCAAGCGCATCATCCGCTATACGCCCAAGACCGAGGAGCGGCAGACGTTCCTGTTTTCCGCGACCTTCACCCAGGACATTCTCAACCTGGCAAGCCAGTGGACTCACAAACCCGCCTACGTCGAAATCGAGGTGACCGTCGAGAACGCGGCGGACATCGATCAGCGCGTCTATATGGTCAGCGACGATGACAAGCAGCGTCTGCTGGTCAATCTGCTCAAGCAGGAAAGCTTCGATCGGGTCATGGTGTTCGGCAATCGTCGGGATCTGGTACGCAAGCTTGATACGGTATTGCGCAAGGCAGGTGTCGATGTGGCCATGCTGTCCGGCGATGTGCCTCAGAATCAGCGTATCAAGACGCTCGAGCGTTTCCGGGAAGGGGAGCTGACGGTGCTGGTGGCAACGGACGTGGCCGGTCGCGGTATCCATATCGACGACGTCAGCCACGTGATCAACTACACCTTGCCGGAAGATCCGGAAGACTACGTGCATCGTATTGGCCGTACCGGCCGGGCCGGTGCCAAAGGCGTATCGATCAGTTTTGTCGGTGAGGAAGATGCCTTCTCTTTACCCGAGATCGAGGCATTCATCAACGACAAGCTGCCCTGCGAGCATCCGCCGGAAGGACTGCTCTAAAGCATGCTCGATGAGGCGTTGAAAGAGGAGATTCAGGGCGCTTACCGTCAGGTACTCGAAGGGCTCGATCTTACCCCGCGCTACGGCCAGCGGCTGATGATTGCCGAGATCGCGCGCACGCTATCCGGCATCGAGGCGGATGAGACCGGTCGACGGGTTTCCAACGAGCATGTCTGTGTGCTGGAGGCCGGCACCGGCACTGGCAAGACTCTAGCCTATCTGCTCGCCGCTCTGCCGGTAGCCAAGGCTCGAGGCAAGCGACTTGTCGTCTCCACCGCCACGGTTGCGCTGCAAGAGCAGGTGCTGCACCAGGATCTGCCGTCTCTCAAGCAGCACAGCGGTCTGCATTTCGACTACGCCTTGGCCAAAGGGCGTGGACGCTATTTATGCGTGGCCAAACTCGATCAGGCACTGGATGGCGTCGAGAGCAATCCAACGCTGTCCCTGTTCGAGCAGGCGCTGGAATCCCGGGATGGGGATGATTTTCATGAGCTGATTCAGGAAATGGCCGAGGCCTATGGTAATGGACGCTGGGAAGGCGATCGGGATAGCTGGCCGGTCTCGATCGACGACAGCAGCTGGCGACAACTGACTACGGATCACCGCCAATGTACCAACCGGCGCTGCGGTCATTTTGGCGCCTGTGCGTTCTTCCGTGCTCGGCGTCATCTCGACCAGGCCGATATCATCGTTACCAATCACGATCTGGTGCTGGCGGATCTTTCCCTCGGCGGTGGCCTGGTGCTGCCGTCACCCAAGGACTGCATCTATATCTTCGATGAAGGGCACCATCTGCCGGACAAGGCGCTGGAGCACTTCTATCACCGTTTCGGCGTCAATGCGGCGCTGCGCTGGCTGCGTACCCTCAAGAAATCACTCACCGAGCTCAATACGGCCTTAGGTTCCCAAGCGACCCTGGCTCGTCTGTTGGCGGGCTTCCCTGACCTGATTGCCGCCATCGAACCACGTCTTGGCGAGGCCTATTCACTCGGTCATCAGCTAGCGGAGTTACCCAATGGGGCAGGTGACGATACACGTCATCATCGCTTCGCCATGGGGCGTGCGCCACAGCCCTTGCGCGAGATGGCGGCGGCACTGGTCGTGCCATTTGCCGAACTGTCACGAAATCTCGAAAGCATGGCGGATATCCTGCGGGAAAGCCTCGACCCGGACAAAGCGACTGGACTATCCAGGGAGCAGGCGGAACCTTGGTTGCCTTTGGTCGCCTTGCTTCAGGGCCGCGCCTTGGAGGCCAACGCTTTATGGCAGGCCATGGCCGCGGACGATGCTCAAGGCGAACCGCCCCAGGCCCGCTGGCTGACCTTCGATCAACAGGGCGGTGATGCGGAGCTGACCTTTTCGGCGAGCCCTGTATCCGCGGCGGAAACCTTGGCGCGCTATCTGTGGGGCAGCTGCTATGGCGCGGTGATCACCTCGGCGACACTCACGGCACTAGGGCGCTTCGAGCGGCTGCAAGAGCGAGCGGGGCTTGCCAATCGCTATCGATACCAGTGTCTGCCGAGCCCCTTCGATTATTCCAAGGCGGTGCTCAGCGTGCCTTATGAGGCGGTGGATCCCAGCGATCGTGAGGGTCATGAACGTGCCATCGTCGAATTCGTCACAGCACTTGGCGACAAGGAGGCGGCATTGGTGCTGTTTTCCTCTCGGGCTCAGCTGAGAGCGGTGGAAAAGGCGCTGCCTCGGGCTCAGCAAGAGCGGGTATTGGCTCAGGACCGATTACCCAAGCGCGAGCTGATCGATCGTCATCGCAAGCGTATCGATGCGGGAGAGAGCAGCGTCATCTTTGGTCTTGCAAGTTTTGCCGAAGGGATCGATCTGCCCGGTGATTATCTGACTCATGTGGTGGTCACCCGACTGCCTTTTGCCGTGCCGGATGATCCGGTGGGGGCGACGCTTGCCGAGTGGATCGAGAGCCGTGGCGGCAATCCCTTCATGCGCATCTCGGTACCGGATGCCTCGATCAAGCTGGTCCAGGCCTGTGGTCGGTTGATTCGCAAGGAGTCCGATCAGGGTCGCATCACGCTACTCGATCGGCGGGTGCTGACCCGGCGTTACGGACGAGCGCTGCTCGATTCCCTGCCGCCATTCCGGCGTGAAATCGACGGTCAACCGCAAGCCTGACGTTACCCTGGCAATCACTGATCGAATGCAAACGGGCCTGTCATCGACAGGCCCGTTTGCTGTAGAACTCACCCGATCCCAGGCCTCCACGAAGGCGCTGTGAACCCATCCTTGGGCGCTACTTTGCTATCTGACCGCCATGGATGGCGGAAATGCCGGAATCGCAAGGAGCTTTTTCCGGCCATGGCAAAAGACCTTCGTTTCGACCTGCCCCCGGCTTTAAGTAATTATCAGTAGAAACAGTCTATTCAAGCGGCGGCGTGTCGATTTTCAAGCACCGGGCGCAGTTTCTCCGCCATGTCGTGAAAGCTTTTCACCGTGGTATCCCAATCGATGCAGGCATCGGTGATCGATACGCCGTACTGCAGCTGACTGCGATCTTCGGGCATTTTCTGGTTTCCCCAGCCCAAATGAGACTCGACCATCAGCCCCATGATCGAGCGGTTGCCATCAAGGATCTGGTTGGTGACATTTTCCATCACCAACGGCTGCAGCGCGGGGTCCTTGTTGGAGTTGGCATGGGAGCAGTCGATCATGATGTTGCTCTTGACGCCGCCTTTGTTCAGCTCCTGTTCTGCCAGGGTCACGCTGACGCTATCGTAGTTGGGCTTGCCGTTACCCCCACGCAGCACCACGTGGCCATAGGCATTGCCGCGGGTGCGAATGATCGCTACCTGCCCGGTTTGGTCGATCCCCAGGAAATTATGCGGATGTGCCACGGATTGCAGGGCGTTGATGGCAACGTCCAGGCTGCCGTCGGTACCGTTCTTGAAGCCGACCGGACAAGAGAGGCCAGAGGCCATTTCCCGATGAGTCTGGGATTCCGTGGTGCGTGCGCCTACTGCGGACCAGCTGATGCAATCTTGAATGTATTGTGGAGAAATCGGATCAAGCGCCTCGGTAGCAAGGGGTAGCCCCATCTCACTGAGTTCCACCAGCAGGCTGCGAGCGATATGCAGTCCTTCCTCGATTTCAAAGGAGTCGTTGAGATGCGGGTCGTTGATCAATCCTTTCCAGCCGACAGTGGTGCGGGGTTTTTCAAAATAGACGCGCATCACGATATATAGGCTATCGCTGACTTCCTCGGCCAGTCGTTTCAGGCGCTTGGCATAGTCCCGGGCGGCCACGATGTCGTGGATCGAGCAGGGACCAACGACCATCAGCAGTCGGGAATCTTGTCCATCGAGAATGCGCTGTATAGTATGCCGGCCTTCGATGACTGTTTTCTCCGCAGTCTCGGTAAGCGGCACTGCTTTTTTCAAGTCTTCCGGTGTTATGAGGACATCCTGGGCAAGGACATTGAGATTGTTAACCTGTTGATCGGACATTCAGATACCTGTAACGATTCGCACTAAGGGATAATGTTGTCTACTATCGCTTGTCGTCCGTGGAAAAATCAATGATTCAAGTGGGTTCCTCGTTATCAGTCGAGGGCTTCAAACGTCATTGCTTTTGATCGGGTATCGGGAAAACAGGAATGCTTGTGTATAGTCGTTCTTTCATTTTCAGACCGCGGACCGCCAACATGACCCCAAGTAGCGCCAGCGCGTACATTGTCTGTCCCAAGGCTGTCCTGAACCCGAACCGTCCTGCCCGTACGGGGAGGAAGTGAATGGGCAATAGGGAAACCGATCAACAACTCGTATTGCGGGCTCAGAAGGGGGACACACGCGCTTTCGACTTGTTGGTAAAAAAGTATCAACACAAGATTCTAGGATTGATCGGACGCTACGTGCATGACCACGCGGAAGTGCAGGACGTCGCTCAGGAAGCCTTCATCAAGGCCTATCGGGCATTGGGCAAGTTTCGTGCGGAAAGCGCTTTCTATACCTGGATGTATCGTATTGCCATCAATACCGCGAAGAACCATCTTGTCTCTAAGGGGCGTCGTCCTCCAGGCAGCGATCTGGATATAAACGATGCGGAGATCGTCGATCACAGCGGACGTCTGGCGGATTCGGAAACCCCGGAGGCTTCCATCGCTCGGGATCAATTGGAAGCCGCCATCTTTGCAGCGATAGAGGCTCTTCCTGAAGATCTGCGTACCGCCATCACGCTGCGCGAACTCGACGGACTTTCTTATGAAGATATTGCCAATATCATGCAGTGCCCGGTAGGACCGTGCGCTCGCGTATTTTCCGTGCCAGAGAAGCCGTCGACAAGCATATTCAGCCGCTACTGTCTCGCGGTGACAGCGAAGGAGTCGTGCATGAGTGAGGCCGCAAAATTTTATAAAAAACACTGAACTGTCCGCGTAAAGCGACGTCATAGGGAGTGTTCGCACCTAATGGGTGCAAGGGGGGATTCCGCACGGCATCGTGTGCGAATCATCAATGAGTCAAGTGAAAATAACGAGCTGCACCAGGCTCGACTGTGCGTCTTATTTGATGTGGGGGTGTTGAAATGAAGGACAACTGTCGCGAATCGCTGTCCGTTTTGATGGACAATGAAGGCGATGAGCTGGAACTGCGTCGCGTTCTAAAATCACTCACAGATCGAGCGGACGATAGCCAAGCTTGGCGACGTTATCATCTCGTGCGAAGCCTGATGCAACGAGATCACTCCATTGATGTATCTACAGACATCTCCCAACGCGTGCTTGCCAGTCTCGAAAACGAACCTGTCCCTGAGGTTTCTTCAAACGATGTCTCGATGGACAAGACAGCGCCTCAAAGTGGCAGTCTTTCCTTTGCTGGCAGTGCCGCAGTTGCCGCCACCGTTTCTCTCATGGTGATCCTGGGCGCGCAGTTCTATAACGGTAACAGCAGTACTAGTACTTCATCAGATGTCGTCAGCGGCAACGATAATAATGGGGTTGTCGATGCCAGCTCCGAGTTTGGCTCGAGTGTGCAACCAGCTTCTATATCCAACAGTCGTTTCTCGTCCTCACTCGATGTCACGACCTTGCCTTCGTTTCGCCCTTCGGTTGCCTATGGCAATGGCCTTAGGGAAATAGGATTCGATGTTGATGAACCGATGTTCATGGCCCCGCATGCTCCGGCCTCATTGCGTACCGAGAAAGAACAAGCGCAATTGCTGCAGCATTATCTGGAACGCCACGCCGAAGGCGCTGCGCATCGCTCCGGTGAGGCCTGGATACCGTTGTTACGCGCTTCTTCCCAGGAAAGCTCGAGTATCCGCTGATGTTTTCGCCGCCAAAAGCGGCTCTGTACGCAATCGTGGCGATCTGTATATCAAGTTTGTCAGGCGCGGTCATTGCAGCGTCCGAAAGCAGCTTCGATTGCCGTCAGCTAGCCGACGATACAAAACTGGCATCGCCGCTTGACTGGCTTGAGCGCAGCATGATGGCAAGTCAATGCTATGTGTTTCGTGCTCAAGCCATACGCATAAGTCCTGGTGGGGTGCGTACGTTGGCACTGGCCCATGAGATTCACGATGGTGTCATACGTGAAGTGACTCACTATCTTGATGGCCCCGCCGTTATTTACGAACGCTATGGGCGGCTAGGACGAAACGGCATACTGATGCGCCGCTCGGCGAATGACTCCCCCGCGACTGCGTTGCAAAAAATCGATCATCATTACCGCCTGACCCTGGGTGACGAAGAGCGAGTAGCTGGACGGCCCAGCATGCGCCTGGATATCGAGCCTCGAGACAAACTGCGTTATGGCCATCGACTCTGGCTCGATCTAGCGACCGGTTTGCCACTCAAGCAAAACCTCGTCGACGTCGAAGGGCAAGTTCTCGAAACATTTCAAATGACCGAGCTGATCGAGCCAACCCTCTATTCTCAACTGGTTCCCCTTGAGCCGCTACCCGACATATCCTCAGGCCCCTGGCAGCCAAGCTGGCTTCCAGCAGGCTATGTTTCCATACCGTTGCCGCCGGCCGCTGGATTTTCCGGAAAGACCATGAGCCACAGGCTCTACAGCGATGGCTTATCCAGTTTCAGTCTTTTCGTTCAACCGATCGAAAACAAGCATGAGGCACTGATGCCCGGTATTCATCGTCTAGGCATTTCCTACGCGGCGGTTCGTCATTTGCGCCTTGATGACGATCGCATCCTGCAGGTTGTCGTATTAGGAGAGCTGCCTCCGAAAGTGCTTTATCGAATTGCTTCCCGGATGGAGTTTCATGGAAGTGCTGAGCGGGCTCAACAAGAACTCGCGCCATGAGCAAGCAAGAAACGACGAGAAAACCGGCAGCGCCCTGGCTTGAAGAAAGGGGGATCGTCGTAGAGCTGTTTGAAGGTGGCGCCTGGGTCGAGGCCCAGGCTCGGAGCGGCTGCGGCAGCTGCACGAAATCAAGTTGCGGCACTGGGCTATTGGCACGACGTCACCCTTCGAGACTGGCACTTCATACGAATGCATTGCTGCAGGTCGGCGATCGCGTGTGTTTGGGATTGTCAGTGAAAAGCTTCCTGTCGGGTACTCTGATTGTTTATGGTTTGCCGCTACTTGGCGCGGTCTTGGCGGGTGGGCTGGCCGAGACGATGATTTCGTCGGGACATGTCGCGGTGCCGTTCGCATTTGCCGGTGGTCTGCTTGCCGGCTGTTCAATCAGTCGTCACCGGTTGCTGCGGCATCAGCGTCAATACCAACCTATACTGCTGGCAGTTGAATCGGTGTAATGACATCGCTGCCGAATAGTTTTGCAAGGTCACTGAACTCTCGGACTGCAGCGATATCCAATGTTTCCGAGCGAAAGCGCGATCAATTCAACAGCCGCGACTTCCGAAACAAGAATTCTTTTGGCATATGGCAGGTAACCAGGAGTACTTGATGCAACGCATCCCAAGACACTTATCATTGTGGCTAATGCTGATGGTCACAGCATTCTTCATGCAAACCGCGCAAGCGCGTGAATTGCCCGATTTCACCGAACTGGTCAAACAAGCGGCACCCGGTGTCGTCAATATTTCCAGTACCCGGGAAGTCGAGCAGCGCAGCATGCCTTTCGGCGGCTCCCATGGCCAGGACATTCCAGAGTTCTTTCGCCGCTTCTTCGAAGATCAGATGCCACCAGGGCATGGCCAGCGCGGCCCTGGAAGCGCCCAGGAACTGCAGTCTCTGGGATCAGGGTTCGTCATCAGCAAAGATGGCTATGTATTGACCAATGCTCACGTGGTCGATGGGGCCGACTCGATCGTGGTGCGCTTGAACGATCGCCGTGAACTCGATGCGGAATTGATTGGCGCTGATGCCAAGACGGACATTGCGCTGCTCAAGATCGACGGTAAAGACCTGCCTACCCTCAATCTAGGGGATTCAGAAAAGCTCGAGGTCGGGGAGTGGGTTGCGGCGATCGGCTCGCCTTTTGGTTTCGATCATTCCGTGACTGCGGGTATCGTCAGTGCCATCAATCGGACGCTTCCTAGCGATGCCTACGTGCCTTTCATTCAGACCGACGTTGCCATCAATCCAGGCAATTCCGGCGGGCCGTTGTTCAATCTGGAAGGACAAGTCATTGGTATCAACTCCCAGATATTCACCCGCAGCGGTGGTTTCATGGGGTTGTCCTTCGCCATACCGATCAACGTGGCCATGGATATTGCCGATCAACTGCGTGACGACGGGCGCGTCAGTCGTGGCTGGCTCGGGGTGGTCATTCAACCGGTATCGAAAGATCTGGCGGAATCCTTCGGAATGGATGGCCCTGAGGGCGCTTTGATCGCCGATGTCGCACCGGATGCACCGGCAGCCAAGGCGGGGCTCAAAGCGGGTGATATCGTCTTGTCCGTTAATGGTGAAACGGTTGAACGCTCCGCTACGCTGCCGCGCCTGGTGGGCCGCATCGATCCAGACAGCGACGCCAAGCTCGAGATACTGCGTGACGGCGAGCGCATCACCAAGACCGTGACGGTAGGGGAATGGCCGGAAGAAGAAATGCCCATGGCCGCTTCCGGTGGCAAGAGCGACCCACGAACACGCTTGGGGGTAACGGTTGCATCCCTCAGTGAGGAACAGCTTGAGAGCCTTGATCTTTCATCCGGCGTGAGAGTCGAGCAAGTCGCTCCAGATAGCGTTGCCGCCAGCGCAGGGGTGCGTCCTGGTGACGTCATCGTTTCGCTGGATCAGCAGGATATTGATTCCGGCAAGCGGTTGAGCGAGGTGGTGAGCAGTATCGAGGGCAATCGTGCGGTGCCGCTACGACTCTATCGTGATGGTCGATCGCTATTCGTGGCCCTGCGACTGGGCGAGAAGTGATGGTGCGGTAATTCGTGTGTCAGAAAAACGGGGCCCTGTGCCCCGTTTTTTATCGCTTTAGCAAATGGTCGCTCATGCATGAGGTGTTTCTAGCGTTACCATGGGCATTTTTAAAATATACACAACTTGTACAACCGCGCTCTTGTCTTATGGATAAGGATATGAAGAAATTTCTGTTCTTTTAAAACTTATACTTAAATTGCAGTGTTGTATAAAAAAGAAATTATATTTTAAAAAACTCTATAATTTCAATTCCTTGCAAAAATACATTATTTTGCTAACGTTTTCTTAAATCGAACATAAAACATGTTTGCCTGATTAAAGTATTTCTCGCCGAAGTCGATATCAGCTCTACCACTACCGGTCACTGCTGGCCCAAAACTATATGCCAGTAACAATAAAAACCTATTGACATCCCTGACCGCAATCGACTTACACGGATTGGAATTTCTTTCATGACACAGAACGCGCATGCAAGCTCAGTCAAAGACCCCCAAGAAGAACTCAATGTAAGCAGTGATCAGTCGGCCTCGCTATGGCGAGCCATTCATCGCTCCCAGGCCATCATCGAATTCAATACCGATGGCCATATTCTTGACGCCAACCAGAATTTTCTGGATGCGGTGGGCTATAGCCTCGACGAGATTCGCGGACAGCATCATCGCATCTTCTGCGACGATGGCTATGCCAAGAGCGAGGAGTATCGCAAGTTCTGGCAGGCACTAAAGCGCGGCGAATTTGCCAGCGGTGAGTTCAAGCGTATTGACAAGAACCAAAATGAAATTTGGCTGAACGCCACCTACAATCCGATTTTCGATGGAAAGGGGCAGCCCTACAAAGTAGTCAAGTTCGCGTCCAACATCACCGAGCAAAAGCACAAGAATGCGGAGTTCGAAAGCCAGATCGACGCGATTGGGCGCTCTCAGGCCGTCATCGAGTTCGATCTCAACGGCATTGTAACCGCCGCCAATGATAATTTTCTCAAGACGGTTGGCTATTCCCGAGATGCGGTCATCGGTCAACACCACCGTATTTTCTGCGATGAACGCTATGCCCGAAGCGAAGCCTATCAAGAGTTTTGGGAACAGCTGGGGCGGGGTGAGTTCATTAGTGGAGAATTTCAGCGACAGCATCGCAGAGGGCATGTCATCTGGCTGCAGGCGACCTACAATCCTATCCTGGACCCATCCGGACGCGCCTATAAAGTCATCAAGTTTGCCAACGACATCACCGAGCAAAAGCGGCTCAACGCTGAATTCGAGGGCAAGGTCAATGCCATCGACCGCGCTCAAGCGGTGATTGAGTTCGACATGGAAGGGCACGTGCTGACCGCCAACCAGCAGTTTCTGGCAACGACAGGCTATGCGCTGAAGGATATCCAAGGCCAGCACCACAAGCTTTTCTGCGAACCAAAACATGTCAAGAGCGAAGAGTACAAGGGCTTCTGGGCGAAGCTGCGCCGTGGAGAATTCGTCGCAGGGGAATTCAAGCGTCTGGGTAGCGACAAGCGCGAGATATGGTTGCAGGCCACCTACAATCCGATTTTCGATGTCGCAGGCAAGCTCACCAAGATAGTCAAGTTCGCCACGGACGTGACGGAAAGCAAACGCAGTAACGCCGAGTTCGAGGGCAAGGTCAATGCCATGGATCGTGCCCAGGCGGTCATCGAATTCGATCTGAAAGGCAATATCCTGACGGCCAATCGCAATTTTCTCGACACCGTGGGCTACCATGCCGACGAGATTCTCGGTCAGCATCATCGTATGTTCTGTGAGCAGGCGTACGTCGTCAGTGCGGAGTATCGCGATTTCTGGCAGGCACTGAATCGCGGCGAGTTCTTCAACGGGCGTTTCATGCGACTGGGCAAGCACGGGCGGCAGGTATGGATTCAGGCCACCTACAATCCGATTTTCAACGCCAACGGCGAGCCCTACAAGATCGTGAAGTTCGCCACCGACATCACGGCTCAGGTCGAGCTGGAAACGAGCATCCAGCAGCAGTCGGAAGCAATGAATGCTTCGATTCTGGAGCTCAACAAGGCGATCAATGGCATTGCCGAGCATACCCGGGTCACTCGAGAGTTAGCCCAAGGGACACGAAGCGAAGCCGATCGGGGCAATCGGGCACTGCAGGATTCGAGCGAGGCCATGGCGGCGATTCAGAAATCCTCCGAGGACATCGATGAAATCGTCAAGACGATCGGTGAAATCGCCGCACAGACCAATCTGCTGGCCTTCAATGCCGCCATCGAAGCGGCGCGAGCGGGCGAGCATGGCCTTGGATTCTCCGTCGTGGCGGACGAGGTGCGCAAGCTGGCCGAGAAATCCGGCGATGCCACGCGTCAGATCAATCGCTTGCTGGGGGAGTCGCTGAAGTGTATCGACAATGGCAACGAGGTTTCCCGGCGTGCCCAGGAAGCCTTCTCGCGCATTACCGAAGGGGTCGAGCAGACGACTTCCGCGGTCGAGCAGATCGATGTCACCGCCTCGTCTCAGCTGGATACCGCTGCCCACGTCGAGAAGTTGATTCAGGAACTGTCCAGAGCGACGCGTAAGAATTCATCGGAAGGGCTTTCGAAGTCCACCTGAGTCGTTTCTTGAATAGGATGAATGTCGCATGAGTCAACGCACATTGGGCATCCTGGGCCTCGGTGAAAGCATCGTCGCCCTGGACGCATGCCATCTGCTGGAAGTAGTGAAACCCGACACGCCTTTGGTGCCGCGACCCTTGGCGCCGGCCTGGTCCTTGGGAACCTTCAGGCTGCGGAATTCGCTCGTCCCCTGTGTGGACCTGGGCGGGCTTTTACAGCTTGGTCCCAGCGGGGCGGCAGAATCGGTGGAGAAGCACATCGCCATCGTAAACTATCGCGGTGGGCGCTTTGGACTGCTCATCGATCGCGCCTACGACATGATCACCGTCGAACAAAGCCAGATGAGCGCTTTGGGCAAGGAAGCCGGGGCGGCCAGTGAGCTCACCCCTTGGCTGGTAACCCATCCCGTTTCAGGACAGCCGATCTACCTGCTGGATATCGACGTCCTTTTCTCATTGGAAGGCATGGTGCTGGCTTTCGAGGACGTCGACCAAACGTCGTCATCGTCCACGGCTCTGGAGAACGACGCACAGCAACACGGACGTCGCTCGCATCGCTATCTGCTCGTCGATATCGAAGAGGCAACCCTTGCCATCGACACCGCCGTAGTCAGCGAGATCACTGCCTGCGGCGCGATTGAAAGGCCGGTAGTGACCGTCGAGGCATATCTGGGCAACGTGGCGCTGCGTGACATGCGTATCCCGATATTCGATCCAGGGATGCTGATTGGCTACCCGCCGTTGACGTCGTCGCCTAGTCATGTGGTCGTGCTCAATACCGACAGCGGGCGTATCGGTTTGGCGGTCACGCACATCAACACCATTGGTGCCTTCGATGACAGCGATCTTCACCCGTTACCCGGCGCTGACCAGGCCGCCGATCATGTTATCGGAGTATTGAGTCGGCCTGAACAAGACGATGCCTTGTGCCTCGATCATCGTCAGCTGTTCACCGGAGAAGCGCTTGGTGCGCTAGCGCAGATTCATGCCCGCCTGGGTGACGAGGTCAGCGATCGGCGTAATCAGCAGGAGTGGCAGCGCTTTGCCTTCGTGCATTTTGAAAGTGGCGGACGCTATGTCGAGCTGCTCGAGCAGTTGGATGCGGTTCTACCCTTGCCGGAAAACCTGCTGCCGCTGAAAGAAGACGGACCCTTTTCCGCCGCCATGCGCCACCGGGAGCAGACGGTGTCTCTGGTGGATCTGCGGATACTGTTGGGCAAGAACGCAGATGCTCCTGCAGAGCATGTGCTGGTGGCGGACAGCGGTCAGGGGCTGGTCGGTTTCATGGTGGATCAGGTCACAAGAATTGAATACATGGATGCACCGGTGAATAGCTTTATCTTGCGCTGGCGTGGCGACGTGAATCCCGACGCCCCGCCGATCGAGCAGGCGAAACGGATGATCGCCGTGGGCGAAGGAGCGAAGCAACAGATTCATTCCGTTCTCTGTCTGCAAACCCTGGCTCGTCTGCTGGTCCAGACTGACAAGGAAATATCGCCTACGGCGTCAGCCTAGTCTGGGCATTACTGTCCTTGACCTCGCCTTGCCGGTACAATAGCCCAACATTTTTGGCGCCTTTTGCTTCATAAAAGGCGCAATTATCAGGGCGGAAAGAGAGTCAATGGCAGACACGGCGAGCTCCGATCGAATCAAGCATATCCGTAACTTCTCGATCATCGCGCATATCGATCACGGCAAATCGACCCTGGCGGATCGCATCATTCAGCTATGTGGCGGCCTGACCGAGCGAGAACTCAAGGAGCAAGTGCTCGATTCGATGGATATCGAGCGTGAGCGCGGTATTACCATCAAGGCACAGTCGGTGACCCTGGATTATCGTGCCGACAATGGCGAGCTTTACCAGCTCAACTTCATCGATACCCCGGGCCACGTGGATTTTTCCTATGAAGTATCCCGGTCGTTATATGCCTGCGAAGGGGCGCTTTTGGTGGTGGATGCCGCCCAAGGTGTCGAAGCTCAGTCCGTCGCCAACTGCTATACCGCCATCGGCCAGAATCTCGAGGTGCTGCCGGTGCTCAACAAGATCGACCTGCCCCAGGCCGACCCGGATCGCGTCGCTCAGGAAATCGAGGAGATCATCGGCCTGGACGCGGTGGATGCCTGTCAGGTATCCGCCAAGACCGGCATAGGCATGGAAGCCTTATTGGAGCGCCTGGTGCGCGATATTCCCCATCCCAAGGGAAGCGCCGAGGCGCCGCTGCAGGCGTTGATCGTCGATTCCTGGTTCGATAACTATCTGGGG
>NZ_JIBT01000005.1 GCF_001039575.1 Halomonas sp. PR-M31
GCTTACGCCGACCTTGTTCCCATTCCTGCAACGTGCGTGCAGAAATATGCAGCACTTCGGCAAACTCTATTTGAGTCAGGCCGGTTCTACTCCGTGCTTCTGCCACCTCATTAGGCTCTACGCGACTGGTTCGTGCGGCTTTACCCGCTTTCATCTCTTTGACAGATTGGAGGAGCTTGTCGCCAAGCTCCTCGGCACTCAAAATCTCGTTACTCATCTTCCAATACCTCACGAATCGACTTCAGGATATGCGCGGGTATGTTGTCCCTAACGGCTTTTTTGTAGATCACCAACAACCATATCTCACCATTTGCCAGCTTAGTGAAGTAAATGACTCGCACCCCACCACGCTTTCCTGAACCCGCTACCGACCAACGAACCTTTCTGCACCCACCGCTACCTGGGATGGGATCGCCAATTTCAGGATTGGCTGCCAGCCAAGCAAAGAAAGCGCTTCGCTCCTCCTCGGTCCAGATTTTTCTGGCGTCCGCTTCAAATGTAGGCGTTTCGATGATGGTAAGCATGATAGCAATATACGTCAATGACGTAGTTTTGCAAGATTGATAGCGGTCAGGGACAAGGAGGCACTACTCAAACGCCTCGCGGCTGGCTTCCTCCAGATGTTGAATAAAACGTACCATGGCGCCTTCGGCGGCAGTGTGTAAAGCTGAAACACCACTCGACAGTCTCGCGATCGCCATGACCAATAACAACCTTTCAGACCGCACCCCGACGCCTGCCGAACTCGGCTTTGCCATGCCAGCGGAGTTCGCGCCCCACGATGCTTGCTGGATGCTCTGGCCTCAACGGCCTGACAACTGGCGCTATGGCGCCAAGCCGGCGCAGGAGTCCTTTGTGGCTGTCGCCAGTGCCATCGCCGAGAGCGAGACGGTATTCGTCGGGGTCAACGACGATCAGTACGAGAACGCCCGCTACCATTTGCCTGCTCATATTCGCGTGGTGGAACTCTCCAGCAACGATGCCTGGATGCGAGACGTCGGTCCGACCTTTCTCACTCATACGGATGGCCGTCTGGCGATGGTGGATTGGGAGTTCAATGCCTGGGGCGGTTTGAATGGCGGGCTCTATTTCCCTTGGGACAAGGATCGGCGCATTCGCGGCAAGATCGCCGAGATGCTGGGAATCGAGCGCTTCATCTCGCCGCTGGTGCTGGAAGGCGGGGCGATCCATGTGGATGGGGAAGGCACGTTGATCACCACCGAGGAGTGCCTGCTCAACCCCAATCGCAACCCGGAGTGGAGCAAGGCGGATATCGAACGCCTGCTTTGCGACTTTCTCGGGGTGAGCAAGATCATCTGGCTGCCCCGGGGCTGTTATCAGGACGAGACCAATGGTCACGTCGACAACCTGTGCTGCTTCATCGCCCCGGGTGAAGTGGCACTGACCTGGACCGATGATGTAAACGATCCGCAGCATGGCATTTGCCAGGAAGCACGGGAGATTCTGGAAGGCGCAACAGATGCCAAGGGACGCCGCCTCGAGGTTCATTTATTGCCCCAGCCCGGGCCGCTCACCATCGCAGCAACGGAAGCCAGCGGCGTCGATCGTTTGAGTGGCTCGAAGCCCCGCCAGCCCGGCGATCGCATGGCCGGCTCCTACGTCAATTTCTACATCGGCAACTCGGTCGTCGTCATGCCGCTGCTCGATCCTGCTCATGACGATAAAGCCAAGACCATCCTCGAAGCTCTCTTTCCTAACAGGCGCGTCCTCGGCGTGCCGGCCCGCGAAATTCTACTGGGGGGTGGCAATGTCCACTGCATTACCCAGCAGCAGCCCAGAAGCCACCTCATTAAATATAGGGGCGGCACTTCAGTGTAGTTCGACTATTCTTATGAGTAGTTTTGACGTTCAAGCATCCTAAATCTGGTACGCGCCATGGAAACCCCCTCAGCCGATAGCTAAGAACAAGGATGATAACCTTGGTGCCATAACCAACAAAAGCCGGAAAACTTCTTGAAAAGACTGACTCTCTTTGTGTGCCTGATCATCACTTCATGGCCCCCTGCCTACTCTGCTGTCGCCGTTACCGAGGACAGCAAGACCTGGCCCCAGTACCGACTCAATCCTAAGAACAACCCGGTCGTGACGAACGATGCGCTTTCAGGCATTGCCTCCGTGTTTACCACCGACAACGAAGTGCGCTCCACGCCGGTGGTGGTGGGCAACAGGATTTACATCGGCAATCACGACTCGGGCAATCTGCAAGCCTTCAATCTGGAGAGCGGCGAGCGGCTGTGGAAAAACCGGGCACCCAACTGGGTGCATTCGGAAATGATCTACGCCGATGACCAATTGTTCGTGGGCTACGGCAATCGGTTCTACCAAGACGAGCAGATACGCGGTACCGACG
Source organism: Halomonas sp. PR-M31 (assembly GCF_001039575.1). Taxonomy (GTDB): domain Bacteria; phylum Pseudomonadota; class Gammaproteobacteria; order Pseudomonadales; family Halomonadaceae; genus Modicisalibacter. The sequence goes on from NZ_JIBT01000005.1 coordinate 2,372, forward strand.
AGAGCGGCGTGCTGAGCCTGGACCCAGAGACCGGAGAGATCGCGTGGAATTTCGAGACGGACGGCGAGGTGATGCCCACCCCCGCCTTTCACGACGACACTGTCTATGTGACCACCGGCGATCGGCATCTGTACGGTCTTGCACCAGATGACGGCGCCCTAAAGTGGTCGCTGAATCTGGGCAGCATCGTCAGCATGTCGTCTCCGGTCATCAAGGACGGCATTTTATACGTGGGTGGCTCACGGCCCTATGCTTTTCAGGCCGTGAACCTCGGAACAAGAGAAATAAAGTGGGCTACCTTGATCGAGAACGTGACGACGGGACTGGACGATGTTCCTCCAATAGTCTCGGACAGCGGCCTGGTCTACACCACCGGCGTCAAGGTGGCAGACGAGTTCCTGTCATTGAAGGAGGTCTTCGATGCGGACGGGGTGGGCAAGACCTATGAGCAGATTCTGAGACTATCCGTTGGCAGGCTCGTCGGCAGGAAACCTTACAAACGCTCTCAGCACGATCTTTATGCCCTGGATACGAACAGTGGCGATATTGTCTGGGAAAGATCCTTGGGTAAAGGCGCCATGGTATTCAACAACAAGTCCGGCGCTCCCATGCTCTACAATGGCAAGCTTTTTGTCGGCAGTCCCATTACCAAGAAATTTTACGCTTTCGATGCAGAAAATGGCGAACAGCTTTGGGAGTACGAGAGCCACGTCAACAAGGCGCCACCGGTCGCTGATGGCGATGTTGTCTACTTTACCGACGCGAAAGGGTTAGTCTACGGTTTTGACACCGAATCGGGGGACTTGCTGGGCAGGAAGATGCTAGGCGGGACTCTGGCTCCGTCCGGGCCTATTCTTGTCAACGACAATCTGATCGTTGCAAGTCAGGATACCAACGTCTACGCCGTGCCAACCGAGGAGATCATTAGGGCAAATGACACCGCCGGGCAAAACAGCAACTTGGTGCCCTTCGTCATCTACGTGTACGCTCTGCCTTTGCTGGGGTTTTTGCTCATCATGATGCTCGTGATACTCCTGATCAGAGCCATCCGCAAGTCGGCGTGAAACCAATGTTGTGTCGCGCGCTCGCCGGGTACTGGCGAACTCGGGTCATCGCTACTAGTCTGACCGACAAGGGTTATAAGGTCGGTCGGATGCGACGACTGGCGTTGTTACAGCGAGTCCTGTAGCGTGGCGACGACCCAGATTGTCGCCGATGGTAGTTGCGGTGACGAAAGCGAAAATAAGCTGGAACCTTGATTGAAACCTAGACTTGGAGGTCTTTTCTCATGCCACATTCATTGCCCGAATTACCCTATGCCTACGATGCGTTGGAGCCCAACATCGATGCGATGACCATGGAAATCCACCATTCGCGGCATCATCAGACCTACGTCAACAACCTCAACGCTGCCCTCGAAGGCACTGGTCTTGAAGACAAGCCCGTCGATGAACTGATGGCCAACATTGACCAGGTGCCGGAGGACAAGCGCCAGGCGGTGATCAACAATGGCGGCGGGCATGCCAACCATTCGATGTTCTGGAAGATGATGTCGGCTCAGGGTAGCGGAAAGCCCGAGGGTCAGGTAGCAAAGGCCATCGATGACGAACTGGGTGGCTTCGATGCGTTCAAGGAAAGCTTTACCAAGGCGGCGGTGAGTCGTTTCGGTAGTGGCTGGGCTTGGCTGAGCGTCACACCGCAAAAGAAGCTGGTGGTGGAAAACACTCTGAACCAGGACAGCCCCCTGATGCATGGCAACACCCCGGTACTGGGGCTGGATGTCTGGGAGCACGCCTACTATCTGAAGTATCAGAACAAGCGTCCGGATTATATCGAAGCCTTCTACAAGGTGGTCGACTGGTCCGAAGTTGAGCGTCGCTATCAGGCGGCTGTCAGCTGATTTCCAGGCCGGGAATCGTCTCTGGTTCCCGGCCTTGCTTTTTCTTACCTGATTTCCCCTTCGCCTTTCTGGACGACGGCCAGCACTATCGGCAGACGTTCATCCCGCGCATACCTAGATGAAAATGATTGGCATGGGCGGCGTTGTAATCCGGCCCCAGTACCGTACCGAACAGACCACAGGCCCCTTTTTGGGCACGCTTTAAAAAGATGCCTGCCTTCCCTTCGTTTCCCCAATCCTTCAATACCTCGATACGCTGACCATTCTCGAGCCGAAACGCCGCCACATCCAATGCTGACGCACTAGCGTGTTCGCTGCGCCGAGCATTCTTGCGATTGTAGATATTGCGACAGGCGAAGCTGCCGTAGTGCTGTACCTGAGAAATCGGCTGACCGAACAGCTCTTGCGCCAAGGGCTGTAGCCGGTGTCGTTCATAAAGCGTCCAGCTCAACGCCAACGGGCAAGCCGCCACGAAGCTGCGATTGAACGATGCCTCGCCGCGCTGAACCCGGACCACGTTGGTCAGCGGACAGCCGGCAACCGGAGTGTAATCCGCAAGGGGCGTGTAGCGTAGGCTACCGTCTGGCGCGGTTTTCAACGCCGCCAGGCAACCATCGCGATCACTCTCGAGTCGCGAAAGCTTCCATTGAGTCACCGGCGTCAGTGGATCGGCAACCTGTAGCGGCTGCCAGGGCACCCACTCTGGCGGGATCGTCCACCACTGCTTGTCAAAGCCGATGCCAATGATGATCGAGAGCAGAATCAGAAAGTTAGTGCGCATGGTATTCCAACAAAAAGCGTGTCAGCGTATCTCAGTTGAAGCATCGAATGTCAGAAGTGGCAATTCTGTTAGCCAAATAGTCATTAGCCTAGATGACCCATCTTTTTCGCGGGTCTAGAATTACTCCCCCACTTGTTCATCGGCATTTTCATGACTTCCGCTACATCATCTTCACTAGACGAACCCGACGACGCCCCTGTCTATCGCCAGCCCGGCTTTCTTTCCTTTCTGGTTTCACGCCTGGCGGCGGTATTTGCCATGCAGATACAGGCGGTGGTGGTCGCCTGGCAAGTCTATGCCATCACCAAGGACCCGTTGGCATTGGCCTATGTCGGCCTGGCGCAGTTTCTGCCCATGGTTGTCCTGTTACTGCCCGCCGGGGATCTGGTGGATCGCTTTGATCGTAAGCGCATTCTTCAATTGAGCTGGGCGCTGCAGGCGCTGTGCAGCGCACTGCTGCTGGGGCTGTCCCTTTCTTCGACAGCTCAAGTAACGTGGTATTACGCGGTCCTGGCGCTGTTCGGCTGTGCCCGGGCCTTCACCGGCCCTACCCTGCAAAGCCTGCTGCCTCAAATCGTGCCCCGCGATCAGCTGGCCAAGGCGATTGCCCTGAACAGCTCGATCATGAAGATCGCGGTGATCGGCGGACCGCTTCTAGGCGGCATCCTGTACGCCTACGGTGGCAGCTTGGCCTACGCGGTGTGTCTGGGCTATTTCCTGCTGGCCTTGCTACTGCTGATCCGCGTTCCTGTGCTTTATAAACAAACCTTCACGCAGATGGAATCGACCGCCTGGAAACGCTTTACCGCTGGCATCGGTTATATCCGTGCCAAGCCTATTATTCTAGGGGTCATCTCCTTGGATCTATTCGCCGTGCTGCTGGGGGGTGTCATCGCCTTGCTGCCTATCTATGCTCAGGAAATTCTGCAGGTCGGCCCCCAAGGATTGGGCGCGCTGCGCAGCGCCATTGCCGTCGGCGCGCTGTTGATGGGGCTCTACCTGGGCCTGCACAGCATCAAGCGTCATGTGGGCCTGGTGATGTTCACGGCGGTGGCAATCTTTGGTGTCGCCAACCTGGTGTTCGCACTATCGACGGTATTCTGGGTGTCGTTTGTCGCGCTGCTTATTGCCGGCGCCGCGGACATGATCAGCGTGAACATCCGCATGACCCTGATCCAGCTCGCCACGCCGGACGAGATGCGAGGCCGGGTCAACGCCGTCAACATGCTGTTCATCGGCTCGAGCAACGAACTCGGTGAATTCCGTGCCGGCACCACCGCGGCCTGGTTCGGTGCAGTGCCGGCGGCGGTGATCGGCGGTGTCGGCACCCTGGCGGTGGTGGCTATCTGGATGAGCGCTTTCAAGCCGCTGCGCCAAGTGGACCGCTTCGATGATGCTACGGCTGCCTAGGCGTCAAGACTATTGCAACGATTCACGTCACTGTCGTCGTCTCGGCCTCCGCCATCATCTGCGTGACCGTCTCGCCTACCTTGCGTACTGCCACGGCAACCGTTGGCGTCAAGGATAAGGCGTAGTTGAGCCGCAGACAGTGGCGATACTTGCCTGAGGCGGAGAACAGCGATCCCGGCGCGATCCGAATGTTCGACACTGCCAGCCGCTCGTTGAGGCGTACGCAATCGACGTCTCCTGGCAGCTCCAGCCACAGCAGAAACCCCCCTTGGGGATAGCTTACGCCAGTGCCCGCAGGAAAATGCTGTTCGACCCAGCCAAGCAGAATGTCGCGGTGACGCTGGTACTGGCGGATCATCTCACGCAGGTGATGCGCGTAATGGCCTTTGGCGATGAACTCCGCCACCGCCAGCTGCGGCAGGGTCGCCGAGGCGCCGGTCGAAACGTACTTCATGTGCATTACCTGATCCCGATAGCGTCCCGGCGCGATCCAGCCGACCCGCAATCCCGGCGTCAGGGTCTTGGAAAACGAACTGCACAGCAGCACCCGGCCATCGTCATCGAAGGCCTTGAGTGTCTTGGGTCGTGGCGTAGTGAAGGCCAGGTCGCCGTAGATATCATCCTCGATGATCGCCACGTCGAAGCGCTGGGCCAAGGCTACCAGGGCGCGCTTGCGCGACGCCGGCATGGTATAGCCGAGCGGATTGTTGCAGGTCGGCGTGACCTGAATAGCACGAATCGGCCACTGCTCCAGGGCAAGCTCCAACGCTTCGAGGCTGATGCCGGTACAGGGGTCCGTGGGGATTTCCAGTGCCTTGAGGCCCAGGGCCTTCAATATCTGCATGGTGCCGTAGAAGCTCGGCGAGTCCACGGCGACGACCTCTCCTGGTGAGGCCAGCGTGCGAATGGCGATCGACAATGCCTCCTGGCAGCCGGTGGTGATCAGCACGTCGTCTGGGTGCAGCAGACAGCCGGAAGCCGTTGCCAGACGCGTAATTTCGTGGCGCAGCTCAAGGCTGCCAATCAGCGTATCGTAGTTGAGCCCATGGCGGCCGCTACGGCGATGCAGGCCGGCCAGCGCACGCTTCAGCGGGTTGAGCGTGGGGCTTTCGAGATCGGGAATGCCATTGCCCAGCATCAATATTTCATCGCTTCCGGGCGCGGCCACAAGATCCAATACCTGGTCCCATTGGGACACTTCTAGCGGTCGCTGAGCGGGTCGAGTCGGCGCCGGTAACACCGTCGGTGTCTGACGCGGCAGCACGTAGTAACCAGACTTGGGGCGCGCCTCGACTAATGCCGCGTCTTCCAATCGGCCATAGGCGGTTTGCACCGTGGAGACACTGACCTCGAACTCACGGCACAGCGCCCTGATCGAGGGCAGGCGGTCCCCGACGCGATAGATGCCGTGCTCCATCCGCTCGCGCAGGACAACCGCCACTTGTTCATAGCGATTCATAACAGATAGCGCTCCCTGTTCGCGTTACCGGTACAGATTAGCGTATCAAACACCATACAACCGGCTTTATTTCTTATCTGTATCCTTTTTTTATATTTTCCTGAATCTGTATTGCATTTGATGAGAGGCGCAACCTGTTGATGAAACCCGCCAACAGGAGAGACGTCATGCTCTTAATGCGCATCAGTCGATGCTTTGCCAGGCTGCGTGAATATCAGCGTCGTCGATATTCCCGACGACAGCTGCTCGAGCTTGATCTGCACCAGCTCAAGGACATCGGTCTGTCCCGAGTCGACGCGGTTCGCGAAGGCCGCAAGCCTTTCTGGAAAGAGTGATCGATCGAGGCGAATGCAGATTCCTTGATCTTGCCCCATACTGAGGCTCCAAACCTACGACATACTATTTGTGGAGTTTTTATGGCGCGTTTCATCGCTCTTGCCTTCATCGCCGGTTTTCTGGCGGTGATCTGCTTTCATCAGGCGGCGGCCGGACTGCTGCATGCCTTTGGCGTCATTCCCTCAGCGCCCTACAACGCCTCTCCGACGCCACCGTTCGGTGTGCCGGCCTGGTTCTCGGCCAGTTTTTGGGGCGGGCTCTGGGGCGTTCTCATGCTGTGGTTGTTCAACCACTTCAATGTCGTCGAAGGGCAGTGGTGGAAGGCGCTGTTGTTCGGCGGTATCGCTTTGACCCTGGTGGCCATGATTATCGTTTTCCCGCTGAAAGGGCGTGGCTTCAGCCTCGCGGTCTTCCCGATCGGCTTTATCGTCAATGCCGCCTGGGGGGTAGGCACCTGATCTTCGCTCGGGTATTCCATCTTGGTCTGGGCTATACCAGCAGTTCGCCGGTTTGAGACCAATACGCATACTGGCGGCAGGCCTGTCGCCAGTATGCGATGCGGGAGTTTTACTGCCGCCGAGCGGTGATCGTTTCCCCAGCGGAAGTTTCTAGAATCAACGCGCCGATGTCGTCGATGGAATGGCGAGTGATCTTGGGCAACATGTCCAGTAGTCGGCGCTCCTGATTCATTAGCGCCTCCGGGCAGGCCATCCGGGTGGTGCCTGCAAGCGCGATCGACAGCTCCTCTTTCGTGTTCTCGTAACTGCCCATCAAACGATTGCAGCTGGCATTACCCGCCAAGCGGCCTTCCGGTAGAAACTGCAGACTGGCCGGACTCATGTCGATCACACCACGACCTGCTATATCCTCGATCATCCATTCAGGCCCAACCAGCTGCGGTGCGTTTTCCTGTTTCATCAAATACTCCGCCACGGCGCGATAGGCAGGAAGCGAGGTGGGGTCGTTGGCCGCGTTCGCGGCCTTCGGGTTCGAGGCGAAACGCACGATGACCATGTCCGCCGTAGGATCGATCCAGACAGTCTGGCCATGAACTCCGCGGGCGGCAAAGGCGTCGTGATCGTCGTGACTTACCCACCACATGCCGCGATAGCTCCAACCCTTCAGCGTATCGTAGCCAGCCTTGGCAAAGGCGTCTTTGTCGCCGCCTTCCCGGATGCGTTCGATGGCATCAGATGGAATGATCTGCTCGCCCTGCCAGCGTCCTTCATCCAGCACCAGCTGACCGAATCGACCCAGATCCCGCAGGGTCGAATTGAACCCGCCTCCGGCGAAAGGGGTGCCGATGGAGTCCACCGTGTAAAACGCCTCGCGCTCGGCGCCGATTCGGGTCCAGATCCTGTCCGCCAGATAATCCGATACGGTCCTGCCGGTCGTCCGGGCGATCAGCCAGCCGAGCGCATCCGCGTTGACGGTCTTGTAGCCAAACGCCTCGCCGTGAGTGCCCTTCTTCTCCACGGTCTGAAGAAACTCGAAGTAGCTGCGCGGGCCCTCATAGCCCTCGGGTTTGGGTAGCGGGCTGCCGGCCTGAGCGTAGGTCCATACCTCTGCCTCTGGGTCGGCATAATCTTCGGAGTAGTCCAGGGCGGTGGTCATTTCCAGCACCTGGCGCACCGTGGCATCGCCAAAGGCGCTGTCTTCAAGCTCAGGAATCAGGTCGCCCACCAGGGCCGTTTCATCCAGCGTACCCTCGGCGATCAGGGTCTCGCCCAGCAGCCCGGTCAGGCTCTTGGTGACGGACATGGCGCCGTGCAGCGTGGTCTCGTTCATGCAGCCGTCATAGCGCTCATAGACGACCCGGCCATGATGCAGCACCAGCAGGCCGTCGGTGTAGTTGGCATCGAATGCCTCATCCCAGGTCATGGGGTCATCGCCGCCAAGGGGCGTGAACGTCACCGCATCGATGGCGGGATCGAGTGAGTAAGGCAAGCCGCTTTGGCCCTCGGCGCCGCTGCGCACGCCGGTGGTCGGCATCAGTTCGCGAAAATGACAGGCCGTCCAGCGCAGCTTGGGAAAGGCGAAATAATCCGGATCGGTGAAGCGAATCGTCTTGTCCGCCGGGGGTGGAAAGCCCTGCATCCAGCCCAGGGTTTCGGGGTTCGAGGCCTGGGCCGACAGGGGCGGCGCCTCCTGGGATTGTGTCGACTCCTGCGCCATGGCGGCGGGCGCAACCAGCGCTACAGATGCGGCAACCGCCGCTACCATCAATGTCTTCATCGTTGTTGTCTTCATTCGAGTTCCTGAACGCCACCGCCGGACACGGTCAGTATCTGACCGCTGATCCAACTAGCCGCCGGTGAGCATAGAAAAAGCGCTGCGTTGGCAATGTCCTCGGGTTCGCCCAGGCGCTTGATCGGAGTATGAGCCAGCATCTTTTCCTCGATCTCGTCTGTCAGTACGGATTTCAGTGCGTCGGTGCGGGTAGCGCCTGGTGCGATGGCATTGATGCGCACCTTCTTGGGCCCGAGATCGAAGGCAATGTTGCGGGTCAGATGGCTTTCCGCGGCCTTGGATGAGCTGTAGGAGGCCATGCGCTCGTTCTTGTTCTCCGCGGCCATGGACGAGATGTTCAAAATCGCTCCGCCCCCTGCCGCCTCCATATGAGGGGCGGCGAGCTGACAAAGCCGGAACACCGAAAACACGTTCAGCTCGAAGGCCAGGCGCATGTCTTCCATGGGCATATCAAAAGGCTTGGGCCCGCCGCCCCCGGCGTTGTTGACCAGGATGGTGAGCTTGCCAAAGCGCTCCACGGCCTCGTTCACCACCCGCTCGAGATCCTCTTGCTTGGTAATATCGCAAGCCGTGCTCGCTGCCTGACCGCCTTGCCGAGTAATTCCCTCAGCTACCGCGCTGGCGGCCTCCGCGTCCAAATCGCTGACCAGCACTGCGGCCCCGGCGCCGGCAAACGTCTCGGCAATCCCTTGGCCGATACCGGCCCCAGCGCCGGTGATCAGCACCACTTGATCGTCGAGTCGAAAGTGTTGCGGATCGTACATATGAAATCTCCTTTTCAATGAAATGAGAGTGGGAAGGGGTCACTGGAACTGGCTGATCAACAGCGCCGCACTGCCCACCAGCAGGGCAGAGGCCACGGCAATATCGAGCAAGCGATTGAGCCAGCGATCGCTTCCCGGCGCGGAGCGTCGTGTTGCCCCGCGCCGGGAAGAGCTGGAAGATCTGTTGAATGAAGACCTTTTGGATGAAGACATGACATCGTCCGGTACTCAGCCTTGACTGTATTAGCTTAGCACCATCGATTGAACATCACTCCTATCTGGCGGTGCGCGGGTTGATCCGCCGATTGACCACATCCGGCGCTCGGCGATAGCGATCCTCATCCGCCATCTGTTCCGCTTCAAACGCATCCGCCCCCACCGGGGTCTCGCCATGACGCCGATAGAGCGCGGTGAGCATGGCGCGGCGATCGGCGCGCAGCTCCTTGATCAACACAACGATCATGACGTAGATGATGAAGGTGAACGGCAGCGCCGAGAGCACCGCTGCGGACTGCAACCCCTTGAGGCCACCGGCGATGATCAGGGTCAGACAGATGGCGGCAATGAGCACGCCCCAGGCCACGCGCTTGTAAAGCGGTGGATTGATTGAACCGCCGTCGGTCATCTGCGCCACAATGTAAGTGGCGGAATCCGCGGAAGTGACCAGAAAGATGAAGATTAAGCACAAGGCCACCACGGACAGCACCTCGGAAAAGGGCATCAGATCGAACATCTGAAACAGCGCCACGGTGATGTTCTCATTCGTGGCGGCGGCCAGACCGACGTCGCCGGACATCTCCAGATGAATTGCCGCGCCACCGAAAATGCCGATCCACAGACAGGCCAGCAAAGGTGGCACCACCAGCACGCCGAACACGTACTCCTTGATGGTACGGCCGCGAGAAACACGTGCCACAAAAGTGCCGACGAAAGGCGACCAGGCGATGACCCAGGCCCAGTAGAAGATCGTCCAATCGTTGGCCCAGGTATTGTCGCTGTAGGGCGTAGTGCGCAGGCTCATGACGATGAAGTTCTGCAAATAGTCGCCAATCCCCGTCGTGATGGTCTCGAGAATGGCAAGGGTGGGCCCGGTGAACAGCACGTAGAACATGAGCACGAAGCACAGGGTCAAATTGATGTTGGACAGGCGCTTGATGCCTTTATCCAACCCGGACCAGGTCGATAGCATGTAGCAAACGAACATCGCCCCCATGATGATGAACTTCCAAAGCGCGCTTTCCTCGACGCCAAAAACCGCATGCAGGCCGCCGTTGATTTGCAGTACCGCCAGGCCAACCGAGGTAGCCACCCCCATGACCGTAGCCACCACCGCGAAGATATCCAACGCCGGCGCCAATTTTCTTGCCTTGGGGCGCTTGGCAGTCACGGATGAGAGCACCGAGGAAACCAGCCCCGCCTGGCCCTTGCGAAACTGGAAATAGGCAATGATCAGCCCGACGATGGAGAATGCCGCCCACTGATGAATGCCCCAGTTGAAGAAGCTATATTGAATGGCGTAGCGGGCGGAAGCGGCGGTTTCTGGCGCAACATCGCCATAGGGCGGATTCAGATAATGGGTCATGGGTTCCGCCATGCCATAAAACACCAGCCCCACTCCGAACCCGGCGGCCAGCAGCATGCTGATCCAGGAAAAGAAACTGTACGTGGGCGTGCTATCCTGGGGCCCGAGGCGGATCTTGCCGTACTTGCTGAAGGCAAGTGCGAACAGAAACAGCACGAAGCCGAACACCGAGAACAGATAGAACCAGCCGAAATAACGACCGATAATCCCTAGCGCGGAGCTTGCGGCAGTACCGAACTGAGTCGGAAAGGCCGCACCGACTGCCACTAGGGCAACGATAATCAAAGCAGAGATAATAAAGACGCGTTGACGTCCAAAACTGGCCATATTTCTTCCTTGGGCGAAATACCGTATAGACTATTGCTGCGATAGCTTATAGATCACAGCACTCTAATACACCCGGCAGCAAACCTTTCTATCATCTACTTACACAGTCGCCGCATGCCTTTACCTTCCTTCACCTCATTTGCCTCTTCTACCGCCTGGCTCGATCGGCTGGCCCGGTCGAACCATGCTTATTGGCTGCTGTTTCTGGCCTCGATGCTAGAAACCCTGCTGATCCCCATTCCCATCGAAATCATCATCATTCCCTGGATGCTGTCTCATCCGGACAAAAAGTGGCGTATCGCTGCCGTTGCCCTGGCAGGCAATCTGGTGGCGGCCACTATTGGTTTTTGGCTAGGCAGTCTGGCGATGGATCAATGGGGAGACACGCTGATCTCGTTCTTCGGCGGCCAGCAGGCTTACGACAGCTTCCAGACTCGTTTCGAGGAGCAGGGCTTCCTGGCGATTCTGGCCATCGGCATCACGCCGGTGCCCTTTCAGATTGCCATGCTGGTGGCCGGTGCCGGCCACTATCCCTTCCTGCTGTTTCTGGCGGCGGCCTTTATGGCGCGGGGCGTGCGCTACTTTGGTCTGGCGCTGCTGGTACAAATATTCGGTGATGCCGCCATGCGGATCTGGAAAAAGCATTCCCGCAAGGTGGGTGTGCTTTTGCTGCTGATACTCCTGGCCTGGCTTGTCTGGCAGTTCAAGGACTACTTCATATAAGCCTCAGCCTTGCAATCCGATATCGACGCCCCCAGAAAAGAGAATAATAAGGGCGCTAACAAATTAGCGCCCTCACCCTTTCGGGAGGCTCAATGAATCAGCTCGCCAATATCCCACTTTCCGTACTGGATCTAGCGCCCATTCGCAAAAACGGCAGCGTCGGTGAAACCTTTGCCGATACCGTCGAGCTAGCCCAGCATGTGGAACGCCTCGGCTTCAACCGCTACTGGCTTGCCGAGCACCACAACATCGACGGCATCGCCAGCGCCGCCACGGCGGTATTGATCGGGCATGTGGCCGGTGCCACCCAGCATATTCGCGTCGGCTCCGGCGGCGTCATGCTGCCCAATCATCCGCCCCTGGTGATTGCCGAGCAGTTCGGCACCCTGGAAACCCTCTACCCGGGACGCATCGATCTTGGGTTGGGGCGTGCACCGGGCTCGGATGGCGCGACCATGGCGGCCATGCGCCGGGACCCGCGCTCTGGGGTAAGCGACTTCCCGGACCAGCTTGATGAACTGCGCCGCTATCTAGGCGATCCCTTGCCGGACCAACGAGTGCGGGCCAATCCTGGCCAGAGTACTCATGTGCCGATCTGGCTGCTGGGCTCGAGCGGTTACAGCGCCCAGCTGGCTGCACGGCTAGGCTTGCCCTTCGCTTTCGCTGCCCAGTTCGCCCCGGGCTATCTATTCGAGGCACTGCGCCTGTATCGCGAACAGTTCCAACCTTCCCATGTGCTCGACGAGCCCTATGCCATGGTAGGTATGCCGGTGATCGCTGCGGACAACGATGCCCAGGCGACTTATCTTGCCTCCACCGCCCAGCAGAAGTTTCTCAACCTGATTCGCGGACGCAGCACTCGCGCACTGCCGCCGACGGAAAGCCTGGATTGGTCGCCTCAGGAGCGGGCCATGGTCAGCCAGAACATGGGGGCTGCAGTGATCGGCGGCCCGGACAGGGTGCGGGAAGGCCTGGAGCGTTTTCTGGAACAGACCCAGGCGAACGAGCTGATGATCGCAACGGACGTCTATCGTCAGGTGGACCGCAAGCGCTCCTTCGAGATTTTGGCCGATGTGTGGAAAAACGGCTCTTCAACGTTTCATGTGGATTCGGTTTGATCCATCGCCCGATAAATCGATCTCCTACAAAACCCTGCGGTATCAACCATCTGTAGGAGATCGCTTCAGCGAGCGATAGGTGCATCGAGCCCTATGCCGGGCGTCGGAATCTGCGTACCGCTTTATGTCCTGCCCCCTGCAGTTCAGCGTCGAAGACGCTGGAAAAGCAGGGGATCAGGAATCCTTAATCCAAACGCGCCTGAATACGCTGCTCGAGTTCGTTCTGATCCGCGGCAAAGCGGCGAATGCCTTCCGCCAGCTTGTCGTTGGCCATGGTGTCTTCGTTATGGCCCCAGCGGAATTCGGCTTCGCTCAGGGGCGTCAGGCGCTCGCTGGCCTCCCCCACATCGCTGATCTTGCGCTCTACATTGCCTTTGCTACCGGCCAACTCCTCGAGCAGCGCCGGTGAGATGGTCAGGCGATTACAGCCCGCCAGGGCCAGGATCTGCCCGGTGGTGCGAAAGCTCGCCCCCATGACCACGGTGTCATAACGGTAGTTGCTGGCCACCCGGCAGACATTGCGTACGAACTGGACACCGGGGTCGTCTTCCGGCGCGTACTCCTTGCCGGTCTCTTTCTTGTACCAGTCGGTGACGCGGCCCACGAAGGGCGAGATCAAATGCACACCGGCATCGAAGCAGGCCCGGGCCTGGGCGTCGCTGAACAGCAGCGTGAGATTGCATTGAATGCCTTCGCGTTCCAGCGTCTCCGCAACGCGAATGCCTTCCCAGGTCGAGGCTAGCTTGATCAGCACCCGCTCGGGTTTGATGCCGTGTTGATCGTAGAGCTCGATCAGCTGGTGGGCCTTGGCGATGCTGGTGTCCTTATCAAAAGAGAGCTTTGCGGCTACTTCAGTGGAAACCCGTCCCGGCACGATGCCGGCGATCTCGCTGCCAATGGCCACCGACAGACGATCCACCGCCTGATCGATCCGCGCCTGGGTATCGCTTGTATCGCCTTTTACCTTTGCCAGGGTCTCGTCAATCAGCGCCTGGTGGCCGGGCAGATCGAAGGCCTTCAAGATCAGCGACGGGTTAGTGGTGGCATCCTGAGGCTCGTAGCGGCGAATGGCGTCCAGATCACCGGTATCGGCCACCACCATCGAGTGTTGTTTGAGAGCATCCAGTTGGCTGGACATGAAGAACTCCTTTGACAGGCGTATATAGAAAAATTGCTGAAGGGATGATGCGCATGGTAACGCAACTTCGTGTCCAATCGTCAGCGCGATATCTTGCTCGGCAGCCAGACCCGGACGCATAGACCGCCAAGAGTGGACTCTTCCAGCTGCAGCTGCCCGCCATAGAGCGCGACCAGATCCTCGACGATAGCAAGCCCCAGCCCAGAGCCGGCGCTGGGGCTTGAATCAAAGCCGGTATCGGGGCTCTGATCAAAGCCAGGATCAGCCTCGAGGTGTCGTTCATCGAGCCGAGCGCCGCGCTTTAGCGCTCGTTCCCGCTGCTGCGGATTCATGCCCGGGCCATCGTCATCGATGCTCAGCCATAGACCGTCATTCGCTGCCTGCGTTTTCAGAGCCACCCATGTTTCAGCCCAGCGCAGGGCGTTTTCCAGCAGATTACCCACCAGCTCCTGCAAATCCTGAGGGTCCATGCGCACATTGAACGCCTCGTCGATGTTCTGCTCAAACAGGATGCCCCGGCGCTCCGCCAGGCGTGCCAGCCCCTCGACCACCGGCGCGATGGTCGCTTTCAGCCCGACGCGGCCGCTCAGAAGCGCGCTTCCTGCAGCGGAGGCCCGGGACAGATGATGACGTACCGCCGTATCGATTCGGGCCACTTCTCCCCGCACTTGCTGTCGTGGCGTCTCGGGAAGGCGATCCGCCAGGGTCTTGAGCACGCTGACCGGAGTCTTCAAGGCATGAGCCAGGTTGCCTGCCGCATCGCGGCTTCGGGTAAGCATTCGCTCGTCCCGTTCGAGCACTTCGTTCATGGCCTGAGCCAGTTCCCGGAGTTCACCGGGCAGATGCGTCTCCAGCCGCTTGCGCTCGCCACTTTCGATGGCACGCAGATTGGTATGCAGACGTCGCAGTGGTGCCAGCCCCCAATGAATCTGCAGGGCCAGCCCGACCAGCAGCAGTCCTCCTAACGTCAGAAGCGACAGCCCCAACAGCCACTCGAAGCGGGCCACCTCCGCGTTCAACTCCTCACGGGAGGCCGCCACGCTAACGTGCAGGCGGTGAGGATAGCCCGGCAAACGCACATCGCGCTCGGCTATGCGAAGTGGCTCTCCCCGGGGGCCCTGAGCGTTGCGCAGCGTCTCACCTTGCGCTTGAATCACTGGAAGTCGTTGATCCCACAGCGAGCGGGAAACCAAGGTCGTATCGCGAGTATCGGTCACCTGCCAGTACCAGCCGGAGAACACTCTTGAAAAACGCGGATCGCCCAGATCCAGGGATTCATCGAGCCGGCGACTGATCGGATCCTGTTCGAGCCGCACCAGGATGACCTGCAATAGCGATGACAAGCGCTGATCGAACGACCCGGTGACTGCATCGCGAAAATTGTAGGCAAGCCCTACCCCTGCCAGGGGCAGCACCAATAGCACCAGCACCAAAGACGCCACCATCAGCCGTCGCCGCAGGCTCCAATGCACAACCGGGCCGAGTATGGCTCGCATTAGGCCGGTGTCTCGATGGCCACCAGGCGATAGCCCTGACCTCGCAGGGTTTCGATACGCTCGCTGCCGAGCTTGCGTCGCAGCCGGCTGATCTGCACATCGATGACGTTGGAATCCGGTTCATGGTCACGATCGTAGACGTGCTCGGAAAGCTCACTGCGGCTGACGGTGCGCGGCGCGGCATGCATGAGATAGGCCAGCAAACGCGCTTCCTGGGCTGTCAGATTGATCGGCCGCCCGGCCAGGGTGACGCTGCCGCTGTGGGTGTCGAAAGTCAGTGCGCCGCTACTCAGCACTGGATGAGAATGGCCGTGGCTGCGCCGCACCAGCGCCCGCAGGCGAAACAGCACCTCACCGGTCTCGAAGGGCTTGGTGACATAGTCATCCGCACCGGCGGAGAAGCCTGCGGCCTTGTCGGACCAGCGTTCGCGGGCGGTCAAGATGAGTACCGGCAGATCCAGGCCGTCGTCGCGCCACTGAGAAAGCCAGCGGGTACCATCCCCGTCCGGCAGCCCCAGATCGAGTACTACCGCATCATAGCGCTCGGTGCGCACCAGGAAATCGCCTTCGCTGCCGTTCGGCGCCGTCTCGACGATCAATCCCGCATCTCGCAGTGCTTCACTCAATGCCTGAGCCAAGGCATGGTCGTCTTCTATCAGCAGTACTTTCATTGCCTCCCCTTTTGCGACCGCTTCTTCATTGCCGCTGCATGGCGTCGATATTGACCCCTTCGATGCCGATCAGCTCGCCGTTGGTAGCATCGAACTCGAACTCCACCAGCTGCCCTTGGGGGCCAAGCATCTCCACCTCGTAACCTATCCTGCCATCGTCCCGCTCCACCTCGACCTCTAATACTTCGCCAAGATAATGCGCTTCCAGCCAGTCGAGTACCGAGGAAAGCGCGACCAAACGCCCACTCTGCACCTCATCATGCAGGCCGCGCCAATCATCGTTCGCCCCGGCGGGCAACGTGTCGGCAAGCCATATCAACGCCGTCAATAAAGGCAGCACAAGATAAAGAATTCGCATGGGTAAAGCTTGCCAAGAACAACATGAACGAACGATGAACCAACTCTTCAGCCCCGTGCAAGGTTGATTGGCCTAGAGTGAGCTCATCCGGTATTTGTCCGGTAAATGACTGAAACCAAAAGCATGGAGAATACGATATGAAAACCTTACCACTTCTCATGGTCCCCGTTGCGCTGATCGGCTTCACTTCACCGGTGTGGGCGGATGACGGCCAGGTGGAGCGCTCACAGCTCGAGTCGCTGCTCGACAAGGCGGATGAGTACGGCTTCACTCACTATGAAGAGATCTCGATGGACGATGGCGATCGGCTCGAACTCGAGGGCTGGGGCAAGGATGGCTGGCAGCTTGAGGTGGAGATGACCGTGGAGGATGGCAGCCTGATCGAAGAAAAGCGCCATAAGGATCAAGTGCCGGACTGGGCGCTGAGTGGCGACGAGGTTCGTCAGGCGTTGAACAATGCTTTTGATTCGGATTTGCAACGATTCGAGAAGTTCGAGGTCGATAGGGACGCAAGCATCGAGATCGAGGGTTACGACACACAGAACCAGGAAGTCGAAATGCGCTTGGATGGCAATGACTTCTCGGTCACCGGAGTAGAGAATGACTGAATCGAGCAACAACCGTTCGGACAACGCTGCCTGGCAGGCAGCACGTCAATGGCAGGCACGGGCGCGTCAGGCGCGCCCTACCGCGGATGCCAGCGGCTCCACAAGCAATGGTTCCAAGAGCAACGGATTCAAGCTGATCCTGACCTGGCTGATGTTCGGGGTAGTGATGGTCGTAGGCACCCTGTTCGGCCTGTTTTTTCTGCTGATTGGCTGGCTCATGCTGCCGCTGGTGCGCCATCGCATGAAAAAGCGCATGGAGCAGATGCGGGCCGATCAGGCTCAGGACATTGGCACAGGCTCTGCCCAACCTGAACATCAACGCTCTCATCGCGAACAGCAGGTGCTGGAAGGCGATTACCGGATCAAGCAGTGAATCGATGCTAGTTAATAAAAAGTCAGGTGACTAGGTGTCGGTATCCTTTGTATCCCTCGAGGATGCCGACGAGCCACCTTGCAGGCCAACATCCTGATCCAGACGTAGCGTACGCAGCTCCCTGATCTCTTCTCGCATGGCGCGTATTTCCGCGTGCAGCTCCCCCATCTCCTGATAGACATGGCGTATCATGCGCCGACTCGCCTGGTGCTGGCGTTCGTCCTCGTCGCTTTGATCGTCGATGAACAGCGACCCGACATAGGCCGCGAAGCTACCGAACAAGCCAACCCCGCAAATCATCAAAAGCACTGCAACCACACGCCCGAGCGTGGTGATTGGATAATAGTCGCCGTAGCCTACGGTGGTGACCGTCACGAAAGCCCACCACAGGGCCTCTTCCGCCGTATCGATGGGGCTGTCCGGATTAGGGCTTTCCACTAGCAGAATGGTCATGGAACCGAAGGCCACCAGCAGCAGCGTGGTGGTGGCGGCAGAGGCAAAAATGCCCTTGGCGCGATTGCGAAACATCAGCCGCCATAGCATACGCATCGACTTGATCGCCCGCAGCACACGCAGAATCTGCACGATACGCACCAGCCGCCCCGCCATGAACAGCCCCGCCGGGATACTCGCCAGCAGATCAATCCAGCCCCAGCGCATGAAACGCCGCTTGTTCGGTGCCGCGTAGAAGCGAATACTGAAATCGAGAAAGAAGAATATGCAGACGACAATATCAAGATAGTTGAGGAGCCGGCTCATTTCCGGCGACAAGTTAAAGAATAGATCGGCAATCAAGGCGCCCAGCACATAGAAGGAGAGCACCAGCAGCACGAGCTGGAAAGGCGTAATGTGATCTTTCATGAAAACGATGGGCTTTGATTGAGATACCAGGGCAGAACCTTACGTCATGGCTCTCGGCAAGAAAAGACGCGAATTTCTTGCTTCGATGATGCAAACCTCTCGAAGGTGCCATACTTGGAAGTGGATGAATGCAGTTTTTTCTTGCAGTGATCACGACCGAGGTGGCGTATGCACAATCATAAGATCATCGCCTGCTTTCAACACCCACGATGCCTTTTGTTTCTGGCCCTGCTGAGTTCGTGCGCTTTCGCGGCGCTGCCGGCCAATGCCGAGAAAGCATCTCAGAGTCATCTTCAGGAATACTCCACCGAAGAGCGGGTGGATTACGTACTTGGCTGCATGGCCGCCAACGATCAAAGCTACCTGACCATGCAGAAATGTTCCTGCAGCATCGATGTCATCGCGGAGTTGATGCCTTACGAGGCATATGAAGCGGTCAAAACCATCTTGAGCATGCAGGAGCAGCGAGGAGAGGCAGGCATGCTGTTTCGCACCGAACGCAGCATGCAGGATCGTCTGCGAGCCTTTCGTAGTGCCCAGGCAGAAGCCGATCTGCGCTGTTTTTGAGCTCTTTTCCGAACCCGCACTACTCCCCGCCCGGCCCACCCCGGCGGGTCATCATGCCCTTGGCCGGGCTGTAGGCAATCATTGCAAGCCAAAGCAGTACCAGAGTGGTCGCCAGCACGATCAGCGTCGCTTCAATGTTGAACTGTTCGTATAGCGCGAAGCGAATCATCTCCACCGCATGGGTGAAAGGATTGAACAAGGCGATTCGATAGATCAGCTCGCTGCCCTCCTGTAGGCGCCATAGCGGATAAAGCGCCGAGGACAGAAAGAACATCGGGAAGATCACGAAGTTCATGATGCCGGCGAAGTTCTCCAGCTGACGCACGGCGCTCGACAGCAGCATGCCAAGCGCCCCCACCAGAAAGCCGGTCACAATGAGCGCCGGCAGTATCAGCACATACCCAAGTAAGGGCGCTGCACGCCGTATGCATAGGCGATCGCCAGGAATACATAGACTTGCAGGATGGAAACCAGAGTGCCCGCCAGCAGCTTGCACATCAGCAGATATCCGCGAGGAAAAGGGCTGACCAGCAGCACTCGCATGCTGCCCATCTCCCGGTCGTAGACCATGGACAGCGAACTCTGCATGCCGTTGAAAAGCTGAATCATTCCCACCAGCCCCGGCACGATATAGACCTCGTAGAGAACGTAGGTCTGATAGGGCTCGGTCATGGCCACACCCAAGGCCATACGAAACCCCGCGGCGAACACGAACAACCACACCAGCGGCCTGACCAATGCCGCCACGAAGCGGCTGCGCTGGTGCAAAAAGCGCAGCAGCTCGCGCCCCACCACCCCGCGCAGGCAGTGGCCGTAGGCGGCCAGGTTCATGACGGGACACCTTGAACGAGACGATCATAGGCCTTGCTCAGCGTCGCGACATCCGCCTGGACCAGCATATCCGTCACGCTGCCCTGGGCACGTACCCGACCGCGATGCAGCAGGATCACCCGATCACTCGGATCGACCTCGTCGATGAGATGCGTCGCCCACAGCACTGCCACTCCCTGCTCACGACACAAACGATGAACGTGCTCGACCAGCCCCCGGCGCGAGGCGATATCGAGCCCCACCGTGGGCTCGTCAAGCAGCAGCAGGCGCGGTTCGTGCAGCAACCCTCGTGCAATCTCCACTCGGCGACGCTGCCCCCCGGACAGATGGCGTACCCGGGAATTCAGGCTCTGCTGCACCTCGAGTCGTGCAAGCTGTTCCATGGCGCGCTGCCGAGCGAGCCTGGGCGCCATGCCATGCAAGGCGCCGAAGTACGCAAGATTCTGTTTGACCGTAAGATCCAGATCCAGGGTAGGCTGCTGGAACACCACTCCCATTCGAGCATGAGCCCTATCAGGGTGTTGCTGCAGATCGAATTCCCCGACGCGAATGTTTCCCTGCCGATAGTCGTACAAGCGGGTGATCAGGGAAAAAAGCGTCGTCTTGCCCGCGCCATTGGGGCCTAGCAGCACCGCGAACTCCCCTGCCTTCAAGATAAAGGACACCGCTTCCAGCACCGGACTGCCCTTGTAGCCGAAATTTAGATCCTGTACCTGCAACGCAGTCGCATCCGAGCCCTCGTAGATCGAGGCTCGAGAAACCTGCAGCGGCGCCCTGCCATCGTGACTCACGGCTCGACGATCGCTCCCCAGGGAAAGCGGCCCACGGAGATGGAGCGGATCGCCTTGAAATCGTCCACATCGCCCTCGACATCGATCACCGTGACATCGCCGCTGACGCCGTTGGTGGTGAACAGCCGGCTCTCGTCCGCGTTGAGCGCCAGATGCCAGACCCGCTGACCTACCAGCAGATAGTCGAGCACTTCATAGCTTTGCTGATCCACCACCGCCACCCGATTCGAAGGCCCCAGGGCGACGAAGGCGTAGCGTCCATCCGAGGTCAGTTGCATGCCCACGGCCTGCACCGCTTCCTTGGGCACCCCCTGCACCTCGAAGTCGATGCTGTGGACGACATCAAAGGTGTCCTGCATGTCGATGATTGCTACTTTCCCGGCGATTTCCGCGGAGACCCAGGCCTTGCTGCCATCCTCGGTGAACTCCACATGGCGAGGTCGCGCCCCCACCAGACGATGATAGACCGCCTCCATGGACTCAAGGTCGATGATGTGGGCCATGTTCGAGGTCTCGGAGGTGGCGATCAGCCATTTGCCGTCCGGGCTGACCCCGAGCCCCTCGGGCTCGACGCCCACGGGAATCTGGGTGGCGCGACGGCGCTGCTGATAGTCCAGTACCGAAACGATATTGTCGTCCTCGTTGGATACATAGATGTAGGGCTGGTTGGGGTCGACGCGAATCACCTCCGGGTCCTCGCCGGAGGCCAGGCTGCGCACCACCTTCAATGTCTCGAGGTCGATCATGTCGATGGCCTCGTCGTCTCCAACCGCCACGAACAGCTCGCTGCCATCGTTGCTGAACGCCATGGCCCGGGGGCGTCGCCCGACGTTGATGATCTCGACGACTTCCAAGGTCTCGCCGTCGATCACCGAGACGGTGTTGTCCTTCTCATTGGAGACAAAGATACGCTCCGCCAGGACCGCCGTGGGCAGCAGCAGGAAAACCGCCAGGGTAGCGCTAGAAGCGGTGCGTTTAATTGTTGTTGTTCCTAAAAACGGCATTGGGACTCTCCTTGATCGACGCCTAACGTATCCAACGGTGACACCGGATGCAGATAGCCTTCCTGGGGGGAAACAGACACCACCATGCGCGGCCCGGTGACCAGAATGGGTTGGCGCAGCTGATGGTTCCAGGGGCGATAGCTCACCGGCAGGCCCAGGTAGCCGGCCAGCTCGAACGCCTCGCCGGTCATGTAGTCGCGCAGTGCCTTGGACTCCACTGAGCCGGTGCGGGCCGCCGCCTCCCCGAGAGAGCGTACCGCCAGCCAGGCGGCGAAATCCCGGGGCGTCATCCAGCGTCCTGCCTGCTCCTCGAAACGCCGCTGCAGCTGCACCGCGCCCCAGGATTCATGGGCCCGGTGCCAGGCGGTGGGCGTCAGTCCCTGAGTGCCGGCCACCGGACGAGGCAGCCGGGTCTGGTAGGGAAAGTATTCGCCGAAGTAGTCGTTCTCGTCGGCAATGACCAGCACGTCGTGCTCGGCGAATGCCTGCACAAACACGGGGATTTCCCGCTGAATGGCGTGAAAGCCGCCCTCGGCGCGGCGCGCCATGGGATCGTAGGGCCACGTTGCCTCATCGACGATGTCATGACCGAAACGCTTGGCCGCAGCGCGCTGAGCCTCGACGCGAAGACGATCCTCCTCGGTATTGCCATGCACCAGCGCCCAGCGAGTCCACTGCTTGTAGCCGAGAAACTGGGCCAGGGCATCCGCCAGCATGCGCCGGCTGGGAGTGGTATGAAAAAGATTTTTCCGGCACGCCTCACCGCGCAGGGCATCGTCCGGCGCGGCGGCGTTGAACACCAGCCGATCGCCCAGGGCCGGGTCTTCCATGAGTACCTTCAGCGCCTCTCGCGGCAGACCGCTGACGATCCAGTCGGCGCCCTTCCCGACAAGCCGCTGCAGGCCCTCAGGGACCTCGTCTTTAGAGGCAACGATCGCCTCGACGAGAACGAACTCCTGGCCCAGAAACTGTCCGGCGGTATTGTTATCAGCGATCGCCAGGCGCGCGCCTGAACGCCCTCATCGTCCAGCACCGGATCGAGCACCGACAAGGGCTCCAGGGCAGCGGGCCGTTCGAGCCCAAGATAGCCAATGGTGACGGTGGCACTGTTCTGGTTCTGGTTCTGGTTCTGGGCTTGAGCCTGAAAAGCGCCCAGTAAAGACATCACCAAAAACAGTAAACCAAGCCCCCGGTGTAGAGCGCTCCAGACGATCACAGGACGCTTGCGTCTCGTTTCAGCAAGGCTTTTGACATGGTCCTCAACACGACATGGCATAGATCCCTCCACGCTCTGCGATCGCCTGGCAACGGGTTCACATCTGCGAGCGAATATCTCTCACCATCCGACTCAACGACTCTTCCAGCAAATAGGGTTTTTCGCAGAACGCAGGCAGGGCCTGCTGGCGCATGCGAAAGGTTTGCCGCTCCCAGTAAAGCGCTTCCTGCAGGCGTTCGATGGCGTCTTCGCTGGCAGTCTCCGAGGCGTTTAGTGCCTCAAGCCTGTCGATCATCATCGACATGCGATCCAGCCTTGCCACCTGGGCACGAGCGGCACTGCGTATTATCGCGATGACGCGACTGCGTTCACGATCGATGCGCTCGAAAAGACCGGCAAACAGCAGTGTCAGACGCTGCTCCGGGTTTTGATCTACGCTCTGCTGCCCGCTTGCCACACTCTCGGCAAAACGGCGTACCCGAGCGATGGCAGCATCCCGCGGGGTCTCTCGGGCGGTTGCATACCTCACCACGGCGCCTACTTCTTCATCCTCCCACCACTGCTGCTCCAGTGCATCCGGCGAGGGACCGTCCCAGAGCGAGCCCCAGGCAAGTACAGGGATCAGGCGCTGCTCACATGGCCAGTCCAGGGGTTCGGCGCCGGGGTACTGGGCGTTGGCAATAGAAGGCGGCGCCAGCAAGATCATCAGCAGCAACGTCGCCGATACCTTGACGGGGAAAGCCTTGAGGTAAAGAACCCCGATATGTCAGGGCGTCGATCAGCCACGCTCAGCCTCCTCCGAGATCGCCTCAGGGTCGATGAGCCGACCGTGCTCGTCGAGCAGCGGCACGTCATAGTCGATCAGGATGGCGTTGATGTCCGCCTGGCGGCGCCGGATGAAGTCGTTGAGCCAGTCTCGCCAATGGCTCTCGCCATGACGCACCCCCATGGTGATGCGGTAGGACAGCGGCGCCTCGGTGGTATCATCCACCAGCGGGATGACCTTGAGCGGCGGCTGTTGTCGCCCGGCGTAATGCCCCGCGATGGGTCCCCAGAGCACAGCGCCCTCGGTGACGCCATTGGCCACGTCCTTCACCGCGTCCTTGACCGGTCTTCTCACCCGGGTATCGGTCTGCAGCGCGTAGCTGCGTACACGGGCGCTGGCGCGACGCAGCGGAACCGTCGGCGGGGTTTCGAAGACCACGCCAATCCGCCTGCCGGCAAGCTGGGGTGCATCGAGACTGGCCACGTCGAGTCGCGAAGTCTCCGGCAGCACCAGGGCATAGACGGAGCGATAGTAGGGAATGGTGTTCTGGACGAATCCGTAGCCCGCGGCGACTCCCATCACCAGATCGCAAAGACGGGCGTCCAGGGTATTGCGTATGAACCCCATGACCTGGGGGGCATACACATAGCGCAGAGGAACGTCCAGCTCCTCGGCAATCAGTTCGGCAATGCGGTTCTCGAACCCTTCGCCCCGGCGATTGGTGTAGGGCAGATTGTTGCTGTCGGCGCACACCCGTAAATATTCCCGGGACTCACGCTCCGGTAGATCGGCGTTCGCCACGTTGGCCATTATCCATAGCGTGCCGAGGATGAGTGGCGTCAGCAAACGACCGATTCCCTGCATGGCGTCCTCCAAAGAAGCGATTTTTCAGCCACGATCATTGGCTGACATCACTTCGACTCTTTATTGTTCTCAGCGGTTTTGTCGGCCTTGGCTTGTTCGATCACCTTGGGGCGTCCACGACCCACTTCTTCCGCCCCTCGAGCCTGCATATAACTGTAGATATTCTCGATGTTGCTCAAGACATAGCTGTCACCGGCAAAGGACGGCATGACCTTGCCCGGTTGAATTTGTAGCCCACCGGCGATGACCCTGGCGAACTCGTCAAAGCTACGCTGCTGAGCGCGTTTGATCAGGCTTGGCGCAAAGGAAGATCCCAGGCCATCCGGCCCATGGCAGGCCATGCAGGAGCGGGTGTAGGCGATGTAACCGTCATAGGTGCCCTGATCGACCTTGCCATCGATAACGGTATAGTCCCCGGGTTCGGAGCCTTCTTTTGCCGCCGGCGCGGCTGACACGCTCGTCATGCCGAAAAACAGCACGACGCCTATGGCACCTATGACAAGAGAGTGTCTTGGCATCTTGTTCAAAGCCATACAGTGAGTCTCCTTCGACAAACCGGTCTTCTCACCGAGCAACGGCCATCGCGAGTGGATGACTCACTCACCGGCCTAACAAGCCAGCATGCCGGTGAGTGAGTTCATGCCTCATGCGTCCGGCAAGGCGAACACCGTCAGCACGCCACCAAGCTCGGTGTAATCCTCGAGGGCGGCAAAGGCACTGACCGCTCCCAGCCCTTCCTCAGGATCTTCGAGACCCGCCGCCAGACCAATACCCGCCCAGCCACCGACCCCGGACAGCACGCCCAGGTACTGCTTGCCCTGATGCTGGAAAGTATTGATGTTGCCGATGATTCCTGAGGGTGTCTTGAAGCTCCACATCTCCTCACCGGTATCGATGTTCACCGCCTTCACATGGCCTTCCAGAGTGCCATAGAATGCCAGCCCGCCTGCCGTGGCCAGGGCACCGCTCCAGACCGCGAAGCGCTCGTTGGTTTCCCAGACGACTTCACCCTTGACCGGGTCCCAGGCGATGAAGCTGCCCATGCGTCCCTTGTTGTCCTCGTCCTGCACCGGTGCGGGCATCATGGTGAGGGTAGCGCCGACATAGGGTTGACCCGCCACGTACTCGGCCTCGTAAGGCTCGTAGTTCATGCAGATGCGGTTGATGCCGGCATAGAGCAGACCGGTCTCCGGGGAGTAGGCGCTGGGCTGCATGTTCTTGGCGCCCATGGCGGTAGGACAGATATCCGTGGTGTTGACGTTGACCCCCTGGCGGAAGGTGCTGAACTCCTCGTTGACCACCGGCCGACCAGTGTCCATGTCATAGTGGCTCGCCCAGTTGGTTTCCGGAGCAAATTTCTCGGCGACAAGAAGCTCGCCGGTTTCACGATCGAGCAGGAAGCCGAAGCCGGTACGATCGATGATCGCCAGGCCTTTTCGCTGTTTACCGTCGATCTCCACATCGATCAGCTGGTTCTCGTTGACACCGTCATAGTCCCACTCATCGAAAGGCACCTTCTGATAAACCCATTTCACCTCGCCGGTGTTGGGATCCCGGGCAAATACCGTGATTGCCCACTTGTTGTCCGCGGGTTCGCCATCCACGGTGCGCTGTTCCGGGTTCCAGCTGCCTGGGTTACCGGAGCCGTAGTAGATCAGATCGAGTTCAGGGTCGTAGGTGACCCAACCCCAGGGCGCGCCACCGCCGCGCTTCCATTCACCTTCCGGCCAGGTGCTTACGCCCAGATCCGCCTCGCCGATGGGCTCGCCCATCATCAGGGTCTTTTGCGGATCGAGCAGTACATCGCTGTCGGGGCCGTTGGAGTATCCACGCCAGACTCTTTCTCCCGACTCGACGTTGTAGGCGGTCATGTGACCGCGCACCCCGAACTCGCCTCCGCTGATACCCATCACGACCTTGTCGTGTACCACGAGCGGCGACATGGTATTGCTCTCACCCTTGGTATGATCGCCGTTGGAGGCTTCCCAAAGCAGCTCGCCGGATTCCGAATCCAGAGCGACCAGGGTGTTGTTGGCTAGGCCCAGGAACAGGCGACCGTCCGCATAGGCGAGACCGCGATTGACGGTATCGCAACACATGACGGGAATGACCCGAGGATCCTGATCCGGTTCATAGGTCCAGACGATACGACCCTGATCTTCCAGGTCGAGGGCAAATACCTTATTGGGGAAGGGGGTGTGGATATACAGACGACCGTCGCCAACATACAGCGGGCCACCTTCATGACCGCGCAGCACTCCGGTCGAGAATTGCCACAGAGGGCGCAGGTCGTTGATGGTGTCGCGGTTGATCTGGTCGAGCTTGCTGTAGCGATTGCCTTGATAGTTGCCGAGCTGGGTGGCCCAGAGCTCGGGGTTGTTCTGTAATTCAAGCTGATTGTCGTTGGCTTGAAGTGTGGTAGCGGCCAAGAGCCCTATGGTCGCAATGACATATTTCATCTCCTTTAGCATGACGTCATCTCCGGGGTGGGGGTCTCACCACGGGCTATTCCCTGCTCGCAGCAAGCTTGTCGTTGTTATTACTTTCCAGCAGCACCTTATAAGGTCTAGCACAGGATGCGAGATTGCATAGGAGAAGCGAGGCGTATTTCGAACCTTTCAAAGAGGGCAACGAAATTGATCATCGAGACAACGCTGCGTCACGCTCTAGCAACCTGTTGCTTTATAACTGCTTTGAGGTCCGACGAGATAAACCTGCGCAATCGTTGGAATACGGCATTGCGGCTATTAGACCTAGGTCGCAATGCAACTATTGGCTAGAGTGCTTTACTGAAGAGGTGTAAAATCATCAGTTGTAAGCTCCACCCCTCAATGATCGGAGAACAACCATGTGGACCAAGCCGTCATACATCGATCTGCGCCTTGGCTTCGAGGTCACCCTCTATATCGCCAATCGCTGATTTCAGTTTGTCATTGAAAACGCTCCGATCATCGGAGCGTTTTGTTTTGCCCGTGAGAGGATTTAATGCAGATTCTGGTGTTGGGTTCGGCGGCAGGCGGTGGCTTTCCACAATGGAACTGTAACTGCCGCAACTGTCTTGGCTTGCGCGATGGCAGCCTGACGGCTCAGGCGCGCACCCAGTCCTCCATCGCCGTCAGCAGCGACGGTGAGCGCTGGCTTCTGTGCAACGCATCTCCGGATATTCGCGCCCAGATCGGTGCCAGTCCCGAGCTGCATCCCAAACGAACGCCTCGGGATAGCGGCATCGGCGGTGTATTGCTCATGGATGGCCAAATCGATCATACCTCCGGCTTGCTGTCCCTGCGGGAAGGCTGTCCGTTGGATGTCTGGTGCACCCCCAATGTGCATCAGGATCTGAGCACCGGCTTTCCGCTCTTTCCCATGCTGGAACACTGGCAGGGCGGGCTGCACTGGCAGCCCATCCAAGTGGATGCGGCCCACGCCACCGCGACCTTCTCGGTGCCGGTCTGCCCGGGGCTGACCTTCACCGCGGTCGCTCTGCACAGCAATGCCCCGCCCTATTCACCCCGGCGCGGTTCCCCTACGCCTGGGGACAACATCGGCCTGTACATCGAAGATACCCGCAGCGGCCGCTCGCTGTTCTATGCGCCGGGACTGGGCAAGCCGGATGATGAGCTGCGCGGCTGGCTCAAGCGCGCCGACTGCGTGCTGGCGGACGGCACCCTATGGCAGGACGACGAGCTGCAACGAGCCGGGGTCGGCCAAGCTACCGGGCAGGACATGGGCCATCTGGCGCTGTCTGGAGAAAACGGGCTGCTGAGCGAACTCGAGCGTCTACCCAAAAGCACTCGACGCATCCTGATTCATATCAACAACACCAATCCGATTCTCGACGAGAAATCGAGAGAGCGGGCAGAACTCGATGCTCGCAACATCGAGATTGCCTTTGATGGACTGCGCTTCGAGCCTTGAAACATGCCCCTTGAATCATCTCCTTTGAATCAAGAGACATGAACTTGAAGTGCAGCGTAAGCGTCATAATGTACGACCCATGCCAAGGATGGCTTAAACTTCAAGGAGACCGCTTTCATGCCATCGAATGCATCGCCTTTCGCCACGCCCCTCGCCGCGCCTTTTGCCGCATCAGGTGATACAGCGGACAAGGCACTCGATCGCGACGCCTTTCATGAGGCGCTGCTAGCCAAGGGCGACTACTACCATATTCATCACCCCTATCAGGTGGACATGGCCGAAGGCCGCGCAACCCCGGAGCAGATTCGCGGCTGGGTGGCCAATCGTTTCTACTATCAGATCAACATCCCGCTCAAGGACGCGGCGCTGCTGGCCAACTGTCCGGATGCCTCAGCTCGCCGGCGCTGGATTCAGCGGCTGCTGGACCATGATGGCCACGCCGAGGATGGCGGCGGCATCGAGGCCTGGCTGGCCCTTGGCGAGGCGGTGGGATTGAGTCGCGAGGCGCTATGGTCCCAGGAGCACGTGCTGCCCGGGGTGCGCTTCGCCGTGGATGCCTATGTCAACTTCGTGCGCCGCGCCGACTGGCGCGAGGGGGCGATCTCGTCGCTGACAGAACTCTTCGCGCCCCAGGCCCATCGCAGCCGCCTGGACACCTGGCCGACCCACTACCCCTGGATCGATCCGGCGGCTACGCCTATTTTCGCAAGCGCCTGGGAGAGGCCCGGCGCGACGTGGATCATGGCCTGGAACTGGCGCTAGAGCTTTGCACCACCCAGGCAACTCAGCAGCGCGCCCTGGACATTCTGCAGTTCAAGCTCGACGTGCTGTGGAGCATGCTCGACGCCATGACCCTGGCCTATCAGCTCGACCGAGCGCCCTATCACACGGTCACTGACAAGCGCGTCTATCATCGGGGGCTCGCATGAACCCGACCACCGTCTACCGTCTGCGTCCGGGCTGGCGTCTGCAGTGGGAAGAAGCCCAGCAGCGCCACGTGCTGCTCTATCCTGAAGGGATGGTGCAACTCAACGAGAGCGCCGGCGCCATCCTGACCTTGCTCGACGGCGAGCGGGACGTGACGGCACTGATCGACGAACTGCAGCGCCGCTTTCCCCAGGCGCCACGAGAGGAGATGAGCGCGGACGTGGAAGAGTTCCTGCAAGACGCCGCCAACCAGGGCTGGATTCGTCATGACTGAACCCGTGCCCACTCCGCCACCCGCCGGTCAGGGCGCGCCGCTGTGGCTGCTGGCAGAGCTGACCTACCGCTGTCCGCTGCAGTGCTCCTACTGCTCCAACCCGCTGGACTTTGCCGCCCGGCAGGACGAATTGAGCACCGATGAGTGGTTCGACGTACTGCGCCAGGCCCGGGCCATGGGGGCAGTGCAGCTCGGGTTTTCCGGCGGCGAGCCTTTGGTGCGCAAGGATCTGGAAGCTCTGGTAGCCGAGGCCCGCCGGCTGGGATTCTATACCAACCTGATCACCTCCGGGCTGGGGCTTGATGAGGCCCGGATCGACGCCCTGCGCGAGGCAGGCCTCGATCATATCCAGATCAGCTTGCAGGCGGCGGATGCGGACGTTGCCGCGGCGGTGGCGGGTTCACCCAAGCTCACGCCAAGAAGCTGGCCATGGCCAGGGCAGTCAAGGCCGCGGGCTACCCCATGGTGCTCAACGTGGTGCTGCATCGGCACAACATCGATCAGATCGACGACATCATCGCCCTGTGCGCGGAGCTTGGCGCGGACGCGGTGGAGCTGGCCAACTGCCAGCTCTACGGCTGGGCGCAGCTCAATCGGGCCGGGCTGTTGCCGAGCCGCGAACAGCTGGACGCTGCCGAGGCCACCACTGCCCGCTGGCGGAAGCGCCTCGCGGCCAGGGGCCAGGACATGCGCCTGCTGTTTGTGGTGCCGGACTACTACGCCGAGCGCCCCAAGGCCTGTATGGGGGGCTGGGGGTCGATCTTCATGACCGTGGCCCCGGACGGGGCGGTGCTGCCTTGCCATAGTGCGCGCATTCTGCCGATGACGTTTCCTACGGTACGCAAGCAGTCGCTCAAGACGATCTGGTATCAAAGCGCTGCGTTCAACCGCTATCGCGGCGAGGACTGGATGCCCTCCCCCTGTCGCGACTGCGACGAGCGCCACAAGGATTTCGGCGGCTGTCGCTGCCAGGCCTACCTGCTCACCGGAGATGCCAGCGCCACGGACCCGGTGTGCGATCTGTCCCCGGATCATCATCTGATCGAAGCCGCTCGGGAAGAAGCCGCCCAGGACCAGCGCTCAGTTCATGAGCTGACGCTACGCAATGTCCGCGAATCCCGGGTTTTCTGTCGCGAGTGACGCCCTGTGACTGATCGGGGCGAGGTACCGGGCCTGCCATCGGGAAGCCGTATGGCGAAGCGTCGGCTCGCCAACGGCCTGCGCATGCAGGCTATTGAAGCGCCCACCGCTCGGCAGGTACGTCTGGTCTGCGCCATCGGCGTGGGTTATCTCGATGAGCCTGAAAACCTGCCAGGGCTTGCCCATCTGCTCGAACATGCCCTGTTCCTGGGTTCGTCTCGCCACCCGGAGCCGGGGGATTTCGCTGCCTGGGTGAATGATCAGGGCGGGCGGTACAACGCCCATACGGATGAGTACGCCACGGACGTGCACCTGACCCTACCGCCAGATGAGTCGCAGGCAGGCCTCGAACGGCTGCTCGACATCGTTCTGCACCCTCTTCTGAGCGAGACGCACATTGCCCGGGAAGTCGAGGTGATCGAAGCGGAATATCAGGCGCGGCTGAATGATCCCGCGCTGCATCGCCAACGCGCCCTGTCGCGTCTTTTCAAGGCGTCCCATCCCGCCTTTGACTGTCATCATGGCAATCGTCAGAGCCTGGGATCGGACATCTCCGCACTGCGTTGTGCGCTTCGCGACTTTCACGCCTGCCATTATCGCGCCGAGGGCCTGAGTCTTGTGATGCTGGGGCCTCAGTCTCTGACACGGCAGCTCGATCTGCTAACGGCAGCCGCCGCTGGGATTCCTGCCGAGACCGGCACCGCGCCTACTCGAACCTGGCCCTGGGCGGAACCCGGTTGGATACAGTGGTCCCTGCTCAAGCATCAGCCGCCTGCCAACCCCCTGCTGGAATTGATCTGGCCGTTGCCGGACCCACTGACACCTGCCCAGCGTCAGATCAGTGAACGGCTGGTCCAGGTACTCAAAGACGGCGCACTCGCTACTACCCTTGCCCAGCATGATGCCATCCACGATATGGCGCTTTGTCTTGTGGCGGACGGCGGTGCTCCCTTTCTATTGCTGAGCCTGACGTTGAGTGCGTCGGGACATCGACAGCGTGACTCCCTGATCGCCACCTGCCAGGCCTGGGTCGAGGATGTCGCTACCCGGCTGACGATGGGTGACGCTTCAGGGCAACCCGGTTCGCTGATCCACAACCTCGATACCTGGCCCAAGACGCTGGCTCGGCGCCTGGCCGTCGATGCGCGAACGCTTTCGATGACCGGGGAAACATCGGACGCGAATGCGTCACTGGACGACCAGGCAATCAAGACGCTGGCGCCCATGTTGACGGCCAAGTGCTGTCGGATTCTGGAAGCGCTACCTGACTTGGCGCAAGCTGACACAATACCTGAGACAGGCACCCGGCTGCGCCATCGCCCGCCGCTGGTATTCGACTCAGCCTGGCGCTCTACAATCCTGCCTTCTCGATCGGCGCCATCGATTCCACGCCGGGCTCTGCTTGCTGACGACAGCCTTGCCGCATCGGGTTTGATCCTCGACAACGAAAAGCTTGCGCTATGGTGGGATGGCGAACCCGTCTGTAAAAATGCGTTCTGGTGCCTGGGCTGGCCGGCGTCGGCCACTCATCAGGCGGCGCGGCTGGCATGCTGGCGGCAAAATACGCTGGCCTTGCGTCAGGCTGCGCTAGCGCACGGAATAGCGCTTACGCTCGAGGGCGATACGCGCGGCGACTGGCTGATGGCAACGGGCGATGCGGAGCGGCTGGAATCAGCCCTTGTTCAGACATTGCATCTTTGGCCATCTCGACAGCCTGCCGGAATCAGCACGCCGTTGCCGACTTCCAGCGAAGGGTTGCTGGCTCAGCGGCTGTTGAATCTTCTGGATAGCCAGCCCACCGTCCGGCAGAAAAACGATGCACGAACGCTAGTCTGGGCCGGGGGAACGTTGAGCGACGCCGAGGCCCGGGCGGGCTGTCAGCGGCTGTTGGCGTCTTGCGAAAACGTCTTTGCGAACTTGGCATCTGAGGTCGATATCTGCGCGTCCACGTCATCACCGGCCGCCACGACAAGCCGATCAACCATCGTCAAAGATTGGCCGATCCACCGGCTTACGCCTCAAGGCGATGACGCGGCGGTCATGCTGCAGATCGACGCACCGGACGCCAGCCCCATCAGCCAAGCGCTGTTTCAGCTGCTGGCCCAGTGCCACGACGCGGCGTTTCATCATGAAATGCGCCAGCGCCAGAAGCTCGGCTATGTGGCGGCGGTGCGCTATCGCGAGGCCCCGGATGGCTGGCCGCGGCTTGGCTACGTGGTGCAATCTCCCCATGCTGGCAGTGAAGCGCTATGCGAAACGGTGAATGCCTTCCTGAAGACCCAGGGTGTGGCGTTAGCCTGTTTGGACAGTACCACTTTCGACAGACGACGCACCGCCTTGAGCACCCGATGGAGCCGCCCCGAAACGCCAGGGGAGGCGCTGATGCGAGCCTGGCAGGGGGTGCGAAGACGCGGAGATTGGAAGCCCTGGGAAACAGAGCAGGCGGCATTGACAGCGCTAAGCGGTGAACGCTTGACGAGACTGGCGCAGGATCTTGTCGAAGGCAGGCTTGCTGGGCAGTGGTGGGTCCACCGTCCAAGAACCTGCTCTTCATGATCACTTTTGAAGATTAAAAAAACCAGCAGCCTCAAATCACTCCTCACGGCTGGCCTTGGCGGCCGCCTGTCGGGTCTCTTCTTGGCTGCGCTCGCCCTTATCCTCACCCTGTTCATCGTCGTTCTGAGTAGGGCTGTCTTTGTTGTAGTCATCCTCTTCACTGTCGATCTGGCGCAGGTTCGACGAGGAAGAGAAATTCTTGTCGTTGAGTTCCTGCATGATCTTGCGCAGCTTGCGACGCTGGCGAAAAGACGACAGTCGCTTGGTATCCCAGCTGTTCGGAGTCAGCGAACGAAAGTCTTCATCAGTGAACAGCTCGAAGCTGCGCTCGGCGCCGATGGGCATGTCTTCCGGGCCATAGACCCCGATCAATCGAATGGTCAGATGCTTGAACGTCAACTCCCCTTGCGGGCGGTGGCCGTCCATCTTGATGCCTTCGTCTCTCGCCAGCCGCTCGAGCAAATTAGAGAAGGTACCGACGTGAAGAAAATCTCCGGATCCAAGCGGCCCCTGGCGCGTATTTTCTCTTACCGTGCCCAGAGAGGATGAATGCTGCTGCTTCTCTTCGTCACCCTCTTCGTATTCCTGATCGAAATCGGTGACATCCATGGTGATGGTGCCTTCCGAGGTTTCAAGCTCCGCGATGATGTACTCGATGAAGATCGACTCGGCGCTCATGTTGCTGACGATGCACAAAGCGTCGATATCCTTTCTCTTGCCGCGGTTGATGATCAATCTTGGACGGCGCTGACGACTAAAACCGAGATACAAAAGCTGAGCGTACCCCAGCCAGACGAGCAAAACGCCAAGATTGGTAAAGAAGGTCAGTACCTTCGCGTTCTGTGATATCCACTCGATCATGCGACTACGTTCCTTGTTCTTTTAAACGCCGATGGCTGCGATTTCCCAAATTGCCATTAGGAAATAATGCCAGTGAGAATAACGCAGTCACACCAACGGGTCTTTATCTTGTGACAAGGAATAAGAAAGACGAAGCGCAGAACGAAAGAGGCCGAGACGCAGTGCCCCGGCCAATGCACAGGTTTCAGCTCAACAAGAACAGCCCTCCGATAAAGGCGATCGCCCCACCCAGGGCGCGGCTCCACAGGGAGCTGCGCGTCTTGAGAAAGCCGCCCAGCGCCTTGCCGCCGTAGGCGATACCTAGAGTCGCAACGGAAAAGCCGATCAAATACATCAGCACTGAAGCGCCCGCGGGGAGTTCACTGGCGTGGGCAGCGCCGTGGAACAGCATGAACCCGACTACCAGCATCGTGCCCAGCGCTCTGGATAGGTGGGTAAAGGTGGCAATGAGGATACCTACCAGCAGTACCGACAAGGCAATGCCGGTTTCGACACCGGTAAGATTCATGCCGGCCCAGGCAAGCCCCGCTCCTAGCCACATGCCCCCTAGCACCATTAGCGGAGTAAAGCGGCGTTGATACCCGCCCTGCATGACGCCCCAGACACCCACGGCCAGCATGGCCAGTAGATGATCTAGCCCCAGCAGCGGGTGCAAGAAGCCTTGCAGGAACCCGGCATGCGGGCCGATATGCCCTGGATGCGCCAGAGCGCTGCCAGCGCCCAACAGCAGCAGCGGCGCCAGACTCAAAGCGATGCAACGTGAACGGTGATGGGACATGACGTCCTCCTTCCTTGATGGTCATGGTGGTGAAAAGAAGACTGGCCAATGGCCCGGTCTCCAGATTCGTTTAATACTTGCGCGTATCCGGCAGTCCAACTCCCATCAGTTCCTGACGCGCATGGCGCCAGGCAGCGGTCATGGCCTGCTGCACCGCGGCGGTCCGCGGTCCTAGAATGCGCACCAGCACGCCTGCTTCGCCGGGCAGCACGCTGGCACCGGCCAGCACCTCCGGCTGCTGAGCTGCCTCGTGCAAGGCGTCCGCCAAGACAGCCGGAGGCATCTGCCGGGTGAGTACATACAGGCTGCCCTGCACCGAGAAGTTGCCAAACAGCCCGGCGCCATCGACTCGCTGGCGGCTCGGCTGCAGCACGAGATTGTCGTCGAAAAGCGTGCGGGATTCGCGGCGGGCTCGAAGCTGACTGCTGATGATCTCGAACTCGAAACGCTCGCCTCGCGCCAGCCGTCCGGCGCTGAGAACGTCTCCGAAAATGAGCGTTGCCTCTGGATGCACGTCAAGCTGGGTGTGCTGCCATAGCCGCGCCCCGGGATGCGGTATCAAAGGCTCCGGCAGCCACTCGACGAAGGCACCGGACTCGAGGGCCAGCTCGGTGCGCTGCACCGCGTAGTCATGACGCATGCCGTGAATCTTGGTGGCAGACGTGTTGGTAACGTGTAGCTGGGCCCCTTCCTTGACGGTTACCAGAGTCGCCAGCCGATCGCCTTGTACCAACGCATCACTGCCGGACATGAGATAGAGAAACGCCATGCCGGGCAATTGCTCGTCCAGGTAGAGGGCGCCATTGGCATACATGGGCGGTCGAGCATAGGCCTGAGTCAGCCGGGTGATCTGCTTGTGCAGCTCGAAGGTGGCCTTGAGCATACCGTTCTTGCCGCTTTGACCGATACCCAACTGCGGCACGGTACTGGCAAACCCGGCCATCTCGGCACCGGCCTGCCATTCGTCGAGCATTTCAGTCGAGGAAAAGGACGTCACGGCGCAGGATTCCTATGATGTCGTCGAGGCCTTCACCGGCGTGGCAGTTAGTGAATAAAAACGGCCGCTCACCCCGGGCGGTGAGGCTGTCCCGGCGCATCACCTCGAGATCCGCGTTCACGTATGGCGCCAGATCGGTCTTGTTGATCACCAGCAGGTCCGAACGCACGGTGCCAGGACCGCGTTTGCGCGGAATTTTGTCCCCGGCGGCCACATCGATGACGAAGATGAAATAATCCGCCAGGGCCGGGCTGAAGGTCAGGGTCAGATTGTCGCCGCCGCTCTCGATCAACAATAGATCCGCATCGGGAAAGCGGTTTTCCAACTCCTCGCAGGCCACCAGATTCATGCTCGGATCTTCCCGCACGGCAGTATGAGGACAGGCACCAGTTTCCACGCCAACAATACGCTCTGCGGGCAGAATGCCCTCCAGGGTGCGCCGCACATGCTCCGCATCTTCCTTGGTGACAATATCGTTGGTGATGACGATAGGATTGATGCGCTGGGCTATCAGCTTGGGCACCAGCGCCTCGATCAGACTGGTCTTGCCGGAGCCGACCGGGCCGCCGACTCCGATCCGTGGAATGCGTTGTGTCATCGCTGTCTCCTTCAGCTGGCAAATAATCTGACGTGATCGCGCTCGTGATGCATGGACATGATCTCCGCCTGGGGGCTCAAGGAATGCATGTCTCTCAAATGCTTGAGCGGTATCCTGTCAATGAGCTCGACGAGGGTCGGAGCCAAGGCCGTAAGCACCGCCTGAGCCTGGGCGTGATCGAAAGGCAGCAGCCGCATGGCGGCACTCACGAAGCTGGTGGCGAAGGCGTTGGCCTCCATGAGCAGCAAGGCCTGTAGGGGCACACCGAGTACCGCCCCGACCGCCCCGGTCATGGCGGAGTTGTGACCCGGCGTATGGCCGGCTCTCACCTCGCTAGCCAGCGCTTCTAGCGGCAAATCCTGGGTTTGCGCCGCCATCAGGGCGATCAGACGCCCCCCGCTGCGCCTGGAGCTCTCCCGCAACTCGCGACATAGCTTTGTTGCCT
The DNA here is from genome assembly GCF_001039575.1 of Halomonas sp. PR-M31. Taxonomy (GTDB): domain Bacteria; phylum Pseudomonadota; class Gammaproteobacteria; order Pseudomonadales; family Halomonadaceae; genus Modicisalibacter. The sequence continues at coordinate 39,057 of NZ_JIBT01000005.1, forward strand.
CCAGGGCCGCATCCGCCTCCCGCACTTTCGCGCCGTCGTTTTGTGACGCCCCCTGCCAGGCCCAGGCAGTGGCGATCAGATCCGAGGTGGCAAGCTGTTCTCTCAGCAGATCCTCGAGCAGATTCTGCACGTCTTCGGCCTTTTTCACCCGTCCTGAAATGGCATAGGCCTCCAGCGCATTGGACTGGGTATAGAGCCCGGTGGGAAACGCTGAATCCGCCAGGCGCAGGGTGGCGAGATAGGCGGCGGCCGGCAGCTCGAGATCGCTCACGCCGTCCCCGCCGCGCCATGATGATGGTGAGCATGGCCATGATCATGCGTGTGCTCATGGCCCTGTTCGGTTTCCACATGCTCATGACTTGGCGCCGTGGCGGGCAGCCCCATTTCCGGCGTGGCCTCGGTGAAATGCCACTGCACCCCGGGCAGGTTACGCGCGCGCATCATGGCCTCCATGATGCTGATATCCGCGATCACCGGTACATAGACCCGCTGGCCATGGGCCTTGATCGGCCAGTGCTGGTTGCCCAGGGCATGCCCCAGCTCCAGCGCCAGCTCAATGGTGCTGGTGGCGTCTTCCTGATTGTTGATATCGCATACCATGACCTGACGCCCCTCCACCTCGACGAGGATCATGCGTCGGGCCGTGTCGTCCAGCAGCAGCACGTCACCATCTGCCAACGCCTGATCTCGCGCAAGCGTGATACCCAGCGTCGTGTCCTGATCCGTTATCGCACGCAGGCGGCTTTTCTGCGCCGTCCACATGTCCAGGCGTACCCGCTCGACCTGACCGGCGGTGCCCCACTGACGAAAGCTTTGCGCCAGCTTCTCATCCGTGTGGATGTTGCCGATTACATCCGTAATCCGTTGCATGCTTGCAAGTCCTTTGTTCCATCAAGAAGCGCTGAATAAATTGAGCGCCTCAAACGCAGCGCAGTGATTGGGACACGCCAATATTTATCACTCAGAAGAGGAAATAGCGCTGAGTCAGCGGTAGCTCCTTTACTGCCGGGGCCGTAGCCACCTCGCCGTCCACCCGCACTTCAAAGGTGTCCGGGTCCACTTCGACCTTGGGGGTTTCGCCGTTGAGCATCATGTCTTTCTTGGCCAGCCGCCGGGTGTCGCCCACGGCAATGGCCATCTTGCTGAGTCCTAGCGCTTCCGGCACACCCTCGTCCTTAGCGGCCTGGGACAGAAACACCGCCGACGTTCGTGCGGCGGCCAGGCCATGAGCGCCGAACATGGGCCGCATCTTGACCGGTTCCGGAGGCGGAATGGAGCGCCCGGATCACCGTGCAGGCCGAAATTCATCAGTCCACCCTTGATCACCGTAGTCGGCTTGACGCCGAACCAGCGTATCGGCCACAGCACCAGATCTGCCATGCGTCCGGGCTTGAGCGAGCCCACGGTGTGCTCTACCCCCTGGGCGATGGCCGGGTTCAAAGTCATCTTGGCCAGATAGCGCATCAGGCGGAAGTTGTCGTTACCTGGGGCATCCTCCGGCAACTGGCCGCGCACTGCCTTCATCTTGTGGGCGGTTTGAATTAGGCGGGTAAAGGTTTCGCCGATGCGGCCCATGGCCAAGGCATCGGAGCTGTAGATGGAGAGCGCGCCAATATCGTGTAGCACATCCTCCGCCGCCATGGTCTCGGCGCGAATGCGACTTTGCGCCATGGCGATGTCTTCCGGATTGGAATGCTTCAAGTGGTGAGCCATGACGATCATGCCCAGGGACTCGGCGGTGGTGTTGTGGCTGTAGGGCCGAGTCGGATTAGTGGAAGACGGTAGGACGTTTTTCATGCCCGCCATGGCCAGCATGTCCGGTGCATGGCCACCTCCGGCGCCTTCGGTATGAAACGTATGAATGGTGCGCCCGTTGATGGCGGCGATGGTGTCCTGCACGAACCCGGATTCGTTGAGGGTATCGGTATGGATCATGGTCTGCACATCGAAATCGTCGCTGACTCGCAGACAGGTATCGATGGCGTTGGGCGTGGTACCCCAGTCCTCATGAAGTTTGAGGCCGCAGGCTCCGGCCTTGAGCTGTTCGATGATGGCCGCTTCGCGGCTGGTATTGGCTTTGGCGAAAAAGCCCATGTTGACCGGCATTTGGTCCGTGGCCTCCAGCATGCGCTGCATGTTTCAAGGCCCCGGGGTGCAGGTGGTGCCCCGGGAGCCGGTAACATGACCGGTACCGCCGCCGAATAGAGTCGTCACACCGTTGGCCAGACCGTGCCAAATCATCTCCGGGACCACGTAGTGCACGTGGGCGTCGATCATCCCCGGGGTCACCAGAAACTCCGAGCCGTCGATGACCTCGGTGCCGGCGCCGACGATGATATCCACGTTGTCCATGATGTCTGGGTTGCCTGCCTTGCCCAAACAGACGATACGCCCGTCCTTGATGCCGATATCCGCCTTGATTACGCCGTAGCTGGGATCGAGCACCACGGTGTGATTGATCACCAGATCCACTGCCCCTTCGGCGTTGGTGTGCTGACTCTGGCCCATGCCGTCGCGCATGCTTTTGCCAGCGCCGTATTTGAGCTCGTCACCGCCGGCGTAGTGCAGATCCTTTTCGATCTCGATAACCAGGTTGGTATCTGCCAAGCGAATCTTGTCCCCCACCGTGGGGCCGAACATGCCGCCATAGCTTTCACGCTTGATCTGCATCGTCAGGCTCCCTTGAATCCTTGTTGTTGCGCCTTTTTGAGCGCTGCTTCCTTGGCACCATCCTCATCCAGCGGACCGTTGACCAGTCCGGCGAAGCCCATGGCGATGCGTTTGCCTACATAGGGCACCAGCTCGATGTCCTTCTCGTCGCCGGGTTCGAAGCGCACCGTTGCCGCGGAAGGGGCGTTCATACGTTGGCCCCAGGCTTTTTCGCGATCGAAATCGAGCATGCGATTGGCTTCGAAGAAGTGATAGTGCGAGCCTACCTGGACCGGGCGGTCGCCGGTATTCTTGACGGTCAACTTGGTGACCGGACGCCCTTCGTTGAGTTCGACCGGGTCGCTGGCGAAAATGAACGGGGTTTTCATGGCCGATTCCTTGTCTTTGAAAACAGTGGCAATGAATAGCTACAGGTGAAAAAGCGTAATAGCGTCAGTGGGAAGATTTCAGCGCTACCTGACCTTCGATACCACCGATGGGGCCATGTACCGTGACCAGCTTCGTACCATCGGTGAAGGTAGCCTCGGTTTGCACCACATCGATCATTTCCGCTACGCCCTCCATGACCTCTTCGGGCTTGACCACCTGCTTGCTGAGTTCCGTGACCTCGGGAACATCCTTGCCATCACGGGCACCTTCGAGAATGGCTTCGGAGATGAGCGCCACCGCTTCCACATAGTTCAACAGCAGCCCACGATCGCGGCGTCGGCGGGCAAGATCGGCAATAACAAAGATCTGGAGTTTTTCAGTTTCCCTGGGGGACAGGTTCATCGTTCGTTCCTTCGAAGCGTTCCAGTCGTATGGGATGTAAACGGCGGCACAATGCTGTGAATCATCGCTACTTCGACAGCGTCAGCATCAACGCTTTATAAAAAAGCAGAGGATCGGAGGTTCGTCAATGAAGAGGTTGACGCATTGCTGCGAAATGAACGATTCGTAATGGAAAGCCCGGCGAGGCTTAAAAAGTACAACTTTTTCCTAGTTGTATCTATTTTAAGACACTATAAGTTGCTGTTATCTATAAATTAATTATAAAACACCGTGCGATAGTCTCCAAAAAGCAACACATTGCGCACGATTTCTGCCTTTTCCCATATCGGAAACACTTACCTCACCATACTCGTTTTTTTAAATAACTGTTTTATATACAAAATTAAAAATCTGGCATCATATTCGCACTATATCTTTCAGACAGCGAGACATGTCTCGTTCAGGTCTGATTCATCCGATGTGTCAATCGGTTAAATACCGAAAGGCAGATCAGATCAATCGACCGGTCTTCAATTCCCTGCGTACCTTGGGCTGCACCTGCAGCCCATTTTTTTGCGCGTTTTTCATGTGAAAAAGCACCCTGCATAGAGGGTGCTCATGTCTGTAAGACAGCGCTTCAAGCCACCGGGGTCAGCCATTCTGCGTCAAGCGTCTGTTTGCCGCTGACCAGATCGAAGTACATCGACTGAATCTTCTCTGTGATCGGCCCGCGACGCCCTTCGCCGATGGTTCGGCCATCGAGTTCACGAATCGGCAGTACCTCCGCGGCGGTGCCGGTGAAGAAGGCTTCATCACAGATGTAGACCTCGTCCCGGGTAATCAGCTTCTCCCGCAGCTCATACCCCAGCTTCTCTGCCATATGCAATACGGTGTTGCGGGTAATGCCGTTCAAACAGGATGTCAGCATCGGGGTATAGATGATGCCGTCCTTGACCACGAACAGGTTTTCGCCAGAACCCTCGGCCACGTAGCCTTGAGGGTCGAGCAATAACGCTTCGTCATAACCGCCCCGCTGGGCCTCCGCCAGGGCCATCATGGAGTTGATGTATTGCCCGTTGGCCTTGGCTCGGGTCACCGCGACATTGACGTGATGGCGGGTGAAGGATGAGGTCTGCACCTTGATGCCCATTTCCCGTGCTTCCGGCGCCATGTAGGAGGGCCACTCCCAGGCGGCGACGATGACGTGAGTCTTGAGATTGTCCGCCCGCAGTCCCATGCCTTCGGAGCCAAAAAAGACCATCGGCCGCAGATAGGCTTCCTTGAGCTCGTTCTCGCGCACCACCGCGCGACTGGCGTCATTGATCTGTTCCTTGCTGAAGGGCATCTCCATGCCCAGAATCTTGGCGGAGTCGAACAGGCGATTGGTGTGCTCCTTAAGGCGAAAAATCGCCGTGCCTCGCTCAGTGTCGTAAGCACGCACACCCTCGAAACAGCCCATGCCGTAATGCAAGGTATGGGTCAGCACATGCACCTTGGCATCGCGCCAGGGCACCATTTCGCCATCGAACCAGATCAGACCGTCGCGGTCAGCCATCGACATAATACGCATCCTTCGTTTTTCAACGTGTCGCAAGATGCTCTGCAGTTATCCTGACATCTGCAGACATCCCGGGTAAAAATAATCAGATCGTTTCCGGCTCGAGCCAGCGCTGCCAGAGTGTTTCCACCACTTGGCGATACTCCTGGTAATCCGATGCCTCGACCCGCGTGCCGCTCTTGGTCAGCGCATTACGATGGCCAATGTGACGATAGGCCAGATATGCCTCGCGCAGCCGACGCGCATCTTCATCCGGCATGCAGCCGCTCGATTCCAGTGTTTCCAGAATACGAACATTGTCGCTCCAGGCCAAGAGATCCGGGGTTTGAAATCCATGCAGGAGCACCGCGTACTGACTCAGGAATTCGATATCGATCATGCCACCGGCATCGTGCTTGAGATCGAACTTGCCCTGCTCGCGCTGTTTGGCGCTACTGCCAAGATGCTCGCGCATCTTGTGGCGCATCTTGACGACTTCCTGGCGTAGCGCCTCCGGATCACGTTCGCGACCCAACACTTCGCGGCGCACCGCGCTGAAGCGCTCGGCCAGCTCAGAACTACCGGCAACGACTCGGGCGCGTACCAATGCCTGATGCTCCCAGGTCCAGGCGTGATTACGCTGATAATCCGCAAAGGATTCGAGACTGGTCACCAAGAGCCCCGAGTTGCCCGAAGGGCGCAGGCGCATATCCACGTCATAGAGTGCGCCGGCAGGGGTGATGGCGGTCAACAGATGAATGATGCGTTGCCCCAGTCGAGTAAAAAACACGCCATTGTCGATGGCGCGCTTGCCGTCGGTGGTGCCCTGGGTCGCCGCGTCGTGAATGAACACCAGATCCAGATCCGAGCCATAGCCAAGCTCGATTCCCCCCAGCTTGCCGTAGCCCACGATCAGAAAATTCGGCTCAGAATGCTGACCGCCATCCCGATGCTGCGGCAGGCCATGCTTGCGGGTCAGGTGGCGCCAGGCCATCCTCAGCACCTGTTCCAGCACCACCTCGGCAATGAAGGTCAGATAGTCGCTGACCTTCATCAGCGTACGAGCGCCAGCGATGTCCGAGGCGGCTACATGCAGCACCTGGGCATGCTTGAAGATACGCAGCGCCTCGAGCTGCGCCTCCTCGTCCTCCTCTGGCACCCGCCCCAGGGTCTGGCGCAGCTCATCGGTCAGGCGCGCCTTGTCCGCAGGGGAGTAGAGCGTATCCGGCGACAATAGCTCATCGAGCAGCACCGGATGACGCGCCAGCTGTTCGGCAATCCAGGGGCTCGCCGTGCATAGCGCTATCAAGTGCTTGAGTGCATCGGGGTTTTCACGCAGCAGGGCCAGATAGGCAGTGCGCCGCAATACTGCCTCGATCAATGGCAGGGTGCGCTCAAGGGCCGTGTCCGGTGCCTCGCTGTCGGTGATGGCGGCCAGCAGCAAGGGCATCAGCGCCTCCAGACGCTCCTGTCCGATACGCTGCATGCCCTGCACGGCCCGGGACTGGCGCAACGTCTTCAGCCGCCGCAAAGCCTCTTCCGGCGCGGCGAACCCCGTCCCTTCGAACAACCGATGACTCTCTTCCTGGGTAAGCTCACCGCGCCAGGCAGCACGCCATTCATCTAAAGGGATCTCATCGTCACTATCGCTGGCATCGACGGGTGTCTCGGCTTCCTCTTCCGGGTCGGCAATCACCGCATCGAAATGCCGCCGAATGCGTTCCCGCACTTCCCTGAGCTGCGCATCCAGAGCAGTCCAATCATCATAGGATTGCTCCGGGTGGCTCATGGCCAGGGCCAGCCGCTCCCGGTTCAGTGAATCCTCGGGTAGCGTCTGGGTCTGACGATCCTCCTGAGCCTGCAGGGCATGTTCGAGGTTGCGCAAGAAGACATAGTCCTCGCCAAGCTCATCAACCACCACTTGAGGCAGCAGTTCCAGCTCCGGCAGGCGCTGCAGCGCCGTTCTCAATGACGGCACCTGCAGTTCGGTATCGCGACCGCCGCGAATCAACTGAAAGACCTGCACCACGAACTCCACTTCACGAATACCGCCAGGCCCCAGCTTGATATTGTCTTGAATCTCCTTGCGCCGCACCTCCCGATTGATCAAGGCCTTCATCTCGCGCAAGGATTCGATGGCGCCGAAATCCAGATAGCGGCGATAGATGAAGGGTCGCAACCGGGCCAGCAGTTCCGCCCCGGCATCCAGATCGCCAGCAACCGGCCGAGCCTTGAGCATGGCGTAGCGCTCCCACTCCCGGCCCTGATCCTGATAGTAGCTGGTCATCATGTTGAAACTGCCCACCAGCGGACCGCCCTCGCCAAGCGGGCGCAGGCGCATGTCGACCCGAAAGACGAAGCCGTCCGCGGTAATCGCATCCAGGGCAGCAATCAGCTTCTGACCCAGCCGAGTGAAATACTCCTGATGATCGTATTCGCGCTTGCCCTCCTGCGTCGTGCCCTTTTCGGGAAAGGCAAAAATCAGATCGATATCCGAAGAGAGATTGAGCTCCCCCGCTCCCAGCTTGCCCATGCCCAGCACGACCAGACGCTGGGGCGAACCATCCTCCCGCGGCGCCGGCACCCCCCAACGCGGCGCGAAATGCGCCTCGAGCCAGACAAGTGCGCCTTCGAGACATATCTCTGCCAGGCGCGAGACGCTGGCGGCGGTATCCCACATGCCATAGCCGCTTGGCGGATTGAGATCACGCCAGATGATGCCCAGCATGCGGGCCCGGCGAAAGCGCCGCAGCGCCGCCTGCATCTGCGCCTCGTCCTCTGCGCTATCGAGCGCGTCGGTGAGCACTTGAGTCAGCGCCGCCTCGTCCAGCGCTGCGTCGAGCTCCCCTTCCGCCTCCAGGAATGCCAGCCAGTCGGGGTATCGCGCCAGCGTATCTCCCGCAAAGGTCGAGCAGGCCAGCACCCGGACCAGCTGCTCTCGCCGAGTTTGCGACAAGGCCTGCCAGGTATCGCTTGGGCGCTCCATCTTTTTGAGCTCGGCCAGATTATCTGCCTGGGTCAGCGCCTCATCCAGACGCTCTTTCGCCTTGCCTAACGACTCCCGCAGCGAGCCGGGAATGTTCGTCAGCGGTAGAAAATCGTCGGGCAGTGCCATGAAAGTCTCGTCGCTATAACAAATGGAAATGTGGGAGAGGCAGTTCGAATAGTCCCAGCATAGCGAAGGGCGTACCACGGCAGAAGAGAACCGAGTATTTTTATAGCGCTGCCTTTCATCGAAACCAAAAGGATCATTGATGAACATCTTCGAAAAAACGACGCTGGTCGCTGCGTCCTGTCTGATGGGAGCCGCAGTGCCGGGATATGCCCAGAGCGAAAGCGGCGGCGCGCCCCCTGTCAAGGACCCGGCCACGATCGAGCTGACAAGCGGCTTTGATCATATTGGCGCCGAAGTGCACAGCATTAACGTCGAAGGCCGACCGACCTATTATATCGATGAAGGCCGCGCTGAAGATCGTCCAGTGGTCTTTATCGGCGGGCAAGGAACCAGCCTTGCGGCCTTCCAGCTGACCGAATTCAATCGCTCGACCCGCCAGGCACTGGGGCTACGAATGATCTCCATCGAGCGCAACGGATTTGGCGAGTCGCCGCTAGATGTCGATCGCGGCTATGCCGACTACACAAAAGAGGTACTAGCGGTTCTGGATCATCTGAATGTCGGAAAATTCGCCATCGTCGCGATTTCAGGTGGCGGTGCCTATGCCGCGCATCTGGCGGCTGCGGTACCTGAACGGGTGCTGTCTCTTCACGCAACAGCCGCTGTCACCACCACTCTGCCGACCCGAGACGAGCCGGAGTGCAGCGCGTCGTTTGAGGAGACGAAGGTAAAGCTGATCCAATATACCCATCATCCAAAAGACTGGTGGGGTGTGCGCGGCTCACCCGTGCTGGTGGTTCCAGGCTGGCAAACCGAGGCCTATGGTGATGCAACGCGATCGTTTTATGTCAACGGTCAGATGGGTGACCCGTCCGCGCTGGCGGTTGAATACAGGCTCCCTTGCTCGGAAGATGCCGTCGTTGACGCTTCACGAATCACCGCTCCCACCTATCTTTACTGGGGCAAAGAGGACGAGACGGTACCGGTCGAAAATATAGAGAAATGGAAATCGGCGCTACCGAACATCGCCCGGGCCACGGTCTATCCGGGCCAGGGACATACGGTTCAGTATCGTCACTGGGATCAGGTTCTTGCCGATATTGCCGGGCTCGGCGACTACTCAGTGGTTTGTCGCGACGGGGAGACCCGGCTGGTGGCCAACACCGCTGTAAAAGACAAGGAGTTCTTCGGCAACTGTGCCTGGCAAAAAGCAGAATGATCCAGCTTTCGTCTCATGACTAAGGACAAGTCGAGAAACAAATCAAGGAGAAAGCGGTACATGCACCATCTGGATTTGCAAGTAATCGAATTCGCTCTGCGTTGGGCCAACGCCGGCGAGCCGGTGTGGCTGTGTACCGTGCTGGCGACCTTCGGCTCCTCGCCCCGGGAACCCGGATCGCTCCTGGTCGCCCGGGCCAAGGGTGAACATGTCGGCTCTCTTTCCGGGGGCTGTGTCGAGGAAGACTTTCTGGCGCGTTTGCAGGAAGGCGCCTTCGACAAGCCGGTAACGCTGGTTCGCTATGGCGATGGCGGTATCGATCATCCTCGAGTAACGCTGCCCTGCGGCGGCAGTCTCGAGGTGCTGGTGGAGCGCCTGCAGCCCAGCCCTCCTACCCTGATTCATCTTGAAGTGCTGCAGGCAGCACTGCTCGGTCAGCGCGCACTGATTCGCCAAGTGAATCTCAAAGACGGTCGAATCAGCTTTGCCGAGGGCGACGCCCAGGGGCCACAGGTGGAACGGAATACAGACAGCGTGCGGATACGGATCGGTCCGGCGCTGCGATTGATCATTGCGGGCATTTCCCCGGTTTCTGCCGCCTGCGCCGAGTTTGCCCGCACCCTGGGGTTCGAGGTCATCGTCTGTGATCCGCGAGACGAGGCTCGTGCGACGTTCAACGTGCCCGGCGTAGAGGTTCAAGCGGTGCTGCCGTCGCTGTTCATCGCCTCCGGGGCCAGCCATGCCGCCACCGCTGTAGTGGCCTTGACCCATGATCCGCGTATCGACGATCTGGCCATGATCGAAGCCGTGCGCACCCCGGCGTTCTATATCGGCGTGATGGGATCACAGCGTACGTCAGAACAGCGCGCCGAGCGCCTGCAACGCTCCGGTGGGCTGAACGACGAGGAGATTGCTCGTATTCGCATGCCCATCGGCCTGGCCCTGGGTAGCAAGACTCCAGCGGAGATCGCCTTGGCAGTCATGGCGGATATTCTGCGAGTTCAACGTGGGCGAGCACGCGATGCCTTGTGAGGAAGGCCGCAGCAAACCGCGTGTCGTCGCGTTGGTGATGGCCGCAGGGCTGTCTCGTCGCTTTGGCAGGGACAAGCGCCGAGCCCGGCTTAGAAACAGTCGATCCCTGCTGCAGGCCACTCTGGATCTGGCAAAGGCGAACTTCGAGGCCACCTGGGTGGTTCTACGCCAGCAAGACAACCCCCGGGAGCTGGGCCTCGATCCCCATGTGCGCGTAATACACGCCCCAGACAGCGATATCGGCCTGGGCACTAGCCTGGGTGCGGCGTTCTCCGTGCTGCAAATCCAGGCCAGTGCTCGTGATGCAGACGCCGCCGCAGTAATGTTAGGGGACATGCCCTGGGTGTCGCCGCATACTTGCCGGACGTTAATAAATCATGCCCAAGCCGAGCGCATCCTACTGCCCCGTCATCAAGAGCCACGCTACAAGGGCCGCTCCGGTCATCCGGTGCTGTTCGGCCGCACCTTCTGGCCAGCGCTAAGTCTTTTGAGCGGCGACACCGGTGCCCGGGAGATACTCAAGCAGCATGCTTCAAGCTGCAGGGTCGTCGAGGTGGACGACCCGGGCATACATCGCGACGTGGATGTACCGCTGGACCTGAACTAACCGGCAAGCCGCTGCCACAGCAGCAACCCCCAGGTCACGCCGGCCATGATCAATGACAGCATGACCGCCGCGGAGCCGATGTCCTTGGCCCGCCCGGATAGCACGTGATGCTCCGAGCCGATGCGGTCGATGGCGGTTTCCACGGCGCTGTTGAGCAGCTCGACGATCAGCACCAGAAAGCAGCTGCTGATCAGCAGTATCCACTCAACAGGGGTTTGCCCGACCCAAAAAGCAAAGGGCAAGAATACGGCGCACAGCACCAGCTCCTGACGGAAAGCCGCTTCGTGCAGGGTGGCGGCCTTGAGGCCCATGAAGGAATAGCGTGTCGAGTTCACCAGATGGCGCCAGCCAGTCGCGCTCGATTTCATCTTGCGGATCCATGCGATTGAATGTGGGCGCCTAGTCTATCTAATTTGGCCATTCAATTCGGCCATATAATTCAGCCCCAGGATTGTCGTTACCAGCGCTGCCGAACTAGCCTGTAAGAATACTTTCCCTATTGCAGGAGAACCTCATGGCCCGCGTCGTAATGCTAAGAGACCAAGAACCTCGCTGTCAGATCGAGGAGATCGACGCCAATGATCTTCCCGAGCGTTCGGTCAGCGTCGATATCGACTACTCGGACCTGAACTACAAGGATGCGCTCGCCGTGACCGGCAAGGGCAAGATCGTGCGGGACTACCCTTTCGTACCGGGCATCGATTTTGCCGGCACCGTGCGGGAATCACGCAGTGATCACTATGCTGCCGGCGACAAGGTGATTCTTACCGGTTGGGGGGTGGGCGAGCGCCACTGGGGCGGCTTTGCAGAGACCATGAACGTCGATGCGGACTGGCTGGTGCCCTGCCCCGACGACCTGTCAACCCGGGACGCCATGCTGCTCGGTACTGCAGGCCTGACCGCCATGCTCAGTGTGATTCAACTCGAGCAGGCCGGTCTCGCGGCGGGCGGCAAGGTGTTGGTGACCGGGGCTACCGGCGGCGTGGGTAGCTGGGCAGTGCAGATGCTGGCCCAGCTTGGCTACGACGTGGAAGCCGTCACCGGCAAGGCGGAGCAGCATCATTGGTTGGAAGAGCTCGGCGCCAGTCAGATCGTGCCACGCAGTGAGCTCGATGGCGACACCCGCCCTTTGGAAAAAGGCCGTTGGGACGCTGCCGTGGATACCGTCGGCGGTCAGATGCTGGCGGGCGTACTGGCCCGCATGAACTATCAGGGCCGGGTCGCGGCGGTGGGCTTGGCCGGCGGCACGGATCTGCCGACAACGGTAATGCCGTTCATTCTGCGAGGCGTGTCGTTGCTTGGGGTGGAAAGCGTCATGGCGCCCTTCGAGCAGCGCCAGGCGGCCTGGCAGCGGCTGGCATCACTGCCCAGAGATCTCTTCACGCGCATGCAAACCGAGGAAATCGGTTTCGATCAGGTGGTGGAGCAGGCAGAGGCCATGCTGGCGGGCAAGACCTATGGCCGGGTGCTGATCAATCCTCAACAGAGGTGATAGCCACGCTTGCGGGTCTTACTTACTGGTCTTACTTGCGAGCTTTATTTGATAGCCACGCTGTAGTACGACGCTTTATGACATTGTTCCGGGTTGCGCTAAGATGGTGGCCCGCTCATTCATGATTCGTCGAGCCATCGCTCATGCCCCTTCGCATCGCCATCAACGGCTACGGTCGCATCGGTCAGTGTGTATTGCGCGCCCTTATCGAGCGCAACAACGCCAACCTGCAGGTCGTGGCGATCAACGAGCTGTCCGATCTGGAGACCATCGCCTATCTGACCCGCTACGACACCACTCATGGCCGCTTCCCGGGCGAGGTCGATACCCGGGAAGGACGACTCATCATCAATGGCCAATCCATCAGCGTCGTCTCCGAACCTGATCCCGCGCACCTGCCCTGGCGTGAACTGGAGATCGACCTGGTCGTGGAGTGCTCCGGCAGCTTCAAGGATCGCGCTACCGCACAGCAACATCTCGATGCCGGTGCCAAGCGGCTGCTGTTTTCTCAGCCTGCGGAAGCCGATATGGATCTCACCCTGGTCGGCGGCATCAATGAAAACGACCTTCAGCCCGAGATGCGCATCCTCTCTGCGGCTTCTTGCACCACCAACTGCCTGATTCCGATTCTCACGGTGCTCGACGAGGCCCTGGGCATCGAACATGGGGTAACTACTACCATCCATTCAGCGATGAACGATCAGCCAGTGATCGATGCCTATAACAAGACCAGCCTGCGTCTGACCCGCTCCGCCATGCATTCGATCGTGCCCGTGGATACCGGCTTGGCTCGGGGTATCGAGCGTCTGATGCCGGCGCTTGCCGGTCGCTTCGAGTGCCTGCATATGCGGGTACCGACAATCAACGTCTCCGCCATGGACATGGCGATCTGCGTGCGCAGCGAGACCTCGGCATCAAAGGTCAACGCCTTGCTACGTGAAGCCAGCGAGAGCCGTCTGAAAGGGCTTTTGGGCTATACCGAAGAGCCCATGGCTTCCGTTGACTTCAACCACGACCCGCGCTCGGGTATCGTGGATGCCACTCAGACCCGGGTAGCCGGCGGTCATCTGATCAAGATGCTGAGCTGGTTCGACAACGAATGGGGCTTTGCCAATCGCATGCTCGATATTGCCGAGCGCATCGCCGCCTTGAAGTCATACTGAAGCCGTACCGGCTCACCCGTTATTTATTCACCACGACGAGCAATCACCAGGAGGAAGCTGCCCCATGAACGTGCACAAGATGACCGAGCTGAACCTTGCAGGCAAGCGAGTACTGATCCGGGAGGATCTCAACGTGCCGGTCAAGCAAGGACGCGTGACCAGCGATGCCCGTATTCGTGCCTGTTTGCCGACCATTCAGGCGGCCCTGGATGCAGGCGCCAAGGTGCTGCTGATGAGTCATCTGGGCCGACCTACCGAGGGCGAACCCGCCGATGAGTTTTCGCTGGCGCCGGTGGCGGATCACCTGAGTGAACTGCTGGGCAAGCCGGTGCGTCTGGAGAAGAACTATCTGAAGGGCAATGTCGAGGTGGCCGAAGGCGAGGTCGTGCTGCTGGAGAATGTACGCTTCAACACCGGCGAGAAAAAAGACGATGAGGCGCTGTCCAAGGCCTATGCCAAGCTGTGCGATGTTTTCGTGATGGATGCGTTCGGCACCGCCCATCGCGCCCAGGCCTCCACCCATGGCGTGGCTCGTTTCGCCCCCCAGGCCTGCGCTGGTCCGCTGCTGGCGCGCGAACTCGAGGCGCTGGAAAAGGCATTGGCTAAACCCAAGCGGCCAATGATTGCCATCGTCGGCGGCTCCAAGGTTTCCACCAAGCTTGAAGTACTCAATGCGCTTTCAGAGAAATGCGATCAGCTGATCGTTGGGGGCGGTATCGCCAACACCTTTATCGCCGCTGCAGGCTACAAGGTGGGCAAGTCATTGCATGAGGCGGACCTGGTCGATCAGGCGTCGGCGTTAATGGAAAGAGTCGATATCCCTTTGCCCACGGACGTCGTGGTCGCCAAGGAATTCTCCGAAAATGCGGAGGCAACGGTCAAAGGGGTGCAGCAGGTTGCCGATGACGAGATGATACTGGATATTGGCCCGGCAACCGCCGAGCACTTTGCTTCCTTGCTCAAGGAGGCAGGCACGATCTTGTGGAATGGCCCCGTCGGCGTATTCGAGATCGACCAGTTCGGTCAGGGCACCGAGACTCTCTCCAAAGCCATCGCTGCAAGCAGCGCCTTTTCCATTGCCGGCGGTGGCGACACCCTGGCGGCGATCGACAAGTACGGTATCGAAGATCAGGTATCCTACATTTCCACCGGGGGGGGCGCCTTCCTGGAATATGTCGAAGGCAAGCAGCTACCCGCCGTCACCGCACTGGAAAAAGCCGCCAAGAAGTAATGGCGCATGCCGGGCCTGGCGGTCCGGCAAATATCACTCCCCAAACCAGCGCTTCAATACGGCGCGAGCCTTGCTTGTGTGCTCTTTCTTGATGTGAGCAGCCACTACGGCCAGGGCCCCGACCAGCACCGAGACATCATCCGTGTAACCGACAAAAGGTGTCACATCGGGAATGGTATCCAGCGGAAAGATGAAGTAGCCAAGCGCGCCGTAAATGGTGGTTTTTGCCCATACCGGCGTGTCCGGGTCCTGGGCGGAGTAGTAAAGCTTCAGACCGGGCTCAAGAGTCGTCTTTCCCGCCTTTTTGGCATAGCGCGATACCTTGTTCCAAAAGGCTTCATCGGAATACTGCGACTTGTTCTCAAGAGTATCGTATTGCACGTTGTCTTCATCCACGAGCACAGGAAGCTTGTGCTTGCGCGACTTGGCATCATGCGTCAGTAATTTCTGTTCCATGGGCTCCTCTCATTGCACTGTTAAAAACAGCCCTACTTGAATCAGCTCCTTTTGAACCGATTCTTCCTGAATCAGTTCCCTATCCTTCATAAGATAGCCCTTAACGGATCAAAACGCGGCCGGCCGGTTAGCAGGGCCAATCAAATGGATCATCAGCGCTCCAGCTGCTTACGCGCATGACGATAGCCGCGGGCACGACGTATGGCTTCGCTGCCGGCCCGGCGACCTATGATTCGTGCCATACCTACCATGACACCGGTAGTGGCACCCCATAGCAACGCATGGCGCCATTTCACATCGGGATCATAAGGATCCAGCGGCGGCTTGCCGATCTTGTGCTCGTAAGCCTTGCGCGCACTGTTGCGTGCCGCGACCCCGGCAACCACCGCCACGCCGGTGCTGACCAGCGACCACATCGTTTCACTTTTCATACGCGCTCCTTTACCGACGATAATCGTGTTTCGTTTCAATATTGTATTTGAACCCATGCAAAATCCACCCCCTAGGGGTGACAAGACTCGTTATCCTTAATACAGCTACATAGCATGAGTTAACTTATGACTCAGAAGTCACGCTGAGCGCTTTCAAAACCCCTTTTGTTATTCGCATGGCACCAGCAAAGCTGTTATATTGCGCTGCAACAAAGCAGGTAAGAATGCTTTACCTCCGCTATGCTGATTCCAACCCCCGACAGGTCTCTTTTATGACACGCTCCAACGATATTACTTCGCTTGTTCCTTTTACTCCTGCCGCCATGTTCGATGTGTGGAAGGTTGGTGTGATGGCGTTTGAACTGTGGACAACCTCTCTTTCCACCATCGCCATGCGCAATAGTCTTTGGTATACCCAAATGCCCACCAGCCCGAAGATGATGAAAGAAAATCAGCGCATGGTGAGCGAGAAGCTCGATGCCAGCATGGAAGTCGCCACTGTAATGAACAAGGCCATGCTCAATATGTTTTCCGGTCAGTATGCGCCTTGGTGGGTCACCAGCCGTCGCGCGATGAAGCCGCTGCATCGCCGCACCACCGCCAACTCTCGCCGGCTTTCTCGTTGAGATAACGCCTTATTGCTAGCAAAGCGCATGGATAGGACTAAGGTAAATGTATGTCTTACCGAGGAATCGTTACATGCGCCAAGCAAACAAGACCATGCTGTTGACCGCGTTACTGGCTGGAGCAGCAACGCTGCTTCCTGGCTTTGTACATAGCGCGGAACAAGACTCCCTGCTCCAGATCAACGAGCAGGCCCCCTATGGGCGCTATCTTACCGATCGGCAAAAACGCAGCCTATACCTGTTCTCCCAAGACGAACCCGGAAATGCCAGCACCTGCGTGGATGAGTGCTTGAATACCTGGCCACCCTATACGGTTCGAGGTGACCTTCAGCTGGGTGAAGGTATCGATTCAAGCAAACTCGACACCATTGAGCGTGAAGACGGCAGCAGGCAGGTTACCTATGACGGCTGGCCGCTATATTATTTCAGCGGCGACAATCAACCTACCGATGCGCTGGGTCAAGACGTCAAACACCTGGGAGGAAAATGGTTTCTGGTGTCTCCACAGGGCAAAAAAGTGCCTCATGGTGAGCGCACTCAGGCCAAGGAAGCCAATGACCAATAAGTTGACGCCCATTTGACCGGTCTCTCTTTTCTAACGTATTTTTTTAAATTTGTTACAAAATAAATTTGTACGAACCTTGTACTTAGACTACACCTAAGAGTGTGATCAATTTTATCCATGCGTTAACTGAAGGATTGAGACATGAAAGGACTCAATACGGTTGTTTTGATATTGCTTATCATAGGCGGAGTTAACTGGTTGCTGGTGGGACTGTTTCAGTTTGATCTGGTTGCTGCCATCTTCGGTGGACAAACTGCTATCCTGGCACGCATCGTTTACGTCATCGTCGGTATTTGCGCCCTGTATGCGCTGACGTTCATTCCCAAATTAACCGGTAGCGCAAGTAACCATCGCTCTACCCATTGACTCGTACACTGTTCAGAGCCAAGCCGCCTTCAAAGGCGGCTTTTTTATAGCCGATTTTCGATAGAAACGTTTTAGACCATTATTCGCTACGCTACCTCGTAAATAATTTCTACTCGAAAGCACCGTTTTCAAAGATCGTATTCGTTCATGGCCTCAGGGTTTTGCTACACTGTTCGAAAACAGTGTTCAAAAAGTATGAAATTTGCTCTCAACCCGATGCGTCTTTAGCCGATAACAGTAACAATGGCTTAGAAAGCTCAACGAATGCGAGAGACCAGCGTATGTCACGGCCCCTTTGTCTTCTTTTTGATTGCGATGGAACGTTGGTGGACAGCGAACCCCTACTGGCGGATGAAATGGCGACCAGCCTTACCGCTATCGGTCTACCCTTTTCGACAGACGACTACATTGGTGAGTTTCGCGGGGCGCGCTTTCGCAACATCGTCGCCGAGTTGCAAAAACGCCATGGCCGGATCGACGCAACCTCGCTAAAAGAGACGGAAGCCGGCATGCGAGCGCGTCTTGCTGAGCGGCTCGTTCACGAGCTCAAATGCTTGCCAGGAGTGCACGAAGCCCTTGACACTCTTTCGGATTACCCACGGGCTGTAGTATCCAACGGTCCGGAAACCAAGATTCGTACCTGCCTTGCCTCCACGGATTTGAGCGACTACTTCAACGATCATTTATTCAGTGCCTATACCGCCAACTGCTGGAAGCCCGATCCCGGCCTCTATCTTCATGCCGCCCACAGCATGGGATTCAAGGCCCGGGAGTGCCTGGTCATCGACGACTCCATCGTTGGTGTGCGCTCGGCGTTGGCGGCGGGGATCCCGGTCATCCACTTGAATCGCTTCTCGGATGTTGAAACCACGCCTCAGGGCGCCATCATGATCAGCAACATGCACCAGCTGCCGACCGTCGTGAGTCGCCTGGTCCATCAGGAAGCTTTGGCGCTATAGGAATTTTCTTCAGGCTGACCAAGCAATTTCCGCGCCCTGACCTGTCGGGTATCATGACCCGGTATTCACTTGCCGGGAGACAGCATGGCATCCCTTCAGGATCAACTTCGCGGTCTGGTCTATTCCACCGAACATGGTGATACCTGCCCCGCTTGTCGCAACCCCCTCGCCGAATGTGAATGTGCCGATCGCGCCGAAGCCGAACGTCTGGCCAAACTGGACGGCATCGTGCGTATTCGTCGCGAGACCAGCGGTCGCAAGGGCAAAGGCGTCACCACCATCAGCGGCGTACCCCTCACCCAAGCCGAGCTCAAGACGCTGGCCAAGGAACTCAAGAAACGCTGTGGCACAGGCGGCGCGGTCAAGGACGACGTCATCGAAATTCAGGGCGACCATCGTCAGACCCTTAAAGAAGCATTAGAAACACGCGGATATACCGTCAAACTGGCCGGCGGCTAGTCGAATCAAAAAAGCGTCTCCCCTTGTCAGCAGGCTCTCTGGCTATCACGCTGGGTAGGTCCATTTGAACGTTCATCTGACAACGGAGTGAAAGATGCAAACCTTGAAGATCCCTGGAACCGACATCACCGCGTCGCGCATCGGCCTTGGCACTTGGGCTATCGGTGGCTGGATGTGGGGCGGTACCGACGATGAGCAATCCGTACGCACCATTCATGCCGCTCTGGATCGAGGCGTCACCTTGATCGATACCGCACCGGTTTATGGCTTCGGCCACGCGGAAGAGGTCGTCGGCCGCGCCGTGGCGGAGTATGGTCAGCGCGACAAGCTGGTGTTGGCCACCAAGGTGGCGATGGAATGGAAAGACGATGAAAGCGTGGTGCGTAATGCAAGCGCCGCACGCATTGAAAAAGAAGTCGAGGACTCCTTGCGTCGCCTGCGCACGGACACCATCGATCTTTATCAGATTCATTGGCCCGACCCGCTCGTACCGATGGAAGAGACTGCTCGGACCATGGAGCGCCTTCACAAAGATGGCAAGATTCGCGCCATCGGCGTCAGCAATTTCTCCACGCAGCAGTGCGACGCGTTTCGCGAAGTAGCCCCGCTGCACAGCGTACAGCCACCCCTGAATCTGTTCGAGCGGGAAGCCGAGCGCGACATTATCCCCTATGCCGAACGAGAGGGCCTGGTCATGCTGACCTATGGCGCCTTATGTCGCGGTCTTTTGACCGGCAAGATGAAAAGCGACTCGACGTTCGGCGGCGACGATCTGCGTAACAGCGATCCCAAGTTTCAGCCGCCCCGCTACTCACAATACCTGAGCGCCGTTGATGCCTTGAATCGTTTTGCCAAGGAGCAATATGACAAGAGCGTATTGGAGCTTTCCGTGCGCTGGCTGCTGGACCGGCATGACAATGGCATTGCGCTATGGGGGGCTCGCCGTCCGGATCAGGTGGAGGCCATCGAGCGTATCGACGGTTGGTAACTTGGCAGCGCCGATCTTGACGAGATCGAGCGTATCGTGGATGAGCATGTGAAGGATCCGGTGGGCCCTGAGTTCATGGCGCCGCCGACTCGAGAAGACTGACGCCCAGGTCCAGCGTCTGCAATAAAAAGCCCTCGGTATTCGGTCAATTAGCGTGACCGGATACCGAGGGAAAAACGTAAAACTTAGAACGTATATTCGATGCCCAATACGGCTACCGGATAGATGCCATACTTGTCGGCTTCATCCTGCAGGTCGTCTTCTTCCTGCTGAATGTCCTCGCGTAGCTGAGGTATGTTGGCGGCTGCCTCGGGAATACCGCGGGCTTCGATATTGACCTTGGCATCGGTCAGAAAAGCGCCGAGCTTGGCGTACATACCCAATCCGCTCTTGTGGCTGCCGCGCCACCCCACCCCCAGGTAAGGCTGAACGGAATCGTCCAGCGTCACGTCGCCCTGCAGGGTTTCGAGATCTTGGGGCGTGTAGGTTGTGCCATTGATCTTGTAGGATTGATTGCCTTTGGGGCCTCCTACCACCGAAATGACGACATCCGGCTTCACGACACCGGCTGAGAGAAAGAAACGCCCGCCGAAAGGAAAGTAATCGAAGGTGACGCCGTAGACGTCCATATCGAGATCACCTTCATAATCGGCATTGTCCGTATCGTAATCGATATCGTCGTAGGTAAAACCTGAATAACCTGCAGTCAGCGCCATATTGTCGTGGAAGCGATAGCTGACACTACCGCCATAACCCGTGGTGCCGACCTCGGCGCCTACTGACCAATTGTTCATTGGGGCTGCCACCGCAGGCAACGCCATGGTCGTCAGGGCGCCAGTCAATAAGATTGTGTGTAAGGTACGCATTAAACCCCTGCTTGTGTCGTTATATTCGCAACCGATCCAAAACAACCGGATGATACTCATAACGACCACCTGCAGGAAACCTTTAATCATTTTTTTGTCACGATCTAATTCTTTTTGGTATTAGATTTTTAATCAAAGCCGTTGAGCGAGCACTTCCAGCACCTCTCCCACCGGTGCTTCCACCTTAAGAGTGTAGAGATCGTCAGCTCGAGTACGACCAAGATTGAGACAGGCGATGGGCTTGCCTTCTTGAGCTGCACGACGGGCAAACCGATAGCCTGAATAGACCATCAGCGACGTACCGACTACCAATAGCGCACTGGCGCGCTCCAACGCCTCAATGCTGGCAGCAACCCGCTCCGCCGGCACACTGTCACCGAAGAACACCACATCCGGCTTGAGAATACCGCCGCAGCGGGTGCAGTCGAGCACCTTGAAGGTGGAAAAATCGAGTCCCTCCAGATCCGCATCACCATCCGGCCCCACCGGCGCCTCCAGAGAGGTCCATCCGGGATTATGAGCCGCCAATTCATCGTGCAGATGATAGCGCATGCGTCGAGCGCCGCAGCTCATGCAGCGTACGATCTCGGCCCGCCCATGCAGATCGATGACGCGACGAGAGCCGGCGTGCTGATGCAGCCCATCGACATTCTGAGTGATCAACGTGGAGACATAGCCCTTGGCCTCGAGTTTCGCCAGCGCCCGATGAGAAGGCCCAGGACGCGCATTCTCGATGGCCCGAAAACCAAGCAAGCTGCGCGCCCAATAGCGCTGCCGCGTTGCCAGGCTATGCATGAAGGCATGATGCTGTACCGGCGGCGAACGCTTCCATTCGCCTCGGGCGTCACGATAGTCCGGGATGCCACAATCAGTGCTGACACCGGCCCCGGTCAGCACCATCAAACCGGGATGCTGCTGCACGAATTCACCTAGCGCCTGGTCATTCGTACTGGCCGCGCTTGGCCAGGATGCCGCAGGGGAAGTTGTTTCCTGAGTCGAGAGCATAGGCAATGATGTATCCTGCGTTGATTCACGAAAACTGTCGGGTCAAGCGTCTAGTATGATGTGGGCTCATACCGAGAACGATAACATGAGGTAGCATCGATGCTGCTCACCTTCGTCGCATGGCCCTCATCGTGACCCTTGGCTAAAGTACAGTCACTATTAACGGTCTAGTGCAAGGACGTCAGCGATGGCCTGGCTTGAATATCTGTTACCGCTGATTTTTCTGACCCCACTTGGCGCGATCGCCGTCGTCGTACTGGCATTGCGAAACCTGCACGACACCCAGGTTCGCTCACCCTTCAATGCCCAACCTTTGCATGGGCCAGGCCAAGCACTTCGCGATCGTCTTGATCGTATCTTCTCGAGTCTCTTTCTCAATGGTGCCTTGGGCCCCATTCTGGTGCTCACGCCGCTAGTCTATGGTATGGGACGCATGCTATTCGCACCTCATCAGAACTGGCTGGAATGGGCAATCTACGGCCTGCTGTCCACACTGCTGGTCATCCTGTTCGGCTTTTTACTGATGCTCGATTATCAGCGTATTCGCCGCGTCAAATTTGGTCTGGCCTGTGAGCTGGCAGTGGGTCAGGAATTGGCGCGACTGATTCGCCCCGAGACGCACCCCTATTTCGTGTTCCACGACATTCCCGCCGATACCTTCACCATCGATCATGTGGTCGTTACGCCTCATGGACTTTTCGTCATCGAAACCCGCGCCCGCACACACCCGCTGGATGCCACCGGAGAGCCCAGGCGCAGAGTCGTGGTCGAGCGTGAACGCCTGCGCTTTCCCGACTGGAGCGAACGCCAGCCGCTGCGAAAGACGCGTCAGGCAACGACCTGGCTGAGCCAATGGCTGACCCGAGCGCATGGAATCGACGTACCCGTACGTGGTGTTCTGGTACTACCGGACTGGGACATCGACAATGAGCAATTGTTCGACGATCCGATCGTGGTCAATGGGGAAGGATTGGCACAGCTGCTCATCGACACCTCTCTGGGCGAGCTTGATGCCAGGACTCACGACAGGATAGGCCAGGCCTTGATCGAACGTGCAGCACTGCGAAACGATCGACACTTGCAGCGGCCCTCCGCCTGATTTAGAGCGATGCCGCCAGAGTGCTAAGGAGCACTCGGTCTGTCACGATGAAATCGAAGATGGCACCGGCATTGACCTTTTCCAGACGTGGCTCACTCCGCCCTCAAGCGCCCGCCCATCTCTTGGGCCAGATCCACCGCGTAGTGATCCGTCATGCCGCCGATGAAATCGAGCATGCGTCGATAGCTGTCATAAAGGCTCCAGGACGATTGCGGCGTATTCTCGCCTATCAGCGCCAGTACACGCTGGTGCTTGAAGGTCGAATGACCGTGATGATGTAGCTCATGGGCGGCGCCGATGAATGCTTCGAGCAGAATGCCCAAGGTCGTGTAGGCGCCAATCTCCAGCTTGGCCTTGCGCTCGTTCTGGAAGATCCGTTGGCGCGCAAGATTCTTGGCCTCGGTGACTCCCCAGCCCAAATCCGGATGGCACAGTTCAAGCAGATCGTCTTGAAGCGCACCGCCCAGCAATTCCTGTTCGTGTTGAATGAACACCGCCCCCACATCATTGACCGCCCGTTCCATGGCGGCACCGCGCAGCGCGGCGATGCGCCGGCGCTGGGATACGCCGTCCTCTCGCATCTCGGCATAATCCGCAGGCTCGCCGCCGGCGATCTGGGTAAGCACGTCGGCGACTTCATCGAAGCGCAGAATACCCATCTCCAGGCCATCCTCGAGATCCAGCAGCGCATAGCAGATGTCATCCGCGGCCTCGACCAGGTAGGCCAAAGGATGACGACACCATTTCCAGTCACCCTTAGATTTGAGCCCTAGCCTCTCGACGACCTCGGCAAGCAGGTGTTTCTCGGACTGATAGCAGCCGAACTTGCCCGCTTGGCCGCCATGCTCCACGGTCCAAGGATACTTGAGCAGCGTGCCCAGAGTTGCTGCCGTCAGCCGCATGCCGCCCTTGAACTGGTTGTATTCGATCTGAGTGACAACCCGAAAGCCCTGGGCATTGCCCTCGTAGGTCAGAAGATCCGCGCGCTCGGTATCCGAAAGCCCCTCGAGCAGGCCGCTGCCGTTGGTCTCGGCGCGCTTGAACCAGTCACGGATGGCGTATTCACCGGCATGACCAAAGGGCGGATTGCCGATGTCATGACCCAGGCACGCCGCTTGCACGATCACCCCCATGTCCGCCGGTGTAATCCATTTGGGCAAGCGTTCGCGCAACCCCTCCCCGACGATCATGCCCAGGCTGCGGCCTACGCAGCCCACCTCCAGGGAATGGGTCAATCGGGTATGGATGTGATCGTTATCCGTCAGCGGATGCACCTGGGTCTTGCGCCCCAGGCGCCGAAACGACCCGGCGAAGACGATGCGATCGTGATCCTTGTGGAACGGGCTGCGACCAATCTCGTCGCGAGGCTCTTGAAGCTCCCGGGGCTTGTCGTTGAGCCGAGTGGGATCGAGCAAGCGTTCCCAATGCATCTGCGACATGCAGCATCCTCGAAGTCGTGGCGCAGCAGCGCGGTGGTAGACGATCAAGGCATTCTACGGGAATTTGCTGTTTCGAGTAGCCAAGTGAATGCCCGTGGCGTTGATAGGGAAAGCCTTCAGGTCGCCCAGGTAAGGAGTTATTGGCAGAAGCTGAGCGATGAAAGTTCCCGGCACGCGAAATTCATATGGATGTGCGGAAGCGGTCAGGAGCGGGCTTTCAGATGGCTTTGAAATAACGCCGCGCTCTGCGGCAATTTTGGAGCACAGAGGAAAAATTTTCCGGCAGCAGCGCCTTGTTATGACTAAATAGAACTCACCACTGATAGAGCATCTCCATCTGATGTTTTTTCTTCTACATGCTTTTTTATCAGAGCGCGATTTGAAGCCATTATTGAAGACCATCTATGCTTCCATGCTTTATAGGCGTGCCAAGAGTAGCCAATAATTAGTTTATTACTCATGGTATTCATCGAGCGCAACACTGCTTTCAAATAAATTTTTTCGATTGAAGTGCCTTTAATCTCTAATATTGTGCCAAGGTAAATTAGCCATCGTGCTAGCTGCTCATATTGCTCCCAAGCATTGTCCTCAGTCGTAAGCTCTCTCTTTGCATCAATTACATCACCAATAACGGCCACTACACGCTCATCATTTAAACTCAAGCCTTCGGCAGACAACGCAGAAACTATTCTATAGAAAGAGTCTTCAAGCTTTAGATAGGCTTCTTTGAAATGGCACTCCTTATAAACAACGTTCCTGATGCTATCTATTGATCTTTGGGCGATATTCTCAACTTTAGGAGTTTTTTCATTTAGTTCACTAAAGAAATCAGGAATGTCAAGATTGTCTAATACCCTAATTCCGTAGCAATGCGAGTAATAATCTTTAACGTGCTGATCAACACCAGATCTAGATATTAAAAATATATTCGAACCAATTACGTGTGTTTTAGAAAAGCCCTTGTAATCACTGATTATTGCTTTCAGGTTTGTGTCACCCAGTGAATACCCCAGAATAATCACAGTATTTTCATGAAGAACAGTGCTCAGTTTTCTAGAAAAATATGAGTCGCCATTAATAAATTTAAAGTAGTCCTCTGAGGTAATTACCATATTATCCGGCGAATCGATTGAACCATGTACATGGTAAATTTTTACGTCAGAAGATGATCTAGGTATTGGTAATCCAGGAGCAAGAGATTGACATTCACTTTCCCCTGTCAGCTCTTCAGCCAATTTATCATAATTTGTTGTTACAACACGGAACTGCCTTTCAGAGAAAAACTTAGCTACTTGTTCGTTGTCTTCGCCTAACTCAATGGCTTGGATTAATTTAGCTGTTTCTTCATATATGCTTTTATTTTTAGCTGTAAGCTTAATAGATATAACCTGTGCAATTTCCTCCAAGCTCAGCGGGCTTGGTTTGTCACCAAAAAATAGAGACTCTTTTAGCTCATCCGAATCTGGCAAAAGATCGCAAAGACTCTCTAGCAGGCCTTGCCAGCTTGGAGCTTCATTATTTGTCACAGATTTAGAAAAACCAGTACCTGTAAAAAAACATAACCTATTCGTTGCGGCTGCATAGGCAATTTCAAATAATTCACTCAACGACTCTTACTCCATTGTCTTAACAGCGTATTAGACGGCGTGTTCTATGATTGGGTGAACGTGCGAGCACGTTTGTGCAGCAAATGCAGCCTGCCAAAATTCTCGTAAGCCTTTGATCCTTAAACCTATTAAATAAAATTAGGCTATATATCTAAAATTTGCATGTCTGCTACATTTTCCGGAACGGTCGCATTGGGTCGTTAAGAGTCACCCATCAAACCCCAACCCACTCACCCGCGTCACTTCCCGAAACACCACTTCATTTAATATCTATGTACCACCTCCTACTAATATAAAACAGCCCTTGGCGCTAATCCACGTGTAGACCCATTCTCTTGGTATGCAGCGGAGCGCCTTAGCGCGTCCGCCGGCCTGGCTTTTTGACCAAGATGTTTTTGAGGCCCCCGGAGACATATTTGTGCAGGGTGCTGGAGACTAGAGACTAGAGACTAGAGACTGGTACGGAAGCCCTTCTTCATAGTGCTCGTCGCTGAAGCACCTCCAAATCCCGACTGGAGATACGAATATTAATCCGCTTGTCTTTTTTAAATGTTTCTTCCGCTGCCTTCGTGAGATATTCCCGCCGGTCAGCATCCAGATCCGACTCGAATTCTTCAGCCTCGTAAGTCTCAAGCAGCTCTTGCTCTTCAGGATCTAATTTAATGTTGGCCATATTGCCTCCCTAAAAATTTCTTGGTGGCCTCGCTTGGCGACATCGAAATCAAACACTCGCTTGATATGACTGTTATCGCCACTCATTTGTACACTCTAAATAGACAAGTATTCACGGCTTGTATTTTATCGACCAAGAAATTTTCAGTGGCTCTTCCATCGTCATGTCGCCAGTTTCGCAGGTAACTAGTGTCAACAATGGCCCGACTGGAGTCTGATAAGGCGGCTCGCCATTAACGCTTTCTACTTTGCACACGTCGAGTCCACTGATCGAGAACTCCGTAACGGCGCCTCTGTCGAACATCACCGTGTTGCCGTCAATGGTTGCATCTTCTGAAAAGCTGGCGAATTCCAGCCTGATATTGTCCACTTCCAGCTTTTCATCAGATCGATAGACATCGGTACGAGTGATCTTACCCGGTGAAAAATCGTACTGCGTTTCGACTTTCAGGCGATCGTCTTTGATGGGGCGACGTTTACCGAGTCGATCGACTTCATGCTGCTCATAGGTAACCGTGAAGTCACTGCCCTCTCTTGAGGTTTGCACGTTGCGTATGAATGCAGCCGGTATCAACTCATCACCGTCCGCTAACCTGAACCGGGGCAACAGCTGAGGATAATCCTCGTCCGGGGTTCCTTCCAACATCGCATTCGAGAAGGGAATGGGGTAATAGGGGTTGTTCATGTGCTGGGATTTACCGCCATTGATCAGCGGCAAGCTGATGACATGGTTTTGATCCCGATAGGTGACCAAGGCTCTATCGTACTCGCCCTTGGCAAACCAGGTGATGGTGCTTGTCGGTAGCTCTTTCAGCCAGGCGACGAAGTCGTTTGACGGGATCTTGTCCTTGTAACCTATTTCGTTCCAGAGATTGGCGGTATAGATCAGCTGATGCGACAGGCTCAGATTCTCGCCGAGGATGCGGTGCTTGCCGCGATAGTCATCGGTAGTGCGGCCCTTGTCCCAGAGATCGACGGACTTCATGTCGTCGTCGTACCAGAAGCTCACATATCGCTGGGTAGCCTTGGAGGCGAAAGCATAGGCCATCTCTTTTTCCTTGGGCGTCAGCACGTCGAGGTAGGCCGCTGCGGACAGCACTTCGAGAAACGCGGTATCTCCATAGGCGCCAATGCTGCGCCCAAAGCTGAAGCCATGGCCATCTTCATTAAGCCTCACGAGGATGACGTCGACAGCGTTGCGCAGCCACTCCTTCATCTGCGGTGTGACGTCCATGCCAGTTTCGATGAAGCGTTGGGATATCTCGCCGATAAGGAGAATGCTGTAGCGATCGAAGCGCCCTTCGCCGTTGGTTTCGTCAGAGAAGCCATAGTCACCGGAATATTCCCGGTAGTGGTCCATCATTTTCTGCAGCAGCTTTTCGCTGCTCGACTTGTCTTCCCAGCCCAGCAGATAGCGCAATCTGGCTATCGAAAACGCGACCCCATAATAGTTGGTGGGCAACTTGATCAGCGAGTAATCATCTTGATCGACGAACTTCCGCCAGTCGGTTTTCTTCTTTAACTTTTTCAGTGTTTTCTGACTGACTGCACGTTCGAGAAGATCCGCCTCTTTCAAGCGGTAGAGCGCGGATAAGTAGTAATAGATACCCCAGGTTTCGTTGCATTCATCAACCGTCATGTCCGCTATCTTTCGGTAGCCTTCAAGGTAGTGATCGAACTCAGGGCTTTCTTCCGGCGTATTCAACAGCAAATAGCTCAATCCGATCGCTATTTTTCCTGGAAGGAACTTGTCTTTTCCATTGAGTGCCTGGATACCGTCAAGAGTAATATCTTCTTTTTCAGCAAGCAGTTTTTCGAAAAAGACATCCAGCTGAGGCAGAACCTCTCTATCGATTATCTGATTGAGTGCCGCATAGGTCACTGGATGCTTCTCTCCTGTTTTTTCTATTTCGAGGGTAGAAGCGATTGGGGTATCTGCTTGAACTACCGTGTTGACACAGAACGTTGCGAAAATCAGCGTCGCTATCCATTTGACGTATTTTTTCATCAAGACGATCCATCATCGGAATGGCTTGCAGGGTAAAGTGACCGCAGTGAATTGCCTATGAGCTTATAAGCCTTTTTCAGGCTTGTGTGTCATGTTCACTGCCACATTAACGCCGTCACGATCTGCCAGCACATGCCTATCAGCGTCAGGATTCCCACTCCATAGGCAACAGTCCGCCAGGGTTGCATGGCCATCAGGTAGAAAACGGTGTGAAGGATGCGGGCGATCGTGAAGGTCATGAACAGCCAGGGAACCGCATCCGGGGAGGCGCCGACCCAGGCATAGGCGACGCCGAGGATGAAGAAGATGGGAATGTTTTCAAGATCGTTGCGCCAGGCATTGGCGGCGCGTTGCACCGGTGCCAGTTCTTCGTTCAGCGGCGTGCGACCGGCGAATTTGGCGTCTTCCGGGGTTGTGAAGGCCCGCTTGCCGATACGGTGATAGCCTTGATAAAGCGAGATCGCAAACATCTTGAAGAACAGCACCACCGCGCTGATGGCATACCAATAGCCGATGTCGTCCATGGTCTATTTCCTTGTTTTCGGTTTGTTTTCAGTAACTGACGAACCTAAGCGTAGCGCTCTACATAAAAGTACACATTGTCAGTTGTTCAGGATCATTGTCGTCAAATCTTCAGCCAGGGGATCGAGCACTTCCGACCAGGGTAGGTAGGGAGTGCTGCCGTTGCCGTTGACCAGTACGCTGAAAGCACCCCAGCGCCCTTTGCTGGTGCGAAAGTAGCCGCCCATGGCGCGCACGGCGAAAGGCTGATTGAGGGTGCCGGTCTTGATCATGACGTGGTGCTGGAAGATATCGCCGCCCCGGCGAATGAAGCGCATCGGGCCGTTGGTGGGGGTCTGCATGCCCGCAACGAAAGCGGGGAACAGGGCCGCACGACGATACATGGCTTCGAGCAGCATATTGACGCCCTGGGCCGAGGTCCGGTTTTCCGTGGTCAGCCCGCTACCGCTGTAAAGCGTCAAGGGGCCATGCCCGGGCAGTGACTGGGCGAATCCCTCGACCTCTCTACCGGCTTGTCTGAGCGAGGCGCGGGGCTGTTCGATCAGGTTCAGGCTGAGTATGTCCGCCATGAAGTTGTTGGAATAATTCAGAGTGCGCAGCAACAGTGTCTGCACTGTTTCGCTCTCCACCGAGGCAAGCTCTCGACTGGAGCCGGGCGGCGCCGTAATGCTCGTACTGTAACCGCCGCTGACCGCGACCCCCGCCTGCTCGAGCATGGCAAGCAGCGTCAAGCCGGTTTGGCGCCCAGGGTCGGAGCTGGAACGATAGACCTGGCGCGGGCTACCGTTCAGCGCAATGTTTCCATCGATAATCAGCGTATCCACGCCCTCGTGAGTGACGCGCTCGGCGCTGAGGCGGGCCGGCTCTCCGGCAATCATGGTCTTGACCCGGTTCTTCACATCGATCAAGGGGGTCAGAATATCGCAGCTCATGGTTCGGGCGGGTGTTCCGGCCTTGGCCCCCGGCAGAACATTCACGCACCAGTTGCCGAAATTGACCCCGGCGGAAGAAAGCAGCGCATCGTAGGAGTTGCGCGAGTGAGTGAGCGAATTGCAGCGATCGGTGGTGATGCACTCGACCGGGCCGAAACGCCACTGGCTGATGATAAGCTGGCCGTTCACCGCGCTGACACCCTGCTGGCGTAGCCCCTGAATCAGCTGCCAGAGATCCTTCGATACCAGCGCCGGATCACCACCCCCCTCCAGCACCAGATCGCCCTGCAAGACGCCGTTTTGATCGACCCAACCGCTGGTTACCAGCCGCGTGGTAAAGCGGTGCTGTGGCCCGAAGCGATCAAGGGCTGCCGCAGCGGTATAGAGTTTGGTCACGGAGGCAGGAGAGAGCTGACGCTCGGCATCGATTTCACCAAGCACCTTGCCGCTGTCGAGCAGTCGCGCTTGAGCCCCGATCACAAAGCCTTTGTTCGCCAAGCGTTTGACGTGATCGAACCCCGCCGCCATGAGAGTGAAAGGCATTCCTGCAAGCAGGAAAAGAGTAAGCAAGGCAATAAGCGGGCGACGCATGAAAACATCCTGATTAGAGAAGAAACCGTATTGATTAGCGAGTCTTAGTGAGTTGACACGTTGGAAAAAAGTTTGATGACGACGACGCCGCCGATGATCATGGCAAGACCCAGCACAGCGGCAAGATCGAGTTTCTCCTTGAACACGACGACGCCGATCACGGTGACCAGCACGATACCGAGTCCGGCCCAGAAGGCGTAGGCAATACCCACCGGCACCGTACGCAGTACCAGGGTCAGCATGTAGAAGGCCAGTCCGTAGCCCCCTATTACCAGCACACTGGGCCAGAAGCGCGTGAATTCCTGGGATGACTTGAGTGCGCTGGTGGCCAGCACCTCGGCGACGATCGCCACGAACAGATAGACATAGGCCATCAGGCTTCTCCTCGGGCCAAACGATGACGCACGATGGCATCGAAGGCGGTATTGAACAGCAGTGCATATAGCAAGAAGAACAGCATGAAGCCTAGATCCAGCCAGAAGGCCTCGATGAGTCCGATGTTCAGCCACCAGGCGACCCCGGGCAATGTCACCACCAAAAGCCCTAGCTCGAACCCCAGGGATTGAGCGATACGCTGCATCAAGGTGCGTTTGCGGGTCGGCACCCAATGATCGAAGAGCCGATTCCACACCAGGTTCCAGAGCATGGCCAGGGTCGCGATGGCCACCGCCAATATTCCTATGCGGCCCATGTCATGGCCCGTCAGCCAGCTCGAAAGCGGCGTCACGATGATCAAGCCGCCCACCTCGAACAAGGTCATGTGCAACACCCGCTCACCCCAACTGCGCATTATTTGACTCCCTTCACGTTCTTCCCTTGATCAGCCCTTGCTGCACACCCATTTCATCACGGCTATTCGCTTTTGGCCGGCACCAAGCCTGGACGATAGGGCAATTCGACCGCCAGCTGCCAGAGCCGCTGACCGCTGGCATGATACTTGCGCTCAAAGGGCGTGAGGGGCTGATCCCTCGGATCGTACTCGATCACCTTGGGTTGGGAACTCGTTGCAAGCTTCGTCGCCTGAGCGAACTCCTCAATATAAAGCCGCCAGTTGGAGCGCACCTCAAGCCTTCCGCCCAAAGCCAGAATCACCGGAAATACCGGGTGGCCGTGCCAGCGCAGCTTGAGATGCGCCGCCTTGGGGTAAGGATTGGGATAGAGCAGATAGTGATGCGTCGGCTGCCAGCGTTCAGCCAAGGCCAGGCGCCAGAAATCGACAAGATCGGCCCGAACCAGATGGGCGTTTTCAGGCAGCACACCATGCTCGCGACCAAGACGGTCGGCGCTGCGATCGATACCGATGACCGCATGATTTGGGTGCTGCTGCGCCAGTTGACGTGTCGATAGCCCTACACCGCAGCCGGCATCGAGAATCACAGGCTTTTCCTGAGACATCAGCCATTTGCTGGTGGCGCGGAATGCCTGACGCGTATGCTCCGCCACCGGCTTTTGCAGCGCATGGGTCAGCGCCCGCTCGACGCGCCGGGATAGATCCTGGTGTACGCCGGTCTGATTGGTGACGATGGTTCGCGAATTGGCGGACATACTGATGAAACGCTAGGAAAAATGACCGATGATTCTAGCAGCACCTTGTCTTATTCCCTAGTCACGCCATCTTTTGGCTGGCATGACGGGGCTGTTGACCTGGTGCTATCATCGCGCACCAGAATTGCACTGACAGAGATCCACCAGCACACGAGGGACGCGGCTTGTC
This sequence comes from Halomonas sp. PR-M31, assembly GCF_001039575.1. Lineage (GTDB taxonomy): Bacteria > Pseudomonadota > Gammaproteobacteria > Pseudomonadales > Halomonadaceae > Modicisalibacter. Next base: position 71,178 of record NZ_JIBT01000005.1, read on the forward strand.
ACAACTACCGGTGATTGTCGGCATGGGCGGTGTCAACGCTGCCGGCAGGACCTCGGGCCACCAGGCGTTTCGCCGCACGGTGCTCGACGCCCTGCCCCAGGACGACCAGGCACGAGCGCTGATAGGACTGGCGGCTATGATGCAGCTGTTCCAGCGTCAAGAAGATGGCACCTGGCAGGACCAGCACGGCCATTCTCTGGCCAGCGACGACATCGTTCAACAGCACCGGGAGACGATTCTCGGACGCACCCTCATTCGGCGCATCGAGACGGCGCTGTTCGACGTCGACGAGATCCCCGCCAATCGCCCCAGTCGGCTTCACTTCGACTCCCCCGTGGTCTTTCAGGTGCGCCGGCGTCAGCTCCCCACGCCTCTTCCCGAACACTGGCAGGTGCGGGAACTCGATAGCCGCCAGGTGGAAGTCAGCGTTCCGGCGGGAAACCTGGACGTACTTTTCCCCGAACGTCGCAAGGGTCAGGTGCGCGCTGCCGGCCAACTTCCCAGCGGCTTCGAGCCAAACGCGCTCTATCACAGCGTGCATCACCCCCGCGGGCTCTCCATGGCGGTATTCGGCGCCAGCGACTGTCTGGGTCAGAGCGGCCTGAACTGGGAGTCTCTGCGCGATAGCCTGGACCCGGATCAGATCGCCGTGTATGCGGGTAATTCCATCGGCCAACTCGACGATCAGGGTTGGGGCGGCCTGCTCAAGAGCTATGTCTCCGGCAACCGCGCCACTTCCAAACAGATGCCGCTGGGATACGGCCAGATGCCGGCGGATTTTCTGAATGCCTATGTACTGGGCAGCGTAGGGTCCACTGGTGCCATTCAGGGCGCTTGCGCTACCTTCTTGTACAATCTGCGCTTGGGCGTCGAGGATATCCGCAGCGGTCGTTGTCGTGTCGTCATGGTGGGTACAAGCGATGCGCCCATTACCCCGGAGGTCATTGAGGGCTTTCGCGCCATGAGCGCTCTAGCAGATGACGACAGCCTGAAAGCCCTGGACGCCCTGACCCTGCTCACGGACGCGGACTATCAGCGTGCCTGCCGGCCCTTCGCCCGCAACTGCGGTTTTACCATCGCCGAAGCCAGCCAATTCCTGCTGCTGATGGACGATTCACTGGCGCTGGAAACCGGCGCCCAGATTCTTGGCAGCGTGCCGGGGGTGTTTGCCAACGCGGATGGCTGGAAGCGTTCGATCTCGGCCCCAGGCATCGGCAACTACATCACCATGGGAAAAGCAGTGGCGCTGGCTCGGGAAATACTGGGCGAACGCGCCGTGCGGGAACGCAGCTTCGTGCATGCCCATGGCACCAGCACTCCCAAGAATCGCGTGACCGAATCTCATGTGCTGCATGAGATTGCCCGCGCCAACGACATCACCGCCTGGCCGGTAGCCGGCATCAAGACGTTCATTGGGCACTCTCAAGGCAGCGCCGCAGGGGACCAGCTGGCCAGCGCCCTAGGCAGCTTTGCCTATGGCTTGATTCCCGGCCTGCCCTATCTGGATGCGGTCGCAGAGGACGTGCATGCCGAACGGCTAAAGCTGTTTCAAGAGCCGCTCTCTTTTGATGCGGATGCTGCCTTCATCAATGCAAAAGGCTTTGGGGGCAACAACGCCACGGGGCTGGTCTTGTCACCTCAGATAACCGAACGCTTGCTCATCAAGCGCCATGGCCAGGCGGCAATCGAGGCCTGGAAGCAGCGTCGCGAGGCTATATTGGCAACAAGCGAGGCCTATCGAGAGCGTGCCGACGCGGCAGATTTCGAGGTCATTTACCGCTTCGGTCATGAGGTGCTGGAAGGCCCGGAACTGGATATCGATCGGGAGCGCATCCATATTCCCGGCTACGCTCATGCCGTCTCACTCGCGGTGGACAACCCCTTCGGCCGCCTTGATAACGAGAGCTTTTAAAAAGATCACTGTTGAAACGAGCCTTGAAAGGCAGACAATAGTTCCAAAAGCAGTTATCGCCCCACTTTGATCCGGCAAAGGATTCACCTATGAATATCGTGGTCTATCCCGGCACCTTCGACCCCATCACCAACGGGCATTACGATCTGATCGAGCGCGCCGCCCGCATGTTCGACAAACTCGTGGTGGCGGTGGCGGAAAGCCCGGGCAAACAGCCGGCGCTGGATATCGATACCCGGATTTCCTTGATCGAAGACGTGGTGGACGATTTGGACAACGTCGAGGTGGTGGGTTTCAAGGGCCTGCTCACGGAACTGCTGGATCAGCAGGGGGCTCGCATCATTCTACGCGGGCTGCGGGCGGTCTCGGATTTCGAATACGAATTGCAGCTGGCCAACATGAACCGTGCTCAGGCGCCTCATGTGGAGAGCCTGTTTTTGACCCCGGCGGTCGAAAACTCCTATATCTCGGCTACCATCGTAAGAGAAATTGCACGCCTGGGCGGTAATGTCGGTCAGCTGGTGCATCCACGGGTCGCCGACGCTCTGCGGGCGCGTTATCATACGTCCTGAAGCACTAATTCGTGATAGGCGCGTTATTTCACTCCACTACTGCGTAGCGAGGATATGAACCATGGCCCTGATGATCACCGACGAATGCATCAACTGCGACGTCTGTGAGCCCGAGTGCCCCAACGATGCCATTTCACCCGGGGAAGAGATCTACGTCATCGATCCCAACCTGTGTACCGAATGCGTTGGTCATTTTGACGAACCACAGTGTCAGCAGGTGTGCCCGGTGGACTGCATTCCGCTTGATCCGCAGCGCGAAGAGACCAAAGACGAGTTGATGAAGAAGTATCACATCATCACTGCGGCTTGATCTCTATACATTCCCCGAACAGCTATCTCTCGAATACCCGTATCTGGCACGTCAGTCCAGTAGCGACCCTTCAAAAGCGATAGATCGCGTAAAGCTCGAACAGCTGAGACGTACTGTCGTTGCCGGAAAAGCGCTCTTCGGCGCCCTCGTCTGGAAATGCCACGGCGTAGATGGCCGAAAGCGTGAGCTTGTCGGTAACCGACCAGTCCGCGTAGAGATTTACCTCCTTGGCGAAATCCTTGCTGCTGACCCCTGCCGCTTGCGTATCATGGTAGCGAAAGCGGTAACCGATCAGGCCGGTTTCCAGATCGTCTCGGGGTTGGATCGAGGCCTTGATCATATCCACGTCGAGGTTGCTGTTGAACAGCATGTACTCGCCGACGATCTCTCCCATGAACCAGTTGCCCCAACCGCTGACGAAATCGTAGAACAGCGGATCGTAGTTTTCGCTGAACTCCGCCCGACGATAGAAAATCTGTGGCCGCCAGGGCATATCGGCAAAAGTATAGGTCGCCTGTAGATACCAGCCATTGTCGTCGACGTCCTCGCTATCGTTTTTCTGATGCACCCACTGCCCGCCCAAAGAAAGATCGGGCACGCTGGCAATCGGCACCCCTTTTGCTCGCAGGTTGTAGACGTCCATGCCGTCTCGGGCGGCGATATCGCTGTCATAGACATTGAGATAGGCTGCGCCGAACTTGGCTCGATCGCCCCAGGTGTAATCCACGTTGGTACCGTTGAGACTGGTATCATTGTCGGGGCCGCCGCTGACGTACTGACTCGCCTTTAAATAGAACAGATCGCCATGCCAGCCATGACTGTCGATGGAGGCGACCGCGCTATTCTCGAAACCTTCGCTGGCGCCGGTGTAAAAGCCCGCGTACTTGCCGGTATCCGTATAACCATCGCCCACCAGAAAGCCGTCACCGAAGATGAATTTCTGACGGCCAAAGGACAGGGTCACCGCATCCTTACCCAAGGAATCCGCAAACACCGCGCCACTACGCCAGCCCAGATAGGCCAGATCGAGCCGCCCGTTCTCCGGATGTCCTGGAGTCGCGCCAGCGGCGTCGCCATAGCGGCTACCCCGAGTCATCAGATAGTTGCCTTTCAAGCCAGAGAACAGGGTACCGCTGTTATCGATGTCCCATTCACCGATCATCTCGGGTTGGGCTCCTGCCTCCCACCAGCTCGGGCTTTCCTGAGTCGGTTTGGCACCATCGAGGCTGCGGTCGGAGCCAAAGTTGACGTCATCCGTTGTGGCACCGAACCAGGAGACCAACAGGCCGGCCTTGATCCGCACATCGCCGTCGACGCTCTCATAAAGAGAGTGCTCCGAGGAAAGAGGGCTGATGCCCGATTCTTGATAATCGATGTCGGTGACGGCGGCAAAGGCCGGGAAGGATATTCCCGTCATGCAACCCAATAGCCATGCACCATGGCGCGTCGAGATTAGCCTTTCCGGCGAGCGGGGTAGATATTTCATATGATAATCG
>NZ_JIBT01000050.1 GCF_001039575.1 Halomonas sp. PR-M31
AACAGCCGCGGACATTCTCGGCACACTCTTGAAAATCAGCCGTTGACGACCGTGCCACCGTTCGGGTGAATCGTCTGACCGCTGATGAACGATGAGTCCAGGCTCGCCAGAAACACGTAGACCGGACCGAGCTCGCTGGGCTGGGCAGCCCGCCCCATGGGAGTGCCTGAACCGAGGCCTTCGACCCACTGCGGATCGTGCGCCGAGGTGGCGGGCTGCAGCGGCGTCCAGACAGGCCCCGGGGCCACCGCGTTGACGCGAATGCCGCGACCGACAACCTGATTGGACAGGCTGCGAGTAAAGGCGACGATCGCGCCCTTGGTCGCGCTGTAATCGACTAGGAAGTTAGGGCCGATATAGGCATTGATCGAGGCGGTGTTGATGATCGTATCGCCTGCTTTGAGATGGGGTAGCGCGGCCTTGGCCAGATAGAACTGGCTATGGATGTTGGTATCGAAGGTGTGGCGCCATTGCTCGTCCGGAAGTTCGGTCAAGTCCTCCTGGACCCATTGGGTACCGGCGTTGTTGACTAAACAGTTGAACCCGCCAAGTGTCTCGACGGTTTCAGCCACGCACCGGCGGCAGAAATCCGCCTGGGTAAGATCGCCTTCGAGCAGATGGCAGCGCCGCCCTTCCGCCTCCACCAGACGTCTGGTTTCCTCGGCGTCAACGGTCTCGCTGAGATAGGCCACGGCCACGTCGGCGCCCTCCCGGGCAAAGTGGATCGCTACCGAGCGTCCAATGCCGGAATCCCCTCCGGTCACCAGCGCCACCTTACCTTCCAGCTTGCCCGCGCCGCGATAGCCGTTGCGGATCATCTGCGCGGGCGGATCCATTTCGGCCTCGCTGCCCGGCGGGTTCTGGGATTGAGCACGAATTTCGAACTTGTCGTCCATGAGGTTCTCCTTGGCGGTTCCTTCGCCTTGCTGGACGTGAGTGAAAAGCCGATTGTCTAACGCTAGTCGCCTTAGGTGCCTAGGGCAAACCGGACGTGTGGAAGGCTGAAAAACGTAAGCGTTCGGCCAGGTTGCTAAAGGCGCCTGACCGCCAAGGCAAGCGTCAGGGTCAGGGTCAGGGTCAGGGTCAGGGGCAAGCGTGGAAGCAGCGTATCTGCAGTTTGCGACGTTAGGCGTCCATTGGCATCAAAAGGGCCGAAGCCGCCCTGAGGTAGTCGCGACTTGCGATAGAACTTGAGAAGATTAAGACTCTTGCCGGCCAACCAGTGGCGATGGGTGCTGCAATCGATCCAGCGGTTGATCTCGTCCATGAGTTCGTCTTCCTATCGAGCGATATCCTGTTTATCTCGTTGCTGACTCAGCATAGTCAGGGAACGAGGCACTAGCGAGCGTGCCGTCATGCCATGCTGGCGAATGGTTTTTCTACAGTTTTTGGAGACTTTTGAAAGAAAACCTGGTGTTAATGCGAACATCTTTTTTGCACTGGAATCATTGACGATAGTCGTCATAGCGAAAGGCACTCTAAAGACTTACCCCCTCGTTGACCATATCCCTTCAGCGTCTGTTCGAGTTGAAGGCGATATGGTGCCACCGGGCAAAATTCTAGTCATTAGGTAGAGTCTGAAACTCGAGACCGCCGATTTTCGCCAACCTGTAAGCTATACCGTATCTTGCAAAAAATTCGTTAGATCTCGACGCTCATCAGGCGTTAACTGACTAACGCCATCCATCAAGAATACGTCCTTTAGCTGTGACAACAGCTCATCTACGCCGTCTAGAATCTTGCTTTGACTTGGTTGGCCAACCTGATGGCGTTGATACTTATTACCTGACAAAGTATGTCTTACGCCATGCTCATCAACTCTTGATGCCATTAGCTTGTTTCTAAAAGGTGATTCAGGATGAGTGGAGACATACCAATTTCCTACAATCAAGTCTATTTTAGCTAATGGAAAAAAGTAAAATGCATAAAGCATTTTCCATTTAGACTCAGCCTCACTGCAAAGAATATATCTCCCACGATTCACTTTAGCATGAGAAAATTCCGGGCTGATACAATCTTGAACACTTTCATCTTTTATAATCTTGTAGCGGCCATGGGGCGTAGTTTGTATGTGAACTTCTTCTTGATCAAAAGTAAAGATTAAAGGTGCAGTAGGCGCAAGGCCACCAAAACCTACATCAACTAGATAAGTAGTTTTATCAATAGTTACCATCAATGCTGTGTGGGTGCGAGGATTGCGTGCTTCGAGATTATCATCAATAATTACAGAACCAGTAACGATCCCTGCTTCATAGCCCAAATAGCGCAGCAGGGATAAAAACAAGCCATTCAGTTCATAGCAATACCCTCCTTCGCGGCGTTCGACCAGCTTGTCATAAACGACCTCTTCTTCTAAATCAACCGGCCTACCTAGAACGGTAGTCAAGCTTTGAAAAGGATAATGTATCAAGTGAGACAGCTGTAAACGTCTAAGCGTATCTAAATCAGGCGTAATTGACTGGTCAATCTCTGACTGTGTAAAACCAAGTTGCCTGAGATAATTCTCATAATTGATTCCATTCATAACCTATCCTGACTCCTTTTTCTCGATACTTACTTCGAAATATGACTCTGTAATGCTATAGCGAAGGTAAACACTATACAGCGCCAATCACTTCCGGTTAAATCCGCATTGTTGCCACGTATTCTTCCAAAGCAAAGACAAAGTGCCCGGCAATAGCGGCAAGTCCTCCCTTGCTTAAAGGCTTGGCTTGCAGAGGATGTGAACGATGACCGTCGGAAATGAGGCGCTGACGTGGAGTTTAGTCGAGAAAAGCCGCATCGAGATCTGACGTCGGCTAGAACCTTGGGTTGATACTTAACGAGAGCATGGCGGAGAGCTGGCACAGCGGCCTTGCTGATACCTGTTGCAATGCATTGAAAGCATCCTGTACACGCTGCCTGTCGCGCTGACTCGTCGGCGTCTGGTCGATCACCCCGGCGGCCACCAGGCGTGCCACCACATCGCTGGTCAGCAGAAAGGTATCCTTGCCGACAAGTCGCAGGAAGCCGGCAGCGGAGCGCCCGCCCAGCCGAGCGCCACGCTTGGCCAATAGACGCCACAGGCCGATGATGTTGGCACCGGGCCAGTTGGCAATGAACTCGCCAAAGCTTGTGTCCTGCTCCTGGCGAATATCCAGGATGAACTGGGCATTCCTGGGAATGGTCTGCAGCTTGGTGCGGTGACGGATAATGCGGTCATTGTTCATGTGGCCGTCGATCTGCTCCGGGCTGAGCAACACGAGCGTCTCCGGGTCAAACCCCCAGAAGGCTTCCTCGAAGGCAGGCCACCTGGCATCGACCACCGAGTGTGTCATGCCAGCCCGAAATACCCGCAGGCTCATGGCGGAAAGATAGCGATCGTCTCCCAGCTGCTTCAGCTCGTCAGGCGTCAGCGGGCTGGGCAGGAAGGCTTCCATGGCGTCGTCAGAGTCGAAACGATTGCGAACCCTGTCATGGAGCCAGCGGTAATTCAGTGTCATGTCTACCTCGCTCTACCTGTGCCGTCGTTGACTCTTGCTGGCGGCGCTATACTCTCGACCATTATCCTCAATCGCTATCTTCGCTTCACCGCCAGGTTCGCTATGATCTATATCGACAACGAAGGCATTACCGACCCGCATGTCAATCTCGCCATCGAGGAGTACTGCATCCGCCATCTGCCTGGGGGCGAGGACTACCTGCTGTTCTACATCAACGCGCCGTCGATCATCATCGGCCGCAACCAGAACACCCTGGAAGAGATTCATCAGGCGTATATCGACGAGCACGGCATTCACGTCGTGCGACGCATCTCCGGCGGCGGCGCGGTGTATCACGACCATGGCAACCTCAATTTCAGCTTTCTGACCGACTTTTCCAAGGACAAACTGAACAACTTCAAACAGTTTGCCACGCCCATCACCAAGGTGCTCAATGACATGGGCGTGCCAGCCGAGATGAAGGGCCGCAACGACATTGTGGTAGGCGATAAAAAGATCTCCGGCAATGCCCAGTTCTCCTCCACCAAGCGCATGTTCAACCACGGCACCCTGCTGCTGGACTGCGACTTGAGCCAAGTCACCAAAGCGCTTGACGTGAAGATGACCAAAATCACATCCAAGGGTCACAAGTCCGCCCGGGCGCGGGTTGCCAACATTGCCGAGTTTCTGGACGCACCGCTCTCTACCGAAGCGTTCAAGGAGAAAATACTGGCAAGCCTTTTCCCTGATGGTATTGAGCGCAAGACCTACCGCCTAACCGCCGAGGACTGGGACAGCATCAACACGCTGGTCGAGGAAAAATACCGCCAATGGGATTGGAACTACGGCCGCTCGCCAGACTTTGACATCCAACGCACCCGACATTTTGCCGCAGGGATTATCGATTTTCGTCTCAAGGTAAAGCGCGGCGGCGCCATTGAAAACGTCAAGATTTACGGTGACTTCTTTGGTCAACGTCCGGTCAGCGAGATCGAAGACGCACTGGTCGGCGTGCGCTACGACAAGCGCGAGATCGAAGACGCCCTGCAGGACATTGACCTCTATCCCTACTTCGGCGAAGTGGACCGCGCCAAGTTTATCGACCTGATCTACGGGCCGGATGAGCAATAGCCGAGTATTGCACCAGGCATGAAAAAGGCAGCGGCGTCTAAGCTAGACAACAAGTGGTTTATGCTTGCGCGTTTTTGCTCACTATGAGTGATTGTATTGAAGAGATTTCGAACCCCAAGCCGATCATGAGCTATTCTGCGAAGACCACGCACGGGGCGCGTTCGCACATTTGAATTGGGTGCATCGGTGATTCAAGCGAGCGCTGTATCACCAGCCAGCATATTCATGATCAGACGAATCATTGTCTCTTTGTTGGCGGGGTCGGACTCCGCCACCAGGAGCGTCAGCGCTGCCAAGCCTACATCGTTGATCACAGGCTCTCTCGTCGATGACAATAGGCGCCCATTACGGTGCAGGAAATCGACGAACAGAAAAGCCGCACTGCGTTTGTTGCCGTCGGCGAATGGGTGGTTCTTGATCACGAAATAGAGAGGTGCGCCGCTTTCGATTCGACACTCGGGTAAGCTGGCTCGCCGAAAGCGGACTGGTCGAGATTGCCAAGTAACGAAGCTAAGCCATCGCCTCGGTCCCGCGCAAACAGTGCGGTTGCCTCTCCTCGCTCCATCAATTCGACCTTCAGCTCGTCTAGCGCTGATCTCGCTACCTCCAACGAGGGAAGCTGGCCGCCCGCCTGCACGTCAGGATCGCTCAACAACCCTTCGTCATAGCGCTGCAACAGTAGAAAAGTCTGTGCATAACGCGCGACGATATCCACCAAACCGCGACCGCCCGACAGATCCAACGCAGGGCTACGTGCTGCCTTACGCACCAGCGCCATTGCCGCTTCCAACTCCTGGGCATTGGCTTCAAAGCGTTGACGATGCAGCGTCCAGCCCTGGGTGAGATGCTCCCGAAGCACGCGCGTTGCCCACTGGCGGAAACGGGTTCCTGCTTGAGACTTGACGCGATAGCCAACCGAAATGATCACATCCAGGTTGTAATGCTCGAGGGCTCGCGTGACCTGCCGCGAGCCCTCCTGACGAACTATCCGGATATTCCGGATAGTTGGCGCTCTCTCCAGCTCGCCTTCATCGTAAACATTCAGCACATGCTCATTAATCGTGCGTACGTCTTTATCGAAGAGCTCGGACATCTGCCGCTGCGTCAGCCATACCGTCTCGCGGCTTTCATCCAGACGCACGTCGACCGCCTTCTCAGCATCTTCATAAATAAGAATTTGCAGCTGTTCGCTCATGTCGGTCTTTTCGAGTGAATCCACTATCAAACGACCATAGCACGCCCCCATCGAAGAATCCGACAGGATCGTTTACGACATCGGACCCGACACCGTCGATCAACCGAGCGGCATGCTTGGTCTTGCGGACAAGGCATTGCCGCTGTCACAAGTATCGCCAACTCGTTCAATAGTGGTATCTACAAGATATAATCGTGAGGGAAGAATCTTCCACGACATAAACCAAACGGTTGGTCTCATCAATACGGCGCGACCAAAAACCCGCCAGGTTTTCTTTAAGAGGTTCTGGTTTGCCAATACCTTCGAACGGAGACCGCCTCATATCTGCTATTAGCTTGTTGATTCGCTTTAAAGTCTTCTTATCCTGACTTTGCCAATAGATATAGTCGTTCCAAGCCTCGTCGGTCCAACAAAGTAACCGACTACTCATCTTTATCTACCAGCTCACGCTCAACTGCCTTTCCTGCTCTGTATTGTGCAATAGATTTATTCAAATGCTCAGCATTAGCAGGAGAACGCAAAAGGTGCACTGTCTCCATAAGGCTGTTGTAGTAATCAAGTGACATTACCACGGCATCTTCGGAATCACGGCGTGTAATCACAGCGGTGTCTGCATCGTCGACTACCCCGTCCAGCACTGCCTTGAGACCATTGCGAGCCTCAGTGAATGAAATAATTTTCATGGAGCCCTCTCCTGTACAGCGGACAGTACAAGTATAGAGAAAACGACCGACATGTACAGTATAGAGTACATATTGACTTGCCGCTAACGCTGAAACAAGCGGCGGACCGACACATTGGATATAAAACCTGAGATCGACCAGTCAAAAGGGCCTTTGCCACGGAGCTCGAAGCGTTCGGCAAGCGATAGTCGAGTAGCTCAGCTGGGAGCCGATCTGGTCCATACAGCGTGATTGTGGCGGCCTCGCCCTGACGCAGATAGTGCTCGTGGCCCTGCAAAGCCAGCGCAGAATGACAGCCAACATGCAGCGACAAACCCTCTCCCACTTGCAGGGTATGAACGACGCCCTCCAACTGCAGCCGCCTGCCTTTTCGCATATGGACATTACGCGCCAACGACTCCAGTCAGCCGCTGGCCACATAGCGCGCCACGAGACTGCTCGAATAGCCATGCGTTCGCAGCCACCGGCTGGAAACTAGATCGGTGTCGTTCAGATGAGACAGCAGACGGTTTAAATTTTCGTCTTTTCGCTCACTCATGGTGAGTAAAATACAATACTTATAAACCTCATCTGGTTCATAGGTTTACAGAGCACGCTGATGGCTCATCGCCGGCGCCTGTTTGAGATGGCTAACCACGCTAAGCGACTCCAACGACAATGCGAAAATGGCGTATAGCGACGACCTCTATCCAGAGCAAACAAATGATAGGCTGATGTTTGGTAATGAGATTTAATTGTGCAAAAGAGAGTATGCGTGAGCTATTTTCGCCGAAAGCTGTGGTTCGCTGACCGAGATGGCCGGCACCAACTGGAGCAGGACGACCTGCTGATGCGCCGCAAGCCGATTATCGTGCTTGGCGAGCCCGGCATGGGCAAGACCAAGCTACTAAAGGAGCTGGGCGCGAAAGCCGGCAATGCCTTCTGTCGCGCGCAGAAGTTGATCAACCAGGTACGAACAGAGCCACTGCTTGGAAATGCCAAGTTGGTGATCGACGCGCTGGACGAGGTTTCAGCACAATCCGATGGCGATGCGGTCAATTTGGTGCTGCGCAAGCTGGGTGAGCTCGGCTACCCGCCGTTCATTCTCAGTTGCCGGGTGGGGGAATGGCGCGCGGCCATCTCAGCTCAGGCGATCGCCGACCAATATGAAGACGTACCACCGCTGGAAGTACACCTTGAGCCTCTCGATGAGGATGAACAGTACGAATTACTCACCCAACTAACCGGCGACGCGAAGCGTGCTCGCGTACTGCTCGATCATTTTAGGCGATTTGGCCTCGACTTTCTTGGAAATCCACAGGCACTGGAGCTGTTCGCCGCCCTGCCATTCGACCAGCCGTTGCCAACGACAAGCGGCGCGCTGTTCGAGCAGGCAATTGAGGCGCTCAGGAAAGAACAGAACCAATTCAAGCAGGAACTGCCCCGCGAAGTCGTGCTAGATGCGGCGGGCGCGGCGTTTTCGGCGCTAATACTGTCGGGCATCGCACGCATCGTCGATCAGCCGAGCGGCACGATTGATCTTGCGGACAAGGCATTGCCACTGTCAGAAGTCGAGGCGTTCGATCATGGCCACGTCAAGCAGGCAGCTAACACCAAGCTATTCGCAACAGATCGGGACGGCCTGTCTTACGCTCATCGCCGCATTGGTGAGTTTGTTAGCGCACGCTGGCTGGCTGCGCGTGCCGACACGCGGACGAAGCGGCAACGCCTGCTCCAACAGTTCCGATCGCACGGGCTGGTACCTGCTTCGCTGCGTGGCCTGCACGCTGGCTGGCGCGCGACCCACAGTTGGCAGACGCGGTAATCAATACGGACCCGATGGGCGTGGTTGAATATGGCGACGCGGAGGCGCTGATGCCCGAGCAGGCACGGCGGCTGTTCATGGCGCTAGAGCGGCTTGCCGCCGACAACCCACAGTTCGTCAATTGGCAGGAGTATCGTGCGGCGGCGCTGGTGACGCCGCCATTGATGGATGAGGTTGCACGCGTAGTTGGCGATCGTGAGAGTGAGTTTGGGCTGCGACTACTCTTGCTGCAGCAACTCAAAAACGCGCCAACGGCCGAGGGGCAACGCACGCTGCTACGTGATCGTATGTTTGACGAGGCCGAGCCTTACGGCATCCGTCATGAGAGCGCGCAGGTACTGGTCTCGCTTGGCGGTGAGAACTGGCCCAAGTTGCTTGAAGAGTTGCGACAGCAGGTGCGGGAGGATGCGCTTCGACTCGCGTATGAGTTGCTCGATGATATTGGCGTAGATGCCTTCAGCGACGAGCAGATTGTCGCGATCGCCCTCGCCCACGATGGGCTGACAGTATGCCCAGTTGGCGCCGAATCTGAGCGCAACACTATACTCGGACTTTATCTCCTCGCCAGAAATGTCCCCGTGGCGCGGCTAGACGGCTTACTTGATCTTTTCGCCATTCAGGCCAATGCACTTCTTCCCGAACAAGCAGGAATCGAAGAGAACGATTTGATCGATCTTCAATATGCTCTCGTGCTCAGGCGTATCAGTGAAGGCGGTACGATCGAGCCACTACAACTGTGGCGATGGCTTGAACCATTCAACGAGCAAGTCTCATATCATCGTGATCATGGCAAGGAGATTGGAGAGTGGCTGGAGGCGAATTCGTCGGTACGCCAGGCGATCCAACGACACATCCTAATTGACAGAATTGGTGACAAAAGCATCTGGCAGCGAGCTTTTACGCTTCATCGTGGACTCATCAATCTATTCCCCACACAGGCCGAGATTATCAGCCTGCTAAAAACCCTGGATCCGGACGATCGTACCGACGAACGCTGGCGCGAGATTATCGCGTTAGGACGTACTTGGGGAGAAGAGGGCAAGGCACTGCGTGAGGCGGCCAAGCCCTTCGCCCAACATCGCCCTGATCTACTCGCCTGGACTGAAAGCCTAGCCGAGCGACCGATTCCGGAATGGGAACGCAAACAGGAGGAAAGAGAACGAAAGCGCAGGGCAAAACTAGCTGCCAAGTTTGCCGAGCATCGCCGTCACTTTCTCGCCAATATTAAAGGGGTCAAAGCAGGCCAATATTGTCTGATTCACGAGCCTGCACAGGCGTATCTAAAACGTTTTTGGGACATTGGCAACAATGTGCCCCCTAATGAGCGAGTCGCGGAGTGGTTAGGCGAAGAGATCGCTGCGGCAGCGCTCGACGGATTCGAGGCGTTTCTTCAAACCCGCCCGCCACGACCAAGCGCGAGGACGATAGCGCTTAGCTATGCCCAAAGTAGGCGTTGGCCGGCGGGCGACATCATTGTCGCGGCGCTCGCCGAACGAGCACGCACGCGGGTAGAGCCATTCGAGGGGGTGAGCAGCGAGCGACTGGCAGCCGGACTCTTTGAGTGTTGGCATACGATGATCGGCGATCACGCCGGGCTGGAGCAACTCGCTCCGAAAATTGAAACCGAATTGAAGCGTCGAGGACGATGGAGGCAGGTTGTACGGCTCTATATCGAGCCACAATTGAGGTGGCAGCGTCAGCATGTGAATCATCTTTGGGAATTCATGAACAGCGAGGACAGCGCTTTGAGCGCTGTCCTTGCCCAAAACTGGTTATTCCGTTACCCCGACATGCTGGTTGAGGCAGAGGCCGAGATGACCGATCGATTGCTGCGTTTCAACCGTCGCGACACGCTCCGAAGTCTGGTGGTCGATCGACAGGAACGAGAGATTGGCGGCGAACGGCGGCGAAATTGGCAGGCGGTGGCACTAATAGTAGATTTCGATTTGGCACGCGCACGGCTAGAGGAAGAGATCGAGCCTGAGTTGATTTGGCATCTCCGAGACCGCTCTGGACATGGTAGGCATGAAGAAGGAACCGGCGCATTCCTGTCAGTTGACCAACTCGTCTGGATGATCGCAACCTTTCGCGAGCAATGGCCTGAAGTTGATCGACCGGAGACGACGACAATTGGGGATACTAACTCTTGGGACGCGTCGCAATACATCCGAACACTCATCACTCGCCTTGGTAACGACATATCGGCTGAGGCCGTAGCGGCACTTACAGCGTTAAGGGATGCACCTGAAGGCAGTTATTCATGGACACTGAGAATGGTTTCTGCCCAGCAGCGACAGAAACGGGCTGACGAAGGCTACGTTCCGCCAACGCTCGACAAGATTAGGATGGTACTGGACAGTGGACCGCCGGGTAGCGTCGCCGACTTACGCGCAATCGTAGTCGACGAAATGCGAGAGCTGGGCAGGCGGCTGCGCGGCAGTTCGGAAGATGAGGTCAACCTGTTCTGGACTGATGATGGCTGTCCGCGCAAAGAAGACAGGTGTCGCGATATAACCGTCGCACTGCTGCGCGGCCACCTTGATCCCCTGTCAATCTATTCCGTCGATGAGGCCGACATGCCGCAGGGAAAACGCGCTGACATCGTCTTCCAGCATGGCGGTTTGCTACTGCCAGTCGAGGCCAAAAAACAACAGCATCAAAAACTGTGGACCGCAATCGATGACCAGTTGGAGGCATTCTACACCGGCCACTGGCAAGCCCAGGGACAAGGTTTATTCCTCGTCTTCTGGTTTGGCTCTTCCTACCGTGTTGCTAAACCGCCCGGAGGCGGACCCAAACCTGGTTCGCCCACCGAATTGCAGGCGGCGCTTGATCAAAACTCGGCAGTGACGGCAGGGAAAGTCGAAGTTGTGGTGCTTGACTTATCGCGCTGATGCTCGTCTTGCCAGCAGAGCTTCGCGCCATTAAGGCCACGGCGCAGGATTAAATGGTATACAAAAGCCTGCCGGTAAAGGCAGCTTTTGTATGAAGCAGATGAACCGGTGGCTAAACAGCTCTTATAAACGCTATCTGGCCGCTCACTCCCACTCGATCATCACCTGGGGCATGCTGCTCACGTCGTTGGTTACTCGCGACGCCCCGCTAATCTCATTGATAATGCGGTTGAAGACCTTCTCCAGCAGCTTATAGGGCAGGTGCGCCCAGCGGGCGGTCATGAAGTCGATGGTTTCCACGGCGCGTCAGCTCACCAATTCTTCCAACTCCTGATCATACTCAGGCAATTGTCGCTGTGTCTGTTTAAGCAGATTAACCTGCAATGCAGCAGACGCAATATCCATCACGCTGCGCTCCAATGCATAACTACCTCTGGTATCCAGCCATGCCAGTATTTCCGAAAGATGCCAAAGCGAGGCGCTGCCTTCGTGTATGGGATCAGGAAATGTTTCGGAATTCGCTACCATTAACTTACGCAAGTTCTGTCGGGACATGCCGACCATTTCCGCTGCATCTGTCAGCCCAACAATATCCGGTGTAACCTCGATCAGTCGCGCTGTAGGCACAGCCTTTTTAACGTCGGCTAACGCGCTGTGTAGTGCATGTCGTGCGTCCTCCGCCTCGCGAGTAAACTCAAGCGCTAGACGCCCCGGCTGGCCAATGCCGATCAATGCATCGTCGCATCCGGCTTCCCCGAGACACTCGATCAACTCGTCAGTGTCGGTATCTTGCTTGGTAAGCCGGTATTTGAGTGTGAAGATGTATTCCATGACGTACTCCTGCTAAGCGTCTTCTTGATCACTGCCCCGCTTCTGGTGCGTCGTGCAGTTATCAACGACTCGTCGAATGGCGCGAGCGTGTGCCATTGGATTCTTCGGGGTACTCCAAATGCTGGCGATACAGAATTCACCGCAGCGGCACTCATTATCGTTGTAGGGGCAATAAATCCGGCCCCACGCATGGCCACTGGCAGCCTTGATCCGCCAACCGTTGGACTGGGCATATCGCAATGCTGCTTCGATCTCTTTGTTGGGATGGGAGGCTCGTGCCATTGCTTCGCTCCAAGTATGGTTGCAAAAAAAATGGTTGTCAATTGACAACCATTTTGATGAAGCCGCTAAAATCACTCCCACTCAATCGTCGCCGGGGGCTTGCTGCTCACGTCATAAGTCACCCGCGAAACCCCACCAATCTCGTTGATGATGCGGTTCGAGACTTTCTCCAACAGTTCATAGGGCAAATGCGCCCAGCGGGCGGTCATGAAGTCGATGGTTTCCACAGCGCGAAGCGCGATCACCCACTCGTAGCGGCGCCCGTCGCCGACCACACCGACTGACTTAACCGGCAGGAAGACGGCGAAGGCCTGGCTGGTCTTGTGGTACCAGTCAGCGCTGTGCAGTTCTTCGATGAAGATGGCGTCGGCGTCGCGCAGAATGTCGGCGTATTCTTTCTTCACTTCGCCGAGAATGCGCACGCCAAGACCGGGTCCTGGGAAGGGGTGACGGTAGACCATGTCGTAGGGCAGGCCGAGTTCCAGGCCGAGCTTTCTCACTTCGTCCTTGAACAGCTCCCGCAGCGGTTCGACCAGCTTCAACTTCATGGTCTCGGGCAGGCCACCGACATTGTGATGCGACTTGATGACGTGGGCCTTGCCGGTCTTGCCGGCGGCGGATTCGATCACGTCTGGGTAGATGGTGCCCTGGGCAAGGAAGTCGACGCCCTCGATCTTGGCCGCTTCGTCGTCAAACACGTCGATGAAAGTGTTGCCGATGGCCTTGCGCTTGGCTTCTGGATCATTGACTCCTTCGAGCTTGGCAAGAAATAAATCTTCGGCATCGACGCGGATCACCTTCACGCCCATGTGGTTGGCGAAGGTCTCCATTACCTGGTCGCCTTCGTTCTTGCGCAACAAGCCGTTGTCGACGAACACGCAGGTGAGCTGATCACTGATGGCCTTGTGCAGCAGTGCCGCCACCACAGAAGAGTCCACGCCGCCGGAAAGCCCCAGCAACACATGGCGATCGCCGACCTGATCCCGCACTCGGGCACTCAGATCCTCAACGATGCGCGCCGGCGTCCAGAGTCTTTCCGCTCCACAGATGTCCAGCACGAAGTGTTCGAGAATGCGCTGGCCTTGCAGGGTGTGAGTCACTTCCGGGTGAAACTGCACCCCATAGAAACGCTTTTCGGGCCAGGTCATAGCGGCTACCGGGCAACTCGGCGTGGAGGCGGTCACGGTAAATTCCGCCGGGGCTTCGGCCACCTTGTCACCGTGACTCATCCATACGTCGAGCAGCGCCTTGCCATCATGATCGACGTGATCCTTGATGCCCTTGAACAGATCGTCGTCGCCGTCGATGCGAATCTGGGCGTAGCCGAACTCCTGCTTCTTGGAGCCTTCCACGCGCCCGCCCAGCTGTTCCGCCATGGTCTGCAGGCCGTAGCAGATGCCAAATACCGGCAAGCCCAGCTCGAACACGCACTGCGGCGCCCGGGGGGAATCAAGCTGCGTCACGGACTCCGGCCCACCGGCAAGGATGATGCCGTTGGGGCTGTACTCGCGAATCTCGTCTTCGGTGATATCGAAGGCGCGAACTTCGGAATAGACACCGATCTCCCGCACGCGGCGGGCGATCAGCTGGGTGTACTGGGAGCCGAAATCGAGAATCAGGATCTTGTGAGCGTGAATATCGGTCATGCGAAAGGCATCCAGGTCGGAAAAGAAAATACGCGAAGACTTATAAAGCGTCGCTGGGTGAATGCCAGGCTAGGCGTAAATGACCGAGCCAGCGCAGTTGACGTGGGTGTCAATGAGCATGGCAAGGTCATTTACAACAACGCATGGCGTCGTCCGGCGGCGCTTTTAGCTCACCCTGTAGTTCGGCGCTTCCTTGGTTATTTGCACGTCATGAACATGGGATTCGTTGAAGCCGGCGCCGGTGATCTTGACAAATTCCGGCTTGGTGCGCATCTCGTCGATGCTGCGACAGCCGGTATAGCCCATGGAGGCGCGCAGGCCGCCCATTAGCTGATGCACGATGGCGCTCATCATGCCTTTATAAGGTACACGACCTTCGATGCCTTCCGGCACCAGCTTTTCGGCGCCTTCGGATTTGTCCTGAAAGTAGCGATCCGCGCTGCCCTGGCTCTGAGACATGGCGCCCATGGAGCCCATGCCACGATAGGCCTTGTAGGTACGGCCTTGATAGAGTTCGACTTCCCCTGGCGCTTCTTCCGTGCCAGCAAGCAGGCCGCCGATCATCACGCAGCTGGCCCCGGCAGCGATGGCCTTGGCCACATCCCCGGAGAAACGCACGCCGCCATCGGCGATCAAGGGAATATCGAAGGGCTTGAGCGCCTCGGCGACATTTGAGACTGCCGTAATCTGGGGTACGCCGACGCCGGCCACGATGCGGGTGGTGCAGATCGAGCCCGGACCGATGCCGACCTTGACCGCATCCGCGCCGGCTTCCGCCAGGGCCTTGGCCGCCTCCGCCGTGGCAATATTGCCACCGATGACCTGAATGCTCGGGAAGTGCTCCTTGACCCAGGCCACCCGCTCAATGACGCCCTTGGAATGGCCGTGAGCGGTATCAACGACGATTACGTCCACCCCGGCTTCGGCTAAAGCCTTGATGCGATCCGCGGTTTCGGTGCCGGTACCGACCGCTGCACCGACCAGCAGGCGTCCATCGCTGTCCTTGGCGGCATAGGGGTAATTGCGTGCCTTCTCGATATCACGGAAGGTCACCAGCCCCCGTAGGCGGAAGTCGTTATCCACCACTAGCATTTTCTCGATGCGATGCTCGTGCAGCTTGGCCTTGATCAGCTCCAGCGGCGTGCCTTCGAGCACGGTGATCAGCTTGTCCTGAGGCGTCATGATCGCCTCGACGCTGTCGCTGTAATCCGGCTCGAAGCGCATGTCCCGGCCGGTTACGATGCCGACCAGCGTCTCGCCTTCCACCACCGGAAAGCCTGAGAAGCCGTATTCGTTGGCCATGGCCAACAGATCTTGCAGCTTGGCCTTGGGGCTTACGGTGACCGGATCCTTTACGATCACGCTCTCGTGCTTCTTGACCTTGCGCACCTCGGCGGCTTGACCGGCAATGCTCATGCTCTTGTGGATGATGCCGATACCGCCTTCCTGGGCCATGGCGATGGCCAGACGGGACTCGGTCACGGTATCCATGGCAGAAGAAGCGAGCGGAATGTTGAGGCGGAGATTGCGGGTCAGGCGGGTCTTTAACGTGACATCCTTGGGCAGAACGTCGGAATAGCCGGGAACGAGTAATACGTCATCGAACGTAAGAGCTTCTTGCGCCATACGTAACATGTCGGCAACACCCAATTGAGCAGAGTGAGAAGGGAGGGGCGTGGAATAGATAGCCGGGTATTATAAACCTCCATCCCCGACGTCTCAATGTGCGCTCCAAGGTCGTCATGGTAAGCTGCCGTCAATCTGACTGGAGCCCTCTTTTTTATGGCTGATACCACAACGCTTTCCGTCAGCGATCTCAATCGCCAGGCGCGCCTGATGCTGGAGCGCGGCTTCGGCGACTGCTGGGTGGAAGGTGAGGTATCGGGATTGGCCAAGCCCGCTTCCGGGCACTGCTATTTCACCTTGAAGGATGATCGCGCTCAGGTGCGCTGCGCGCTGTTTCGCACTCGGGCCAGATTTGCTGCACCCTTCGCCAATGGCGATCATATTCGTGTGCGCGGACGGATCTCGATCTTCGAACCCAGAGGTGACTATCAGTTGATAGTCGAGGCGGTGCAGCCCGCCGGACAAGGTGCCTTGCTGGCGGCTTTCGAACGTTTGAAACATCAACTATCCGCAGAAGGCGTGTTCGTCAACTCCCGCCCCCTGCCCTACCCGCCCAGGCATCTGGCGCTGATCACTTCCGCCACCGGCGCGGCAGTGCGGGACGTGCTGGCGGTATTGGCGGCCCGCTGGCCGCTGATCGATGTCACTCTGCTACCGGTACCGGTGCAGGGCCGCGAGGCGGTGCCGGCGATCATTCGCGCCATCGCCCTTGCCAACCGGGCGGAGCGCTTCGATGCCCTGCTTATCACCCGGGGCGGTGGCAGCCTCGAGGACTTGTGGGCCTTCAACGACGAACACCTGGCCCGGGCGATCTTCCATTCGCGATTGCCGGTGATGTCCGCGGTGGGTCACGAGATAGACGTGACCTTGGCGGACTTTGCCGCGGACGTCCGCGCCCCCACTCCGTCCGCCGCCGCGGAACAGCTGGTGCCTGACCGGCGCGAACTGATGCGCCGATTAAGCGATGCCCGGCAACGCTTGATTCGTGTCGAACGCCTACGACTAGACAGGGAACTTCAGCGTCTGGATTATCTGCGGGCGCGGTTGCGCCATCCCGGCGAACACCTGGTTCGCCAGCGCCAGCATCTTGATCAGCTTGAAGCGCGTCTACAGCGGGCCATGCGGCAGCGGCTGACTCAGGCAGGACAGCGTCTTGACATGGCAGCCCGCAGCCTTGCTCGCTTCGATCCTGCCCAGCAGATTGCCGAATCGCGGCGCCGTCTTGAGCAGGCGAGCAAGCGCTTGAACCTGGCCCTCCCCCGGCGTCTGCAAGCAGAGCGCAATAGGCTTAATGCGCTGATGCGGGAATTGAATGCGGTAAGCCCACTTGCGGTATTGGGTCGAGGCTATGCGATTATCGAGAACAGCGAGGGTAAGGTTGTCAAACGCGCCGAGGATACCCGACCGGGTGAGCGCCTCAGCGCGCGACTTGCACAGGGCAAACTGTCAGTCGAAGTGAAGCGCCGTTTCAAGCGCTAGGCGCCGTTTGTAAAGTGCCTAGCTGGCTTCTTCCTCGAACGCCCCGGGCTTGAACCCACCGGCCTCCAGATCGTGACGACCCAACAGCTTGTAGAAGTCCGTGCGATTGCGTCCGGCGATGCGCGCGGCCTGAGTCACGTTGCCTTCGGTGATCTTCAGCACCTTGATCAGATAGCTGCGCTCGAAGCTGGCCCGAGCATCGTTGAAGGACGGCAGTGCATTTTCTTCCGCCACCAGGGCCTGGGCGACCAGCGCCTCGGGAATGATCGGCGAACTGGTCAGGGCCACGCACTGCTCCACCACGTTGACCAGCTGGCGCACGTTGCCCGGCCAGGCGCTGGAAGCCAGCAGGTTGAGCGCCTCGGAGGAGAAGCCCTTGACGAAGGGCTTGTGACGTTCCGCAGCCTGGGTCACCAGATGCTTGGCCAAGAGCGGCACGTCCTCGGCACGATCCTTTAGCGGCGGCAGGCGTAGATTGACCACATTCAGCCGGTAATAAAGATCCTCGCGGAAGTCGCCTTCCGCCATGGCCCGATCGAGATCCCGATGAGTCGCGGAGATGACTCGCACATCCATGGGAATCGAGGTGGTCGATCCCAGGGGGCGCACTTGCCGATCCTGCAGCACCCGCAGTAGCTTGACCTGCAGCGGCAAGGGCATGTCGCCGATCTCATCGAGAAACAGCGTACCGCCGTCTGCGGCCTGGAAAAGTCCTTCGTGCTGAGTGATTGCCCCGGTGAATGCGCCTTTGGCGTGGCCGAACAGCTCACTTTCCAGCAGTTGCTCCGGCAAGGCGCCGCAGTTGATGGCCACGAACGGCTTGTCGGCCCGGGAGCTGGCCTGGTGAATGGCATTGGCGAAGAGCTCTTTACCACTACCGCTGGGGCCGGTGACCAGCACGCTGACATCGGACCCGGCCACCATGCGCGCCTGCTCAAGCACCCGCTCCATGTGAGGGCTGCGGGTAATGATGGCGGAGCGCCATTCGTTGTCCCCCTCGCCGGAAGTACCCTGGGTCTGACTCAGGGCGTCTTCGATGGCAGCGAACAGCTCGTCCCGATCCACCGGTTTGGTCAGAAAGCTGAATACACCCTGGCGAGTAGCGCTGACTGCGTCCGGGATCGAGCCGTGGGCAGTAAGAATGATGACCGGTAGCCCCGGCGCTTGCTTTTGCAGCTGATGGAAAAGCGCCATGCCATCCATCTCGTCCATGCGCAGATCCGATAGCACCAGATCCGGGCGGGTCTTGCTCAAACTATCCAGCGCCTGACGTCCGCTTTCCGCCGTGGTCACGCGATAGCCACGGCTCTCCAGACGCATTCCCAACAGTTTGAGCAGGCTGGCATCGTCATCCACCAGTAGAATGTGGGCGGCATGCTTCACGTTTCGACTCCTTGAAAGCGCAACCACAGGCCCCTGGATAATGACTGACGCCAAAGGCGCTAAGGCGTCTGGTTGCGCGAATTGATACTTTCCTCGATCGCCGTCAGGGCATCGAGTTTCTTGGCGAGATCATCGCGCTCCTGGCTTACCTGGCGACGCGATGCTTCGCTGCGGTAAAGATCCCCTAGCAATTTCCTGCGGGCCTCCAGGCCGTTGAGCCATTGCCGAAGCAGGGGCTGCAACTCGCTGGGCGCCGCGGATAGATCGGCCTCGAATAATTTCGCCGCGTCGTCCCACTTGCCTTGACTTGACCAGGAGTAGACCACGGCGCGAGCCAAACGATCATTATGCGTATCGCCCTCGACTTGTTCGAGTATGTTCTCGCGCCACTCCTTGTCTGCGCGCTGGGCGGCCAGACCAAAATCGACCCAGGCCCCAAGCATGCAATCGCTTACCGTCAAGCTGGGCACGTCGGACAAGCACTGGGCCGATTCAGCCGGGTCGGAATCAGCCCCAGCCATTTCAGGCAGCATATGACACCCCGCCAAAAGCGAGGCCGCCAGCATGCTGGCCAGCAACGATAGCTTTTTCATACCTTCAATTCCTTGCGTTCGTATCGAGCGTCAGCATCGACTGCTGCGTCAAATTATCGTTATCGAGGACATCTCCCCCATTCCAGGGCAGTGTCAGGCGGAAACATACCGCCAGGGTGTCATTATCGACCAGTGCCAATTGGCCCTGTTGCGCCCGAGCGCAATCTGCGGCCACGGAAAGTCCGATGCCCGAGCCCTTGATGGGCCCTTTTCGCCGTGCACGCCCTTGATAGAACGCTTCGAAAAGCTTATCTCGGTCGGCACTATCGATCGGGTCACCGCTATTGGCAACATCGATTGTCAACGTCGGGCCATGTTGACTTGTGCGTATTTCCAACTGTCCGCCGTCTTCACCGTAAGCAATGGCGTTGGAAATCAGGTTGTCGAGTACGCGAGCCGTACGATCGCGATCCGCCATCCATTCAATGGGCGAACTCGCCGCGCTGATCTGCATGCCTTTGTTGCTCAAGGCTAACTGATGCTTGCTCAGCACTTCCTGTATCAGACTCGCCACGTTGAAGCATTCGCTGTCGGCGGTTTGATTGTGCTGCAATAAATTATAGTCGAGTAACTGCTCGATCAGTCGTTGCAGTTCCAGTCCACTGCTATCGATTAATTCGATGATCTCGAGCTGACGCGGCGTCAGCTCTCCCACAATGCCATCAGAAAGCAGACTGGTGCCTTCACGCACGCTGGCAAGCGGCGTTTTGAGCTCATGGGACATGTGACGCAAAAACTGCTGTTTCTGTGCTTCAAGCTCGCTCAGGCGCACCGATAGCCAGTCCAGACGCTCGCCCAGGTTGACCAGCTCCGCTGGCCCTTGGATCAGATGCGACGAGGCAGGTTCCATGCCGCTACCCAAGGTCAGGATGCGTCGCTCGATCTGGCGAATCGGGCGAATGATCAACCAGGTGAACAGCAGCATCAAGGCAAGACTTGCCGACACCAGTGCCGCGGTTTGCAACCACAGGCGTCGCTGCACCTCTTCGGCTTGGGCGCTGATGCTTTCGATGCGGTTATCGATCTGTAGATTGGTGGCTTCGCGTACGGCGCTGGTGTTTTCCCCGAAGCTGGTAAACCCCTCCAGATTCTCGCTGACTTCCTCGGCGGTCATGGTGGTCAGCATCGCCAGGGATTCGATTTGATCGCTTAGAGCAGCGATTTCATCGTTATCGGGTAACAAACGCTGTTGAGCCTCGAGCAGTGCCGCATACTCTTCCACCTTGGAAGCGTAGATCTCCATCAGGCCCGGCTGCTCGATGACGGCATACTGCCGAGCGCTACGCTCCATTTCCAGGGCCAGATTGGATAGCGCCCGAGCACGCCGGGTCTGTTCCACGGCCTGGCGCGCGCTGATATCCGCAAGATAAGAAAGTTCCGAAAGCGCTTGGCCCGCCTGAAACATCAGAACGGCAATTGGCAGCATGACTACCAGGAAAGCCAATAGTACTAGCTGCAGTAATGATCGAGGACGCCAGCGGCGTGAGACCTGTGAGGTCATGGCAACAGTTCTATGCAGAAAAAGGATCGAAATCATGAGTCTTGTCCACATAGCATACCAGAGTTGCCGCTAAGCAAAGTCGTAGACATCTCAACTGCACAAAAAACCGCAAAAAAGAGGGCCGACAGAAGTCGGCCCAAGGTACGCAGGGAACTGAAGGGTCAAGTGAGCACTCATTGAATGTCTATCTGTCCAGACATCTTTGAGAACTCGTTGGTCCCGAAGGACCCGAAGCCATAAAACCGCGTCAATGTCGGACAGGAACTGACGATTTCATGTTCAGCGGCGAACCGCCGTGCTTCGTTCTTTGATACGTCGCCTGGGCGTCGTATCCAAATTGATCCCCCTTCCGGGGGAATGGCGTCCGTGCCGGGCCTCCTTGCCCAATTGGTACATTTCCATGCCATAACGGCAGTACCATCTCATCGCAACCTGAGTCACACATCGCATAGAGCAGAAAGAAACGATTCGAACTTATTTGAAGCTTTTCTAGATGCTCATTGAACATAGTGCGACAGGCATGCCAAAAAAAGCTATTGCCCAGCGAAAACAGTGACTTAAAAATAGCTTCATTATGCCTGGGCACGATCGCTTGGCTACAGCGATAAAAAATGTACTCGAGAAATCGGTGTTACGTCTCTAAACGGCAACGAGCAATCCCGCGTGGCGTTTATTGCGATGCAGAACAGCAAGTTAGCGAGTATCTGGCTGGCGACAACATGCCATACCTGCCGCTATCACGTTTCAGATCATGTGCTTGAGCAGAATCTTGGATTTGCGGGTGTGATTGTAGGCATCGCGCCGTGCCGCCGGCAGCGCCTCGATATCCGCGGGCCCAAAGCCATGCTCGATAAACCAGTGAGCGGTATGGGTGGTCAAGGCAAACAGTGCCTTGAGTCCATGACTCCGAGCACGCAGCTCCACCTCACCAAGAAGCATTGCGGCGCGGGCACTGCCGCGATAATCCGTATGGACGGCAACACAGGCGAGCTCCCCCATGGCGGAGTCGGAAAACTGATGCAGCGCGGCGCAGCCAATGATCATGCCGTCGCGCTCGATGACCACATAGTCGCCAATCTCCTGCTCGAGCCGCTCTCGGGAGCGTTCAATCAGGACGTCGTGCTCCTGCAGCGGGCGTAGCAGTTCTAGCAGGCCGGCAATGTCTCGCAACCCGGCGGGACGCAGCTGTTCGTAGCGATGCTGGGTGATCATCGTTCCCATGCCGTCCCGAGTGAAAAGCTCACCCAACAAGGCATCGTGATTGTGCCAGGGCAGCAGATGGGTACGACCAACCCCGTGACGCGCCGCCCCGCAGGCAGCGCTCAAGTGTCGTGCAAGCTCGCAGCCGGGAGTCGCAGCAGCGCGAAGCGGTTCCGCTTCATCCGGAGAGAGCTGACGCTGCAACAAGCCATTGGCGTCATGCAGGCCGTCCGCATCCCCCAGCAGGATCAGCTTGTCCGCCTTGAGGGCAATGGCCGCATGCTGGGCTACCTCGGAGGCGTCGAGATCGAAAACTTCGCCGGTGCTGGAAAAGCCCAAGGGCGGCAACACTACCAGGGCATCCTGTTCTAGTAGCGCGCTGATCGCACTTTTACGCACCCGGCGTACTTCGCCACTATGATCGAAATCGATCCCGCGGCGCACCCCTAGGGGTTTGGCCATGACGAGATTGCCGGACACCGCAATGAGTTCGACGCCGTGAAGCGGCGTGTTAGGCAGGCCCAGGGAAAGCCGAGCTTCCAGCCACAGGCGCTGCTGGGCTGCGACCCGTTCGACGCAGGCCATGATCTGGTGATGGGCTACCCAACGCCCCTCATGACGCTCGGGTACGATCCCGTCTTGCTCAAGGGCTCGGCTGACCTGGGGGCGAATACCGTAGACGACGACCAGACGCACCCCGAGGGTATGCAGCAGGGCCAGGTCCTGAATCAGCTGTTCGCCACGTTCATCGATCATGGCGTCGCCTTCGATCAATATGACGAAGGTGCGTCCGCGATGCGTGTTGATGTAAGGCGACGAATTACGAAACCATTCGATAAAGGGAAAACGTGAGTTCAAGAACTGCACCTCAGTAGAGGAAAACCTGGCAAGACCGGAGCGATGGATTTCCTGGCATCTAGGCTCCGAACATGCCCTTGAACATGAAAAAGAACAGGATGGACAATAGCGCGCCGGCGGGTAGCGTAATCAACCAGGACAAGACGATCGTGCCCAACACCCTGAGATTGAGTGCCGCCATGCCTCGCGCTAAGCCTACCCCGAGCACCGCTCCTACCAGGGTATGCGTGGTGGAAACCGGTAAGCCAGTGCCCGAGGCCAGTACCACCGTGGTCGCCGCGGCCAACGTCGCAGCGAAGCCACGGCTGGGGGTCAGTTCAGTGATGCCGGTACCCACGGTTGCAATCACGCGGTGCCCGTAGGTCACAAGACCGACGACAATGCCAGCCCCCCCAGTACCAGCACCCACCAAGGTAGAACCGCCGCCCCGTCGATTTCGCCATGGGTGCGTACCACGCTGATCACCGCCGCCAAGGGGCCGACCGCATTGGCAACATCGTTGGACCCATGAGCAAAGGCCATGGCACAGGCGGTGAACATCATCAAGATACCGAAGATCCGCTCGACGCCGGAAAACTGGAAATCACCGTTTTTGGTGCTCTTGCTGCGACTGATACGATTCTCCAGGGCTATGCCCAGCAGCATGATGATCAGGCCGATACCGACGGCGATCAGCAGGCTTTCAGCAAAGCTCAAATCAAGCCCCACGTGAGAAAGCCCCTTGACCAGAGTCACCATGGATACGATGAATCCGACCAGGAAAATATAAGCTGGCACATAGCGCTTGGCGGCGGCGAACGGATCTCTGCTTTCGAAGATCAACAGCTGCACCGACTTGAACAGCACGAACGCAAAGGTGCCTGCAAGCACCGGCGATATCACCCAGCTGGTGGCGATCTGTCCAACCTTGCTCCATCCGACCGCATCGACTCCCAGTCCGGCCACGGCAAAGCCAACGATGGCGCCCACAATGGAATGGGTCGTCGATACCGGCCAACCACGGGCCGAAGCAATCAGTAGCCATAACCCCGCCGCCAACAATGAGGCCAACATGCCGTAAACCAGCAGATGTGGATCATCCACGAGAAGTTCAGGGTTGATGATGCCTTTTCGAATGGTTTCGGTGACCTGACCACCCGCGAGCCAGGCGCCAAGAAACTCGAAGATTACCGCAATCAGGATGGCTTGCTTGATGGTGATGGCCTTGGAACCGACGGAGGTTCCCATTGCGTTGGCGACGTCGTTGGCACCAACGCCCCAGGCCATGAAGAAACCGAAGATACAGGCAAGAATGATGAATACGTCACCGTAATGCTCAATGATAAACATGGGCAGCCGTTTTTTTAGGGGTGGCGTTCGTTAGCAAATCCAGGATCCGAAACGGAGCGCAGGATTCAGCGGGCTGTCAGTATTTGCAGTCGACTGCCGACACGTTCGGCACGATCCGCGAGATCTCCAATCCAGTCGATGATCTTGTAGAGGAACATGACGTCTACTGGTGGCAGATCATCCTCGAGATCGAAAAGCTGTCGCCGAATGGCAATTTCCTGGGCGTCCGCCTGATGCTCGAGATCGTGCAAGTCCCGGATTAGATTCTCCATGAGTTGCGCTACGTTGCGACCGAAACCGGACTCGAGCAACGACTCGAGCTCTTTCAGCGCCTTGCGCGCCTGATCCACCGCTGCAATAGCGATCTCGAGATAGTTGCGCATCGGTGTTGCCAGGGGCTCGGGAATTTCCATGGAGCGTCCCATCATGATGCCGGTAATATCTCGAGCCCGGTTGGCGATCTTGTCCTGCACACTGATCAGCTCAAGCAGATCCGAGCGCGATACCGGTAGAAACAGGGTGTTGGGCAGATTGAGACGCAGCTGAGTCTTGAGCTCATCGGCTTCATTCTCGAGCTCGGTCACCTTCTCGCGATACTCGGCAGCTTTTTCCCAATCACCTGCCAGGGCGGCGTCGAAGAAAGGTAATAGCTGATCGGCGCACTCACTGGTCTTGACGATATGAGCCAATAGCGGCTGAAAGGGCGAGCGCCCGAACAACGCTGAAAACGGATTGGACGTCATCATATAAGACTGTCGTGGGTTGGGAATGGCGTCGATAGTATAGTGATTGCGTCGAGTAACGTCATGAAGTTTCATTCAACAGTGACAACGAGATGGTGCAATGGCAGAAGAAGTCGAACTCAAATTGGCACTTAGCGACAGCGCAGCGGCTTTTTTGTTGCGCCATGAACTGCTCGAGACACCCCCTTGCAGGGAGTGGCTATCCAACACCTATTACGACACGCCTGAAGGGGCACTTGAATCCGCTCGTGCCGCGTTGCGCGTTCGCCGCACCCCTCAAGGCAATCTTCAAACGCTAAAGACCGTTGGCAGCGGTTCCGGGGGGCTTTTTGTTCGCGGGGAATGGGAGTGGGCAATCGAAGGCGACGATCTGGATCTCGTTGGCCTGGCCGACCTGCCGCCCATACAAGCCATGGGTAATGCTGTTCTCAAGACGCTGGAGCCACGCTTTGTCACGGATTTCGAACGCTGTCGCTGGCTGCTCGAGTTAGAGAGCGCCAGCATCGAGGTTGCATTCGATCAGGGGAGTATTCGTGCTGACGAACGACGGGTTGAAATCAACGAGCTGGAGCTCGAACTCAAACGCGGAGACCCCTCTTCACTATGGCGACTGGCTCAGAAATTCGCCGAACAAGTACCATTGCGACCGTCCATCATAAGCAAGGCCGAACGCGGCGCAGCGCTGTACCAGGGTCATTGGACATGCAAGCCCCCCGGCGCGAGCCTTTCCGCTCGGCTCGATCATGCTTCGCGTCTACTCGATCTCTTTCGCGACACTCGCGAGCGACGCTTTTTGGAACAGGCAGTCGATCTTTACTGGGGCCTGGCCAATGACGATGCGCTGAGCGCCGCGACCCGACACCATGCCCAGGCGCTGGGGGGCATGCTCACACATTCTGACTGGCTGACCACTGCCTTTGGCCAGCATAGCCTGAGCCTGCAACAGACAATCTGAATATCAAGGAGCCCGATTTTGCCATCTCCGTTACGCCCTGACGGCATGGATCTGCGTACCTGGCTGTTCCAACAGATTTTCGAGTCGGACACGCGGCTCGCTAAATGTTTCGATATTGCGTTGATGAGCCTGATTTTGATCAGCGTCATCGTGGTCATGCTGGACAGCGTGTCTGCTCTGCATGCGCGCTATGGGACGCTGTTTTATGGGATGGAATGGGCGTTCACGCTTATCTTCACTCTCGAGCTAGTGCTAAGGCTCTACTGCCTGGATCGTCCGCTGCGCTATCTGAAAAGCTTTTATGGCGTCATTGATCTGCTCTCGATTTTGCCTACCTGGCTGAGCCTGCTCATCCCCGGCGCTCAGTCGCTGCTGGTGGTCAGAATATTGCGGGTGCTGCGCGTCTTTCGTGTCTTGCGGCTCATGGAGTTTCTGGGCGAAGGCAAGATATTGGTGCAGTCGCTACGGCGAAGTTTTCGCAAGATTCTGATGTTTCTGTCCACGGTATTGATGCTGGTGATCATCTTCGGCTCGATGATCTATCTGATCGAGCCACCGGAGGCGGGATTTACCAGTATTCCTCGCGCCATTTACTGGGCCATCGTGACCCTGACCACCGTGGGCTACGGCGACATCACGCCGCTGACGCCGTTAGGACAATTTTTATCCTCTGTGGTCATGATCATGGGCTACGCCATCCTCGCTGTACCGACCGGGGTGTTTTCTGCCGAGATGATGCGCTCGATCCGGGAGCAGCGCTATTCCGACGAGGCCTGCCCGGGCTGCGGGCTTGAAGAACACGAACGAGGCGCCCGCTATTGCAAGCGTTGTGGCGCCTGGCTCGATGAAGAGAGTGAAGATCCGCGCAAGAAGAACGAGCAGACGCCGGCGACACCTACGGATTGAATGCCAAGATGCCGTCCGGCGAAGCGGCGTGTAAAAAACTCAAAGGGTGATCAACGAAAAGGCGCGGTATCGCCACGGCCTTCTCGCAGGATGACCGGCGGAATCTCGCGCAGATCGATCACGCTGGTAGGCTCAAACGAGCAGGCGCCGCCATCGATGATCAATTCGAGATGGGCGCCAAAACGCTCGCGGATCTCTTCCGCGTCGGTCATGGGCAGCTCTTCGCCTACCGGAATCAGCGTCACGCTCATGAGCGCTCCACCCAAGGCCTCGAGCAGGGCGTGGGTGATGCGGTGATCCGGTACCCGTACGCCAATGGAGCGACGCTTGGGATGCAGCAACAAACGCGGCACTTCGCTGGTGGCATCGAGGATGAAGGTGTAAGCGCCCGGCGTGTTGTTCTTGAGCAGTCGAAAGGCGTCGTTATCGACCTTGGCATAGGTGCCAATCTCGGAAAGATCGGAACACACGAGGGTGAAGTTATGCTTGTCGTCCAGGGAGCGCAGCCATTTGATCTTCTCGATGGCCTTCTTCTCCCCCAAATGACAGCCCAGGGCATAGCCGGAGTCCGTGGGGTAGGCAATCACCCCGCCCTGACGAATGATAGAGACGGCCTGATCGATCAGGCGTTTTTGCGGGTTCTCGGGATGAATCTGGAAAAACTGGGTCATGACCGCTCCTTGTAAGATAAACGAGGGTTTCCTTTAGGGAATCGCTGAATAAATAGCCGAGCGAAATGATGCGGACGTCGCTACGTCGCAAGGCGCACGGAACACAAAAGGCGAGACATAACTTAGGGTCAGGCGATCTTCGACCGGGCTGGCGCCCCAGTACCGCGCAACGCAGCGATTCGTTCGAGTAGGCATTTATACGGTGATTCCTTAGCACTTATTGACCAGCTTATCGGGTTATACAAATTCAGCCAGCAAAGTCGTGCATTAGTGGATGGCGCCATACCGGTAATACATCGCAGCGGGGCACCGAGCTCATGCTACCTGGTGCCAGATGGCCCCCGGGAAAATGAAAATCGCTGCCCAGGGAGCCATAGAGACCATGTTCGCCAAGCTGGCGTGCTAAGTCCCGAGTGACGTCTGCATTCTGAAAACCGCTGACCAGCTCTGCCGCCTCGCCCCCCGCCTCGGCAAAGGCATCGAGCAGCAGACCGCGTTTACGGCGCGTCAGGCCGTAGCGCAAGGGATGAGCCAGCACCGCAATCCCGTTGCTTTGACGAGTCCAGTCGATCACATCGCTTAGATAAGGCCAATGCGCCTTGACGTCGCCCCGCTTGCCGGCGCCCAGGTGTTTTCTGAAGGCCGTGGCCATGTCCGGCACCACTCCCGCCTCCACCAGCGCTCTGGCGAAATCCGGCCGCCCCAGGGGGCGCTCGCTGCCTGCCTGCTCCCGGGCACGGGCCAGTGCATTCTCAAGCCCTAGCGCCTCGAGACGCCGAGCGATCTCCTTGCTGCGAGCGACCCGGGCCTCAGCCTGGGATGTTAGCGCCTCGTTCATTTTCACGCTGGGGCCTGTCGGCAGCAATGCCACTACATGAATTGTCACCCCCCGCCATTGGGCAGAAAGCTCCGCGGCAGGCAATAGTCGTATGCCGACCCGGTCTGCCGCCGCGCTTGCCTCATCGATGCCCGCCAGGGTGTCATGATCCGTCAGCGCCATGTGAGTGACGCCCCGGGAATGGCAAAGGGCCACCAGCGCACCGGGAGTGAGGGCACCGTCCGACGCGGTGGAGTGCATGTGAAGGTCGAGACCGGAAATCGCATCAAAGGTATCGGGAAGGGAAATCATGGGCATGACGCCATTCGGCGTCTTTGTCAGAATAGGTTCGTCATGGTGCGCGTCCCGGCAATTCGGGTCAATGGCGCCTCTTTATCACGGGATTTTGCAATGAAGCTACTGCTGGACTTTCTTCCCATCGCGATCTTCTTCGCGGTTTATCATCTGAGCGGCGATATCGTGCTGGCAACCCTGGTGCTGATTCCCGCGACCCTCGCCCAGATGGCATTCATCTGGTGGCGTTATAAAAAGCTCGAGAAGATGCACCTGATCACCCTCGGGCTCTTGATTCTGCTGGGGGGCGCGACGGTTGCCTTCCGCGACGCCGCCTTCATTCAGTGGAAGCCTACCGTGGTCAACGCCTTGTTCGCTCTGGCCTTTCTTATTTCGCCTCTGTTTGGCGGCAAGACCCTGGCCCAACGCATGATGGGTAAGGCTATCCAGCTACCTGACAGGATCTGGACCCGTTTGAATCTGGCCTGGGCAAGCTTTTTCCTGGCCATGGCAGTGCTCAACGTCTACGTTTTCAAGACGTTCAGCGAAGCTACCTGGGTTAATTTCAAGCTCTTTGGCATGCTGGGTCTGACCCTTTTATTCGTACTGGCTCAAGGGATCTACCTGAGTCGTCACATGTTGGCTCAGCCCAAGCCATGATCCCCACGTCGAATCCATTTCCTGTCGAGCGCCATCGCGGCGACTCGTCTTGACGCTCAACCCATACAAGGATGCTTGCCATGCTCTACGCCATCATTAGTGAAGATGTAAACGACAGCCTGGAAAAACGCCAAGGCGCTCGTTCGGATCATCTGGCACGCCTGGAAACGTTGCGCAACGAGGGTCGCCTGGTGATCGCGGGCCCTCATCCCGCCGTCGACAGCGAGGATCCGGGGAGTGCGGGCTTCAGCGGTAGCCTGATAATTGCCGAATTCGATGATTTGGACGCCGCCAGGCCTGGGCGGGGGCAGATCCTTACGTGGACGCCGGCGTCTATGCCAAGGTGACGGTAAAACCCTTCAAGAAGGTACTGCCCTGAAGCACCGCCCAGTAACGACGCCCTGAAACGTCACAATCTCGCTATACCTTGAGTTGATGCAAGGCATTCATATGAACATGTGTGCATCATATCAACTCATGCACAGGCAAGTGATGAGGTTTCAATGAAACTGCTGAATGGAAAAAAGGGCTTGATTCTGGGCGTTGCCAACGACAAGTCCATTGCCGCCGGCTGTGCCCGAGCCTTTTTCGAAGCAGGGGCAGAGCTGGCAATCACCTACCTGAACGACAGCGCCAAGCCCTTCGTGCAACCGGTGGCGGATTCAGTCAATGCCACCCTCTTCGAAGCGTTGGACGTGGAAGATGATCATGCATTCGACGCGCTGTTCGAACGCATCCGTCAGGAGTGGGGACAGCTCGACTTCGTGCTGCACTCCATTGCCTATTGTCCCGCCGAGGATTTGCATGGACGCGTCATGGATTGCTCCCGGGCGGGTTTTGCCCAGGCCATGGATATCTCCGTACACTCATTTTTGCGCATGGCTCGCCACGCCGAACCTCTCATGAAGCAAGGTGGCTGTCTGCTCACTGTGAGCTACTACGGCGCCGACAAGGTCATCGATCACTACAACATCATGGGTCCGGTCAAGGCAGCGCTTGAAGCGACTACCCGGTATATGGCGGCAGAGCTTGGCACTTCCGGGATACGAGTCAACGCCCTGTCACCCGGACCGATAGAAACCCGCGCTGCGTCCGGTATCGCCCATTTCGACACCCTGATCGATGAAGCGCGAGAACAAGCCCCGTTGAGACGACTGGTAACCATCGAAGAGGTTGGCGATATGGCCGCCTTTCTGGTTTCCAATCGGGCCCGCTCGATTACCGGTAACGTCGTCTTCATCGACGGTGGTCATAATGTCATGGCGTGATGGACGAATTGCCGCCTTGACTGCGTCAGGAGTTAGCCATGCCGGCGCCGCTTTTCCAGCGTTGGTCTTGACGTCGTTTGCCCAGCTACAGGTTCATCACATCAGGAGATCCACTTCATGAGCGATGCTCTGCTTGTCATCAATACCGGTTCATCGTCAATCAAACTGGCCGTCTATGCGCTGAACGATCATGAGGATCCACTCTGGCGAGGAGAAATCGACGGTATCGGCCGGGCACCGAGATATAGATCACGCGCCGGTGGGAAAACCATCGAAGAAATAGCCGTACCCTCCGATGTTGTGCACAAACACAGACCGCTGATCAAGTGGATGCTCACACGTTTTCAGCAAGAAGCACCGACCCTTAATGTGATCGCGGCAGGCCACCGGGTGGTTCACGGCGGTCGTAATTTTGATACGCCGGTGCGAGTGAACTCGAAAGTGCTGGAAGAACTACACGCCCTCAGTAATCTGGCACCCAGCCATCAGCCGCACAACCTGGCGGGCATTCAAGCCGTCACCGACGTCTGGCCCGACATACCCCAGGTGGCCTGCTTCGATACTGCCTTTCACCGCACTCAGCCGCGTATTGCCCAGCTCTTCGCCCTGCCCCATCGACTGGCGGAGGAAGGAGTGCTGCGCTATGGCTTTCACGGCCTTTCCTACGAATACATTGCCAGTGTGCTGCCGGAATACCTTAATGAGCGCGCTGAAGGCCGCATCATCGTGGCTCATCTGGGCCACGGCGCGAGCCTTTGCGCCATGCGCAACCGCAAGAGCATCGCGACCAGCATGGGCTTTACCGCGCTGGACGGCCTGGTGATGGGCAAGCGCTGCGGCGATATCGATCCCGGCGTGGTGCTTTACCTGCTGCGGGATCGCGACATGAGCCTGCCCCAGGTTGCCACCTTGCTCAGCCAGGAGTCGGGGCTTCTTGGCATCTCCGGTATCAGTGACGACATGCGCGACCTGGTGGACAACGACGAAGCACGGGCAAAGGAAGCGGTTGAGCTGTTCGTCTATCGGGCCCTTTCTCAGATGGGAGCGCTCATTGCACAGCTAAAAGGGTTGGATGGGCTGGTTTTCACTGCCGGAATCGGACAGCACTCACCCCTGATTCGTGCACGGATCGTGGAAGGTCTTGCTTGGATGGGGGTAAAGATCGATGAGCAGGCCAATGCCCAAAGCGCGTCCTGTATCAGCACACCGGACAGTGCGCTGTCGGTTCATGTCATTGCCACGGATGAAGAAGGGGTCATCGCTCGGGATACGGCGCGGTTGATCGAGTGCCTTTAATGTTGTTTTCGGTCTAACGTTCGATATGGCTTGGTTTGGGTTCTCTATTCGACTTTTGTATAATACTCCTCATCGTTTAACCTGCTAAGAAAGCGCCGTTCCAAACGGCGCCTTTCTACTCGCTAACCGACTGCGGTGCCGGCCTTCGTTCTCCATTCAGCATTGTTCGCCGCGCCATTTTGTGTCCTTTGTTCAAGGATCTTTCAATGACCGATGTCATGCTCGTTCTCAATGCCGGATCGTCTTCTGTCAAGGCTGCCGCTTACTCCTTCGACGCTCCCGCCACCCTGCTCTGGAAAGGCAGTATCGGCGGTATCGGTGGCGCGCCGCTCTATGAGGCTAGACTGGGTAGCGCCGCGGGCGAAACCGTCACCCTGGACGATGAGGACATGCCCCAGACCCATGGCCCCTTGATCCGCTGGATGTTGAAGCGTCTACGTCACGAGATGCCGTCGCTGAACATCGTCGCAGCAGGCCACCGGGTGGTGCACGGCGGGCGCTACTTCGATGCGCCGATTCTTATCGATGACAATGCGCTGGAAACCCTGCACAGCCTGAGTGAGCTGGCGCCGGGGCATCAGCCCCATAACCTGAGCGGTATTCATGCGATCAGAGACACCTGGCCCCAAATCCCCCAGGTCGCCTGCTTCGATACCGCCTTCCATCGCAGTCAGCCCAAGGTTGCTCAGACCTTCGCCCTGCCTCGGCGTTTTGCGGAGCAAGGCATAGTGCGCTATGGCTTTCACGGTCTCTCCTATGAATATATTGCCAGCGTCTTGCCACGCCATGCAGGGCCAAAGGCCAACGGACGCTTCATCGTTGCCCATCTTGGGCACGGAGCCAGCCTGTGCGCCATCGAGAAGGGCCATAGCGTCGCGACTACCATGGGCTTCACCGTGCTGGACGGCCTGATGATGGGCAAGCGTAGCGGCAGTATCGACCCTGGCCTCATCTTGCACCTGCTGCGCCATCAAGGCATGAACGCTCAGGAAGTCGAACTGATGCTGCGCCGTGAGTCCGGCTTGCTAGGGGTCTCGGGAATCAGTGACGATATGCGCGATCTGGTGGCAAGCGACGATCCTCATGCCCAGGAGGCCATCGATCTGTTCGTGCATAGCATCGTCTCCAATGCAGGCTCTCTCATCGCGCAGATGGGCGGTCTGGAAGGGCTTGTCTTCACTGCGGGCATCGGAGAGCATTCACCGCTGATCCGGGAGAAAGTCGTCAAGAAGCTTGCCTGGCTGGGCATGCGTCTTGATCCAGTGGCCAACGAGGCCGGTGCGGTGCGCATCAGCACCGATGATAGCGATCTGCCGGTTTTTGCCATTCCCACGGATGAAGAGGGCATCATCGCCGAACATACGCGTCTCTTGACATATCGCGTCAAGGCGGCCGCACTATAATCCCCTGTGAGTAACCTGGACGTTCCCCCCTGTGCATAAATCGGCAGTGCTTACTCACAGTTGCTGTGAGTAAGTCTGTTGAAAGCCAGCGGGCTTTTGGCGCAACGCTATAAGGGATGGGAGCTCGGCGATTCTGCTCAATTATTGACCACACTCGTTATCGGAGATGCCGTTCTGGACGATCGCTCTGACCCGCTTTCTGGACCCGCGGCCTTGCTGACCGGACTTGAAAGCGCCCGCCTGGACTGGTCCGGCGTCGGCGGTATGCCTGATGCGCCCTATTCCCTTGCCTTCGGCGATGTTTATTTCTCACGCCAGGACGGCCGGGCGGAAACCGAGCATGTGTTCATCCTAGGCAATCAGCTTCCTGAGCGCTTTGCCAGCTGGCAGGAGACCCGCCCCTTCGTGATTGGCGAAACCGGCTTCGGCACCGGATTGAACATGCTGTGCGCCTGGGCCTGTTTCGATACGTATGCACCGCCAGGCGCACGGCTGCATCTTGTTTCCACGGAAAAGCATCCGCTCGCCCAGGAGGATCTAAGGCGTGCGCTGGCCGCCTGGCCGGAGTTCGTCGAGCGAGCGCGTGCTTTGGTCAACCAATGGCCAGAGCCGGTGCGAGGGGTGCATCGTTTGATACTCTCTGAACGAGTTATTCTCGATTTGCATCTTGGCGACAGCGCCGAGTACTTGACCCACCTGGATGGACGCGTCGACGCCTGGTTTCTCGACGGCTTTGCACCGTCCAAGAATCCAGACATGTGGCAACCGGCGTTGTTCGAGGCCATGGCTACGCATAGCCACCCGAGCGCGACGCTAGCCACTTTTACCTGCGCGGGCATCGTCAAGCGCGGGCTCAAGACGGCTGGATTCGAGTGGACGAAAGCCCCGGGCTTTGGGCGCAAACGCGAAATGCTGCGCGGCCATATCGCCACCCCGCCACCGGATATTTCCCGTCAGCGGGCGCCCTGGTTTACCCCGCCATCTCATCAGCCAGCTCGGCACGTAGCGATCATCGGCGCAGGGCTTGCCGGCGCCAGCACCGCCGAAGCGCTGGCACGACGCGGTGTGCAAGTCACCTTGATCGATCGACAAGCGCCCGGCGCCGGGGCATCGGGCAATCGACAAGGAGCGCTCTACGTCAAACTGGCTGCGGAGACCAATCTACAGAGCCGCTTCTATCTGGCGGGGCTTCTTTATACCCGGCGACTGCTCAAGCGTCTGGATCCCGAGCGTCAGCTATGGGACGACTGTGGCGTGCTGCAACTGGCCATGAGCGACAAGGAAGCGCGGCGCCAGGCAACCTTCCTGCGTAATCATGCGCTACCCCAAAGTGTCGTCGAGGGCATCAGCGCGGAGCAAGCCAGTCAGCGGGCCGGTGTAAGCCTGACCTGGGGCGGGCTCGATTATCCTGCTGCCGGCTGGGTACGTCTGGCAAGCCTGTGTCAGCGTCTGGCCGAATGCCCGGGCATTGTCTTTCGTCAAGCCAGTATCGCAACGCTTGAACGCCATGACACTGGCTGGAGCCTTGAACTAGCGGATGGGAGTAGCCTGGCCGCAGATCAAATCGTCGTGGCCAATGCTTGGCAGGCGCCGGATTTCTCGCCCCTTGAATGGCTGCCGCTCAAGCCGATACGCGGCCAGGTGAGCGAACTGCACTTACCACCTGATGCCTCTATCGCGTCACTCAAGCGAGTTGTCTGTGCCGGCGGGTATGTCCTGCCAATGCTGAAGGGGGTGCAGTCTTTCGGTGCCACCTTCACTCCGGGAGACAAGGACAGGGAGCTGCGGGAGTCGGATCACGGCGCCAATGTGAGGGAGTTCGAACACATGCTGCCTGCTTATACCGAGGCGCTTCGCGCCGAAGGCGTCGAGTTTGATCCCGGCCGGCTCTCCGGTCGCGCCAGTCTGCGCGCTGCCAGCCCGGACAAATCGCCCTATGCGGGCCCGGTACCGGATGCCCCGGCCTGGCGCAAGGATTATGCCCCCTTGCAGAAGAATGCCCGGCGTGCCCCGGCCATTGCCGGCCAGCATCATCCTGGGCTGTGGATCAGCGCCGCTCACGGCTCCCGAGGGCTTGCCAGCGCGCCGCTATGCGCCGAGGTACTGGCATCGCGCATCTGCGACGAGCCCATGCCATTGGAGCAAGAGCTCGTCGATCATCTGCATCCGGGGCGGCGGTTGATCGCCGATATCATGCGCGGAGGTTAGAAAACATACGAAAGGGACATGCGTGTAGTGATACGCTGAACCAGCAGGACACTATCCAATTAGAAATAATCCCTGCTCTCCCCAACAAGGTAAGGACATCATCATGCGCTTACTTCCATTTCTCGCTGCAGGGATAACCCTTGCGTTCACTTCAACCGTTGGGGCACAGCAGATCGAGAGCGTCGAGGTCCGTGGCCCCATCCACATGCTGACCGGTGAAGGGGGCAATATCGGCGTACTGATCGGCGAGGACGGCACCTTCATGATCTATGACAAGTTCGCACCCTTGACCGATGCGATACTGGCAGAGATCGACTCGCTCGGCGGCAGTGCCCCCACCTTTCTGATCAATACCCATTTTCACGGCGACCACACCGGGGGCAACGAGAACCTGGGAAAAGCCGGCAGTACCATTGTCGCCCATGAGAAGGTACGCCAACGTCTTGCCCAAGGCAGTGAAATTGAAGCCTTCGACATGACCATGGCGCCCCAGAGCGGTGCCGCGCTGCCGGTCATCACCTTCAGCCGCGACATCAGCTTTCATCTCAACGGCGAGGACATCGACATCGAACACGTGCCCGATGCCCACACGGACAGCGACAGCATCGTGTATTTTCGCGATACCAACGTCATCCACACCGGCGATACGATGTTCAACGGCTTTTTCCCGTTCATCGATACGGCCCATGGCGGAACGCTAAAAGGCATGATTGCCGCGACGGATCGCGTGCTGGCACTGGCGGACGAGGATACGCGTATCATTCCAGGCCATGGTCCCTTGGCGAGCAATCAGGACGTGCAAACCTATCGGGATATGCTGTCCACGGCTCAGCAGCGACTTGGAAAACTCAAGTCACAAGGCCTGAGTGCCGACGAAGCCGTCGCCGAGCAGCCCTTGGCAGATCTGGAAGAGCAATGGGGTGACGGCACATTTACCGCAGATCGCTGGATCGAGATCATCTACGACGGCGTATGAAAAAACCCGCGACAATTAGGGTCGGAAGCTAGCAGCTCCTAGCCCTCTTCCTCATCATCCGCCAAATCCCGCCCAAACGCCCGCCATTGGGCCAGGGTCATGATCTCGGTGGTCTCGGTCTGCAAATCATGCACGACG
This sequence comes from Halomonas sp. PR-M31, assembly GCF_001039575.1. Taxonomy (GTDB): domain Bacteria; phylum Pseudomonadota; class Gammaproteobacteria; order Pseudomonadales; family Halomonadaceae; genus Modicisalibacter. The sequence continues at coordinate 36,232 of NZ_JIBT01000050.1, forward strand.
AGCAGTTCGCTGCGCTCAAGCTGGCGCTTGAGTTCTGCCACCCATCCGGACATACCCTCACCGGTATCGGTGGTGTCATAGCCCTGTCGAGTGACGAAGGTCTCCAGCAGGGCGTCAAGGGTCTCCCCGGGCAGCATGCGATAGGGCACTTCCAAAAAACGGCTCATGCTGTTTCCTCATCACTGGGCTGTTCGTCTTTTCCGCTTTCTCCGTTTTCCCAGCCCGCAAGCTGGGCCAGAAAAGCCGCTTCATCCAGCACCTCAACGTTCAGCTCTTGTGCCCTGGTCAGCTTGCTGCCGGCCCCAGGACCGGCGACCACCCCGGCGGTCTTCTTCGACACACTGCCGGACACCTTGGCCCCCAGGGCCTGAAGTCGCGCCTTACCCTCATCCCGGGTCATGCTCTCCAGGCTACCGGTGAGCACCCAGGTTTGCCCTACCAAGGGCTGAGGCCGCGCGCTCACCTTTGCTTCTTCCCACTTGACGCCGGCCTCGATCAGTTGCGCCAGGGTTTCGCGATTATGAGGTTCTTCAAAAAAGGCATGTACATGAGCGGCCACTATGGGACCGATGTCCTCGACGGCTTCGAGATCAGCGAGTTCGGCCTGCATCAGCGCCTCCAGAGAGCCGAAATGCCGGGCCAGATTGCCCGCCGTGGCCTCGCCTACCTCACGAATACCCAGGGCATAGATAAACCGCGGCAGTGTAGTGGACTTCGATTTTTCCAGCGCGTCGATCAGATTCTGCGCGGACTTCTCCGCCAGACGTGGCAGTGTAGAAAGATCATCCGCCTTTAGATGAAATAGATCCGCTGGGGTCTTGACCCACTCCCGCTCGATGAGCTGATCGATGATCTTGGTGCCTAGACCGTCAATATCCAAGGCGCGACGACTGGCGAAATGCTTGAGAGCCTCCTTGCGCTGAGCGGCGCAAAAAAGCCCCGCCGGACATCGCACTACCGCCTCGCCTTCGATACGCTCGAGGGTCGAGTCACACACGGGACACTGGCTGGGAAACTCGATTGCCTGGGCGTTTTCTGGGCGTTCATCCTCTATTACGCGCATTACCTGAGGGATCACGTCCCCGGCCCGACGAATCACCACCCGATCGCCGATTCTTACTTCTAACCGCGCTATCTCATCCTGATTGTGAAGCGTAGCGTTGGAGACCAGGGCACCGGCAACGGTAACCGGATCGAGCCGTGCCACCGGGGTGATCGCCCCGGTACGTCCGACCTGGAATTCCACCGCCTTGAGCCAGGTGGTCTGCTCTTCCGCCGGGAACTTGTAGGCAATGGCCCAGCGGGGCGCTCGGGCAACGAAGCCCAACTCTCGCTGCAGACGCAGCTCATCCACCTTGATCACGGCGCCATCGATGTCGTAATCAAGCTTTGCGCGCTTCTTGCCCAGATGCTGACAATACTCGAGCAGGGCCGCGCTGCCCTGGACTCGATCAAGCTCCGGGTTGGTACGAAACCCGAGCTTGCGCAAACGCGCCATGAGCGCCGAGTGGGATGTCGGCGCTTCATCTTCATCGATACGGGCTACTTGGTAGGCACAGAATTCCAGGGGGCGTTTTGCGGTGATCTGAGGATCGAGCTGACGCAGACTGCCGGCGGCGGCATTGCGTGGGTTGGCAAATACCTTGCTGCCCTCGTCTCTGGCACGCTCGTTGAGTGCCTCGAAGCCGGAATGGCTCATATAAACCTCGCCGCGCACCTCGAGCAGCTGAGGAATCGAGTCGCCGCGCAGCTTGAGCGGAATCGAACGCAGGGTTCGCAGATTCGAGGTAATGCCTTCGCCGGTACGACCATCACCCCGGGTCGCGCCGCTTATCAGCGCGCCGTTTTCGTAAACCAAGGACACCGCCAAGCCATCGAGCTTGGGCTCACAGCAGAAGATTAGATCGTCGCTGTCTCGTTCAAGACGTTCGTTGACCCGTTTGACGAAAGCCATGATTTCTTCATCATCGAAGGCATTGTCCAGAGAAAGCATCGGTACCGCATGCTGAACCTCTGGAAATCCCTCCGCGAGGGCGGCACCCACTCGCTGAGTGGGTGAGTCTGGCGTAACCAGGTCGGGGTGCTGGGATTCGAGTTCCTGCAGACGACGCAGGCGTTGGTCATAATCGATATCGGTTAATACAGGATCGTCGAGTACGTAATAGCGATAGTTGGCATCGTCGAGTTCGGTACGCAGCTGCGCAATTTCTTTAAAAAACTCGGGCGCTACAGGGGATTTCTGGCTCATGCAGGTTTTGCCGGTCTCAGAGCGATAAAAGTGCATTGTACGGCGGGGCGTATAGCCTCGCAAAATGTATAACCTTCGCAAAACAAGACGGGGCCTTTCGGCCCCGTCGAAGTGACATTCAAAAAGTCAGACAAGAAAATCAGTTGGCCTGATAACGACTCAATCGATGCCGCCGTCCAAACTCCTGCACCCGTTGACGAGCGAATTCCACAGTTTGCGCGGTCATGACACTACGATTTTCGTCTTTGAGCTCACCGCCCAGATTGCGCACCAGCACCATGGCGGTTTCCACCATTGCTTCAAAGGCGGCGCTGGTATCCGTAGCCCCAGGCAGCGGCATCAGGAAGGTCACGCCGGGTGTGGCGAAGTCATCCATGTTTTCCAGATCGAAGATGCCTGGCTTGACCACATCCACCATGGCGAACTGCAATTCACTTTCCGCTTCTTCCGTTTCGTAGCGCAGGAAGATGCCCATTTCGCTATAGCGCAGGCCACAGGCGAGCATCAGTTTGAGCAGATTCGGCCCTGCAAATCCTTCATCGGTACGTGCCATCACACTGATGACGATGATCTCCTCCGCGTGAGCCAGGGTCTCCCGTGCCCGCTCGGCGCTAACGTGGTGACGACGCGCCTTCTCTACGACCGGGTGAGAAGCTGCGGGTTCCTCTTCTTGGGAGGAAAACGGGGCCGCTGTCTCGGGGGGTGCCTCAACCGCCTGAGTCGGTGCAAGCTCATCGGCGGCGGGCTCGCTCGTAGTGCCATGGTGGTCAGTATCTTGCGTGGATGGAGCCGAGTCCTGACGCTCCTTGGCAAAATGCTCAGGAGCCTCCGTCGAAAAATCCTCGGCGTTGCCTAGGGACGGTTCGCGATGAGACGACGAGGATTCGTCCTGACGCTGGAATGCGGACGACATTCTCTGCATCGACTGAGAAACACGCTGACCGCCACTACGCAGTGCAGCGGCCATGCCGCCACGACTGGCGCTATGCTGTTCAGCTTCTTCTCTGACAGGCGAAAACGTTTCGTACGCGCTAGAGTTCGATGTTGTCTGCGGCTGCCGCTGAGCGTCATCGTGATCCTTCGAAAGCGGATGCGCTGCATTTTCGACACTGGGCTCAAACCCGGCGCTGTTTCTACCAGCACTACTACTAATAGTAGGAGCAGAATCCGATACGTCCGTGCGCCCTGTCCTGGATGATGGCGTCGACTGTGGATAAGATTCGTTTTTTATCGAGGAGGTTTTGACAGACGCTGGCGATTCAGTAGCAGAGGGTGAATCCTGTTCTTGAGCCATGCGGGAAAAGACCTTCGATGGCCCTGGGTGTTCCTGACGCTGCAGTTTGGGCTTGGGCGCGACCGTCGGCTGAGCCGCGGGCTTGACCACTCGGGCGCCCCCATTGGGCAATTCCCAGTTGACTTCGGCTTCCCGTGCGGCAGCCTCGGGATCAGGATTGGCAACAGTTGCGCTGTCGGCGCTGCTATCACCTTGTTGTTCATCTCGCTGCGCGTGATCGAGCCGGGGGACTTTGCGTTGACGTTGCAAGCGACGTACACCATCGACAACGATGATGGTCACTAAAACCAACCCCAGGATGATCAACCACTCTCTTAATTCCATGGATCGTCTTGCCTGTTTGCTAAGGCGCCATGCCTATGACGTGTGTGTTCGATAGCATAACGCGATTGCCGAAAAAATGGGCTAGTTTTTTTAAATGTCAAGTTTTACTTTAGCCCGCTGCAATCGCCCTTCATTTGTCCCCAACCCCACCAATAAGAGCGTTGTTAACTCTTTTAGACTTTTTGTGCAAGTTTTCCATGCCTGAGCTTATGCTTCCGCGAGTGCAACCGCCGCCTCCACTCCCACGGACACAAGCCGCGAAACACCTGGCTCTTGCATGGTTACCCCCATCAATCGATCCGCCGCTTCCATGGCGATCTTGTTGTGGGTGATATAAATGAATTGTACAGAGTCTGACATGTCCTTCACCAGTGCCGCGTAACGTCCGACATTGGCATCGTCCAGTGGCGCATCCACCTCGTCGAGCATACAGAACGGGGCAGGATTGAGCTGAAATATTGCAAAAACCAGCGCCAGGGCAGTCAGTGCCTTTTCACCACCGGAAAGTAGATGAATGGTGCTGTTTTTCTTTCCGGGAGGACGCGCCATTATGGCAACACCGGTCTCTAGCAAATCCTCCCCGGTCAGCGTCAACCATGCACTACCACCTCCAAAGACCTTGGGGAAAAGATGCGAGAACCCTTGGTTGACTTGATCGAATGTCTGCTTGAAACGTGTCCGCGTTTCCTGGTCGATCTTGCGAATTGCCCGATCCAGCGTCTCGAGAGCTTCACTAAGTTCCGCATGCTGACTTTCCAGATAGTTTCGCCGCTCCGCCTGCTGATCATATTCCTCAATTGCTGCAAGATTGATGGCGCCCAGGCGCCGTAGCTTGTCGGCGGTATTTTCAAGACGCGTTTGCCAGGCAGACTCGGTGGCATTGAAATCAAGAGACGCCTCGAGCTCCTGGCCGTCGAGACCTAGCTCACCCAACGCTTCGTCCTGGCCGTCAGCCTTGAGTCTGAGCGCCTGAACCTGCATGCGGGCCTCTTCGAGCCGGTTGCGAATGCCCTCAAGGTTACGTTCGTGCTGCTGACGGGCAATTTCCGTTTCACGCAGGCGCTCGGCCAGCTGCTGTGCCTCGTCACGGCAGGCACTAAGCGCCTGCTCTTCTTTCGAACGCCGATGCAAGAGCTCGTCCAGCTGCTCCCGGCTTTCCTCTTCGGGCTCGCGCAGCACTTCTCGCTGCTCTTCGAGTTCGGCACACTTCTCTTCGAGACGAGCGCGTGTCTCGCTGCTGCGCAGTCGCTGCTGATCAAGGCCGCTGCGTTCCGTGGTCAGGCGCTGATACTCCAGCGCCAGTTGCTGTGCCCGCTCCTGCAAGGGGCGTTGGCGACTGCGCAGGCTGGTGAGGCTTTCCTGAGTGTCGCGGCGCGCCCGCTCGAGTCCTTCACGCCCTTGGCTACTCTGCTCCAAGGCCGTCATTGCCTGCTGCCAACGTTCCCGCGCCTGTTCCAGCTCCAAAGCGCAGGCTTCGTGGCGCTTGTCGATATCCTGAAGCTCGCCGTCGAGATCCCGGCGACGAGCATCTACCTGGGCCAGTTGCGAGGCAAGGTTGGCTTCCTGTAGCGCCAACTGCTGACGACGCTGCTGCTGTTCCCGCTCGCCGCCCCGGCACTGTTCGAGAGAGGCTTCAATATCGGCCTCCCGGGCCTGGGCATCCGCCAGCCGTTTCTCCTGCTCGTCAAGCCTGCTCACAACGGTCTCTAGAGCGGTTCTGACTTCGTCACGACGCCGCTGTTGGGTCATGATGCTATCGGCGTTGTCGCCAGAACCGTGCCGGCGAGCCCAGCCGTGTCCCAGCCAGAGGCCATCCGCCGTCATCACACTCTCGTTTGATGTCAGCGTCTCGAGACGCTGCCAGGCATCCGCATGATCCTTGGCACAGTAGATGCTGACCAGCAGTTGACCGGCGCGCCGGCACCCTCGACCCGGGCGGCAAGGCTATGATCCGGGGCAGGTTGAGATGACTCCGTGAGCAGTGCCAGCTCGCCGGTCCCGAGTGAATCCGCGAGTGGTTGACGCTGCAGCTCTGGCACCAGGCGCGCATTGAGCCAGGGGGCCAGCACCCAGGACACCACTTGCTCCCACTCAGGGTCGACGCGCATGCGTTCCGCTAGCCGCGGCGCCGATGCCAGGCCATATCGTTCCAGCAACGCATCGAGGGTCTGACCGCCATCGTTCAAACCCGCCGCCAGCAGCGCCTCTAAAGAGGCCAGCTCGCCCTGCAACTGGCTGCGCTGCTGCCGAGTCTCTTCCCGGGCGACTTCGATCCCGCCAAGCGTGTCGCGGGTCCGGGTGCGTTCGACCTGCAACGTCTCACGCTGGGTTTCCAGTTCCTCGAGCTGCAGATCAATCTCCGCAAGCTGCTCGCCAAGCTCTTCTCGATGCTCGCGCAGCTCACCTTGCTCCGGCAGCTCGTTACGCTGTTGCCGACGACGCTTAGCCTCCTCCGTCAGCGTTTGCAGCTGACGCTCCAGATGACGCACCCCATCCTGGGCGCGCTCGGCTTCGCGGCTCGTCTCGCGATCCTGTTCGCTGAAGGCTTCCCAGCGTTCCCGGGCCTGCTCAAACGCCTGCTCCGCTTCTTCCAGCGCCGCATCGAGTTCCGCCAGGGTATCCGCGGTTTCTTCCTGCTCGGGTTCAAGGGTTTCAAGACGCTCATCGAGGCTGGCAAGCCGGGTATCGTCTTCGCTTCCGAGATGATCGAGTTCGCTTAGCTCGCGCCGCGCGGTTTCTAATTCCCGAGCAAGGCGCTGCTCCTGGCTTCTGGCATGCTCCAGATGCTGCTCAAGACGTGCGATGGCGGCCCCGGTCTCGTAGAAGCGCGCCTGATGGGCGTCAAGCTGCTCGGCTAGCCGATCATGTTCTAGCCGCGATTCCTCGAGCTGGCGCTCGCACTGCCGGCTACCCAGGATTTCACGCTCGACCTGGGTTTCAAGCTCCCGCACACGGCTTTCCTGCTCACCTTGCTGGGCCCGCAACGCACGGCCACGCAGCACCGCAAGCTCGCCCTTGAGCCGGTGCTCTTCGTTTTTCAGGGTTTGATAACGGCGTGCCGCCTCCGCCTGACGTTTCAATCGCTCGAGCTGCTTGTCGAGCTCTTCGCGAATGTCATCGAGGCGTTCGAGATTTTCCTGGGTGCGGCGCATGCGGTTTTCGGTTTCGCGGCGGCGCTCCTTGTATTTGGAAATGCCTGCGGCCTCCTCCAGCGTCGAACGCAGTTCTTCCGG
>NZ_JIBT01000051.1 GCF_001039575.1 Halomonas sp. PR-M31
TTTTGAAGGATAAAGGCAAGGTAAGTTAAGGAAATCCAAACAAAATGCCCGGCCTGTTGGACAGGACCGGGCATGCAGCCTTCCTGGCTGTATAGAGCACTCCGTACTCTCTGGCAGCAGTGTGTCAGGTTACTGCGGTGCGTGTTATTGCCGCAGGTTATGAAACCTGCAATGATTTACGAAATTGATGCTCATACAACAAGCCTCATACTTTGTTTTTAGAATTGTAGATGTCCAAATCCAATTCTTTTTCGCTCTTTCCAACCAGTGTGGTCACCATCAAATCACCTGCCACGTTTACACAGGTACGCGCCATATCTAGGATACGATCGATCCCAGCAATGACGGCGATGGCTTCCAGAGGTAAACCCACCTGAGCCAGCACGATGGAAAGCATGATGAGGCCCGCGCCGGGAACGCCGGCGGTGCCGATTGACGCCAAGGTGCCGGTAACGATGATCATGCCATAATCCATCAGGGACAAATCGACCCCGACTAGCTGAGCGATGAACAGCGCGACGACCCCCTGATAGATGGCGGTGCCGTCCATGTTGATGGTGGCGCCTACCGGTAGCACGAATCCCGATACCCCTTCGGACACACCAAGATTCTTCTGGGCGCAACGCAAGGACACTGGCAAGGTGCCGGAAGAGGAAGCCGAGGAGTAGGCCACCACCAGCGCATCGAGAATGCCACTCAAGTAGCGTAAAGGGTTCAAGCGTCCAAGCAGTACCAACAGGCCCGAGTAGATCAGCAGCACGTGTAACACGCTGGCAAGATAGGCCACACCGATCACCTTGGCCAAAGGCAAGAGCACGTCCATCCCATAGCTGCCCGAGACGTAGGCGATCAGACCGAACACACCAAAGGGCGCAAAGGCCATGACGATCTCGGTGAGCTTGTACATGGCTTCGGCAAAGCTTTCGAACAGGCGCACCACCGGCTCGCCTTTGTCACCGATCAGGGTCAGGGAAATCCCCAAGCCGATGGCGAACACGATGATCTGCAGAATGTTGCCGTTGGCCAGGGCATCGATGGGGTTCTGGGGCACCAGATTGACCAGAATCTCCACCAGCGACGGCGCGTCCTGGGATTCCACTGGCTTGTCGAAACTTAGATCCAATCCCGCGCCGGGCTGAAAAAGGGTCGAGGCCAAAAGGCCGATGCTGATGGCGAAAGCGGTGGTGATCAAATAGAGCGCAATGGTGCGCAGACCGATGCGCCCCATCTTCTGGGGGTCGCGCATGGCGGTAATGCCCACCACCAGCGTCGAGAATACCAGGGGCACGATCAGCATCTTGATGGCACTGATGAAGATATCACCGATGGGTTTGAAGACGCTGGCCTCTTCTCCCATGAGCGCGCCGGCAACGATCCCAAGCGCCAGACCGACAAGAATCTTCTGCCATAGAGGAATACGTCGCCATAGATTGGGCCGCGAGGATGTGCTGTCCGCCATGAGTGTCGTCTCCGTAGGGTGCCTGAATGGGGGAGGTTCGAATCGAAAGGCGGCGATTCTATAGAAAAAGCCACGCTCCTTTGTAGTATAGAAACAAAATGCCCGGCATCGGCCGGGCTTGAAAAGTAGCGTTCACTCAACCGCTACTCAATCTTCATCCTCCTTGGGAGAGGCCGGCGCGGATTCAAACGCCCGCTTGTCGTCGGGCAGGCGCACGATGTCACCCAGGTTGAGTTTGCCATGCTGTTTTACCCGCTCCCCCTTGGCATCGATGATGGCGGCCACCTCGCCGATACTGACGCCATCCTTGTAGGCCTCGACCTTCACACGCACATTCGTGCCCTGATAGCGCCCCGAAACGATGGTGCCGGGGTGCGGCTCGCCGTAGTCGTTGGGGTCCTTGGCATAATGCGATGTAACGCCATTGGCACCAGGATCATCCCAGTCGATATGTGTGTGCATGTGCTCTCTCCTTGTGGGGTCTCGTAGGTGCCAAGCTTAGCCGGACGAGGCCGCCTATTGAAAGCCCATAGCGCGCCTAACTATTTCTATGGATTCAAGAATCGGGTTCTTGACCCACGAGATCCCTGATCATGTGGGGTGCGATAGCGCCATGACTATCGTCGTCGATGACCCGAATCTATCCTTTGTGCTTGATGTGCACGATATTTCCCTATTGGATGAAGACGAGAACCTGACGGGCGGAAGGCCATTTTCCATGACAAGAAAACAGTCCAAACGGGCAGACTCCAAGAAGGCGGAGGCACAGCCGGCGCCGGCGCGCAAGCTCGAAAGCCGGGTCGAGGCATTTCGTCAACTTGCCGATGCCTATGCCAACGGTGCCTGCGTCATGCTGCCCGACGCGCTGAGCGGGCAGGCACGCCATCTTCATGTACGGGCGACGCTGCAGGAGGATCATCAGACCCGTATCGAGGAGCGCTCCAGTGGTGCTAGCGAGAAGTTCGACAAGCTTGCCGGTTCGGTCTTTTCCTTCTTTCGGGGCACCGCGTTGCTTTTCTACCGGGACATGGCGGGCACGGACGCTCACATGCCGACGGTGTTGGTGCTTGGTGATGTACACCCGGAGAACTTTGGTGTCATGCCCAATGCCGACAACGTGCCGATCTTCAACGTCAACGATTTCGATGAGGCCTGTTACGCTCCTTTCTCCTGGGATCTTAAGCGTGGCTCGGTGGGGTTCATGCTCGCGGCTGAAGAGGTCGCTGGGTTCGGGCACAAGAGGCAGCGCAAGATCGTCAAACGATTCCTGGCCGGCTACATGTCGAATATGCGCCGCCTTGCCGAATCTTCCACGGAAAAAGCCGAGGAGTATCGGATCGATAACAGCCCCAAGGTGATCCGCAGGCTGTTCAAGCAGGCGCATCAAAGCCGCGAGGAGTGGCTATGGGACGACTATCTGGACGAGAGCGGAAAAGGCTTTCGGTCGAGCAAGAAACTGACGCCGATCAGTCATCGCCGCGACGAGTTTCAAAAGCTGGTCGAGGCTCTCGTGAACAAGGGCAGTGCAAAACCGCCGGCACGGGCGGGCAATCTGGCCGTCAAAGACGTCGCCATTCGCCATGGGCAGGGGACTGCCTCTCTTGGCTTGCCGCGCTACTATGTGCTTATCGAAGGGCCAAGCCAGAACGCGACGGATGACATCATCATCGAGTTCAAGCGAGCGCGGGACTCGGCGCTCAGTGGCCTGGTACCGCGAAACGAATTTTCCTCAGGGGCTCGGGGTGTGCGCATCGCCCACGGCCAGTCGGTACAGCTTGCCCATGGCGATGTTTTTTACGGCTCGAGCGAGATCGACGGTGTAAGCTTCATGACCCGGGAGCGGGCCCCTTTTCGCGACGACATTGATCTCGAATCCCTGTCGAAGAAATCCTGGGGCGAGTATGCGGAGGTATGTGGATGCGCGTTGGCCCTCGCCCATGCGCGCTCGGATGATGCGGGCGAGATCGATTATGATGTCGAGCCGAGGATCCTCGACGCCATCAATCCCTCCAAGCTTTTCGCCAGGGATATACTGAATTTCGCTCAGGAAGCCGCCGAGCGTCTTCGTGGCGACCACGCCTATTTCTGCGCCGATCATAAACGAGGCGCGTTCAGAAATATCGAGATGGTCTATCGCTAGTGATTGAAGCGGTTCCATGAGTGCAACCGCTTCGCGAAGGCTCGTGGCGTGGGGCTTGTGTCTAAGAATCGGGTTCTTGCTCGGAAAGTTCCATGATCATGCGAGTTGCTAGATAGAGCCTGGGCACGATGCTGTCGAGCACGATGAACTCATCCGCGCTGTGATAGCGCCCACCTACCAGCCCTAGGGATTCCAGCACTGCCGGTGTATCGCTATCCGGGCTGTAGGCATAGGCGGCGTCGGTTCCCCCGCCGATCTCGATGGCCTTGAGATCGCGATCAAGCTCTGAGTAGATCTGCTGTGCCTGCTCCGCCAGCGCCTGAGTCTGAGGGTTGTCCGGCATCGGTGGGCGGCCCTTGTCGATGCGGAAATTCACCTTGGTGTCGTCGATGAGCTTGTCCTGGATGATTTCATTGGCCTCACTCATGACTCGATCATATTCGCCGGCATCGAAATAGCGCATGTCGCCTTCGGCGTGGGCCTGCTCGGGAATGATGTTGCGCTTGGCGCCCCCGTCGACGATGGTCCAGTTGAGGGTGGTTTGCTTGTCGGCGTTGCCCAGCCCATCCAGTTGCAAAAGCTGATGGGCTAGTTCCATGATGGCGTTACGGCCTTGTTCCGGGGCGCTACCCGCATGGGAGGCGCGACCCTCGACATCGAGAAAGACATAGTTGATGCCTTTGGTCACCACGGTGACCGCATCGACATCGTCTTCGCCCAATGCCGGTTCGAATACCAGCACGGTGTCCTGATCCTTGGCGAGCTCTCGAATCGCATCTCGAGAGCCAAGGGAGCCTTTCTCTTCGTCCGGATTAAAGACCACGGTCAGGGTGCCGTACTCGTTGAAATCAAGCTCCTCGAGTATCGCGAGCGCATGCAGAATTACCGCGACGCCCCCCTTGGCATCCCCAATGCCGGGGCCATAGCCACGGCCCTCTTCGGCACGAAAAGGACGCTTTTCCACCTCGCCTTCGTCGAACACGGTGTCGTAGTGGATCATCAGCATGATGTTCTGATCCCCCTCGCCGTCTATCGTGCCGATTAGTGTCTTGCCACCGAATTTTGGCGCCGGGCGGGTCTCGATCTCGGCGCCAAGCCGCTCGAGACGCTGCTCGAGTATACCGGCGACTTTATTGAGCCCTTCCACATAACCGGTACCGGAATCGATATTGACCAGCGTTTCCAGGGTTTCGAGCAGCGGTTGTTCCTGTTGCCGGGCGGCCTCGAGAACATCTTGCTGAGAGGCGGCAAGCGCCGGGATCGCTGCGAACAAGGTAGCGCAACCAAGGCCCGTGGCCAGCAGGAAAGGCTTCATTGTTTTCTTCCTATGTAAGTTGGTCTCCTGAATAAAGCCTAGGGGGAAAGTATGAAAACGCAAATGCGTATACGGCAAAACGGCAATAAAAAAAGACGGCCCGTAGGCCGTCTCGTAGTGCAAGCATCGAAAGCGTGGAGCGTGAACTGACGCTTAGAAGCGGAAGCTCAAGCCACCCATCACGACCACCGGATCGATCTCGACGTCGGCATCGTAATCGACGCCGGCGATGGTGGCGGTAGCGTCACTATCGATATCCAGATACCAGGCAGCAGCATTGAGCGCCCAGTGCTCGCTGATCAGCAGATCGACACCCAGCTGCGCGGCGTAGCCCCAGGAGTCGTCGAGTTCAAGACTGCCGACCGCTAGCTTTTCATCCGAGAAGCGCGTGTAGTTCACCCCGGCACCAACGTAGGGCTGGATCGAGGAATCCGTGCCGCCAAAGGGGTAGTACTGCAGAGTCAGGGTTGGTGGTAGATGCTTGGTGGACGCATCGATGTCGGTCTCGTCGAGATTGATGTTGTGCTCAAAACGCTCCGCCGCCAGCAGTTCGATCCCCAATTGATCCAGGAAACGATAGCCGAAAGTGATGGCGAAGCCGCTATCCTTGTCTACATCGACATCCAGACCCAGATCACTGAAGTCGCCGTTGTCGCTTTTCGGTGAAACCTTGGCCACACCAAAACGCGTGTAAATGTCGCCTTGGCCATAGGCCAGTGCGGTAGAGGTTGCGGTCATGGAGGCCAGAAAAATGGCGCCGGTCGTCAGAAGGGGGGTTACGCGCATGGGAAAACTCCTTGATTGAATCCCAATAATCGCCCCTGGCGGCGCAGGGCACATCCAATGCTGGGGCATGAACATAGCACCATTTGATGCTTGGGTATGAGCATAGCAGTACTTGCTGCTACGAACTAAGCGTAGAGTAACTGATATAGGTTGATAAACATTGATTTATGTCATGTTTGACGCAAGCAGCTTCTCGGCCATTGGAATTTCTATATATGTATGCAATCACAATGAAAAGCCCGCCAGGGAGGCGGGCCGAAAAAGGAAAGGGATGCGGGATCAGTTCTTGTTGGCGCGCTTGCGCTCGTTTTCCTTGAGATGCTTTTTGCGCAGACGAATATGGTTCGGGGTGACTTCGACCAGCTCATCGTCATCGAGAAACTCGATGGCCTGCTCCAGGGAGAATCTGACCGGCGGGGTCAGCACAATGTTCTCGTCATTTCCCGAGGCGCGCATGTTGTCGAGCTTCTTGCCCTTGGTCGGGTTGACCGTCATGTCGCTGGCGCGATTGTTGATGCCGATCAGCATGCCTTCGTAGACCTCGGTGCCGTGATCGACGATCAGCTTGCCCCGCTCCTGCAGTGTGAACAGCGCATAGGCTAGCGCTTTGCCATCGACCATGGAGACCAGCACGCCGTTGCGACGTTCGATGGAGGCGTCGGGTTTGAGCGGGCCATAATGATCGAAACGGCTGGTGAGAATGCCGGTGCCGGAGGTCAGGGTCAGGAACTGGCCGCGAAAGCCGATCAACCCTCGGGCCGGGATGATGAAGTCCAGGCGTACCCGGCCCTTGCCATCGGGGTTCATGTTGGAAAGCTCGCCCTTGCGATAGCCGAGCTCTTCCATGATGGCGCCCTGATGCTGTTCTTCGCAGTCGATGATGACTTCTTCGTAGGGCTCCTGCTTTTGACCATCAATCTCGCGAATGATGACCTCCGGACGACCCACGGCCAGCTCATAGCCTTCGCGGCGCATGGTCTCGATCAGCACCGAGAGGTGCAGCTCGCCGCGACCGGATACCTTGAACTTCTCTGGGGAATCGCCCTGCTCGACTCGCAGCGCGACGTTGTGAATCAATTCCTGATCGAGACGATCCTTGATGTTGCGGCTGGTGACGTATTTGCCGTCGCGACCGGCGAAGGGCGAATCGTTGACCTGAAAGGTCATGGAGACCGTGGGTTCGTCGATGGTCAGCGCCGGCAGTGCTTCCGCTGCCGCCGGATCGCATAGGGTATCGGAGATCGCCAGGTCGTCGATGCCAGTGATGCAGACGATATCGCCAGCGTCGGCCTTGTCGGTCTGTACCCGTTCGAGACCCATGTGAGTCATGACCTGACCGATCTTGCCCTTGCGCGTATTGCCATCGCGAGAGATGACGCTGATCTGCTGGCCGGGACGCACGCTGCCGCGCTTGATACGACCAAGACCGATGACGCCCACGTAGCTCGAGTAATCCAGCGCCGAGATCTGCATCTGGAAAGGAGCGTCTAGCTCGACCTTGGGCGGCTCGACGATATCGACGATGGACTGGAACATGGGGGTCATGTCGTCGGCCATTTCTTCAGGATCGGGGCCGGCGATGCCGTTCAGAGCAGAGCAGTAGATGATCGGGAAGTCGAGTTGCTCATCGGATGCGCCCAGGTTATCGAATAGATCGAAGATCTGATCGATGACCCAATCCGGGCGGGCGCCGGGGCGATCGACCTTATTGACGACCACGATGGGCCTTAAGCCCTGATCAAAGGCTTTCTGGGTGACAAAGCGGGTTTGCGGCATGGGGCCGTCCACCGCATCGACAAGCAATAGCACGGAGTCCACCATCGACATGACGCGCTCGACCTCGCCGCCGAAATCCGCGTGCCCGGGGGTATCGACGATGTTGATGTGATAGACCTGCTCGTCCGGTGCTTGCCAGCGAATCGCCGTGTTCTTTGCCAAGATGGTGATGCCGCGTTCTTTCTCCTGATCGTTGGAGTCCATGACGCGCTCTTGGCCTTCGGCCTTGCGATCCAGAGTGCCGGACTGACTCAGGAGTTTGTCGACCAGGGTGGTCTTGCCGTGGTCGACGTGGGCAATGATGGCAATGTTGCGAAGTTTCTCGATCACGACAGGATCCTGCTGGGAAATAGGGGGCGTATTATAGTGGCTAGCGGTGCCCGACTGCTACCTTATGCCACGGTTTTTGCCGGCTGACGCTAGTTTCACGCTCTGTTGACGCTAGTTTTGAGGATACCTGACCTGTCTTTCCAAAAAACCGTATGGGGTTATTGCTATAGTCCGCCCGTGGATTGTCCTTATAAAAAACCCAGCAAATGATCGAACAGCCGCCCCGGACTCTGAGCCAGGGTTTGATTAATGGAAATGCGCGGTAGCGCCAGCGAATCACTGCGACGTGTCAGCCAGCCTTCTGTATCAAATAGCGCCGTGGTTACACCAGCGCGCTGCAGCATTTGCCGAGTGTGCAAAGAGGACGGCTTGCCGGGACACGCAATGGCTGCTAACGGATCTCGACAAAGCGTGGCCAGCATTCTGCGAGAGCGCCGCAGCTGTCGATGAAGCCCTTCGTCGTTCTGCTCATCGCAACGAACCCCTCCGGCACCGAAGCGGAACAAGCCTGTATTCTCCAAGCGTCGAAGGCTGAACGGGTCGATCGGTTGTAGAGAATGATCGAGGATACCCAATAGATGTTCGCTAACCTCGGATAGGCGCTTCGGGTCGGTAGGGGAGAGCTGCAGGAAGTAGCGTAGCAGTGCACGGCTATAGGCATGGTCCGGATGACGGGGCGGCATGGGTGGCAGGGGTAGTCCTGCGTCTCCTATCGTGTCGCGAATCTGCTCGGCGGAACGCTTTCGCCATAGTGCGTCGCCAATCAGCGATCGCCATAGCCCGTTGTCTTCTAGCGGCGCTGGTGTGATGAAAATACTGGCAGGGATGGCGTAATGATCGAGTAGGCTAGTCACATTTTCGATGTCGTGACGCCAGGGGCTGTCGAAGGTCAGGCTTATGTTGGGATGGTGCCCGACGTGGGGTGTAAGCGCCGTGGAAAGATTGACCAGGCTCGCGACGCCGTTGAGCGTAATGAGCAAATTCTCGAAGCTTGTGGGTCCAAGGCTCCAGGGTGCGCAGTGGGGCAGGCAGGCCTCAGTCTCGCTGGAAAGCACTCGGGGCAGATGCAGCAACGCCTGTTGCCCGCGTCCCGGGTTCAGCAGTGTGCGTCGCCAGTGGCCACGCAGGCGCTGGGCCAGATCCTGAGCAAGACCCAGCGCACTCATCGATGTAGCTCGCGGCTTGTCGTGCGACTGACTTCTGGCGTCTGATTCAGCACTCGGGCGTGACAGGCAACGAGCCGCAACAAGAAGTCGCTTTCGATACCTTGCTCGCGCTCGACGTCGAACCCTCCGACGCGCTCGAACCATTGGCGCTTGACGCTCAGGGCGAGCGTGTCGCTGCCGGCACTTAAAAAGCGCGACAGCCATGAAAGTTTCATGGTGCCGATCATTGTCAGGGCCACCGCATCCCAGGAGCGTTCGAACATGGCGCGTTCAGCCCAGGCCAACCAGCCAGCGGGTAACTCTACCAAGGGATCGATGAAGATCAGAGTGTTGGCCTGGGTACGGTTGGCGCAAACGTTGTAGCGTTGTCCTCGGGTACCGCCACAACGCTCCAGTAATTGCGCGTTGTGACGTTCTGCCAAGACGGTACAGCGTGTCCGGATCTTATCGACGAGCACGATGATATCGACAGGGCTGTTGATCGTGTTGATCGCGTGCGTAACAGCCTCCAGGCACCTGTCCAGGCGTGAATGGCCACGTTGAGAGTCTATGATGATGCAAAAATGATTCATTGTCAGGGTGACCCAACTCTGTAAGCTGGTCGATTGTCGTGCCAGCAACTTGGGTTTTTGAGTCACGCAATATGGTCATGCAGTCACTCATGTAAGCGTTCGCTGAACGCTGTTTTTATGTAATAAATAGTAGCCTTAGGTTTCAGAGCGTATCAATGTATGAGTCGGCTGATTTCAGCAGAGTCAGCGCATGATTTTTTCACGCTTAATCGGTTGAGTTGATTAATCTTTATCGATTCAATTCGGCTAAATCGTGCAAAGCACCAGAACGGTGCGAAGAAGTGAAACATGCACTTAAATGGTGCGTGCAACTCTTTTTGAGGCACGAGCCGTGCTAAAAAACCTGATCGTGGACTCTTGGATGTCCCGACGTGATAAAATTATTTCCAATAAAATCAATTGGCTGTTAAAAGCTGAGGCGTTGCCAAGCATATCTGGCGCGTCTTTTGCTAAGGGTTAATAGAAACGGTCTGTCGTGGGCAATGATGGCGCGGCATGCTACAACAACGCGATTTATGTCCCTTTTTATTGATTCGGGCTTAACGTTCACTTAGTGGAGAAAATCATGTCAGAAAAGACTCTCGCCCTGATGGAAGAGCACAGCATTCGCTGGGTTGATCTGCGTTTCACCGATACCCGGGGCAAAGAGCAACATGTCACGATTCCTGCCAGCGCCGTCGATGACGAGTTTTTCGAAAATGGTCAGATGTTCGATGGCTCTTCCATCTCCGGCTGGAAGGGAATCAACGAATCCGACATGATCCTGCGCCCGGAAGATGGCTCGGGTTT
>NZ_JIBT01000052.1 GCF_001039575.1 Halomonas sp. PR-M31
GGTAGAGCCCCGGATTGTGGCTCCGGTGGTCGTGGGTTCGATCCCCATCATCCACCCCAAAATATTGGCTCGATCTCTCCTCATCTCCTGGTTCATTCCCTGTTTTCGCGAATTTCTCATTTGATTATCGATTCGCTTCAAGGCCCCAACAAGCCAATGAATTCAGTATTTTCCTTGTTTACTCTTGCAAGTATCTTCACCTATCCCCATTGAAGCGATGACAGTGTGCTTGCCAGCACGTCACGGTATTCTTAAAATCCAGCACTTTTAAATGCATTCACAAACGCCCCAGCCGGTTAGAGGACCTTTCATGCAAGTTTCCGTCGAGACGACTTCACAGATCGAACGCCGCGTCACGGTTCAGGTGCCCGCTGCAGAGGTCGACCAGGCTGTTGATGCCCGCCTGAAGGACGCCGCCAAGAATGTCCGCTTGAATGGTTTTCGTCAGGGCAGGGTGCCCATGGCCGTCATCAAACAGCGTTATGGTCATGACGTACGCAATGAAGTCGTTGGCGATATGATGCGCCAGCACTACGTCAAAGCGATCACCGAACACAGCCTCAATCCCGCCGGCTATCCTGCGCTGGAACCCACGATAAACGAGTCCGGCAAGGATCTCGAGTTCGTCGCTACCCTGGAAATCTATCCGGAAGTCGAGCTGGCTTCCATCGAAGGCACCGAGATCGAACGTCCGGTGGCCAAGATTGAAGACGCCGACGTCGATCAGATGATCGAGACACTGCGCAAGCAAAATGCCAGCTGGGAGCCGGTCGAACGCGCTGCGGCCGAAGGCGATCAGGTCAAGCTTGATTTCAAGGGCTATCTGGATGATGAGCCTTTCGAAGGAGGCGAAGCCGAAGGCCACGAACTGGTGCTAGGTTCCAATAGCTTCATTCCAGGGTTCGAAGAGCAGCTGGAAGGGGTCAAGGCCGGGGATGAGACTGAAATTAAAGTGACCTTCCCTGAGGATTACCAGGCCGAGCATCTGGCAGGTAAGGAAGCCACCTTCAAGGTCAAGGTGCATCAGGTCAGCGCTCAGCAGCTGCCGGAAATTGACGCTGAATTCATCAAGCAATTCGGTGTCGAAGACGGTGACAAGGATAAGTTCCGTACCGAGATACGCAAGAACATGGAGCGCGAGGTCAAGCAGGCCATTGATAATCGCGTCAAGCAGCAGGCGCTCGAAGCGCTCAAGGATGCCAATGACATTCCGGTGCCTGCATCGCTGATAGAGCAAGAGACCGAAGGTCTCAAGCGCCAGGCGGCTCAGCAGTTCGGCCTGGGAGAAGATTTCGACGTATCCCAGCTGCCCAACGAACTCTTTGCCGATCAGGCCAAGAGCCGGGTGCAGATCGGGCTGCTGCTGGCCGAAGTGATCAAGACCAACGAGCTCGAGGCCAGTGATGACGAAATCAAGGCCAAGGTAGAAGAGCTGGCTCAGCAGTATCAGCAGCCGGAGCAAGTGATCGAGTATTATCTCAAAGACGAACAGATGAAAAATCAGGTCAAGTCTGCCGTGCTTGAAGAGAAGGCGGTTGATAAACTGTTGGAGCAAGCCCAGGTCAAGGAAGTTGAAATGACCTACGAGCAAGCGCTGAAAGCTGCTCAAGAGGGTGGCAAGGAAGACAGTGATGCGGATGAAAACGAAGAAACTTCCGCACAAAGCTGACGTTTAGCCGGCGTCACTATATGAACAAACCCGGCTACGGTCGGGTTGCTAGTCACTAGCGCTTTCAGAGTGCAAACTAGATATGGTTTTTAAATCATCGGATTAGGGTGGTCACGCAATGGGCAACGAGTACGATATTCAAAACGCTGGCGGTCTGGTACCCATGGTCGTCGAGCAGAACGCACGCGGAGAGCGGGCTTACGACATCTACTCGCGGCTGCTCAAGGAACGTGTGATCTTCCTCGTGGGTCAAGTAGAAGACTATATGGCCAATCTGGTGGTAGCACAGCTTCTGTTCCTTGAATCGGAGAATCCGGACAAGGATATTCATCTTTATATCAATTCGCCGGGCGGTTCAGTGACGGCGGGTATGTCGATCTACGACACCATGCAGTTCGTCAAGCCGGACGTATCGACGGTATGTATCGGTCAAGCGGCTAGCATGGGCGCACTGCTGCTGGCAGGCGGTGCCAAGGACAAGCGCTTCTGCTTGCCCAACTCGCGCATGATGATTCATCAGCCATTGGGCGGGTATCAGGGGCAGGCATCGGATATTGAGATTCATACCAAGGAAATTCTCAGCATCCGTCATAAACTAAACAGGATTCTGGCCGATCATACAGGTCAGGACATCGAAACGATCGCTCGCGATACCGACCGTGACAACTTCATGAACGGTACGCAGGCGGCTGAATATGGTCTCATCGACGCTGTGCTGGAAAAGCGTCCGGTCTCCTGATGATATAAACCATAATTTTTGCATATCCTGGCGGTCGTTCCTGACCGCCTCAGCCAAGAGGTACGCTAATGGCCGATGGCAAAGGCAAAGACAAAGACGAGGGTAAACTGCTGTACTGCTCGTTCTGTGGCAAGAATCAGAATGAAGTCCGCAAACTGATCGCTGGTCCCTCCGTCTACATCTGCGACGAATGTGTCGACCTGTGCAACGACATCATTCGCGAGGAAGTCCTCGAGGCCGACGCAGAAGGTGATGAGGATCGTCTGCCGGCACCTCGCGATATTCGCAATACGCTGGATGATTATGTCATTGGGCAGGATCGCGCAAAGATGGTGTTGTCCGTCGCGGTCTACAATCACTACAAGCGTCTGCGGATGCAATCAAAATCCGACGACGTCGAACTGGGCAAGTCCAATATCCTGTTGATTGGACCGACCGGTAGCGGTAAGACACTGCTCGCCGAGACGCTGGCAAGACTGCTTAACGTGCCCTTCACCATTGCAGATGCCACGACCCTTACCGAAGCCGGTTATGTTGGTGAGGACGTCGAGAACATCATTCAGAAGCTTTTGCAAAAATGCGACTACGATGTAGAAAAGGCACAAAAGGGTATTGTCTACATTGATGAGATCGACAAGATATCCCGCAAGTCCGACAACCCCTCCATCACGCGGGACGTGTCCGGAGAGGGTGTCCAGCAGGCGCTGCTCAAGTTGATCGAAGGCACTACGGCATCGGTTCCTCCTCAGGGTGGGCGCAAGCATCCCCAACAGGAGTTTTTGCAGGTCGATACCGGCAACATCCTGTTCATCGTCGGTGGCGCCTTTGCAGGCCTGGACAAGGTGATTCGTGACCGGGCCGAGAAAGGCGGGATTGGTTTCAACGCCACGGTCAAGAGCAAGGACTCCAGCAAGGGCGTTGGCGATGTGTTGCTTGGCGTGGAACCGGAGGATCTGGTCAAGTTCGGCCTGATACCTGAGTTCGTCGGCCGCCTGCCGGTAATCGCGACCCTGACTGAGCTCAGCGAAGACGCTCTGGTCCAGATTCTGACCGAGCCCAAGAACTCCTTGCTCAAGCAGTACGCCAAGCTGTTCGATATGGAGCACGTAGAGCTCGACTTCCGGGAAGACGCGTTACGCGCAGTGGCACGCAAGGCCATGACGCGCAAGACGGGGGCTCGTGGTCTTCGTTCGATTCTCGAATCCGTGTTGCTCGATACCATGTATGAAGTGCCATCCTTGGATAGCGTTACCAAGGTGGTGATAGACGAGTCGGTCATCGTTGGTGATAGCGAACCCTTGCTCATTCACTCCAGCCAGGAGGAAGGCAAGGTGGCGAATAAAGACGGGTGATCCAACGCTATGCAAAGGGGGCCTAACCGCCCCCTTTTTCTTGTCATCGGATACTTGGCGTCCTGCAGCCTGATGGTTGCAAAACGCGATTTCAGCCCCATCAATAGCGATATTTAGTCAGCGCTCATGGGTGCATAATCCCCCCGATTCGTGAGGAACTTCTGCGATGCAGCAGAATGCCGAACAAACGTTCAGTTTGCCCCTTCTGCCGCTGCGAGATGTGGTCGTCTATCCGCAGATGGTAATTCCCTTGTTCGTTGGCCGCGAGAAGTCGATTCAGGCACTCGAGGCCGCCATGGAAGCCGACAAGCGTGTGCTCTTGGTAGCGCAGCGCGAAGCGGGCCAGGACGACCCGGAAACCAACGATCTGTTTGCTGTCGGTACGGTCGCCGAGATCATGCAATTGCTGAAGCTGCCGGATGGCACCGTCAAGGTGCTGATCGAAGGCACCTCCCGTGCCGATGTTCACGAGGTAAGCGTCGTAGACGAAGGCTACAGCATCGCTGAAATCGCGCTGCGTGAAAGCGTGCCGCTCTCCGAGCGTGAGCAGGAATCCCTGGTGCGCGTATTGCTCAATCAGTTCGAGCAATACGTGAAGCTCTCCAAGAAGGTACCCAACGAGGTGCTCAATTCCCTGCAAGGCATCGAGGATCCAAGTCGCCTCGTCGATACCATATGCGCTCATCTGTCGCTGAAGATCGGCGACAAGCAGGAGCTGCTGGAAATGGATCGGGTGCGGGATCGCATCGAGCATCTCATGGCGCTGATCGAATCCGAGATCGACCTGCTGCAGGTGGAAAAGCGCATCCGCTCCCGGGTCAAGGATCAGATGGAGAAGTCTCAGCGGGAGTATTATCTCAACGAGCAGATGAAGGCCATCCAGAAAGAGATGGGTGAGCTCGAGAATGTACCCAACGAGGCGGAAAAGTACGAGCAGGCCATCAAGGACGCCGGCATGCCCAAGGAGGCTGCGGACAAGGCCACCCAGGAGCTTGGCAAGCTGAAGATGATGGCACCCACTTCCGCCGAGGCTACCGTGGTGCGTTCCTATCTCGATTGGCTGATTGCGGTGCCCTGGAAAAAACGTACCCGGGTCAAGCACGATCTGCCGCACGCCAGCAAGGTGCTCGACGAAGATCATTACGGTCTGGAAGAGGTCAAGGAGCGCATCCTCGAGTATCTGGCGGTGCAAAAGCGCGTCAAGAAACTCAAGGGACCAGTGCTATGTCTGGTGGGACCGCCGGGGGTGGGCAAGACCTCTCTTGGACAATCCATCGCTCGGGCAACCAACCGCAAGTATGTGCGTCTTGCGCTGGGGGGTGTGCGGGATGAGTCCGAGATCCGCGGTCATCGTCGCACTTATATCGGTTCGCTACCCGGCAAGATGATTCAGCGCATGAGCAAGGCAGGGGTGCGCAACCCGTTATTCTTGCTCGATGAAATCGATAAGATCGGCATGGATCATCGTGGCGACCCTTCCTCTGCGCTGCTCGAGGTACTCGATCCGGAGCAGAACAACACCTTCAGCGATCACTATCTGGAACTGGATTACGATCTCTCGGACGTCATGTTCATCTGTACCGCCAACTCCATGAATATTCCTGGGCCGCTGTTGGATCGTATGGAGATCATTCGTCTACCGGGTTATACCGAGGATGAAAAGCTCGCCATTGCCAATCGCTATCTGGTGCCCAAACAGCTCAAGGCGAACGGCTTGAAAGAGGACGAGCTAAGCTTTTTCGATGATGCCGTGATGGAAATCATTCGCTACTACACTCGGGAAGCCGGGGTGCGCGAGCTTGAACGTCAGATTGCCAAGGTATGCCGCAAGGTATTGCGCGAGCGCGTCGAGCAAGAGGACCAGGAGGGCGCCATAGCCCCTCGTTCACTGGTGGCTGCCGATATCGAAGCCTATGCGGGTGTCCGCCGCTATAGCTATGGCCTGGCGGACATGGATCATCAGGTAGGGCGCGTCACCGGTCTTGCCTGGACTTCCGTGGGCGGCGAGCTTTTGAGCATCGAATCCGTTGTCACACCGGGCAAAGGTCGAATACACAAGACCGGCTCTCTGGGAGATGTCATGAAGGAGTCGGTGGACGCTGCTCATACCGTGGTGCGCGCTCGCGCAGTGGCCATGGGGATCGACCCGGAGCGTTTCGAGAAGGAGGATCTGCATATCCACGTTCCTGAAGGTGCGACGCCCAAGGACGGCCCCAGCGCAGGCATTGCCATGGTCACCGCCATGGTGTCCGCCTATACCGAACAATCGATTCGTTGCGACGTGGCAATGACCGGTGAAGTCAATCTGCGTGGCGAAGTCATGCCAATCGGTGGTCTCAAGGAGAAATTGCTGGCCGCTCGGCGCGGTGGTATAAAGACGGTGCTCATTCCAGAAGAGAATCGTCGCGATCTCAAGGAAGTGCCGGACAATATCAAGAATGCTCTCGATATTCATCCAGTGCGCTGGATAGACGAGGTTCTCGATCTCGCGCTGGTAAATAATATGGAGGCTAATGGCGACGATAATCGTTCTGATGATGCTGCAACATCCAGTTCGATAATGAGCACTCACTAGCACGTATAATACGAATTACTATATGTCAAACGTAGAAATGGCGCGGGTTTGCGCCTTATTTGCTTGACACAAGTTTCGCGGCATTGCTATAAATTGCGTTTTGCTGCGATCGTGTGAGCTGCCTGAAATGAAGCGCCGAATTACAGTAATTTCTGAAACAGTCAAGGGGTGAAATGTGAACAAATCTGAGCTGATCGAAGCCATTGCTGCATCTGCCGATATTCCCAAAGCGTCTGCAGGTCGTGCCTTGGATGCGATGATCGATTCCGTTACCGACAGCTTGAAAAAAGGTGATTCCGTGGCCTTGGTTGGATTCGGGACGTTCAGTATCAAAGAGCGCGCTGCTCGCACTGGTCGCAATCCGCAAACCGGCAAGCCGATCAACATCAGCGCTGCTAAAGTACCCAGTTTCAAGGCTGGCAAGGCACTCAAGGATTCGGTCAATTAAGCAAACGGTGTTCAGGTGTGAGCCCGGGATCTGGCAGTGATTCCATGATGCCATTGATTCGATTCGTGGCATTGGACATGCTCGATTTCACCAGCCGTTGTTTCTTGTGACCTCTAAGCTAGGCGTATCGCGTAAGCGATACGCTTTTTTATTATTCCGTCTACAGCATTCGAGGTTAGCATGCTGCAACAAATCCGCGACCGTTCCCAAAGTCTGATTGCCAAGATCATCGTGGGTGCCGTTGTCGTTGCCCTTGCGCTTTTTGGTATTGAATCCGTGGTAGGTTTGTTCACTAGTGGCGCTGACGACGTTGTTGAGGTCAACGGCGAGCCTATCACTCGTCAACAGATCGAAACGGAAGTCCAGCGTGGGATTCGTTCCGGCCAGGTTCCGCCGGAGCAGGAGCGCCAGTTGCGCAACCAGGTAACCGAGCAATTGGTGACCCTCAAACTGCTCGATCAGTACATCGCCAAGGGCGGCATGCACGTCTCGGACCAGCAGCTTGACCAGGTGATCGTCAATCGTTCCGAATTCCAGGATCAAAGCGGCAATTTCTCCACGGATCTGTTTCGCAATCGGCTGGCCAGTGCAGGGTACACGCCGCTTTCCTTTCGCCAGCAGCTGAAGAACGATCTTATGCGTCAGCAGATGCAGCAGGGTCTGACCTCCAGTGATTTTCTACTGGATAGCGAACGTCAACGACTCGCCCAGTTGCAGAATCAAAAGCGCAGCTTTCGCTATCATGTACTCACGCCTGAAGAGGTAGACGCGGACATCGAAATCACCGATGCCGATCTGCAATCCTATTACGATGAGCATCAAGCGGAATTTCGCCGTCCGGAAGAAGTTCGCCTGAACTACGTCATTCTCGATCAGGCGGATATGGCCAAGGATATCGAGGTTGACGATCAAGCATTGCGTGAGGCTTACGCCAAGCGTCAAGACAATGCAGAGCGTCGTGTCTCCCATATCATGGTGGCCTATGGCGGCGATCGTACGGAAGAGGAGGCGCGTCAGCGTCTTGAAGAGGCTCGCCAGCGTTTGCAGCAAGGCGACGGCTTTGCCGAGCTGGCAAAGGAGTATTCGGATGACGAGACGACCGCCGATGATCAGGGAGATCTGGGGTTCATCAGTCGGGGTTTCTTCGATGAGGCGTTTGAAAATGCGGCCTACTCCCTCAAGCCAGGGCAGGTATCGGAAATCGTCGAGACGGACAACGGGTTGCATCTCATCAAGGTAACGGAGCTGGATTTACCGCCCATTGACGAAATGCGCGATACGCTGCGTCAGGAGTTGGCGCTCGGGCAGGCCGGCGATCGTTTCAATGATCAGGCGCAGCGTCTGATTGACGAAAGCTTTGCTGCGGACGATCTGGCCAGCGTTGCCGATGACCTTGGCCTCGAGCTACAGCAGAGCGACTGGGTTTCCCGGGACAGTGCCGAAGGGGTGCTGACAGAACCTGGTGTGATGGCAGCGGCGTTTGAACCCGATGTGCTGGAAAATGGCTATAACAGCGAAGTGATCGAGCTCGACGATCAGCGGCGCATGGTGCTTCGGGTTGCGGATCACCGCGAGGCAACGACCTTACCCTTAGAGGAGGTGCGTGCCCAGGTGCAAAAGCAGGTCAAGGCGAGCAAGATCGAGGATGCGTTAAAAGAGCGTGCCAAGGAGTTGGCTTCTTCACTGCGAAGCGATCAGGCACCGAACCTTGATTGGCAGCAGGCCAGTCAGGTGTCGCGCCAGGATGCCGGACAAGGAAATACGAATATTCCCGAGCCCGTGCTGAATACGGCTTTCAAGTTGCCCAAGCCGAATCAGGGCAGCGTCTATGGTCAAGCCAAGGTGGAAGAGGGCGTTGCGCTGATTGCTCTGACCAATGTCAATGAGAGCGAGCAAGACGGGGATTCCCAAGCCACGGCGTTTGCAAGCCAGCTGACTCAGCGGTTGCGGGCTCAGGCTGCGGTACAGGGCCTGCTTGAGGAGCTACGCACCCAGGCGGAGATTAAGCGGCTATAAACGAACCTGAGTCATGTACTCATCTCGCAATAACCTAAGCGCGGCGTTTGCCGCGCTTTTTTTGTATCCGCCACGCGTCTTCAGGTCGCCATTTCCAAGGCGGCAATTCTGTGTAGAGCCTCGTCGCGATGACCGCCGCACAGGTCGATATCGAAGTCGAAACGCAGGCATACCTGCGGCCGCCGGGGATCATTAAACAGGCGACATAGATTGCGTTCATCGAGCTGTAGGCAGCGAACGCCTGCCGGTTTGCCATTGGGCATTCCGGGAATAGGAGAGCTGATGGACGGGGCAATGCAGCAGGCGCCACAGCCAGGACGGCATTCGGAAGAGGCGATATCGTCATTACGCGCCACGCGGGAATAGCTCATGGACTTGCTTCCGCGATGGCGCCCTTGCCGATACCCTCAAACGCTTGAACCCGTACCGTCTGACCATGACTGCGAGCAATTTGCTCGGCAAGCCACGTCGCGATATGGTCGATGCTGGTCGACACAGGGAGTATTTCGCAGCGCTCTCGGGGCAGGCGAAGGAAAAAACGCCCTTGACCTGCGCGATAGCCCAGCGTCAAGTGATCGCCGGATTGTCTACCACCATCTTTCGCAGGGCCTTCCAGAATATCAGCGGTATCCACCAGGTAGCGTTCATTGAGGCGGTGAGCCCAGTGAGCCTCCAATTCAGGTGCGCGTTTTCCATTGCACCAAATATGCAATTTCGAACGATGGCCGTGAACTATGCGTTGCTCGTTATCGGGATGACGCTTCAAGCCGTGACTGTAGGTATAGGCTGCTTCATCGATGAACTCTTCACACAGCCTCAGGCGGATGCTCTGAATACGAGGCGGTGGCAGTCGAGACAGGGCCTCGCTGTAATGCTTTGCCAGACGTTCCAGGTTGATCTCCCCCCAAGGCAGTAGTGTAAAAGCCTGGCGAGGGGCTTTTACTTCCATGGCGTAGGGCAGGGAGGTTCGAATGCATAGACCCTCGGCACACTCCTGCACGTTCAGCTTCGATGCTTGGGTGGGTACAAGAAGCGTTTGATTCACGCTGGCATTCAAACGCGATTTTATCCACGCCGCCACTTCCCTGGAATCGAACAGCACTCCGTCATCATCGAACTCGCCGGTGAGTTCGGCATCGACTTTCCAGCTGGCACCCATCAGACCGCACTGCGGACTCCACAGTGAAACATCGAGATTCGTCAGGTCATTGACGAAAAGCATCATTGCGCGGTCTCCAGGGTTTCACGTACCGACAGTCAAGGTTTTCAGAATCAATCTGCAAGCATCTCATACATTGGGAGAGCCCGGTATTTCAACATAGGGAACAGGATCGACTAGGCCGTTCTTTGCAAAAGCCTCCAGCCGCTCCCGACAACTGCCGCACTCGCCGCAGGCAAGCTCGTTGCCTTCATAGCAGGTCCAGGTGTCGCGATAGTCGAGCCCCATGGCCAGCCCATCGGCAAGAATAGCTGCCTTGTCGACATGCAGGTAGGGCGCCTCTATTCGCACGGCCTCGAAATTGGCAATGGCGGCAACATCGTTCATGCGCTCGACGAATTCAGGTCTGCAGTCAGGATAGAGCACGTGATCGCCACCGTGAGCCCCGTAAAAACATATGTTGGCGCCGATGTTCACGGCTTGAGCGATGGCCAGCGACAGCAGGATCATGTTGCGATTGGGAACTAGCGTTGTCGACATGTTGTCCTGATCATAGTCGCCGCCGGGCAACGATCGGCTGGCGTCGGTCAAGGCGGAATTGTCGATCAAGCTATGTATGGCGCGAATGTCGATCACCTGATGGACAATCTTGCGTTTGCGACAGACCTCTTTGGCAATCTCGAGCTCACGAGAATGACGTTGGCCGTAGTGAAACGAGAGCGCATGCACTTGGTAGCCGCGTTGCAGCGCTTTGTGCAGTACCGTGTAGGAGTCCATGCCGCCGGAGTAGACGACGATGGCTTTGGGGGCTCCCGGGTTTGCGGCGTCGTATCGTTCATTCGTCATGCTGTAGCCTGTCGGAGAATTTTTTGATATCGCAATTTTAAATGTTGTGCCGCAAACCGGGATTTGGGTGTCCGGGATACAAGGATTCGATAAATAAAATCGAGGGATGATGCGCTTGCGGCGTATTGTAACGATCGAGATCAATGCCGACCAGATTGGACAAATGGACCAATAACAATATTGCAGTGGCTACGAGCGTTTCTGAGAGGCTCTGGTGAATCCTGTCGGCTAACGTTACTCTCAAACAAGTCTTTCACTGCCAATCAGGAACGCGCATGGCAACCATTGAACATAGTGCAGTGCTGCACGCGCCACCGGAGAAGGTATTCGTTTTGCTCGAGCGAGTCGAAAACTTCGCCGACTACTCCGACCATATCAAAGGAGTAGAACCCTTGGGACGGCATCGCTACCGTTGGCATATTCATGCCGTAAAGATGGATTGGAGTTTTGATGTCAAGGTGACGGAGGTCAGGCCACCGGAAGTGCTGGCCTGGAAATCGGTAAGTGGTGTAAGCAATAGCGGACGCTATGAGCTGTTGCCCGTACCGGAAGGCACTCGTGTGCGTTTGACCGTCGACTATCACATAGGCAATCGTCTACTGGAAAAAATGGTTAACAAGGCAGCGCGTCCACTGATCAATCAAGTGAGCCAGCAAATTCTCGAACGAGTCGAGGCGCGCTTAAGAAGTGGAGCGCCCTGACGTCACCCTGTCCCGGCCTTCCCGCTTGGAAAGATACATACGATGATCCGCGGTGCGTAACATTTCATCCGGACTTGCAAAGTCCCCCCCATCGAGACTGGCAATACCGATGGAGGCGGTCACGAACAGGATCGTCTCGCCATAGCGCACCAAGGGTCTGGCGCGCAGATTGGCACAAAGCTGATTGGCGAACTCCGTTGCGCTTTTCAGATTGTGACCGGGCAGAATGGCAATGAACTCCTCACCGCCGAAGCGCCCGACGATCATGCCACTTTGGCTCATTTTGTTGAGTAGCACGGCAAATGACTTGAGCGCCACGTCCCCATGATGATGGCCATGCTCATCGTTGATTTTCTTGAAATGATCAAGATCGATGAACACCAGCGCCAGGGGTAAGGCCTCACGTTGGGCCTTGGAAAAATGCGCCACGAACAAGCGTGTCAGATACTGTCGATTGTACAGGCCAGTGAGAGTATCGAAGCGTACCGCCCGGTCCAGCCGGGCATTCAACTTGCGCTGACGCTTCAACTCGCTTTGCTGCTGATCGACCTGCTGATGAAGCTGCAGGTTACGTTCCAGCAGCGCTTTCTTGCCTTCGAACAGCAGCTGATCGGAGTCGACTCGCTCGGGAGGTGCTACGTCGAACATTTCAGCGATCATGGGCAGGCGTGCCTGAATGCTTTCAAGCAGTGCGGCTCGTCCATGCTCCTCACCCAGCCAGGGTTCGATCATCGAAAGAATGCGTTCGCTATCCGGTGCCAGCAGCAGGTCCGCCAGGCGCCCCGACAGCATGACGCATTCGCTGCCACACAGAATGCGCATCTGAGCAGGGTAGTCGTGACTACGGCGAATCCAGTCCCGACAGCGCTGGGACAAGCCCCAGTTCGCTGCAAGCCAGGCACCGACTTCGCTATGATCGGTACCCAGGCCCTCGCGTTCGCGAAGGCTGACATCGTCATGTCGTCGAATGTCCCCCAAAATCTCGGCGTAAGCGGGCCCTTCGATGGCATCCAACGCCAGCATGCCGATGTCCTGCAGCAGGGCGGCGGTAAAGATACTGTCGGTATCGAGCTTTACGGGCAACGATCGCGCCAGCTCCTGGGCAGCCACGGCGCTGGTCAACGAACGTTGCCAGTAGTGGTGCAGATCTAGCCGATCGGGTCTGGCCTGAGTGCCATAGCTGCGGGCCAGGCTGAACCCCAGTGCCAGAGAAACCGTGAGCTCCATGCCAAGGCGCTCCACGGCCTCCCGCAACGTTTCCGCGCTGCGGGACTGAGCGTAATACACCGTATTGGCCAGGGAAATGAGCCGGGCAGTCAAGGCAGCGTCGTGTTGCAAGGCCTCGATGATGGATTGCAACCGGGCATCCGGGTCCTGGGCGAGTTCGATGACCTTGAGCACTGCAGAGGGCAGTGAAGGCAAGTCATGACAGGTGCCGAGGGATTCACGTAGCGTATTGTTGATCAAGGAATGACTCCCCCAGCATGAAAATCAAGGTAGTGCTTGTAAGACATGACAATCGAGAAACAGCGCTTATGCCCGAGATGCAACACTACCCAGGCTCCCCAGACGCGACTGCCCATCGGGTCCATAAAGTGCCTGACCTGCTGCGTTCTGGAGAAAATCGAGAATGCGCTGATTCTGATTCAGTCGTGCGCCTATCAGCAGTCCGTTGAACTGATTGAGCTGCTTGGCATGCAGGGCGCGCTCGCGAAATTCAAGCCACGCCTCCAGGCAATGTGCATCCGTCGCCGCAGTTTCCGCGCCCTGACTGCCTTCCCCATAGCCCAGTTTGCGCTGGGCGACGAGGCGCTGGCTTTCGAGTCGTTCCAATTGCTGGATGAGGGCTTGTTTCTGTCTGGCCTGTTCGGATAGCTGCCGGCCATCGACTTGAGCAGAGGATAGACTCTCTCGCTCCGCCTCCAGCAAGACAATGAAATCGTCGAGATGCTTGCGCTGACGAGCGATATGTTGCGCCAGACTCATGCTGAAGGCCCTCTTTGCAGTGCGTTATTCGGAACGTCCGAGCAGATCGCGAACGCTGTCGATCAAGCCATCGGCGATACGCTCCGAGCGAATCTCCAGGCGTCCTTCGCTGATCGCCTGGCGAATTTCGGCCACCCGAGCGGCATCGACGTCGTGACTCGTATCATTGACGCCGCTGCTCAGATGCGTAACCGCCGCCTTTGACGGGGTAGAGGACTGAGCAGTTTCGTCTTTTTGGCTAGGTACAGCCTTCTTGGTGCCATCGTTTTGATGAACGGACTGTAAAGGCTGGTTGCTATCGATTTTCATGGGAACATCCTTATGAGAGTGCGCTTTCCCAAACTATCGGCCATCCCGCGCGCAACTTTAAGGCGCAGTAGCAAAAAATATGAATTTGTTTTCAAAGAGGTTGCGAGCAAGCCGTTAGAAGGGGTTAAAACGGGACTTCAAGCCGCCCATATCCGGTCACCGTTGCCCTGAGCTGACCACCGTCAGCAATATCAAGTCGCACCACATCCCCGAGACTGCCGTTGTCCAGCGCCTTTGCCTCTCGCCGCACGCTGAAGCCCGCGCCCTTGGCAACCACGGTGACCCGGCTGCCCCGAGTGACCAGTCTTTGCTTACGCAGATGGTGAGTCTGTAAAAGCGCCCCCGCCCGCAGCGGGCGGGTCGCGGTCAATCCCAGCGCGTCGTTGATCTCGAGCAGTGCATGACGCGGCAACCTTTCCAAGCGCCCCTCGACAAGTTCCACATCCCCTGCACCGATCGTTGCACCCGCCTCGATATCCCGCGCGACGACGACATGATCCACCAGCACTGAGACTTCTGCCTGCAAATAGCGGGTTTGACCACTCTCACAGCGAATGCCCACCGAAACACGTCCATAAAGGCGCTGATCCGGATTGGTCAAGAAAGGTTCCGGGTCGTGACAGTCGGCCAGTCGGACACCCCCGGAATGAAGCGTCACCCTGATATCCCGACCCAGATCCTGAGCCTGATGTTCAAGAAATACCCGCACACGCTGTTCGAGCAAAGCGTCGCTGTTTTGCTCTCCAAACGAGGTAGCCCCGGCTTTCGCGGCAAGCAGGATAGAGCACCAGCACAGCAACAGCCCTAGCGGCTTCAGGAACGATCCGAAAATCGTTTTCCTGGCGCGCGTCGGTTCCGAGTCGGCATGTCGCAGAGTCTGCATGGTAATCCTCCCATGATCGAATGCTGCCGATTCTAGGAGAGTACGCAAAAAGTCATGCGCGGAAATGATAGGCAAATCGTGGTTTGTTTTTTCCTTTGGGCGGACGACCGGGCGTCTATTCTCCACCCTGAATCTTTCCCCATCGATTTCCTATTGAACACCAAGGGGCCTTGACGATGTTGGATAAACTCGATGGCGCGTTACGCTTTCACCAGGAAGCACTCAACCTGCGCGCCGAACGACAAAAAGTGTTGGCCAGTAACATCGCCAATGCGGATACGCCTAATTACAAGGCGCGGGACATGAACTTCTCCGGTGAACTTTCCCGGGTGATGAAGCAGGGCCGTGCCGATGCCGACGGTCTCAAGCTGGCCACTACCTCCAGCCGCCATATATCGGCGGAAGGGCCGGCGACTGCAGGTCGTGATCTGCTTTACCGCGTACCCGATCAGCCAAGCCTTGACGGCAACACCGTGGACATGGATCGGGAGCGGGCGCAGTTTGCCGACAATACGGTGCGTTATCAAGCGAGCCTGACCTTCATGAACCGCAAGATCCAGGGCCTGAAGTCGGCCATGCAACCGGAGTAACCCTCGATGTCAATGTTCAGTGTGTTCGATATTTCAGGCTCCGCCATGAGCGCCCAGGCCCAGCGCATGAACGTCACTGCCAGCAACATGGTGAATGCGGACAGCGTGGCAGGGCCGGACGGTGAGGCCTACCGCGCCAAGCAGGTCATGTTCGAAACCCAGTCCCAGGCCGCCACCGGCGTTGGCGGAGTGCGGGTTACCCGCATCGTCGAAGATCCCACGCCGATGCGGGTGGAATATCGCCCGGAACATCCCCTGGCCAATGAAGACGGCTATATAACAATGCCCAACGTGGAGCCGGTCAACGAGATGGTCAACATGATCGCCGCTTCCCGTTCCTACCAAGCCAACGTCGAAGTCATGAATACCAGCAAGACGCTGATGCTCAAGACCCTGACGCTGGGTGAAAACTGATTCGACGCCTCCAGGAGATAGTCCATGGCCAATACGATCGATAGCAGTGTCCTGAGTGCGCTGAATCCTGCCGCTTCCAACAAGCCGGCCCAGGGCAGCACCCAGGAATTGAGCGACAGCTTCATGACCCTGCTAGTGACCCAGCTCAAGAACCAGGACCCGCTGAAGCCGATGGAAAATGCCGAGATGACCTCGCAGTTGGCCCAGATCAACACGGTCAGCGGTATCCAGGAGCTCAACACGACGCTTCAAGGCATTACCGGTCAGATCGATGCGGGCCAGACCCTGCAGGCGACTGCCTTGATCGGCCAGGGCGTGCTGGTGCCGGGCAACCAGATACTCTCCGGCGGTGCGGGTGAGGGCGACACGATCGCGACCACGCCCTTCGGCGTCGAGCTTGCCAGCGCCGCGGACAAGGTCACCGTCACTATCACCAACGCCAATGGCGAAGTGGTACGCCAGTATCTGCCCGAGAAGATGGGTGCCCTGGATAAGGGCGTTCACTCCTTTGCCTGGGACGGTGAACTTGCAGACGGAAGCGCGGCACCCTCAGGTGCCTATCGGTTCAACGTCGAGGCAACCCAAGGAGATGAGCCGGTCAACGTGACCTCGCTTAACTACGCCCTGGTGGGCGGCGTGATCAAGACCGACGGCGGGCCGCGCCTGGATCTGGGCGCCAAGATGGACTCCGCCAGTCTTGACGATGTACGCCAAATTCTTTGAAGCGCTACTTTTTAGCCGTTATTCGTAGCATTCGATTCGCCCTAAAAGCATCACTATAAAAAGCATCATCATAAAAAAAGAAAACATAACCAAATACGCGCAGGAGCAGTACACATGGGTTTTTCACAAGCACTAAGCGGTCTGAACGCCGCCTCGACCAATCTTGATGTGGTCGGTAACAACATCGCCAACTCGCAGACCGTGGGCTTCAAGAGCTCTGGGGTGCAGTTCGCCGACGTTTACGCCGGCGCCAAGGTGGGTCTGGGTACGCGGGTTTCCGCGGTACTCCAGGATTTCAGCAACGGCACCCTGGAAAGCACCAACCGCAACCTGGATCTGGCAATCAGCGGCGGCGGCTTTTTCCGCATGTCCCAGAATGATCAGGTGGTCTATTCCCGCAACGGTCAGATGACCATGACCGCGGACGGCTATCTGCAGAATGCCCAAGGCGCACGACTGACCGGCTTCCCAGCTGGGGCGGGCGCAGGCGCGGAGCCGGTGGCGCTGCGGGTGCCTTCTGATGCGGTCCCGGCCAATGCCACCACCGGTATCGATGCCAGCCTAGTGTTGGATTCCTCGGTGGATAGCATTGATCGTGTTGCGACTCCTTTCGCGCAGGACAATGCCAATAGCTACTCCTACGCCAATAGCGCCACGGTCTACGACTCCCAGGGCAACAGCCACAACGTCACCATGTATTTCAGCAAGGTCAGTGACAACAATTGGGAAGTTCGTCAATCCATTGATGGCAAGATGGCACCTGAAAATCCAGTAGGTAATGCAGGAGCCCCTTTTCCGCCGGGTCAACCCAAGACGCTAACATTTGATACCAAGGGCCAGCTTACTTCTGGTATGCCATTAAATTTTGATTTTGGCGACTTAGGCAATGGTACTGATCCACTGAATGTTGATCTCGATCTAGCTGGTACCACCCAGACCGGCAACAACTTCTCTCTGGATTCCCTGACCCAGGACGGCTACGCCTCCGGCAATCTGGTGGGCATCGCCATCAACGCCGATGGCAGCATCATGGGCAACTACTCCAACGAGCAGTCCGAGGTTTTGGGCACCATCAGCCTGGTGAACTTCCGCAACCCGGAAGGCTTGAAGCCCGTGGGCGACAACGCCTGGGTGGAAACCGGTGAATCCGGCCAGGCCCTTCTGGGCCAGGCGGGTACCGGCATGCTGGGCAGCATCGAATCCGGCGCCGTGGAAACCTCCAACGTGGATCTGACTCGAGAGCTTGTCGATCTGATCATCGCCCAGCGTACCTTTCAGGCCAACACCAACTCGGTTCGGACCCAGTCCGAAGTGCTCGAAAGTGTCGTGAACCTGCGTTAATCGCCGCCCGCCTGCCAGGTATTGAGCCCGGCAGGCGGACACGAGTCGATGCGAATTGATGTGAGCCCACCGAGCCGAATCAGGAGAGCCGGACCCCATGGATCGTCTTCTTTATACCGCCATGAGCGGCGCCAAGCAGAGCATGGATCTGCAGGCAGTCATCAACCACAACCTGGCCAACGTGGCGACACCGGGCTTTCGCGCCGAGCTGCAGGCCCTGCGCTCCGTGCCGGTCCAGGGCGATGGCCTGGCGACCCGCACCGTGGTTGCGGCCACCACCCCGGGCAGCGATTTCACTCCTGGTGCGATCAACACCACCGGTCGGGAGCTGGATATCGCGATCGATGGCGATGGCTGGCTGGCGGTGCAGACCGGTGATGGCGAGGCCTATACCCGTCGCGGCGATCTGCAGATCGATGCCAACGGCGTATTGACCAACATGGGGCGGCCGGTGCAGGGCGACGGCGGACCGATCATCGTGCCTCTGGGTGCTCAGGTCAGCATCGGTAGCGACGGCACCCTGAGCGCCTTGGTTGCCGGCGGCGAGCCCAACACCATGGGTCCGATCGGACAGATCAAGCTGGTCAACCCGGAGCGGGGCAGCCTGGTCCGCGGTGAAGACGGGCTCTTTCGTCCCAAGGCAGGCCCCGGCGTGCTGCAGGCGGACGAGACCGTGCGGGTCGTCAGCGGGGCGCTTGAAGGCAGCAACGTCAGCGCCACGGAAACCATGGTGGCGATGATCGACAGCGCCCGACGCTACGACATGCAGATGAAGAACATCGAGAGTGTCGATGAGAACGCTCAGCGGGCCAACAGCTTGCTATCGGCAAATTAACGCTTCGGCACTCTTTTTTGCGAGGAATTGAAACATGATCAGATCTCTTTGGACGGCCAAGACCGGCCTCGAGTCCCAGCAGCTGCAGATGGACGTCATCGCCAACAACTTGGCCAACGTCAGCACCAACGGCTTCAAGCGCTCCCGGGCGGTCTTTGAGGACCTGTTGTACCAAAACCTGCGCCAGCCCGGCGCCCAGGCCACGGTGCAGGACAATCTGCCTTCAGGCCTGCAGATCGGTAGCGGTGTGCGTCCGGTTGCCACCGAGCGTCTGCACACCCAGGGTGGGCTGGAAAATACCCAGAACTCCAAGGATCTGGCCATCAGCGGCAAGGGCTTCTTCCAGGTGCTGCGCCCGGATGGCACCACCGCCTATACCCGGGATGGCAGCTTCCAGGTCAATCAGAACGGCCAGATGGTCACCGCCGGCGGCTACCCGGTAGAGCCCGCGGTATTCATACCCGAGAATGCGCTGTCGGTGTCCATCAGTCAGGACGGCGTCGTTTCCGTGACCCAGCCGGGCACCTCCGAGTCCAATCAGGTCGGTCAGCTGCTGCTCTCCACCTTTACTAACCCGACCGGGCTCGAAAGCATCGGCGAGAATCTGTACCTCGAAACCAACGCCTCCGGTCCGCGCAATGACAGCGTGCCGGGGCTCAATGGCGCCGGCACCCTGTATCAGGGCTATGTCGAGACCTCCAACGTCAACGTTGTGGAGGAGATGGTCAGCATGATCCAGACCCAGCGCGCCTACGAGATCAACAGCAAGGCCGTGCAGACTTCCGACGAAATGCTGGCCCGTCTGAGCCAGATGTGAGACTAGAACCCATGAGCAACGAGCACCCCATGAAAATGCAACCATCTTCTTTCGTCAGCCAGGCGCTGCGCGTGTTGCTGGTGCTCGTGATTTTAGCGGTCATGGCAGGCTGCGCCCAGATTCCCCGAGCCTCCGTGGTGGGTGAGCAAGAAAGAATCGTTGTGGTCGAGCCGCCGCCGGTCATTGCCAACGGCTCGATCTATCAGCCGGGGCTGGGCTACCAGCCGCTGTTCGAGGACCGTCGTCCGCGCATGATCGGCGACATCCTGACCATCGTGCTGGACGAAGAGGTCAGCGCCAGCAAGAACTCTTCCGCCAATGCCGGCCGGGACGGTTCCGCAAGCCTTGAGCTGACACAGCTACCCGACAAGCTAGACAAGCTTGTCGAATACGGTTTCGACGTTTCCGGGAACAATGACTTCTCCGGCAGCGGCGGCGCTCGGGCGACCAATTCCTTTACCGGTACCATCACCGTGACGGTGCTGGATGTGCTTTATAACGGCAACCTGCGGGTGCGCGGTGAAAAGCAGATCGCCATCAATCAGGGCACCGAGTTCATTCGCTTCTCCGGGGTAGTCAATCCGCGC
Organism: Halomonas sp. PR-M31; assembly: GCF_001039575.1. Taxonomy (GTDB): domain Bacteria; phylum Pseudomonadota; class Gammaproteobacteria; order Pseudomonadales; family Halomonadaceae; genus Modicisalibacter. The sequence continues at coordinate 19,991 of NZ_JIBT01000052.1, forward strand.
ACCATCAGCGGTCAGAACACCGTGCCCTCGACCCAGGTGGCGGATGCGCGCATCGAGTATGTCGGCGATGGCTATATCAACGAGGCGCAGACCATGGGTTGGCTGCAGCGCTTCTTCCTCAACGTATCGCCTTTCTGATCGGCAATACATGAAACACAGGTCGATGAACATGATTCAACGCCACGGTTATCGCGCTTTCATCCTGCATTCGCTGCTGGCACTGCTGTTGACGCTGTTCGCAGGTCAAACGGCCCAGGCCGAACGCCTGCGCGACCTGGCCTCTTTTGTCGGTGTGCGGGACAACGCCTTGGTGGGCTATGGCCTGGTGGTGGGGCTCGACGGTAGCGGCGACCAGACCACCCAGGCGCCGTTCACCACCCAGAGCCTGACCAACCTGCTTTCCCAGCTGGGTATTACCGTGCCGCCGGGCACCAACATGCAGCTCAAGAACATTGCGGCGGTAATGATCACCGCGGAGTTGCCACCGTTCTCGCGTCAGGGTCAGAAGATCGACGTAGTGGTCTCTTCCGTCGCCAACTCGCGCAGTCTTCGCGGTGGTACCTTGTTGCTGTCACCGCTGAAGGGGGCGGATGGCCGTATTTATGCCATGGCCCAGGGCAACGTGCTGGTGGGTGGTGTGGGTGCCGAAGCCGGCGGCAGCAGCGTGCAGATCAATCATCAGGCGGCAGGGCGCATCACTAACGGGGCTACAGTGGAAATGGAAGTGCCCCTGGTGCTCGGCGCCGATGGCACCCTGGATCTGCAGCTCGATACGTTTGACTTTGATACCGCTCAGCGCGCCGTTACCGCCATCAACAGTGAATTCGGTGCCCCGGTGGCGTCCGCATTGGATGGTCGGGTCATTCGATTGAATGCGCCCATCAACAGCAACGATCAAGTGCGTTTCATGGCCCGGGTGCAGAATGTGGACCTGGCCTTGGGCGAAGGACCGGCGAAAGTCATCATCAATTCCCGTACCGGCTCCGTGGTGCTGACCAGTGCGGTGACCCTGAACCGGGCCGCAGTGCCCATGGGAATCTGTCGATCACCATCGACTCCAACCCCCAGGTCAGCCAGCCCAATCCTTTCGGTGGCGGCGATACCGTGGTGGTGCCAAACGCGGACATCAGCGTGGCCCAGGAAGGGGGCGCCCTGCAGCTGCTGCAGACCAGCGCGGATTTGGCGGAAGTGGTCAGCGCCCTCAACGCACTCGGCGCCACGCCCCAGGATCTGATGTCGATTCTGCAGGCGCTGCAGGCGGCGGGCTCACTGCGTGCTGAACTGGAGATCATCTGATGAGTGCCGGCGATATCAGCAGTCAATTCGCCCTCGATCTGCAAGGATTGCAGCGACTCAAGCACACGGCCAGCCGCGCACCCGGGGAGGGCCTCAAGGCCGCGGCGGAGCAGTTCGAGTCGGTCTTCTTGCAGATGATGCTCAAGAGCATGCGGGAAGCGATCCCCGAATCCGGCCTGATGGATAGCCAACAGACGAAGTTTTATACCGAAATGCTCGACAAGCAGTGGGCACAGCATCTATCCGGGCAGGGCGTCGGTCTTGCGGAACAGCTAATCAATCAGCTCGAAGGACGCGGTTTGGTGCCCAAGGCTTCCAGCGTCAGTGAAAATCTGATCGCCGGCATTCCTCGCGGCACGCCGCGGCTGCTGCATGGCGGTTTGAATAGCGGTTTGAATAGCGACCCGGTCAGCGCTATAGACAAGGCGACCAGCGCAACGCCTGCCCCTGCGACAGCTAATGGCCCGGTACGGCTGGCGGATGAGCTGGATTTGAGACCACGAAATCCGGCAGTCACGTCACCCGCTGGGCCTGATGCCGAGCCGTTACGTGAGCGGCCGGATCATGTGGCCCAGTTCCTCAATAAGCTCGAGGGCCCAGCAGAGCGCGCCAGTCGCACCACCGGCGTGCCTGCCAAGCTTATCCTGGCCCAGGCCGCATTAGAAACCGGCTGGGGGCGTCATGAGATTCCAGATGCCAGTGGCGGTAATAGCCACAACCTGTTCGGCATCAAGGCTGGCAGCCGCTGGCAGGGCGACACCACGGATATCACCACCACGGAATACATAAATGGGCGCCCAGTGCAGCAGGTGGACCGCTTCCGAGTCTATGGCTCCTTTGAAGACGCCTTTACCGATTACGCTCGCCTGATTGGCGACAACCCGCGCTACAGCGGGGTAGTCACCGCCCCGGATGCAGCGTCCGCGGCCCGAGCGCTACAAAGTAGCGGCTATGCCACGGACCCGGCTTACGCCAATAAGCTGATCGCGGTGATGGACAGCTTTGGTTCGCCAAGGCAGTCCGCCTCGTTGAGTGCTTTTTAAGTAAGAAATGACGGGAAAATTGCATCTGAAGCTCAAGTCGAGACGATTCCCGCCGATAACCTTGATAATCGCTAACTCGGAACGGATCCATGAGCCTCTTTTCCATCGGCCTTAGTGGCCTGAATACTGCCCAGACTGCTTTGCAGACCGCCGGCAGCAACGTCACCAACGTCTTTACTCCTGGCTATAACCGCCAGTTGACTCTGATTGGGGAAAACACCTTTGGTGGCGGTGTGCAGGTCAACGACGTGCAGCGTCAGTTCAACAAGTATGTTGCCGCCCAGCTCAATGCGGCGACTGGCAACAGTGCCGCCTTGAATGCCTACTCCAATCAGGTCAGCCAGATCGATAACCTGCTGGCGGATCGGGATGCGGGTCTGGCGCCGCTGATGCAGAAGTTTTTCTCTTCGCTGGAAGATCTGGCCGGGGCCCCCTCGGACCCCGCGGCACGCCAAGGCGTGATCGGCACAGCGGATACCCTCACGGCTCAGTTTCGCTCCTTCGATAGCTATCTGGACGACATGCAGTCCGGCATCAACGGCAACATTCGCGACGAAGTCACCCAGATCAACAACACCGCCAAACAGGTGGCCTCTCTCAATCGCGAAATCGCGCTTGCCAAGGCCAAGACCGGGGAGGCGCCCAACAGCCTGCTCAACCAGCGTGATCGTTTTGTCGCGGAGCTTAGCCAGCGCATCGGCGTCGATCTGGTCAATCAGGATGGCGACAGCTACAACCTGACCATCGGCAACGGCCAGCCCCTGGTAGCAGGTCGACAGAGCTTCAGCCTGGAGGCGGTTACCTCGCCCCTGGATCCATCGCGTACCGTGGTGGCCTACCGGGATGCCGGCGGCAACTTGATGTCTCTCGATGAATCGACGTTTGATAAGGGCGCCCTGGGCGGACTCATGACCTTCCGTCGCGAAACCTTGGACAAGACCCAGAACCAGATTGGTCAGATGGCGCTGGCACTCGCTACCGAGTTCAATGCTCAGCATGGCAAAGGGTTGGATCTAAACGGTGATCAGGGCGAAGACTTTTTCGATATCGGCTCAGCAGGGTGCTGCCGCATAACGACAACAACGGTAGCGGTATTACGGTCGAGGTCGCCTTTGTCGATAGTAGCAAGGTAAGTACCAGCGACTATGACGTGCGCTTCGAAGGGGCGGGATCGGCGGATATCGTCATCACGCGACGTGCTACCGGTGAAACCGTTGATGTTACTCGGGGTACGGATGCCAACGGCGACCCCACACTTGTGTTCGATGGCTTGCAGTTGACTTTGAAAGATGCCGGGACGAACCCGCTCAGTGAAGGGGATCGTTTCCAGATTCAGCCAACCCGGGATCTTGCCGGCATGATTTTTAATAAGATCAATGATACGTCCAAGATTGCCGCTGCAGAGGACTCCATTGATGGCCCCGGTGAAGGCCCTCTTTCATCTGGCGACAATCGTAATGCCCTGGCCCTGCAGAATCTGCAAAACCTCGACATCGTAGGCGGTAAGGCAAGTATCAGCGAAGCCTACGCGTCCATCGTCAGTGACGTGGGTAACCGCACCAACGTGGTCAAGGCGAATCTTTCAGCTCAGCAGGGGCTTGCAGAGCAGCTGACCGCGGTGCAGCAGTCCGAGTCCGGGGTGAACCTGGATGAAGAAGCCGCCAATCTTATTCGTTTTCAGAAGTATTACCAGGCTAACGCCAAGGTCATCGAGACCGGCAGCAACATGCTCGACGCCATCTTGAATTTACGTTGAGTATCATTTTTTTGAGGCGACACCATGCGTATTAGTACCGTCACCATGTTCGAGTCCGGCTTGACTTCCATGAACAGTCAGCAGGGCAAGTTAATGCATGTCGAGCAGCAGCTCGCCAGCGGGCGTCGGGTGGTCAACCCCTCCGACGACCCTCAGGCGGCGTCCCGGGCCGTGGGTGTATCCCAGTCCATGGCGGTGAGCCAGCAGTACGCGGATGCCCGCATTACCGCCGGCAACGCCCTCGCTCAGGAAGAGAGCGTGCTCAACAGCGTCAGCGATGGCATTGCCAGCGCCAAGACCCTGATCATCCAGGCCAGCAGCGATACGCTGAGCGATGCGGATCGCGCCTCCGTGGCGGCATCGCTCAAGGGCATCTATGAGAACCTTTTGGGTCTGGCCAATACCACCAACGGTAACGGCAACTACCTGTTCGGTGGCTACAAGGACGATGCGCCGCCCTTCGTCAAAGAGAGCGGCGGAGTTGCCTACAAGGGTGATCTTGGGGTGCGGGAGCAGCAGGTAGACTCCTCACGCAAGATGCCGGTAGGGGATAGCGGCAAGGCGATCTTCGAGAGCGTGCATAGTGGCGCGGGCTATGTGGCAACGGCCAAAAATGACGCTAGCGGCAATAACGGTAACGTGACCTTTACTGGCCCGACGCGAGTGGATGCCGCTGCAGCAGGATATGGTGATGAATATGAAATTAGCTTCAGCGATGACAAGCATTATACCGTCATCAACAAAACGACCAACTCTACAGTGATAGGACCTGGTGAAGAATATAAGGCCGGTGAAAGTCTAGAATTTGGCGGTATATCAATCACCCTCGAAGGCACGCCAGCGGCTACCGATACGATCACTATGGCCAAGGCCGAAGATCGCAGCGTCTTCTCCACCTTGGAAAACGCCATCAAGGCCCTCGACACCTCGGCTGAAACCCCAGCCGACAAGGCAGCTCGTCGCAATACGATGTCCACGGTCAGCCGCGAACTCGACAACAGCCTCGACAATGTCCTGACTGTGCGGGCCTCCGTGGGTGCACGACTCAACGAGCTCGATGTGCTGGATTCCGTGGGCGGCAACCGCTCGTTGAATTATGAATCGACCTTGTCGGACCTGGTGGATCTGGATTACGGTCGGGCAATCACCGACTACAAGATACGTCAGATCGGCTTGCAGGCGGCCCAGAAGGTGTTCACCGAGATTCAAGGAATGTCATTGTTCGATCGCTTGTGATCGATCGACCATAAAAGCATTCACCCTTTTGATGTCAGCCGGTTAAGCAGTCCGGCTGGCATTTTTTATTGAAATGTAGCCAAATCCATGGGTAACCAGTGATAACAATACCCAAGGAGACCCCATGAAGCCCGAAACGATAGCACTGCATCATGGCTACACCGCCGACAATCAACATGCGGTGGCGGTGCCCATTCATCAGACCACCTCTTTTTCCTTCGACAATGCCCAGCACGCGGCGGATCTTTTCGATCTCAAGGTCGAGGGCAACATCTATTCGCGCATCATGAACCCGACCTGCGCGGTGCTGGAGCAGCGTATCGCCGCCCTGGAAGGGGGTATCGCGGGGCTGGCGATGGCCTCGGGCATGGCGGCAATTACCGCGGCCATTCAGACCGTCGCCGAGACCGGTGACAACATCGTCTCCATCAGCGAGCTCTATGGCGGTACCTACAATCTGTTTGCCCACACCTTTCCGCGCCAGGGCATCCAGGTGCGCTTCACGGACAAGAACGATATTGCCAGCATCGAATCGCTGATCGACGAGCGCACCAAGGCAGTGTTCTGCGAAAGTATCGGCAACCCGTCCGGCGGCGTGGTGGACATTGCCGCGCTGGCGGAGGCGGCCCATCGCCACGGGGTACCGCTGATGGTGGACAACACCGTGGGCACACCGTTTTTGTGCCGCCCCATCGAACACGGCGCGGATGTCGTTATTCACTCGGCGACCAAGTATATCGGCGGTCATGGCACCACCGTGGGCGGGGTAATCGTGGATTCCGGTAAGTTCCCCTGGGCGGATCACGCCGAGCGGTTTGCGCTGCTCAACGAGCCGGATGTCTCCTATCACGGCATCAGCTATACAAAAGACGTGGGCGATGCCGCCTTCATTGCCCGGGCGCGGGTGGTGCCGCTACGTAACATGGGGGCGGCACTGTCTGCTCAGGCCGCCTGGCAGTTGCTTCAGGGGCTCGAGACATTGGCGCTGCGCATCGAGCGTATCAGCGAGAACACCCTCAAGGTGGCCCGCTATCTGGAAGAACATCCTCAGGTCAACTGGGTGAATTACGCTGGGCTTGAAAGCCACAAGGATCATGCCCTGGCCCAGCGCTACATGAACGGTCACGCCTCGGGCATCCTGAGCTTCGGCATTCAAGGCGGTCTGGAGGCGGGAGCGAAATTCTACGACGCGCTGCAACTGATTCTCCGGCTGGTCAACATTGGCGATGCCAAGACCTGTTCCTCGATCCCCGCGGCCACCACCCATCGTCAGCTCAACGAAAAAGAGCTCAAGTCTGCTGGTGTCAGCCCGGACATGGTGCGTCTGTCCATCGGCATCGAGCATATCGACGATATTATTTCCGATCTCGATCAGGCCATGGCGGCTTCGCAAGGCTGAGTGCTGGGCAAGGGTATTTGAATTTCCGATGTTCATGCGGCCGGCATCGAATTTGCCAGTCTTGCAATCTTAATCGGTCTTCAGTTTCAAGGGGCGTTACGATATTCGTCTTGCAGGGAGATCAGCCAGTCAGCCATACCGCTGTCTTCTAACGTATACGCCCCTCGCCCCGATCGCCAGATGATGCCCTTTTCGCGTAGCGCTTCCAACGCAGCCTGAATGGACTGGGCTGTCGGTGTAATATCGCTCCCCAAGGCGCGCGCAATTTTCGCGATTTCTTGAATCGTCTTCTCGGCGAAGGGAGCCAAAGGACGCTGATCGGTGCAACGGATTGCCATGATTTCGAGTACGGCCTTCTGAATGGTACTCAGCAAGGCATATTCCCCCTCATATTCAGCCCAAAAGCTGGCTTGTACATTTAAGGCGCCTTTTGCCAGAAGCTCGCCCAGATTTGGCGCTTGTCCAAGCTCCAGTGCTACCTGTCTCACGATTGTCCAGAGTAATTCTGGGCGGTGGCCAACAGTCCTGAAAGCTTCCATGACATCTTCTGTTCTGAAGCCATTGTCCGCTGCTAGACGGTCGTTGACATGAGCGGTAAAGGCCTTGACAAAATCCATGCCGAGTAATGGAAAGGGGGTGATTTGGGCGCCAAAAACGGCTGTTTGCGGTTGAGCACCAACTGGGCAAGCTTGTCTCGACTAGAGCCGGTAAAGATCAGGCGCAACCTTGGCGTATCCGTGCCAAGAGTCATTGCATCCCGTGCGGCCTTGAGCGCATACATGCTATTGATCCCCGCTGAGGTATCAAGCGCATGCTGTGCTTCATCGACAATCAACACGATCATTCGACCTGCCGCGGCGTACAGTAGCTGCAGCGCTTCTGTCAGAGTCGAGCCTTCGGGCAACTTGCCTGAGTTCGAGCTCCAACTGACCTCGATAGTCTGCAACAGACCAATCTGGTCAATTCCGGCGGTTCTCAACAACTTCTTGATCTGGCTTTCTTGAGCCTGAAGTGCCTGTACTATCGCGCTCTCGATTAACTGGCCTGTATCAATGAGCTGGTTTGCCCATAGGTCGACATAGACCGGTAGCCAATTTCGCTGTAAGCAAATTGGCATGAGATCGTTTTTCAAGAAGGTGCTTTTGCCGGTGCGTCTGGGTGCAGCAAGGAACAAGCCGGAGCTATAGTCTTCCAGCCCTTCACCGGAAAAACCGGCAACGATGGACCGACATGTTTTATACTCAATTATTAATTTCAGGATATTTTATACTTAAAATAATAAAAGACTATAAATAGCGCTAGATAACGTTCTACCTTTTCGAGCTATAAAAAGACATGGGTGACACTCAGCCAAGCGGCGCCATTACGGCGATCAACTCCTGCATGAACATGAAGCCGCGAGAGAACAGGCCTTCCAGATAGCGCCCCAGGTCCAGCATCAGCACCATCAGCAAAATCAGCCCTACGGTGAGGGTCATTGGGAAGCCGATGGAGAAGATGGTCAGCTGCGGCGCGGCGCGATTGAGGATGCCTAGCGATAGATTAATGATCAAAAGCGAGGCCACCACCGGCAGCGAAAGCAGGAGCCCTGCAGAGAAGATGGTGCTACCGTAGCGGGCCAGCAGTTCGAAGGCATCCGGGTTGAAGCCGCCCATGCCGATGGGCAGGGTGGTGAAGGAGTTGGCCAGAATCTCGATCACGATCAAATGACCGTTGAAGGCCAGCAGCATCAGCAACGTGATCATATAAAGAAAGCGCGACAGCACCATGGTGTTCGCGCCGGTATCCGGCGAGAAGAAGGTGGCAAAGGCCAGGCCCATCTGCAAGCCGATGTATTCACCGGCAGCCATGGCCACCGCCAGCACGACCCGCATGACCAGCCCGATGGCGATACCGATCAGCATCTGCTCCACCATGATGCCCAGGCTCGCCCAGGAGACGATGGGCACCGCGGGCAAGGGCGGCAGGGTCGGTGAGATCACGATGGCTAGCGCCAGGGCCAGACCGATCTTTGCTTGGCGCGGCACGCTGGAATGGCCCCAGAGCGGGGCGGCCATGAGAAAGGCGGTCAGACGCACGAAAGGCCAGAAAAAGGCGACAAGCCAGCCCTGGAGCTGATCGAAGGTAACCTCGACCATGTCAGCCCAGCATCAATGGAATGTTGCGAAACAGATCGATGGTGAAATGCGTGATCAACTGGATCAGCCAGGGACCAGTTAGTACCAGTGCACCGAATACACCCAAAATCTTGGGTATGAAAGACAGGGTCATTTCGTTGATCTGGGTGGCGGCCTGGAAAAGACTCACCAGCAGGCCGATGAACAATGCCGTGAGCAGCAGCGGTCCGGCCAGAAACAGCGTTACCTTCATGCCTTGGTAGGCCGTGCTCATTACCATTTCCGGCGTCATGCATCACCTCGCAATAGAAAAGACATCAGATGTAAAAGCTTTCGGCCAGGGAGCCGATCAGCAGCTGCCAGCCATCCACCAGCACGAACAGCATCAGCTTGAAGGGTAGCGAAATAGTCGCCGGTGGCACCATCATCATGCCCAGGGCCATCAGCACGCTTGCCACCACCAGGTCGATGATCAGAAACGGGATGAAGATGGTGAAGCCGATCTGAAACGCCGTCTTGAGCTCGCTGGTCACAAACGCCGGCAGCAGCACCCGCATGGGTACGTCCTCAGGGCCCTGGAAGGTACCCGCTTCCGCCAGGCGCGCGAACAGCGCGATATCCGGCTCCCGGGTCTGGCCCATCATGAATTCACGAAACGGCTCGCTGCCCAGGCGCAGAAACTCATCGAAGTTGATCTGATCCGCGGAGAAGGGCTGCCAGGCGACTTCGTATACCTGATTGATCACCGGGGACATGACGAAGAAGGTCAGGAACAGGGCCAGGCCAAGCAATACTTGATTGGGTGGCGCGGACTGGGTACCCATGGCGGTACGCAGAAGGCCCAGCACGATGATGATACGAGTGAAGCCGGTCATCATCAGCAGAAGGGCCGGCAGAAATGCCATGGAGCTGAGCAGCAATAGCGTCTGCAGGCTCAGTGACCACTGTTGGCCGCCGTCCGCCAGGGGCTGACTGATCATGCCGGGAATCGACGGCTGGGCCCAGCTCTGCTGGGGCCAGACAAGCATCAGGGCAATGAACAGCGGCAGGGCAAGCAAGCGGGGCAGCAGCAGTACGGGGATGGACTTCATGCGTCGCCTCCAGGCTTGCGATTTGCCCCAGTGAAGCGCTGTTTGGTGTTGTGACGCAGCGCCGAGGCAAAGCGGGTAGCGAAGCTATCGTTGCCTTGCCCAGAGGCGGTAGACATGGCCTCACTTGCAATCTCTTCTTCCGGCGCCGGCATCTGATGCAGCTGGGTGACCTGACCGCCGCCTACCCCAAGCACCAGCCAGGTGCCTTTCACATCGACGATGACCACCCGCTCACGCTGGCCCACGGCAGTGCTGGCCACCATTCTCAGGTGCTGACCGCTGCCCTTGCGTCCTGGTCCCACCCGCTTTAAAAGCGCACTGCAAAGCAGGATGATAGCGATGACCACCGCCAGAGCCAGAGCGGTCTTGCCCAGGGTCGCCAGGCCGATCAAGGCATCGCTCTGAGCGCCGCTGACCGTCTCCGCGACGCCCTGGGTCGTGCTGGAGAGGGGCGTACTGGAGAGAGTCGCACTGGAGGAAGCAGGAATCTGACTCATCGGTTGAGCTTCTGTACCCGTTCGGAGGGGGTGATGATCTCGGTGATACGGATGCCGTATTTGTCGTCCACCACCACGACTTCACCCTGAGCGATCAGATAGCCGTTGATCAGAATATCCATGGGCTCACCGGCCAGGCCATCAAGCTCGATTACCGAGCCCTGGGCCAGTTCCAGCAGTTGCTTGATGGTGATACGGGTACGGCCCAGCTCCACGGTCAGCTTGACCGGGATGTCCATGATCATTTCCAGATCCCGTACGGCACCGCTGCTCATGGCATTGTTCAAGGGCTTGAATACCTGATCGCCGGCGGCGGTGGCCGGGGCGGAATCGTTGCTCTGGGGCGTCTCGAACTCGTCTTCCGGCTCGACTTCTCCTTGTTCGGCAAAGGCCGCTGCCCAAGGGTCGTCTTCCTCTGTTGACGCATCGCTGTCGGACTGCCCGTCTGCCTCGGCGGTTTCCTGCTCCGCCATGGCTTCAGCCCAGGGATCGTCGGTGCTGTTCTGTTCGAGATCGTTTTGATCAGGATTGCTCTCGTCGGAGGCGCTCTGATCGGGGTTGCGCTTGTCGGGGTTTTGGGGGTCAGTCATTGTCGGTTTCCTTGATGCCTGGCGTCAGACCGAGGGCGAACTTGTTAGTGGGGGCGACATGGTCGATCAGTTGGCGCACGCGCAGGGCGCGTTGACCACTCTGACTGCCGAATTCACAGTTCATGACCGGCACGCCATCGACGCGAGCCGGTACGATATCGGGCAGCTCGATAGGCAGGACGTCGCCCATCTTCAGCGACATGACCTGGCTGATGCTGGCGGCGATTTCCACGAAATCCGCTACCAGCTCGACCTGAGAATGCTTGATTTCACCGGCCATGCGCTGACCCCACTGACGATCCTCGTCCGCATTGTTATCGGTGAGAGGGCCGGAAAGGCGTTCACGCATCGGCTCGATCATCGAGTAGGGCATGCAGATCTGAAAATCGCTGGCGAGGCTGCCGACTTCCAGATGAAAAGTGCTGGTGACGACGATCTCGTTGGGTGAGCTTGTGATGTTGGCAAAGCGCACCTGCATCTCCGAGCGCACATAGTCGATTTCCAGGGGGAATACCGATTTCCAGGCATCCTGATAGGAGTCGATGGCCAGATGCAGCAGGCGCTGAATGATGCGCTGTTCGGTATGGGTGAACTCCCGCCCTTCGGATTTGGTCAGAAAGCGTCCGTCGCCACCGAACAGGTTGTCCACCACCATGAACACCAGGTTGGGGGGAAACACCACCAGGGCGGTGCCTCTGAGCGGTTTCATGGTGATCAAATTGACGTTGGTAGGTACCGGCAGATGCCGCGAAAAATCGCTGTAGCTCTGGTAGCGCACGCTCTCCACGGTGATATCGGCGCTGCGCCGCAGGAGGTTGAAAAGACTCATGCGGAACTGACGGGCAAAGCGCTCGTTGATGATATCCAGCGCATGCAGGCGCTCGCGGATGATGCGGTGCTGGGTCGCCGGATCGTAGGGGCGAATACGCGATGCCGTCGATGAATCGCCGCCATCGCCGGCTTCTTCTTCGCCACTGACGCCCTTGAGGAGGGCGTCTATCTCATCCTGGGAAAGCAGATCGTCTTGAGACATGGTGTCCCTTGTCCCTATTGCACGATGAAGTCGGTATAGAGCACGTCGTCGATCGCAAGCTCCGGCTGGGGATCGCTGAACGGCTCATCGAAAAGCGCCAGAATCTTGCCGACCAGTGCTTCCTTGCCCGCGGGGCGGGTCAGCTCTTCTGCATACTGATCGGAAAGTAAAAGCAGAAGCCGGCTGCGAAGCTGGGGCATGTTCTGTGCGATCAGGCTGGCGGTCTCTTCGTTACCCACCTTGAAAGACAGGCCGATATAGAGAAGGCGCTGCTCGTAGTTTTCGCTTTGCACATTGACCGTGAACGGCGAGACGGTCGCGAAGATAGGCGCCGCTGCAACAACGGCTTCCGCTTCTTCTGGCGCGCTCTCGTCGGCGTTTACCGGGTTGTTCAAATCCAGCAGGTAGTAGACCCCCGCGGAACTTGCCATCGAGATCGCGATGATCACGATGCCGAGGAGCCACCAGGGCTTCCCGCCTTTTTTGTCAGATTGATTCTTGGCCATTGTGAGTGTTCGCCGTCGTTGATCGATGATTGCAAGAGGATTATGGCGGCAGCAGGGGACTTGATATGGATGGAAAAGGCCGCCGATAGGTACTCAACTCAGGGTTTTGAGCTGATGACTGACAGGTGTTATCGGCAAAACGCCCGGGTCGTTGAGCACGAACCGGGCGTGGAATGAAGGAAAAGCTTGATAGCCTAGGCGTAGAGGTTGACTCGGCCGTCCATGACGATGTTCTGAGGTGTCATGACCAATGATTCCGAGTCATCGCCGGCGCCGGGCCCCGAGGACGAACCTGCAAGCAAAGCGTCCCCACGTTCACTGGACTGCTCACCGTCACGCGGTTGATTGTGCTGGCCCACCATGGCTTCCCCCAGTTGAATGCCATTTTCAGCCAAGGCTTCACGCAGCTGCGGAATGGCCTGTTCGATCGCCGCGCGCACATGCGGATTGGCGGAGGAGAACTGAGCCTGGGCCAGCTGGTCGTCCATCTTCAGGCTGATGCTCACCGGCCCCAGATCCGCCGGATGCAGATGAAGCTCGACGCGCTGATTGCCGCGCTGATGCATCGACACTAGCTGCTGGCCAAGCCCCTGCTGCCATTGAGCGGAAGCCAGCGGTGCGCTCAGGGTTGCCTGGGTGATGCCCTGAGTCTGACCGGCGATTTGCGAAGAGGCGCCGGTCGCACCCGATCCCGCTGTTAACACCCCTTGACCAGCGAGCATATCCGAGCCGCGACCATTGAAGCCTTCGCCGCCAGCGTTAGCAGCCACCGCCTCGATGAAAGAGCCGGTCGCGCCAACGTTACCAGGCGTTCCGCTCTGCTCGGCGGTGGTCATCATGTTCTGCTGAGTCAACGTGCTGGCCTGACCCTGGGCTGCCAATGTCTGATGACGCAGGGCACCGCTGTCCGCCAGACGGGTAGACGTTCCCTTATCGCCAAGTTTATCCAGCGGTGACAAAGCCTGCTCGCCTTGGGCTGCGGCCAATAGGGTGGCGGGCTGTTGGGCTTGAGTCGGCTGAGCCGTTGCATCGCCGCGCTGGGCCTGGGCAATGAGTTCCAGACGCTGGCGGATGGAGTCGAGCCCGAATGTTGCACTCGAAGTCTTGGATAGCGCCGCTCCGGATTGATCGACCTGTGCGCTGCCTTGTAGAGCACTGGCCTGGGTTTGAACGGTGCTTCCTGCCAGAGCGGCGATCTGCTGGGCGAGCGGCGTCATTTCCGGCGTCAGCTGGGCATTGTCGGTCAATGAAGCAAGCATCGATGCCTCTTCATTGGAGAGTTCGACCCCGGCGTCGAGCTTGTCCAGAAGCTTGCCGAGGGAGGCATCGCCGTTTGTGCCAGAAAGTTCTTTCGAGGAGGCGCCGCCCGAGACAAGCGCTGCTGCTGAAGCCGTGTCCGAGTCTGTCCCGGAAGAGGGCTTGGCGCTCTGGCCGGCTTTTTGATAGAGCTGAGCGAACCTGGTACCGCCACCGGATTCGCTCTTGGCATTCTGGGCCAAGGGGGAGCTTTTTTGAGTCGTCCCTTGGGTCGCTAGCAGTTGTGAAATTTCCATGAAGCTAAGCCTCCTCAGTGGCTTGAACCGGAGTGTTCTTGTTGGGCCTGACGCCTAAACCGCATGCCGGCGCTCATTTCATCCGCCATGCGCTGCTCCCGGCGGCCAACGCGCTGGCGTTCGGCAGTGTCACGACGATCCACCAGAGTGTCGTAGGCGGAAAGCCGGCGCTGTTCTGTTTGCCAGCGCAGCTGGCCTTGAGTCAGCTGTGCCTCCCGCTCGGAAAGCGCCTGGCGGGAGCGGGCGATGGCATCGTCGAGGGAGCGCAGAAACTGCTGATAGTTGCTCCAGCTGGCGGGGCCGATACCGGATTCCATGGTGTTCTGAAGCTTCTGACGATACTCGTGGCGATACTGCAAGAGCGTATCGAGCTGAGCCTTGGCTTCCTGTTGCGCACGACGCAAGCCACTGAGTTCGACCCCGGCGTTGTCTCGGGAATCCCGAGCCAGGGTGATCAAGGTGTCCAGCGGTGACGATGTCGCCATAGGTGTTTTTCCTTTCTTCAAACCGGTAGCAGAAGATCGAGAGCGTGGTGCGTCTGTGTTATATCGGCACGTTCATCGATTCTCTGTTGTAAAAATTGCTCCAACTTTGGTTGCATCATCACCGCTTGATCGAGCTGGGGATCGTGCCCTGGCGTATAGGCGCCGACACTGATCAGGTCCTGGTTGCGCTGATAGCGGGACATCATCTGCTTGAAATACTGTGATTGGCGCTGCTGCTCATTGCTGACAATGGCGGTCATGGCGCGACTGATCGAGGCTTCGATATCGATGGCCGGGTAGTGGCCACTTTCCGCCAGGGAGCGAGACAGCACGATATGGCCATCCAGGATTGCCCGGGCGGAATCCGCGATCGGGTCCTGCTGGTCATCGCCTTCCGTGAGCACCGTGTAAAATGCCGTGATCGAACCGCCGCCCTTCATGCCGTTACCGGCACGCTCCACCAGACCCGGAAGCTTGGCGAATACGGAGGGCGGATAGCCCTTGGTAGCCGGCGGCTCGCCGATGGCAAGCGCAATCTCGCGCTGGGCCATGGCGTAACGGGTCAATGAATCCATGATCAGCAATACATCTTGCCCCGCATCGCGAAAGCCCTCCGCCAAGCGGGTGGCATAAGCCGCTCCTTGAAGACGCTGCAGTGCCGAGGTATCCGCCGGGGCGGCGACCACTACGGCGCGCCTTCGCCCCTCGCGCCGAGGATGTTGTTGATGAAGTCCTGTACTTCCCGGCCCCGTTCGCCGATCAGCCCCACCACGATCACATCCGCCTTGGTGAAGCGGGCCATCATGCCCAGCAGCACGGATTTACCTACGCCGGAGCCGGCAAACAGCCCCATGCGCTGGCCTCGACCGACGCTGAGCAAGCCATTGATGGCGCGAATGCCCACATCGATTTGCGTTTCGATAGGCGCTCGCGCCATGGGATTGAGTGGCGTGGACGCCAGGGGCGCGTGAGGCGCATCCGTCAAGGGTTCCAGGCCATCCAGGGGCCGACCGTTGCCATCCACCACGCGACCCAGCAGGCTTTCACCCAAGGGAAAACGCCGAGCGCTGCTGCCCGAGCCGCCTTCCCCAAGCGGGAATACTCGTGCGCCGGGAAGCAGACCGCTGATCTCTTCCAAGGGCATCAGAAACAGCTTTTCCCCGGAAAACCCCACGACCTCCGCTTCCGCAAAGCGTTCGCTATCCGAGAGCGTCGTGGGTGTCGAGGAGGGTGGCGAAATCTCGATGCGACAGGCGCTGCCCAAGGGCACCCGCAAACCGATCGCTTCGAGTACCAGACCGGTCGCCCGCACGATACGGCCACTGGTGCGATAAGGGGGAATGGTCTGTACGCGCCGCTGAACTCCGTCGATGGCATTCTGCCAATGCTTTTTATGTGTGTTGATGGACTCCACGGCGGCGCTCATGAGGCGTCTCCCGAGGTGGCATCCTTGTTGTGACGACGACGCACCTTGCTGACCACGGCCTCCCAACGGGATTCGAAGGTAGCATCGAGCTCGCCGCTGGCGCTGGTCGCCCGGCAGCCGCCCTGGGTAATCATGTCGTCCGGCTGCAGCTGCCAGCCCGCCGCGTCGAACTCCGCCCCCAGCTGCGCCTTGACCAGCAGCAGATCCTTTGGATGCAGCCATAGCCGAGGACGACCGGAAAGTGCCGGCTCTACATGAAGCAGTTCCCGCACGATGGCGAGTATCTGTTCCGGCCTTTCCTCTAACGCTTCGCCTGCAAGTTGACGACCGGTGGTCAAGGCAAGATCCGCCAGCCGCTCGGCGATTTCGTCATCGAGGCTCGAAAGGGCGTCTTGAAACTGTTGCGCCAGGGAGAGCAGGGGGGCCAGGGTCTGCTCGATCTGGCGCTGCAGCTCCTGCTCACCGGTCTGGCGGCCTTCTTCCAAGCCCTGCTCGAAACCCGCCTGCTTGCCCTGTTCCAGGCCTTCCGCGTAGGCCGCATCGAATGCTTCCTGGCGGGCCTTCTTGCGCTCGGCGTCGAGTTCGGCGCTGCGGCGCAGGGCCTGCTGACGAATCGCGTTCTGACGGGAGTTCTCGCGGGAGGCCTTGGCCTGCTGCAGCGTATCCAGCTCATCCATCTGCCAGCGACGCCAATCGTCGCTGTCCCGGGTTGGCGTGCCGGCCCGATCAGACATAGCTGTCGTCTCCACCGCTCAGCACGATCTCGCCGTTTTCCGCCAGGCGGCGTACCACCAGCAGAATGGCCTTCTGCTCGTTCTCCACCTGAGAGACCCGGATCGGACCGCGAGCCTCGAGATCCTCCGTCAACAGCTGGGCCGCACGCTGAGACATGTTGGAGGTGAACTTCTCTACCAGCTCGCTTGGTGCCCCCTTGAGCGCCACCACCAGGGAGTTGGTATCGATCTCCTTGAGGATGAGCTGAATGCCGCGGCTGTCGATATCGACGATATTCTCGAACAGGAACATCTCGTCGATGATCTTCTGGGCAAGCTCTTCGCTGTGAGCGCGCACGTTCTCGATGATGGCCTCTTCCTGAGCCGTGTTCATCAGGTTGAGGATCTCCGCTGCGGTTCTTGCGCCACCCATCTTGCTGCGCTTGAGATTCTGGCCGTCCAGCATACCGCCCAGCACTTCCGTCAGTTCCTGCAGGGCCGCAGGCTGCACGCCGCTGAAGGTCGCGATGCGCAGCACCACGTCGTTGCGCTGCTTTTCGTTGAACAGCTCGAGAATGTCCGCCGCCTGATGGCGCTCGAGGTGCACCAGAATGGTGGCAATGATCTGAGGATGCTCGTCCCGGATCAGCTCCGCCACCATGGAGGCTTCCATCAGGTTGAGCGAATCGATACCGGAATTGGCGCC
>NZ_JIBT01000053.1 GCF_001039575.1 Halomonas sp. PR-M31
GGCGGATGCCGAACCTTTGTTCGCCGTCACGGGTTTTCGGCCAAACACCGACTTGGCTCTGGGCGTGCAACGCTTCGTTGACTGGTACCGGTATTATTACGATGAGGTCAGCAATTCTCCCAGCATCAAATCGTTTTCCTCAAAACTGGGCTAAACACGCTTTTGCTCTACTACACCATGGAACGTTCCCCCATGCCTCAGCCGTTACTCTCGATCATCATTCCCGCCAAGGACGAGGCGGGGAATCTTCCTCAGCTACTGGATGAAATAGCGACCGCACTCCCTGACGAAGAATACGAAATTCTGGTGGTCGATGACGGCTCAACGGATGAAACCTGGACGCTCCTGAATCGGCGTGCCGCCAAGGATGCGCGCCTGCGGCCGATGCGCCATGAGCGCAGTGCCGGTCAAAGCACCTCGATCTGGCAGGCCGCCTGGGCAGCGCATGGCACCTGGCTTGCAACGCTGGACGGCGACGGACAGAACGATCCAGCGGATCTTCCACGTCTTTATGACAAGGCACGCCAAGAGGGCATCGCCCTGGTCAATGGCCATCGGGTGCAGCGCCGGGACAACCGGCTCACTCTGCTATCTTCCCGGGTTGCCAACCGCGTGCGTTCGACCCTGCTCAAGGACGACACGCCGGATACCGGCTGCGGACTCAAGATCATGCGCCGGGACGTCTTTTTGAAACTGCCTTATTTCGACCACATGCATCGCTTCATCCCAGCGCTGATTCTGGCTCAGGGTGGCCAGTGCGTCTCGGTACCGGTCAACCATCGCCCTCGAGGTACCGGGGCCTCCCACTATGGCCTGAACAATCGCCTCTGGGTGGGACTCGTGGATATCGTCGGGGTCATGTGGCTGCAGCGGCGCACCCGCTTGCCCGCGCCCTTCGATGTCGGCGTCTCCACTGCAACCGAGCAAGATGTGCCGAGTGTATCGACGTCCGAGGAGACCCCATGAACAGCGGATGGCTCTGGCTGGGTATCGGCTTTCTGGGTCAGGCACTCTTCTCGGCACGCTTCATTGTGCAGTGGCTGGCAAGCGAACGCGCGAAGCGCAGCATCGTGCCCAAGGCGTTCTGGTTTCTCAGCATCGCGGGAGGCGCCACTTTGCTTGCCTATGCCATTTATCGCCGCGATCCCGTATTCATTGCCGGCCAAGGGGCGGGGCTATTCATCTATGCGCGCAATCTGGTGCTGATCCGTCGTGAGAGTCGTGAAGTCCGCCAGAAGAAAAAAGCCTCAGCCCCCTCCGCCTGAATGGAATTCATCCCGTCATGCATCGCCCTGCCTACCTGCATTATTTGAATCACTCCTATCGCTGGGCATGGCTTGCCCTCATGCTGTTCGCGCTGGTGCTGCTCGGTCTGGGTATTGGCCTGCGCGACCCCTGGCCCGCGGATGAGCCGCGCTTTGCCTTGAATGCCCTGGAAATGCTCAAGACCGGCCAGTTCTGGTTCCCTCATCGGGGCGGCGAGCCTTATCCAGACAAACCGCCGCTATTCATGTGGGCCTCGGCGCTGTCCATTGCGATCACCGGTTCCGTGCGACTGGGGTTTTTGCTGCCTTCACTGTTTGCAGCGCTGGGCACCTTGGCTCTAGTGGTGGATCTGACGCGACATCTTTACGGCCAACGTATTGCCCTACTCAGCGGCCTCGCGCTGCTGACGACCCTGCAGTTCGTGGTTCAGGCCAAAGCCGCCCAGATCGACATGCTGCTGACCTTCTTCACGACCCTGGGAGCCTACGGACTGCTGCGCCATGCACTGCTCGGTCCCGCCAGGCGCTGGTGGTTGATCGGTTTTGCCGCGATGGGGCTTGGCATCATTACCAAGGGCGTGGGCTTTCTGCCCTTGCTGCTGTTGCCCGCCTGGCTGTGGTTTGCCTGGCGCGGGCAGGCCACCCGAATCGCCTGGAAGGATCTGGGCCTGGGCATGGCGGTGCTGATAGGAGCCATCGCCCTGTGGGGCGTGCCGATGATTCTGATTGCGACCTTTGGTGATGACCCCGCCTTGACCGCCTATCGTGACAATATCCTGTTCAAGCAGACCGGTGAGCGCTATGCGGACTCCTGGCATCACCTCGAGCCCTGGTATTACTACCTGGTCAAGGTGCTGCCCTGGGCCTGGATGCCCCTGGTTCTGGCGCTGCCCTGGGCGATACCCGCCTGGTGGCATCGCGCCCGGCGCGGCGATGCCCGCCTGCTGCTGCCGCTGAGCGGTGTCATTCTGATCATCGTGTTTTTTTCATTTTCGCCGGGCAAGCGCGGTGTCTACACCCTGCCGACAATTCCGCTGCTGGTGCTGGCTCTGGCACCGCTGTTGCCAGGCATTCTGAACAAGCGCATTTTCAACTGGCTGGGAACCGGGATACTGGTTCTACTGGGGGGGCTATTGCTGATCGCCGGTCTGCTTGGCGTTTTCGGACTGCCGGCGCTGGCAACGCTTGCCGAGCGCTACGACATCGTGCCCTGGGCCTGGTGGATTCTGCTCGGCGTTGCAGCGGCAGGGCTTCTCTTCTGGCTGCGATCCCGCCGGGGCATGCTGGCGCTGCCTCTATGGCTGGCCCTGTTTTGGTTGAGCTGGTCGACCTGGGGCTATGTACTTCAGGATGAAGCCCGCTCGCCGCGACGCATGATGCAGCTGGTTGTCTCGATCACCGGAGACGATGCCTGGCTGGCGCTGCCAAGCTTCGACGAAGAGTTTCTTCTGCAATCCCGGCAGCCCAGCGTACATTTCGGGGATCAGACCCCGCTCCATGATCAGTTCAAACGGGTTTTTGCCTGGCTGCAGGAGACCCCCGGGCAGCGCTGGATGATCACGGAACAACATCGCATGGACGACTATCCCTGTATCGATCTTGATCAGGCCCATGACATGGGCCATCAGAACAGCGACGACTGGTGGCTGATACCCGGCAACGCCGTCGCCACCTGTAAGGGCGACGCGAACGCCGCGCCGTTGTTCGTGGCACCGACTACCCTGGGCTCGTCGCGCTATCTTGCACCGTAAAGACAGCGGCCCGCCACAAAGGTCATTTGCGGGCGAAGCTCGCCGTCCAACAGAGTTATGTCTGCATCGAAACCTGCAGCCAAACGTCCCTTGCGGGCCTGCAGCCCCAGCACCCGGGCCACGTTGCCCGAGATCAAGCCCAGGGCCTGTTCCAGCGGCAGTACCTGTTCACGCACCAGGCGCTGCCAATCCGCGATCAAGGCGGTGTTGCGCGCCACGCCCATCCCCAGGTATTCACCCTTGGCATCGAACTCCGGCAGGCTGCCGTTGCAGTCGGAGCTCAGGGTGATGCGTTCTACAGGGACGCCGCGCTCGAGCAGAAAAGCCACCGCGTCAAAGGCTGAAAGCCCTTCGCCGGCGTCTTCGAAGGCGGTCACATCCACGCAGGCATCAAGGGTCAAGGCATAGTTCGCAGCATCTTCGAGCAGTGAGCGAAGACGATTCACATGGGTGGGAATGACCTGATCCGCGGGGATTTCGGTCTCGGTCAAGAGCCGGCGCAGCGGCTCCAGTCCGCGTTTGCCATCACCAAGATGAAAGTGGCAGATGCCGCGCTTGCCCGCCAGCATGGCCCCGACCCTCACATCGCTGACCAGACGCTCGATCTCGTCCTGACGAGGCTGGCTAGAGCGGTGATCCGAGATCGCCAGTTCGCCCAGGCCGATGACCTCGGGAATCCAGGCCAGATCACGCTGCAGATCACCGGTCAACGTCGGTGGCGGCACGCGATAGGCCCCGGTATACATATAGGCGCAAACGCCTTCCGCCCGCAGTCCGCGCACCTTGGCCAGAAGATCCGCCGGGGTGCGGCTGATGCTGTCGGTGCCCAGCACCCCCACCACCGTTGCAATCCCCATGCTCACGATCTCGTGAGCGGTGATCTCCGGGCAGCGGGTGCCACAGCCTCCTTCACCACCGCCGCCGGTGACATGCACGTGCTGATCGATGAAGGCCGGCACGGCGGTCAGTTCAGGCGCTTCTATCAG
This sequence comes from Halomonas sp. PR-M31, assembly GCF_001039575.1. Taxonomy (GTDB): domain Bacteria; phylum Pseudomonadota; class Gammaproteobacteria; order Pseudomonadales; family Halomonadaceae; genus Modicisalibacter. Next base: position 4,003 of record NZ_JIBT01000053.1, read on the forward strand.
GGTCACCGGCCACTTCTCAGGAACAGCAAGATCGCGCCCAAGCGCCGCAATGCGCCCATCTGCGATCAGGATATCCGTCTCGTCGACGGGGGCCGGTGTATAAAGTCGGCCAACCCGCAGCAGAGTCAGTAGTGGCATTGATTTATTGGAAGTCATGGTGCGAGCCGCTTGTCGTATGGAGTTGACGGGGGTGTTTTTGCTAGCCGGCCTCACTCGTCGAAGCTGCAAACCGGCGTCCCTTGAGGCGCTCAATGGCATCATCGACGCCGTCGATCAGCAGCACCAACAGATCGCCCTCATCGGCTTCGTCGAGCGCTCTGATGACGGCCTGCTCTTCCTGCATGACGATCTCGGCACGACAGGCGCCAGATACGGACTCGGCGCCATCGCGCATCAAGCCAGCGGCTTCTCCAATGGTTCGTCCGCGCGGGTCCGTCTCGCAGATAAACACCACGTCGTGCATTCTGGCGAGATGAGCCCCGAGATCGAACAAATCCTCGTCCCGACGATTGCCCGGCGCGCTTGCCACACCGATACGTCGATGCGCCGGAATACCGCCGACGAGCTCGCCCAACGCTTCGAGGGCAGGCACGTTGTGCCCATAGTCGATCAGCACCTTCATGCCGCCCACTTCAATAAGATTGGTGCGCCCAGGATTCTGTCCCGGTGTTGGATGAAAAGTGCGCAGTCCCATCTGAATATCGCCGATGGAAAGCCCCAAGGCATAGGCGGCGGCGCTGGCGGCCAGAGCATTGGCAACGTTGAAGCGGGCGAGACCTTCAAAGGTGATGGGCACATCCACCACCGAAATCACCTCGGCCTCGACCTGACCCTGGCGCAAGACGATACGGTCGTTATGCACGGTAAAAGCCACGCCATGCCCCTCGACGTGCTGGCGAACCGGGGGCGACTCCGGATCAAGCGTGAAGAACACGACGTCACCACGCGCCCATGCCTGGCTGTCAAACACTCGAGGATCGTCTGCGTTGAGCACCGCCGTTCCTCCCGGGCGAACCGCATCGATCACCACCCGCTTGCAGCGGGCCAGTTCATCCAGGGTATGAATATCGTGCTCGCCAAGATGATCGCTTGCGATATTGAGCAGCACGCCCACGTCGCATTCATCGAAGCCGAGCCCGCGGCGCATGATGCCGCCTCGCGCCACCTCGAGCACCGCATACTCCACCGTGGGCTCGCGCAGTACGATGGTCGCCGCCTGAGGGCCGCTGTAGTCGCCACGCAGAACGACATGGTTGTCGATCTCGATGGTGCCGGTACAGGCCATGCCGACGTTGCGCCCGGCTTGGCGCAGCAAATGCGAGAGCAGGCGCACCGTGGTGGTCTTGCCGTTGGTGCCGGTAACCGCGACGATGGGAATGCGCCCCGTGTCGTCGCTGACCGGGAACAGCATGTCGATCACCGGCTGACCCACATCGCGCTCTTTGCCGTGGGTCGGCGACAGATGCATGCGAAACCCGGGACCGGCGTTGACCTCGACCACCGCCGCGGACTGATCTTCCAAGGGCCGAGCAAGACTCTCCGCGAGAAGATCGATGCCGATGATATCAAGCCCGACCAGACGCGAAATACGCTCCGCGACATAGCGCACTTCCGGGTGCACGTCATCGGTCACATCCGTTGCGGTGCCGCCGGTGCTCAGATTTGCGGTGGGCTTCAAGAATACGATCTCATCTTTGGGAATGACGCTTTCCAGAGTCAGATTCTGTTGCCCAAGCAGGCGCAGGGACTGCTCATCCACCTCGATCTGGGTGAGCAGGTTCTCGTGGCCGACGCCCCGTCGCGGATCTTGATTCTCTCGCTCCACCAGCGCCTGCAGCGTGGCGCTGCCATCGCCCACCACATGAGCCGGACGGCGTCGCGCCGCCGCCACCAGCTTGCCATCGATCACCAACAGGCGATGGTCCTCACCCTTGATGAACTGCTCGACGATCACCTCCGGATTACGCCGGGAGGCGATGGCGAAGGCCTCACGCAGCTCGCTGTCGTTTTGAATATCCGTACTCACCCCGCGGCCGTGATTGCCTTCAAGCGGTTTCACCGCCAGGGGATAGCCGATGGATTCCGCGCTTTCAAGGGCCTCTTCGATTGAACTGCAGACGAATCCATGAGGTACCGGGACACCGGCATCGCCCAGCACCTGCTTGGTCCAGTCCTTGTCCGCGGCAATACTATGGCTGATCAGATCGGTGCGTCCGGTCACCGTTGCCTGAATACGCTGCTGGCGATGCCCCTGGCCCAGCTGGATGTAACTGCTGTTCTCGTTCAGACGGGCCCAAGAGATGCCGCGACGCTCCGCGGCGTCAATGATCGAGGCAGTGGACGGCCCCAACATGTGATCGTCGCGCACCGTTTTCAGACGGTCGATGATCGCCGTCAGGTCGATGTCGTCACCGCTGAACAGGGCTTCAACGACAGCCACGGCCTCGACCCCGGCGGCCAGCCACAGGCTTCATCCCGGTAGCGATAGACGACGTTGTAGATGCCGCTTTCGTAAGAATCCACCGTCTTACCGTAACCCACGGAAAAACCGATCAGATTCTGCAGCTCGATCGCCACATGCTCGACGATATGTCCCGCCCAGGTTCCGCGCGCCAGCCGCTCCAGAAAGCCGCCGGGACGACCAACGGAGCAGCGATGCTCCTGTAACGTGGGAAGAAGCCCACTCATGCGTTCGACGATGCCCGGCACGGTATCGCTTGGTCGCTCCTCGAGCTCGCCAATGTCCAGGCGCATGTAAATAGCCCGGTAGCGGCTATAGTAGTTCGGCCCTCTCAGCGCCCGGTGTGCCAGAATGTTCATCAGCGATTCCTCAGCAGTGCGGTGAGTTCGTCGGCGTCGAGATAGTGCCGCGCCTCGATATCGAACCCGTGACCGCTGACCATAGCATGAAGAATCATGTTCTCGACGGCTATCGGCTCCCCCATCGACAGATCAGTAATGTTTGAGCTTGCCAGACCCCGGCTGTCGATGAGGATGACGTGACCAGGGCCAATGGCCTCGAGAATGCGATTCGGGTGAACGATCACGCCGGCGTCCTCGCCCAACCCTACGCCTAAATACTCTGGATTACTGGCGCCGACCTGCATCAGGCGCGAGAAGCGACCGCGCTCGAGAAAGTGACTATCGATGATAAGGTAGTCGATAAAACCAAGGCCCGAGGTCATGTTGACACCGCCCTTGCGCAGAGCATCCGCCGAAGCACCGTTATAGATCATGGTGCTTGGCAAGGCTGCCGCCCCCGCGCTGGTGCCTGCCACCACGGCACCGTCCATCAGGCGTTCGCGAATGGCAGTCAGCGTCGCCGAACCGCCGAACACATTGGTCAAACGCAGCTGGTCACCGCCGGTGAAGAATATCACCCCGCTTTGGCGGATCAGCTGGACATTATCGGGATCCGATGCCTGCTTGCGATCCTGTATGTCCAGCGCGTGAATACGGTTTGCGCCAAGCCGCTCGAAAGCAGCCTGATAGGCAGGAAGCACCTGGTCGGGAATGCCACTTGCGGTGGCAATGATGGAAACTTCACCGTTGCCTTCCGGCGCCAGTGAGAAAACCCGTTTCAGGATTTCCAAATCAGATGTCTTGTCCTCGGCGCCGCCGATGGCCACGATGTGGCCCACCGCGGTGGAGAGTTGAGAAACCATAATCCTGTTCGCCGCCTAGCGACGCTTTTGAAGACACCATGGCGCCATGTCTATGTGAATAAAGTGCCAAACAGGCAATACGTTTCTTCCCTTAACATACACCCACTCATCCTACTTGGGCTCATAGTATTTCGCTAGAATGCGCATTAGAAAATGGTAACTTTGCCCAGGGACGTCAGTGGTGAAACTGTTGTAAAACATAACGCACGCAAAAAGGGCATGGCGCCCTGTTCTTGCTGGCCATGCCCCTCTTGTTTTTCCGTAAAAATGCTCTGAATCCTTGCTTACCATGTTAGCCGGTAGCTGATCAGTAGTGTCGGTTACCTATTCAAGCCACGGGTTTCGAATGGCTCAGAAAAAAGCGCAGCATTTCCTGGCTGGCATTCGGGCCCTTGGGATCGGTGTAAGAACCCCGAGACGTGCCACCGGACCAGGCATGGCCCGCACCGTGAATCGACCACTGCTCCAGCTGGGCCTGACCTTTGGCGTTCTGATGAACGGTGCAGGTATAGCCATGACCGTCAGGCACCCGATCTTGCTTGATGGCAACATCCGCCGCTGCACCGGATGATTTTTTGACACCGACAGAGGCCAGGCACTGTGCCGCGATGCGATCACCGTTGCTGGGATGCACCGTCGTATCCCGGTCGCCGTGAAATATGATCGCGGGAATGCCTGACGTCTTGGACGAGCCTGCCCGAGCTTGAGAAGAGCCTTGAGAGTGCGCTTGCCTATTGAGCCCTGCGAGGGGCTGACTGCCGCCCTGCATGGCCGCAAGCGCCGAGGGTAAATCCTGAGCAGCGCCGTGAGGCAGCCCGGAATGCACCCCCACTGCCGCATAAAGATCCGGGTAGGTCATGGCCAGTGTCGTAGCCATGGCGCCGCCCGCGGACAGCCCCGCCACATAGACTCGACGCTTATCTACGTGATACTCCTCAAGCACCTTGCGAGTCATGCCGGCAATGATGGCGGGCTCGCCTTGCTCGCGCTGTTGATCGCTGGCTTTGAACCAGTTCCAGCATTTGGAATGGTTGGCGGAATTCGGCTGGGCCGGATAAAGCACCAGACAAGGCTGGGCTTCTGCCAGGGCGTTCATGCCGGTGCCGGCGGCAAAGTCGTCCGGGTTTTGCGTGCAGCCATGCAGCATGACGACCAGCGGCAAGGATTGACCCTGATAGCCGCTGGGAACATACAGCTTGTAGTCCCGGCTACCGGCATGATTGGAGAAGGTGGCATTTTTGAAGGATGCTCCATCAGGCAGCGTGTCCGCTGGAGCAGGTGACCAGGCAGCGTTCCCGCCAACGCTTGATAGCGTCTCTCGCAAGAGCTCTCCTAGACCACCAAACCCCTGGCCTGAGCCGAATGCGCGTCGTGATCCAGACTGCGTCTGCTCGAACCGCGAAGACTCCCGCTGGGCCTTGGTCTCATCGCGGTTTTTCTCGCTGGGCTCGGACGCGGCGCGCGTATCCGATTCCTCGACGACCCGGCAACTGCCTTCGATGGTTTCGCCTCTGGTTGTCTCATCCGACGCCGCCTGACGAAATTCGGCCCCGCTATTATCCGGGCTCGAAACGCCGCCAAGCGCCCGCTGTATCATGGCAGTGGCTTCATGCAGTTGGCCCGACTGAGTCAAGCGGGTCGCTTCTTTAAGACTCGCCAGGGTTGCTTCGTTCATTGAAAGATTCATTCGTTTGATCCTCGGCGCAGCTATGCGCCCTTAATAGGTTCTGTCCGCGAGTGCGGCCTTGACCGCCTTGCTGGCATGCAGAGCACCCAGCACGACGATGGAATCGATGGTGGCAAGGGCCAGCTCCGGGGAAACGTCCTCGGCGATACTGGCAAGCCCCAGCACCTGGATTTGCAGCACTTCGCCTTTCGCCTGCAGTGCTTCGAGATCGCTGCGACTGTAATGCTGCAGGCCCAGTACATAGGTCTTGCGGGCAACGGTCTCCTTGACCACCTCCGCATGAGTGGCCAGCTGATTGCGTATGGCGGTGCGAATCAGATCGCTTCGATTGGAATAAAACCCCTCCTGCACCAGCAGATCGATCTGCCCTAGGTCGACCACGCCCAGATTGATGGTGAGCTTCTCGGTGGTATCACTCGCCTTGCGACGCAACTCATGCACGCTCATCGATTGTTCCTCTTGATAAACTTTAAAAGACGCCTTATACCATCTATACGGATGGTATATGGCGTACATTAGATAGCGCAAGCAAAATATTTGCTGAGGTAAAGGCGATTGATACGGTGATGAAAAGTGATCGACTTTGGACAGCACCGCGACAAGCGGGGGGGCGAAGAGAACGTGGCGCCGTCATTTACCGCACTTACAACGGGGAACGTAACAAAGGAAAAATTGCGCAACGTCCAAGAAAACGTTCGAAAAAGACGGGACGATAAGGAAACATCGCGCTATCAGGGTGATACTGAAACCTGTTTCTACTTTACAAATAAGGCGAACAACCATGCTCCGCACGCGTTCTGTCATATCACTCAGGGCTTTACTGCTGACTTACGAAGCCTGCGCGCTTGTGCTTACCTATCGACCGCGTCGAAGTCCGGTGCCTTTATTCGTATTGGCCATGCTTGTCACCCCCTTCATGTTGGAAGCCTTCTGAGCCCAGGTCCGGCCGAGGCTGCCCTTTGGCTCTTCTTAGGCCCAGGGCAATAGCTCAGCAGACGCATGGCGTTTAGGGTCACCAGTACTGTCGCCCCGGTATCCGCCATTACAGCGATCCACATGCCGGTAATGCCTAGCGCCGTAGATACCAGGAAGATGGCCTTCAGGCCCAATGCCAGAGCGACGTTAGTCTTGACGTTACGTAGGGTCGCTCGGGACAGGTCGATCAACTCGGCAATGCCGCTGACGCGGTTCTTGAGCAGGGCCGCATCCGCGGTTTCAAGCGCCACATCGGTACCACCGCCCATGGCGATACCCACCTCCGCCGCGGCCAGTGCCGGGGCGTCGTTGATGCCATCGCCGACTTTGCCGACCGGCCCGCGCCCCTCCGCTTGCCACCTACGAATTCGCTGTGCCTTGTCCTCGGGCATTAGCTCACCGTGAGCCTCGATTCCCAGAATGCCACCGGTGGCCGCGACGGTGCGCGCATTGTCGCCGCTGAGCATCACCGCCTGCACACCGAGGCGCGACAGGGCTAAGAGCCCCTCATGGGCATCTTCGCGAGGCTCGTCGCGCACGGCGATCAGGCCCAACGCACACTCGCCCTCGACCAGGACGGCGAGGGTCTTGCCCGCCTGCTCCAGCGCCGCGATGCGCTGCGATCGATCATCGGACAACGTCGACAGTTCCTGCAGATGGCGAGGCGTGATCAAGCTCAGGTCGCGCCCCACGACTCGCCCGGTGACCCCGCGTCCGGCCAGGACGCGCCCTTCACCCACCTCGGCAGGCGAAAGCCCAAGCTGTTCGGCGCGCGCCAGGATCGCCGTGGCGATGGGATGGCTGGAGCCACGCTCCAGACTCGCCGCGAGCCTCAGGATGTCGTTCTCATCCTGTCCACTCGTCCAGGCTTCCACGTCGGTGACCTTGGGGGTACCCGCGGTGAGCGTGCCGGTTTTGTCCAGGGCGATCAGACGCAGCTTGCCCAGCTGCTCGAGCACCGCTCCGCCCTTGATCAGCAACCCATGCCGTGCGCCGGTCGAGAGGCCCGCAGCGATTGCCGCGGGTGTCGAGATCACCAGGGCACAGGGGCAGGCGATCAGCAGCAGGGCTAGGGCACGGTAAACCGATTCCGACCAGGACATCGCCGAAACCAGCGGCGGCACCACCGCCATCAACAAAGCCAGGCCTACGACCGCTGGCATATAGTAATAAGCGAAGCGGTCGATGAAGCGAGCCACCGGTGCCTTGGCGGCCTGGGCTTCCTCCACCAGGCGGATGACCCGGGCGATGGTATTGTCCTCGGCGCCCCGAGTGACTTCTACCTCCAGGGCGGCATCGAGGTTCACCGTGCCGGCGAAGACGTCATCGCCAGGAAAGCGCGATCGCGGCACGGACTCGCCGTTCACCGGTGACTCATCCAGCTCGGACTGTCCGGCCAGGATGCGGCCATCGCAGGGCACGCGGTCCCCAGGGCGTATCAGCACTCGTTGCCCGGGCTGCAGCGAGGCCGCCGACACCTCACGCACTTCACCGTTCTCCATCAATCTTGCGGTCGACGGGGTCAACTCTGACAGGGCCGAGATGCTGCGCCGCGCTCGCGACGCGGCCACGCCTTCCAGCAATTCCCCCACAGCGAACAGAAACACCACCACCGCCGCCTCGGCGGCGGCACCGATGGCTAGGGCCCCCAGAGCCGCGATGCTCATCAGCATCTCGATGGTGAACGGGTTGTATACCCTCAACGCCCGCCAGGCCCCTTGCAGAATGGGCACGAGGCCCACCAGAGTAGCCGCCACGAAGGGCCAGTCACCCAAGGTCGGCCAGGCAAGGTGAAGAACGAAGGCCAGAGCCAGCAGTCCCTCAGTGACGAGCATCAGGCGTCCCTTGGCGGACCGCCACCAGGGTGCCGGAGAGGCATCCGACTTACCTCCCGCATCATCGGCGGCAATCTGGTAGCCAAGCTCGTTAAGGTCCGTTCGATCACCTCATGAGAAGGCGTCGTGCTCTGTTGAGGGTGGATCTTCACTGACCCGGTGACCGAGCTGGCCGATACCTCCTCGATGCCCTGCAGGCGGCCCAGCGCGGCTTCGACCTTGCGCTCGCAGCCGCCGCAGTCCATGCCTTCGATGCGCAGGGTCAGAACGGAGGAGGCGTTGTGATGCATTGAGTCGCTCATGGCGTCGCTCCCGGGATTGAACTATCTTGGCGTCAATCCTAATCCCTGTAGCAACTAGAGGTTCAAGCCATGCCCGACGATGCGACACAACAGGCCACGACTAACTCTGCGATCGGTATCGGTGACTTGGCGCGACACTCCGGCTGCAAGCCCGAGACGGTACGCTATTACGAGCGCATCGGGCTGTTACCCGATGCGGCGCGCAGCGAGGGAGGACAGCGACGCTATGACCAGCGGACTGTCCGACGACTGACGTTCATTCGCCACGCCCGGGATTTCGGCTTCTCCATAGAGGCCGTGCGCGAGCTACTGAAGATGGCGGATCACCCGGAGATGCCCTGCGACGAAGTCGACGCCTTCGCCAAGCACCATCTGGCGGAGGTGGAGTCCCGCCTGCAGCGACTCGAAGCACTGCGCGATGAACTCAAGCGCATGGTGACCCAATGTGCTGGCGGCAGGGTCGAGAGCTGTCGCATCATCGAGGTGCTCAGCGATCATCGACTCTGCCATCAGCGTGGCAAGCACGGGGGAAGCAACGCGCTGAGGTAGCCTTCACCCTGCTAGATCATCGTCTTATTCATCATCCTCATAGGTCACGCGCCAAATGGCGTTGGTCAGATCGTCGGCGATGATGAGAGCGCCGTCCGGGTCAATGGTGACGCCCACCGGCCTGCCGCGGGTTCGACCATCATCAGTGAGAAATCCCGAGACGAAGTCAACCGGGTCGCCGTCAGGCAGGCCGTTACTGAAAGGCACAAACACTACCTTGTAACCAACGGGGTCGGCGCGGTTCCAACTGCCGTGTTCGCCGACGAAAACACCCTCCGCGAAGTCGTCGCCCATTTCGGGCGTGGAGAAGGCGAGGCCAAGCGGCGCCCTATGGGAACCGAGGCTGTAATCCGGCGCAATCGCCGACTCCACCTTTGCGGGGTTCTGCGGGCGGACACGTGTATCCACGTTCTGCCCCCAATAACTGTAGGGCCAGCCATAGAAGCCGCCGTCCTGGATGGAAGTAAGATAGTCGGGCACCAGGTTTGGCCCGAGTTCGTCGCGCTCGTTCGCCACGGCCCATAGCTGATCGGTCTCGGGCTGAATGGTCAGCGCCGTGGGGTTACGCACGCCGGTGGCGTAGGCACGACGTGCGCCGGTTTCCGCATTGATCTCCCAGATTTCGGCGCGGTCGACTTCCGCTGCCATGCCACGCTCGGTGATGTTGCTATTCGAGCCGATGCCCACGTAGAGAAAGTCCCCGTCGGCGCTCGCGGTCAGTGATTTTGTCCAGTGGTGATTGATTTCGGACGGGAGCGGTGTCACCAGATCTGGCGGGCCGCTGGCCCGAGTCTGGCCTTCTTCGTAATCGAAACGTACCAGCGCATCCTGGTTGGCGACGTAGAGATCGTCATCCACCAGGGCGAGACCGTAAGGCGCATTAAGACCTTCGGCGAAAACCGTCTGCTCTTCGTAGGTGCCGTCACCGTCGCTGTCACGCAGTAGCGTCAATCGATTACCGCTCTCGACCGAGGTGGTGCCCCGTGCCTGAATCAAACCGGCAATGAAATCCTTCGGCCGCGATTTAGGGGCATTGCCGCCCCCTTTGCCCTCGGCCACCAGGATATCGCCATTGGGCAGCACCAGGGTCTGACGCGGCACTTTCAAGTCGGTGGCGATCGCCGTGATCGTATAGCCTTCCGGCACGGTGGGCTGCTGATCGCCCCACTCGGCGGGCTCTGGAACCGTCATGTTGGGCAAGAGTCCGCGCTGCGGTTCTGGAAGGGTCGGATCAGCACCATACAGCTGTTCCGATTGGGCGGCTGTATTCCCACTGACACCCAGTAAAACCGAGAGGGTGCTGACGTAAAAGACACTGGACACCTTCATTGCTTATCTCCGGCGCTGAGACTTGAGAAACCGATCCAAGTGGCCGCGCATGCCAGTACGGCGACGACGATCGAGAGAATAAAGCCGGTGGGCATCATGGCCCAGGCATCCCGGGCATGGACCAGCGCATTGACGAAGCCAACGACCCAGGTGGCTAACAGTAGAGCAACATAAACGAGCGAGAGTCCGCGACGACGGTCAGCCCGGAACAGGCCGATAATGGCGGCCAGCAGCGCGAAGCCGTTGAAGACAAGACCGCCCGCAATAAGCCAGGAGGCGAAGTGGCTCCACTGCACATGGAAGCTCGACGAGTAGGCGTAATCGCTCAATGCAGCGCCCAGGAAAAGGGAGATAGTGCCTGCAAGCAGTACCGCATGAAGCGGATGCAACCCGGGGCGATAAGTGCGATTGACAGCGGCTGTCACGGCAAGCTCCTTATGCTGATCAAGCTAATTGATTTAGCCAGGTTGGCTTAAGCCAACCTGGGGGACGACATCATGTCCGTCAGGCGAGTATAGTCCACACTTGTAGTCTAATCCTGCTCAAAGGGAAGCTTCAGAAGCGTTGCCGCTTTTCTGTCAACAGGTGCTTCCTAGCCCGCAAAGCGAATGGCCCCCATCAGCGACAGCCCGCCTTCCACCCCCAGGCTCGCCGCGAGTAGCAATACCGCGCTTGCCAGCAGGGCCAGCCAGGACCAGCTACCGAGCACATGCACCTCGCCCTTCAAGGGCTTGAACATGGTCACCGCGATCACCCGCAGGTAGTAGAACAGGGACAATACGGTATTGATGGCGGCGACCACCGCCAGCCAGCCGAAACCTCCGGCGATGGTCACCTTGAACAGCAGGAACTTGCCGAAGAAGCCTACCAGCGGCGGGATACCCACCAGGGACAGCAGCGCCAGGATGAGTATCGCCGTGACGACGGGCTGAGTGCGACCCAGGCCATGGTAGTCCGCCAGCGCCGTGCGGCCACGCAGATGGGTCACCACCGCAAAAGCAGCGAGATTGGCCAGCGCATAGGCAGCAAGAAACGCCAGCAGCGCCGGTAACGCCTGGGGCTCGCGGCCGATCACCACCACCGCCATCAGCGCATAGCCGGATTGCGAAACCGAGGACCAGCCGAGCAGGCGTCGCACATCGGTCTGCTGCAAAGCTGCCAGGTTGCCCAGGGTCATGGTCACCACGGCGATCAGGGCGACGATGACCGGCCAGACTTGTGATTCCGGCAATAGCGATACGAAGCGCGCCAGGGCCATGGCGGCACCGATCTTGGGCGCCACGGTGAGCAGCGCGGCGACCGGCGCCGGGGCGCCCTGGGCAACATCCGGCATCCAGGCATGGCCGGGAAAGGCCGCCAGCTTGAAGGTCAGCCCCAGCACGATACAGGCCACCGCCACGCTCAGCGCCAAAGGGTCGCCGCCCGCCGCCAGCACCTGAGCCGTGCTCGTATAGTCGGTATCGCCCACCAGCCCGAACAGGAGTACCACGCCGACCACCAACAGGGAGTTGGTCAAGGCGCCGATCAGGAAGTACTTCATGCCCGCTTCCAGCGCCGGCTTGAAACCGCGATGGTAGGCCACCAAGGGGTAGCTAGCGGTGGAGGAGAGCAGAATGCCCACCACCAGTTCCATGCTGTCGTTGGCCGAGGCCATCATGATCACGCCGAGCAGCGTGAACAGACACAGGGCGTAGTACTCGCCATGCCGTCGGTCGCTGCGCATCCAGTCCGGCGACAGCGCGACGGCGACCGCACCGCTCAACAGCACCAGCAATTTGGTAGCGACGGCCGCCGTATCCAGCGCCCAGACCCCGGAAAAGGTCAGCGCCGGCGGCTCGCGCCACTGCAGCAGGCTGAACCCCGCCGTGAATGCCAGGGCGACCAGCGCCAATCCGGCGGCCCAGGCCTGGCGTTCCTGAGAGGCAAAAGAGGCGAACAGCACGATGATCACCGCGCCGACCAACAAGACGATCTCGGGCAGCAGGTCACCGATGGGCATCAGCGGCCTCCCAGCAGCAGCGCGTTCGAGGCCTCGATCAATGTCAGCAGAAACCTTGGATAGACACCGATCACCAGGATGCCCAAGGAGAGCACCCCAAGCACGCCCCACTCGGCCCGTTTCAGCTCGGCGAACTGGCCCAGGTGCGAGGGCAGCCGACCGAAGAACAGCCGGCGCAGCATGTCCAGGAACAGCGCCGCGGTGATCAGGATACCCAGCACCCCCAGCACCGCCAGCCAAGGATAGACGGCGAAGGTGCCAGCAAACACCTGGAACTCGGCGACGAAGCCGGCCAGCCCCGGCATGCCGAGACTCGCAAAGGCCGCCAGCACCGTGAAGCCGGTCAGCAGCGGGGCCTGATGAGCCAGGCCGCCATAATGATCCAGTTCGTATTCGCCGGTACGCTGCCAGAAGGAGCCGCAGATCAAAAACAGCGCCCCGGTGATCAGGCCGTGGGCCACCATCTCCACCGTCGCCCCGGTCAGCGCCATCTGGCGGGCGGCCAGGTTGTCGGAAAACAGCGCCGCCGCCACGGCAATGCCCAGCACCGTGTAGCCCATGTGATTGATCGAGGTGTAGGCGATGCGGCGCTTGAGATTGCTCTGCCCCAGCGCCACCAGGGCGCCATAGAGGATGGCGATGAGCGCGGCGATACCAACGACCAGCGAATACTCGGCGAAGGTCTCCTGCATCATCGCAAAGGGCAGGCGGATCATGCCGTAGGTGCCCATCTTGAGCAGCACCCCGGCGAGGATCGCCGAGGCCGGCCCCGGCGCATCGACGTGGGCCTGGGGCAACCAGGTATGCAGCGGCACCAGGGGCGTCTTGATGGCAAAGCCCAGCATCAACGCCAGGAACACCAACCCGGCGTAGAGCCCCGTGCCGGCCAGGGGTTGGCGTTCGATCAGCACGCGCATATCGAAACTGTGCGGCTTGATCGACAGATACAGGCCGATGATCGCCAGCAACAGCAGCAGCGAGCCGGCGAAGGTATAGAGGAAGAACTTGAGCGCCGAGACCTGGGGCGTGCCGTGGCCCCAGCGGCCGATGAGGAAGAACATGCCCACCAGGGTCAGATCGAAGAACACATAGAACAGCAGCATATCCAGGGCCAGGAACACCCCAAGCGACATCGCCTGCAGGAACAGCATCCAGGCGTAATATTGGCGCGGCTGGCCAAGGGTATCCACCGGGTAGACGATGGCGGCAACGAACACCAGTGCGCTCATGGTGGCCACTGCCAGGGCGATGCCGTCGACACCGACCCGGTAGGCCACCCCGATGCTCGGCACCCAACGCAGCTCATCCACATGCTGAAACAGCGGCCCCGCCGGATCGAAGCCAACCCAGGCAACCACCAACGCCAGCAGCGACAGTACGGCCACGGCCGCCGCCCATTGCCGCGCTCGGGTCTCGCTCCAGCGTGAAAAAGCGGCAAGGGCGATAGCGCCCAGCAACGGCACGACCCAGGCAACGGTGAGAATCACAACAAGGCTCCTATCAACAGGATGGCGAAAATGACGACGAGGCCCAGGCTGATACCGGCGTAGTAATGATGGGTCTGGCCGCTCTGGGCCTGACGCGCCCAGTAACCGCCCCATTCACTCAAGCGGGTCATCACGCCGGGCACGCCCTCGGCGAAGACCTCGCCTTGCCGGGCGCCGCGTCGCGCCAGCCATTGGGCTAAGCGCGCCGTGCCTCGCAGTCCGGCGTCCACGACTCGGTCATCGAAGCGGGCCAGGAGGTGGCCGAGGACCACGGCTCCCCGGGCGATTGTCTGGATCACCGTCAGCAGGCCGAACCAGTTAGCCACGCGCTCCTGCCAAACACTTGCTCGGTGCTGGCGCCGCGTCATGACGAACCCCACGGCGATGCCCAGCAGGACCAGCACTAGGGAAACGATCAGCTCCCAGGCGCTGTTTTCAGGCAAAGAGATAGACAGCGTTTCAGAGAGCCAAACCTGAACATCCGGCCACCAAACGAGAGATAGCAGCATCGTCATCCCGGCCATCAGCAGCACTGCCCCGCTTTCGGCACGGAAAGGAGGCGGCGCATAAGACAGTATCGAGCGCGCCGGATGCGATCGGCGACCATATGCCAATAGCTGAAAGCGCGAGGCATACAGCGCGCTCAAGCCACCGGCCAGGGCCACGAGCAGCGCCAGCCAGGCGCCTTGCTGCCCCGCCGCCGCCGCGATCTGCTCCTTGCTCCAGGCGGCGCCCAGCGGGATCATGCCGGCCAGGGCTAGACTCATCAAAAAAGTGGCCAGAGCGATGCCCGGCAAGCGACGCCCTTGACGCATGTCCTGCAGTTGGTAACTGCCGGTCTGGCGCTCGGCGAGCCCCGCCGACAGGAACAAGCCCGCCTTCAAGAAGGCATGGGCGACGAAGTGCAACAGGGCCACACCGGGGAAACCCGCCCCCACCGCGACCCACATCAAGCCGTACTGGGCCGAGGTAGAGGCCGCCAGCAGCTTCTTGGCGTGATTCTGAAATATCCCGACCACCCCACCGACCAGGGCGGTGGCCAGGCCAATGGCGATGACCAGCGGCGCGAACCAGTCGACAGCGGAGAGCGTCGGTTGCAGGCGCGCCAGCAGGTAGATGCCTGCCGCCACCATGGTCGCCGAATGCAGCAGCGCCGACACTGGCACCGGACCGGCCATGGCGGCGAACAGCCAGGAGGAGAACGGCAGTTGCGCCGACTTGGCCGCCGCGGCCAGCAGAATACCGGCCACCGCCACGCTCAACAGGCCGCCATCCAGGGCCGCCAGATCGGCGTAGCCGAAGCCGCCGCTGCCGGCAAACACCGCCGCCGCGGCGATATACAGCCCCAGATCGCCAAAGCGGGTGACCAGAAAGGCCTGGGCCGCCGCCTGGGGCACCTCCTTTTGTCCCCACTTGTGAGAAATCAGCGACCAGGAGCAGGCGCCGACCAATTCCCAGGCGATCAGCAGCGTCAGAAAATCATTGGCCAGCACCAGCAATTGCATGGCGCCGACGAAGGCCACCAGCAAGGCGATCAAACGTATGCCCTGGGCGGTGACCGTGCGGTAATCGTCGCGCAGCCCCACCTCGTGATAGCCGGCGTAGACGACGATCGGCAGCGCCACCAGCAGTATCGTCAAGGCAAAGACGCTACCGGCGGCGGAGAGCTTGAGGGTCAAGGTCAGCGTCTCGCTCCAGGCAACGCTGCCCTGCCAGCCACTCGTGATCGCCAGCCCGGTCAGCACAAGCGTCATCAGCAGGACAAGCGCCGCCGCAAGCGTCAGTCCGAAGCGTCCCAGGCGTCGGCCCGCCAGGTAGAGCAGGATCGCGCCCAGCAACGGAAATAGCGCAAGCGTCCACAACATCAGTGCTTCAACTCCGTGATTCCTTCGGTGACATCCGCCTGGTTGGTGCGGAACACCGCCACCACCAGGGCAAAGCCCATGGCCATCTCGATGGCCATCACCGCCATGACCACGATGGTCAGCAGTTGGCCCTCCGGCGCACCGGCGCCACTCAGGGCCCAGAAAGCCACGGCGGCCAGCATGACGCCGTTCAAGATCAGCTCGAGGCCCATCATCAGCATCACGAAGGACTGCTGAGAGAGCGCTCCGTAGAAGCCGATACCAATCAGCGCGGCGGCGAGTAATAAGAGAGTGACCAGCGTCATTTCTGCCTCCTTGCGTTAGGCCGAGCGGTCTCGCGGGTAGGCCGTTGCGAAGGCGCTGTGAACCCATCCCTGGGCGCTACTTTTGCCATCCATGGCAAAAGACCTTCGCTTTGGCCTACCCCGAGCCTGTCCCCATCCGCCTTCGAGAATTTGTAACAAGCGCCTAGTGACAATGATGATGACCACCGCCCTCATCCTCTTCTTCCGGCATGCCCGCCGGATCGCCCCCGGGCACCAACCCAGGCGGCATCGAGCCCTCCTCGGCGGCGCCATAGCGCCCACGGTGGCTCGACAGTACCACCACGCCGATCATGGTGGTCAGCAGCACGATGCCCGCGGATTCGAAGATCAGCATCGAGTCGCCAAGCAGTTCGTTACCTAGAGACCTGACCGGGTCGATGTCCGCCGGCAAGGGACTATCGGGGAACTCGGCCAGCAGCGCCACGGCGGCGAGCACCACGAAGATCGCTATCCCGGCGGCGATGGAAAACTTGTGCTGATGGACCATCATCATCGGATTGAGCCCCGCCGGGTTCATCATGAACATGACCATGAAGATCGCCATGACCATCATCTCCACGGCCATCATGAAGAACATCGCCACGCCCAGGTATTCCGCCGCCAGCAGGATCATGATCACGCCCACGGCGATGAACGACACCAGCAGGAAGAAGGAGGCGCGCACCATGGAATCGGTTGCGAACACCCGCCAGCCGGAGACCACCGCCAGGGTGGCCAGCAACAGAAAGGCAATATCAACACCGATGGGGTAATCCATTACAAAATGCCTCCACGTGTTCTTGCAGTTATTTCTTATAACAGCGCTACGGTGCCCGCCCAGATCAGATCAACGAAGGAGAGCGGCAAAAACACCACCCACATCAGGGTGACGCAGCGCTCCGGCTGTAGGCGCGGCACCAGCCGACCGATCAGCAGCAGAAGGGCAAGTACCGCCAGCATCTTGAGCAGCACCCATACCGGGCCGGGTAGCCAGGGGCCTAGCCAGCCGCCCAGGAAGGCGCTCGCCGCCGCGCCGCTGAAGGCACCAGCATCGCCGCCCGGGCCAGGTTCCACACCAGTCGCGGCGGGCCGGACACCGCCGACGCCGTACCCCGGGCCAAGTCTCGGGAATCCGCCAGATTCAGCGGCCCCCAGAAGGTCATGCCCAGGCCGACGATCAAGAACAGCGGCAGCCCCAGTGGCTGGCGAATCACATTCCAAAGCCCCTCCTGAGAGGCCACTACCTGCGAAAATTGCAGTGACTCGGCGGGCAACGCCACGCCGATCAGCACGAACATGCTGATCAGGATGTAGGAAAGCCCCAGAGCGACATAGCGATAGGCGCCGATCAGTGCCAGCAACGTATTGGCGGACCAGCCGTGCAGGAAGATCACCACCGTGGCCAGGGCCTCGACGCTGCCCCACAGCACCACGCTGGTGACCAGATCCGTGGGAATCAGCGTCGGCGAGAACGGCACCACCGCCAAGCCAATCGCGGCCAGCGCCAGGTAGAGTGCCGGGGCCAGACGCCAGGCCCGCCAGTCCGGCGCTTCGGTGGCGTTGGCCTGCTGAGTGAGTAGCCAAGCGCCCTGGGCCAGCGGCGCTGTCCAAACGCTTGTGGCTCGCGGCATGCCCAGCGCACCGGCGATCGCCTCGTCGAGCACCGCCACCAGATAGGCGCCGACCACGAGGACGACTATTACCAGCAGTACTGGCAAGATGAGCTCATCGAGAATCATGCCCGACTCTCCTCGCCAATGTCCTGTGTGATCGGCGCGCCGCCCGTTTCCTCCAGCGACCAGGGCGACAGCGGCGCCAGGTCGAGGCTTGCCAGGGTACTCATCGCCTCGTCCCACTCAAGGCCCGGCAGCAGGTCATCAAGCAGATCGCTCGCCTCTTCGGGCCACTGCCGGTGCCAGGTGCCGCGAGGCGTCTCGACGCCGTCGCTGCGCTGGGTATGTACAGCCTCATGTTCGGCCTGGGCGGCGAGCTGCAGCGATTGCTCGACTTCCGACAGGGTCTGGCGCCAGCGCGCCGCCGTGTCACCTTGGCGCTGCGTGAGCAGGAGAAAACCCAGCTGCCGGTAGCCCTCGTCCTCACTGCGCCAGTCCTCCTCGTGCCCCGCCGCCCGGGCCGCCACCCCGCCGGCTCGCCGGGCCGTTTCTTCATCGAGCCGGCCCTGCCCTGTCGCCGTCAGTCGAAAGAAGCCGCTGCGCATCAACCGACGCCGCAGGATCGCCACGCCCTTAAGACTTAAGTGAGAGTCGAACGCCAGGCGCAGCGCTTCAAGCGCCAATCGGTCAAGCCCTGCCAGGCGCAGGGCGAAATGTAGACGCTTCAAGTGATAACGCGCCCGGGCCCGCTCAAGCGCGGCGATGGGCACAGGGCCCTGCAGCGCCTGAAAGAACAGGCTCTCCAGGGCAATAGGATACGGCGCGCCTCGGGTCGTCCAGGACTGGATAAGGTCGCCCTGTAGCGTCACCTTCGCACTCAGCCCCGGCGGCAGCATGGGCAGAAACGGCCCTAAAATGACGGTCAGCGAATCCAGGGTCAGGCCGTCGCGAAGGTCATCGGTCATGTTCATGGCCATGGGCCGACCGTAGGGTACGCCGCCCATCATGCCCTCGCCGCCGTGGCCATCGTCGCCCAGCCCTTCCCAGGGGTTGGGGGGCTCGTCCGGCAGCAGGCGCGGCGAGCTACCGCGCTTTCCACTCATCAGTTCGCGATGGATCGTCATCAGCGCCCCAGGCAAGGCGCCGGGATCGTCGAGTCGCGTGGCAGAGGCAAGCTCCGCCAAAGGCTCGCTGCAATACCACAAAGTGGCAAAGGGGGCAGGCAACTGGTCGTGCACCCGACGCAGGGCATCGTGCTGATCCGGCGGCACGCCGCCTGCCACCAGCAGGATGCTGGCATGGCGCGGCGAATCGACCAGTTCGATCCCGGGTGTCAGAGCCAACTGATAGAACGCTTCCTCACCGTGCAGTCCCCGAACTGGAAATACCGGCACGGAGGCTTGCGCCGCCAGACGAGAAAGCCAACTCACTGCCACTTGAACACCCCCTCGCGCCAGGCGTAGACGATGCCCACGGACAGGATGGCCAGGAACATACCCATCTCCATCACCGCCTTCATGCCCTGTTCGACGAACACCACCGCCCAGGGGTACATGAACATCATCTCCATCTCGAAGGCGATGAGTAGCAGCGTCATGGGATAGTAGCGAACGTGGTAACGGCTCCAGGCGTGGGTCTCGGGCAGACCACCGCCCAGGAAGGGCGCGCGCTGGGGATAGGGCGGCATCGGTTGATGGCGCATCGGCAGCCACTGGATCAGCAGTCCCAGACCGGCAGCAATCAGCACGATGAAAAAGAGTGTAAGCAGCTCCATGCGGATCCCTCGCCTTGCTGGCACGATAACAATAGCCAGTACGTCCCTGTCTTTTTGGTACGGCAGAAAACCGTTACATGACAGTTGCCTATAAAACTAGACCAATAAGCACGCCACGTAAACGCTAGTCTCCTTTCCTGAATATAAGCTGAATGAGCGGAGAAGTGGTAGGGAGCAATCAATGCGTTAGGACGCGCTTGCGCTCTTCGTACTCCTGCTCGTCGATCTCGCCCCGGGCGTAACGTTCTTGCAGAAGGTCAAGCGCACTTGGCTGCCGCTGCACGCCAGCATCGCGTCGTCCCAAGCCCCGTAACAGCCAGATGACCAGAGCGATGAGTCCACCCCAAAAAAGAACCATCATGAACCCACCGAACAACATATGCCCCCAGCCGTACCCATTCATATGCGCCATCATGTTTCCCGGCATAGTCAGATCTCCTTCTATTCGTGGTAACCCTGTCGACAGATCCTGATACCAGTCTAAAACCTATGGGCAGCCCAATGGCCAAGCGAAAAAGCAAACGTGTATGTCTTAATATTCATTAGCCTTCAGCCTATGCAGCCAGGCTGAATTAACGCTGAACGGCAATGCGAAGTACGGTATGAACAGAGGGGAGGCATGGGGAAGTGCGTTCGAACAACAGAGGGCTGCCATTGATAGATAGCTTTATAGATGCCGTAAATATCAATCCACTTGATGCTCCAGCCGCAATAGCATGACTATGGCAGTGCATTCAGTTTATTTTCAGATATATTGTATAACCTTATTTTAACTGCTTATAACATCAGTCGAAGAAAAGGAGGATGTCATGAGAAAGATCGTAATTACTGTTGCCATGGCGGCCTTGTTGACCTTGCCCCTGGCCTATGCCCAGCAGGAGGCTTCTTCCAGCCAGCAAGACGCTGGCGGAAAGATGAGTCAAGGCATGGGAATGATGAACCAAGGCGACATGCAGCAGCGCATGCAGTCGATGCAAGGCACGATGCAAGAGTTCCACAACACTCAAGATCCGCAGCAACGACAGCAGCTGATGCAAGAGCACATGGAACAAATGAAGCAAATGCATCAGTCCATGGGCAGCATGATGAATGACAGCATGGGCCAGAACATGCAGAACATGGACCCCGAGCAGCGTCAGGAAATGATGCAGCAGTGCATGGACATGATGCAAGGCATGCAGCAGCAGATGATGGAGCACATGCAGGCTCAACAATCCATGCAGAATGACAGCGAATAATCCCCTTCAACCCATCCTCGTGGCGCCCCGATGCAAGAACGATCGAACGTATCGGGGCGACTGTCTAACGGTTATTCTAACCTCAACCACTGCTTCAACACTCTTCGATAACGGTATGGCGCCATCTTCCATGCCACGGGAAGCAGAGTGATCCCGCCCAGGGCGAGCACCGTCCACCCGGCGCGTTGTAAATCGCCGGAGGCGAGTTCGCCGCCAAAGTGGGCTAGCAGAAAGCTCGCCGGCAAAATACCGAGCAGAGTCGCCAAGGCAAAACGCCAGACCTTGAGCGGTGTAAGACCGACGGCGTAGCTAACGAGATCGAAGGAAAGAAAGGGCATCAGGCGCGTGGCAAAGACGACCATCATCAAGGCGTTTTGCGACGTCACGAAACGATGCAGAAAGCCAGTTGACAATCGCGTTCCCAACCATGTCTTTAGCGCATCGTGGCCGATGAGACGAGCGATGGTGAAGGCGATCAGCGCACCGGCTTCAGAGCCGATGGCTATGTAGAGGGTGCCCCAAAGATGCCCGTAGGCCGCCCCGGCAGCAAGAGCGATCGGTGCGCTGGGGATCGGGCTCATGACGATGGCGAGTGTCATCAGCCCGATGATCAACATCGGACCATAGGGCCCGAGTCGTGTCACCGCCTGTTCGAGGCCTTGGCTATCGCGCAAGAGATCCAGCACACCGGCACGCCACAGCACGAACAACGTGACGAAGAAAATGGCCAGTATCGCCATCCCGAGCAAGATTCGCCGCCAACGGGGGCTCAAGTGGCGCACGCTATACCTCCTGTCGTGGGCATGCTGGATCAGGCCAAACCCATATGAAATGTCGATGAGCCACACTTATTTTGAATTTTCCTTAACAGGGCAGTTCGATACGCACATATAACCCTCCTTCATTCGAAGCAGAGAACGTCACCGTGCCACGATACTGCGCGACGATCTGCTTCAGAATCGCCAGCCCCAGCCCGTGCCCGGGTGTGCTTTCATCCAGGCGTTTACCCCGCTCACCGAGTTGGGATAACGCCGGCACGGGCACGCCTGGTCCATCGTCCTCGATCTCGAAGACCAGCCCCTGGTCTTGACGTATGCGGCATACCACATATTTACGCGCCCATTTGCCCGCGTTATCCAGCACGATGCCCAGCATCTCGTTGAGATCCTGGCGTTCCACCGCGACGCTGTGCTTCGATGGCAGCTCAACATGGAGCTCGAAGCGCTTGTCGGGGTAGAGCGTTCGCATCATGTCGACCAAGGTGCCCGCCTCCTGGGCGACCACGCTGTGCAGGGCACTGCCCGGGCCAGCAAAGCGTGCCCGCCGCAACTCGGAGGTCAACTGCGCCTGCATGCCTTCCAGGCGCTCGAGCATGCGCCGGCGACGTTGATCATCGATCGATCGCCGACCACGTAGCACCTGGGTCACCGCCGCCAAGGGGGTTTGCAGCGTATGCGAGAGATTGGCGACCGCCTCGCGGGAGCGTTGCAAACGGCGCTGTAACTCATCCATGAAGTGGTTCAGCTGTATGAGTAGACCGTCCAGCTCAGAGGGACAATCGAGGTCGAGCCGCTCACGCTGGCCTGTCTGAAACTCGGCGAGCTGGTGCTGCAACCGCGCCAAGGGACGAAGACTGCGGTTGACCGCCAACAGATTCATGAGGATCAGCAGTACAGAACGAGGCCCGCAATCCCCCCCACCCACCAGTGCAGCGCCCCCAGGCCCTCCTCTACCTGAGCGAAGTCCTCCCCTACCAACAACACCCCAGGCTTGCCATTCAATTCGAAGCTGTCTCGGTAGACGAGCAGTTGGCGCCCCTGCCATTGCACCTCGAAAAGTCGTGCGCCTTCATCGTCCAGATACGGCTCCAGAGGCGCGAGCCAGTCCGGGTGCGACGAGTAGGTCCGGTCACCGACGCGCAATACATAAAGATGATGAAAGACCTCTCTGGTCGGCGAGTCCGATTCCAGCCATTGTCCAGGCGCCCCTTCCAGGCGCTCTACCCTGGCGAGGGTAAAGCGGGCTTCCTGACGCAGCCGGTCGCCCAGAAATTCCCAGGCCAAATCCCGCAACAGAATGCCATGCAGAAACCAGGTAACCCCCACGATGACCAATGCCACCAACCCCAATCGGATCAGTAGATTAAAGCGCAGGCTACGGCGATCAAAGGGAAGGAAAGACATAGCCCTGCCCACGCCGCGTCTGGATACGGTTCTTACCCAGCAGTCTTCGTAACCGGCCCACATATACCTCGACCAGATTAGGGGCGGCGGCATCCTGCTCCAGGGTATAAAGCTGTTCCAGCAATTGGCCCTTGGAGAGTACGCGATCCGGATGGCGCATCAGGTAACGCAACAAGCAGTATTCCGTCGCGGTCAGGGCATGCCAGGTGCCATCGGCATCGCACACACGTTTGGTCGCTTCATCCAGGACGACGCCATTGACACTCAAGGTGGTTTCCACAGCGCGGCTACCCCGGCGCAGCAAAGCATGCAGCCGGGCCAGCAGTTCGGCCTCGTAATAGGGCTTGGTCAAATAGTCATCCGCGCCACCGTGCAGGCCTTCTACCTTGTCTTCCCAGCTATCCCGGGCGGTTAAGGCGAGGATCGGCAGATGGCGGCCACTGCGCCGCCACCGTTTCAACAGCTCGAGACCCGAGCCATCCGGCAATCCAAGGTCGAGTATCGCAAGGCTATAGTCCTCACTATTCATCAAGGCATCCGCCTCATGCACCAGGCCGGCAACGTCCACCCGATAGCCTTCGTCTTCCAATGCTTCCGATAGGCTCTCGGCCAGCAGATCATCGTCCTCGACGAGCAGCAGCCTCATTTCAATCCTTCACCTTCAGTTCGCCGTGCATACCGCCTTCGAAATGGCCGGCAATATTGCAGGCATAGATAAGGTCATTATTTGCCGTATCAGGCGCTGTCCAGACGAGCGTTCTGGTTTCACCACTGGCCACCGTGACGGCTGGCATGACGTTGTTCCCCGCGCTGTGATGGCCTGCTGACATGTCGTGATGTCTACCGTCGCCGGATGCCATATCCAGCATCATTTCGCGATGCTCTTTCTGCGCATCGGCAGCCCCGATGACGAATTCGTGCTCAATTTGGCCAAGGTTCTCGATGACGAACTTCACTGTTTCACCCGGCGCAATGACAAGGTCATTCGGCTTGAACCATAGATCCCCAGCCGTCACTTCAATGGTACGGTCGATTTCTGCTTCTGATATGTTCTGTTCACTTCCATCATGACCAGCGCCGGCCAAGGCGGCGGTGGCAGTCAATCCCAGTGTGATCGCTAACAACAGTTGACGCATGGTATTACCTCAAAAGACTCATGGGTTGGATGGTGGTTTACATAGGTTTGTTTAGAACCACATTCGCAGGCCGGCCACCACACCGGTTCCTTCCGGTGCGTTACCTAATTCTCGAGATATGTCGGCAGTGTCGCCGTATTGCTTCTGCCAATAGCCGCCAACATAGGGCGCGAATTTGCGGGAAATTTCGTAGCGTAGCCGCAGGCCGAAGCGTGCCGAGTTGAGCCCCTCGCCCACGCCGAATTCGGGCACTTCCTGGGCGGCGACAGCGATTTCGGTGCGCGGCTGCAGATACGTGCGCTGAGTCAGGCGTAGCTCATATTCGGCCTCGAAATCTGCGGACACATCGCCTTCGTCGCTGACTCTGAGCGACGTATCGACCTCGAAGCGATAGGGCATCTGACCGAACAGGCTTAGCACGGCGAAGCCACGCTCTGAATGATCGTTCGAGGCAATGCCGCCTTGATAACCGACGCCGCCCTGCAGCTCCCAGAAATCGGAAATCAGGTGACTATAGAGCAGATCGAGAGACTCGAACTCGGCATCTTCACCGTCGCCCTGGACATTTGCGCCTTCGCCTTTGATATAGACACGCTGGATGTCGCCGCCGTACCAGCCCTGGAAATCCCAGACCACCGCCTCTTCATTCTCATCGGTCCAGTCATATTCAAGACGATCGACGAGGAAGGTACCGAAATTGTGCTCCGTCATCGGCGCTCCCCAGCCGGGAGGCGCGTCATAGTCATCGGCCTGGGCCGGTACTGCCAGCATTATCGCCAGTGCGCTTGCACCGGCTAATTCTTTTGCAATAAACCGCATCGACTAAAACTCCTCAAGCGACCTTGACGACCCGGAACATGCCGGCATCCATGTGATAGAGAAGATGGCAGTGAAACGCCCAGCTTCCCGGTGCATCGGCGCTGACCAGGGCAGAGACGCGCTCACCCGGCTTGGCGTTCAGGGTGTGCTTACGTGGGATCAGCTCACCAGCCCCGTTCTCGAGTTCCATCCACATGCCATGCAGGTGAATGGGATGCTCCATCATGGTGGTATTGAAGAAGATCAACCGCAGCCGCTCGCCGTGCTCGAAGAGAATGGGACCATCGACCTCGCTGAACTTCTTGCCATCAAACGACCACATGTAGCGTTCCATGTTGCCAGTCAACTGCAATTCCAGCTCGCGTCCCGGCGGTCGCCGATCCGGCCAGGGGGAGTAGGCTTTCAAGTCGCGGTAGGTCAGGACGCGGCGTTTACCAGGATCGATCCCAATCCCCGGCTGGTCATAGCGGGAGCCAGGCTGCGCCGCACCAACAGGCAACAGACCGCCTGCCGGCATGGCGCCCTGCATGTTCGAGTGGTCCATACCTGCCATGGCCGAATGATCCATACCCTGCATGTTCGAGTGGTCCATGCCCTGCATGCCCGAATGATCCATGCCTGACATGCCGGAGTCGTTCATACCTGCCATGGCCGAGTGATCCATGCCGCCATGCCCGGCCATGGCTTCCATGCCACGATCGGCGATCCGACGCCGCTCGGGAATGGGCGCCACCATGCCCAGGCGTGGCGCGAGGGTGCCCCGCACATAGCCGCTACGATCCATGGATTCCGCGAAGATCGTATAGGCGCGATCCGTCTCGGGCTCCACGAGCACGTCATAGGTTTCCGCCACGGCAATACGGAACTCATCGACCGGCACCGGCTGCACCGGCTGGCCGTCGGCGGCGATCACGGTCATCTTGAGTCCCGGAATGCGCACATCGAAATAGCTCATCGCCGAGCCATTGATCACCCGCAGCCGCAGCTTTTCACCCGATTTGAATAGCGCCGTCCAGTTGTCGATGGAGGCATGGCCGTTCAACAGATAGGTATAGGTGCTCCCGGTGACGTCAGCGATATCCCGGGAACTCATGCGCATCTGTTCCCACATCGAGCGCTGCGCCACTGTATCGGCAAGGCCGTTTTTCGCCACGTCATTGAAGAAATCGGCGATCGTGCGCTCTTGGTAGTTGTAGTAGCCCTCCGCTACCTTCAAGTGGCGAAAGACCGATTCGGGCTCCTCGAAGGTCCAGTCGGTCAGCAGTAGCACATGCTCGCGGTCGTAGGAGAACGGCTCGGGCTCCGCAGCGTCGATGATCAGCGGCCCGGCGTGACCGAGCTGCTCCTGCAACCCCGAATGACTGTGGTACCAGTAGGTGCCGTTCTGAGTGACGGGAAAGCGCGCGGTGAAGGTCTGCCCCGGCTCGATGCCGGCGAAACTGATTCCCGGCACGCCATCCATTTCCGGCGGCAAAATCAGGCCGTGCCAATGTATCGAGGTATCCTCGTCGAGAAGATTGGCGACCTTGAGGGAAGCATCATCGCCTTCACGCAGGCGAATCAAGGGGCCGGGGCTGGTGCCATTGAGGGTAATGGGAAGCGCTTTCCGACCGGCGATATTCAGCGTTTCACGGCGTACCGCAAGAGCGATATCGCGGCCCTGTACGGCGCCATGCGGATAGACGTTACTGATGCCGTTGGGGCTGGCCCAGGCTGGGCGCAGCCCCAACGCGGCGGTAGATAGCCCAAGCGCGGTCGCCACCTTGAGCAACTGACGCCGAGACAATGACGCATCGGCCGAAGAAAAGGACATGGCACAGGTTCCTGACGATGAAATGATCGCCAGTGTGCCGTTACTGCCTGAAAATAAGCTGAATCTCCTATTACGGTGGATGTTCGATGCTTGGCAAATTGAGCATCTCGCACATAGTCAACGCTATGCAGAGGCTGAAGGCGCCGCTTCTATCGCGCTATCATTTGTTTGGCTTGTCCAACAGCGAACTGACGACCCGGCCGATCGTCAGTCCTTGCACCAGAATCGAGAACAGCACGATTACATAAGTGACGGTAAGCAGTATGTCTCTCTCGTCACCACTGGGGATGGCCAGGGCTAGGGCTACGGATATGCCCCCACGCAAGCCACCCCAAGTCAGGATTCTAGCCGCGCCTTTACGAAAGCCTAGATATCGTCGCAACAGCATGATCGGCACGCCGATGGTCGAGAAGCGCACCACCAGCAAGATGGCAATCAATCCGCCGCTGACCCATAAAAGCTCGGATTCGAAAGGAATCAGCAACACCTCAAGCCCAATGAGTACGAACAGCAGAGTATTGAGGATTTCATCGACCAGTTCCCAGAAGGCATCAAGCTGCTGCCGAGTCGTATCCGACATGGCGCTCTTGCGTGCCTTGTTGCCCACCAGCAAGCCCGCCACCACCATGGCAATCGGCCCGGAGGCATGCAGCTCCAACGCCAGCGCATAGCCTCCTAGCACCACGGCCAGAGAAATGAGCACCTCGATGCGATATTCATCGATACTGCGCATCAGCCAGTAGGCCACGCCCCCCACTACCAGTCCCAGGGCGATACCGCCCCCCGCCTCGAGCAAAAACAGCTTGCCAGCGTGAGTAAAGGTCAGCGCCTCGCTGCCCGTGGCGGCGCCCAGCAGCAAGGTGAAAACCACCACCGCCACACCGTCGTTGAACAGCGATTCACCGACGATACGCAGTTCCAGATCCGCCGGGGCATTGGCTTGGCGTAGAATGCCCAGTACCGCAATGGGATCGGTCGGGGAGATCAGCGCTCCGAACACCAGGCAGTACATGAAGGGCACCGCAAAGCCGAACAGACCAAGCAGATAGTAAGCGGTGGCGCCAATAGCAAGAGTCGAGATCACCACGCCAAAAGTGGCCAGAAAGCCAATCGACCAGCGATAGCGCTTGAGCCGGTCCAGATCCACGTGCAAAGCGCCAGCAAACAGCAGAAACGACAGCATGCCGTCCATCAGAAGCTTATTGAAATCGATCTGGGACAGCAGACTTTCGGCGTAATCCTCAAGCGCGCTATAGCCTAGCCAAGACAAGCCATGCATCCCCGCCGAGAGCGCAAGGGCAATGGCCATGACCCCAATGGTGGTGGGCAATCGAATGAACTGATGATTGAGCCAGGCAAGAAGTGCCGTGAGCGAGACGATGATTGCAATGAGATCCAGCATGCGCCTTCCTTTACTTCGTTTTTCTGAACCGGCCACGCCAGTAGGAGTATTAGAATAATACAAAAAACGCCGCCCGAAGGCGGCGTTAATCAATCCACTTGCTTGGTATTCAGCGTTTAATAGCGATATTCATCGGGCTTGAACGGCCCCTCAACCGCCATGCCAGTGTACTTGGCCTGCTCGTCGCTGAGCTTGGTGATCACACCCCCAAAGCCTTCGACCATGTAGCGGGCGACTTCTTCATCGAGATGCTTAGGCAGCACGGTCAAGGTCAAACCACTGGCCTTGTCGTCGTCCGATAGCTCGGCATAGCGCCCTTCATAAAGATGAATCTGTGCCAGCACCTGATTGGCAAAGGAGCCATCCATGATCCGCGATGGGTGACCCGTGGCATTACCCAGGTTCACCAGACGACCTTCCGAGAGCAGAATCAAATAATCGCTGCTTTCCGGGTCGAAGTCATCGGGCGTGCTGTCACGATAGATCTTGTGGACCTGGGGCTTGACCTCTTCCCAGTGCCACTGCTTGCGCATATAGCCGGTGTCGATCTCGCTGTCGAAGTGGCCAATATTGCACACCACTGCGCCCTTCTTGAGCGCCTTGAGCATGGGCGCATCGCAGGCATTGACGTTACCGGTGCAGGTCACTACCAGATCAATCTTGCCCAGCAAGGCATTATCGACGCTGTCGCCGCCCTGATTGACGCCATCGCGGTAAGGCGACACCACTTCAAAGCCGTCCATGCAGGCCTGCATGGCGCAGATCGGATCGATCTCGGTGACTTTGACGATCATGCCTTCCTGGCGCAAGGAGGCCGCAGAGCCCTTGCCCACGTCACCATAGCCCACTACCAGAGCCTGCTTGCCAGAGAGCAGGTGATCGAGGCCGCGCTTGATGGCATCGTTCAGGCTGTGGCGGCAGCCGTACTTGTTGTCATTCTTGGACTTGGTGACCGCGTCATTGACGTTGATCGCCGGCACCTTGAGGGTGCTGTCCCGCAGCATTTCCTG
Organism: Halomonas sp. PR-M31; assembly: GCF_001039575.1. GTDB lineage: Bacteria > Pseudomonadota > Gammaproteobacteria > Pseudomonadales > Halomonadaceae > Modicisalibacter. The sequence continues at coordinate 32,989 of NZ_JIBT01000053.1, forward strand.
CAGACGATGCACGCCGGTAGTCGTCTCTTCGGAGATACCGTGGATGTCATTCAAAAGCTCCGGGTACTTGTCATGCAAGAGCCCGGTCAGATCACCGCCGTCGTCCAGCACCATATTCGGCGTCCAGCCGTCCGCGCTTTTCACGGTCTGCTCGATGCACCACCAGAACTCCTCTTCGGTCTCGCCTTTCCAGGCAAATACCGGGATACCCGCAGCGGCAATGGCGGCGGCAGCCTGATCCTGGGTCGAGAAGATGTTGCAGGAAGACCAACGCACGGAAGCGCCCAGCTCGATCAGGGTCTCGATCAGAACCGCGGTCTGGATGGTCATGTGAATACAGCCGGCGATCCGAGCACCGGCAAGGGGCTGCTGGTCGCGATACTTGGCACGAATCTTCATCAATGCCGGCATTTCAGTTTCGGCGATGCGAATCTCGCGCCGGCCCCAATCCGCTAGGGCAATATCGGCAACCTTGTAATCCTGGGTGGCAGCGTCGGGTTTGGCCATTGCTGTCATTGTCTTACTCCATTCCGGGGAATGGGCGCCGTTGCATTTGCGACATCCTGTCCGAGCCTCGCGCATGGATAGCCATACACTGCAGCGCCCCTCGAACAGCAGCAACGAGGCGCCAATAGAGCATTGGCGCCGGGCAAGTTCACTATACTATATTTTCTTTTTTCAACTTTCACTCACATAGAAAGAAGGGATGACAATTGATCGCCATCCCTTCTTGACTATCGGCATTTCTGCGCAAGGCTGAAGCCTTGCTTCGTTCGACATCGTTAGTTCGCGCTTTGCCCGGACTGAGACTGATCGTTCTGCGGTGTCTGCGTGCCGCTGGCACTGCCATTGGTCGCGTCAGGTGATCTTTCGCTATCGGACATGCTGCCTGAAGTGTCGGAGCCCATGTTGCCGGACGCATCCGCGCCTGAGGGTGAAGCAGCACGGCTTTCCTCTTGAGCGTCCTCGGCCATGGTGTCCGTAGCACCCTGATCCATGGCGTCATCCTCAGCCGTCGTGCTGTCTGGAGCGGGTTCGGACTGGTTGGTAGCGGATTCCGTCGTGGTTTCAGTGTCGGACTCGTCATCACCGCAGCCAGCGAGCAATGCGCCGGAAAGTATCAGGGCGGCAAACAACGTAATCTTGCGGTTTTCCATGATTCACATCCTCATATCCATTCGAACGGACTCTTGCGCCAGTGACTATGGACCTACATCTACAAAAGTGTCCAGGATCACACCTTAAAGTGCACGTTTATGTCTTTAATGGCACAGATCGTTGCCAGTTTTATCCATTCGCTGTTGCCGAAGAACGACAGATGCCATCCTGGCAGTGCGTGTCTCGACGACGAATGTATTGACCATCAAAGTTCCGCAGCGGCGCGCAGCGCCTCCACCTTGTCGAGTTTTTCCCAAGGGAACGCGGTAAAGGTCTCGGTATGCTTCTCGCCGTGCACATCCTTCCAGGTGTAACTATGCTCGAAAGGCTCGCGGCCGAAGTGGCCATAGGCAGCGGTGAGTCGATACATGGGGTGTTGCAGATCGAGCATGCGCGAAATGGCAAAGGGCCGCAGATCGAAATGCTCCCGCACCAGCTCGACGATTCTGTCGTCGCTGATACGCGCTGTGCCAAAGGTATTGATCGACACGGAGGTAGGCTCGGCAACGCCGATGGCATAGGACACTTGAATCTCGCACTTGTCCGCAAGCCCGGCGGCGACCAGGTTCTTGGCCACGTAGCGTCCGGCATAGGCGGCACTACGATCCACCTTGGACGGATCCTTGCCGGAAAACGCCCCGCCACCGTGGCGCGCCATGCCGCCATAGGTATCGACGATGATCTTGCGTCCGGTCAGGCCGCAGTCGCCCACAGGCCCGCCAATGACGAACTTGCCGGTGGGGTTGATGTGGTACTGGGTCTTGTCGGTCAACCATTCTGCCGGCAGTACCTGCTCGATGATCTCGCGCTTGACCATCTTGCGCAGATCTTCCTGAGCGATATCCGGATCGTGCTGGGTGGAAAGCACCACCGCCTCTACCGCCTGGGGCTTGCCATCGTCGCCATAGCGAAAGCTCACCTGACTCTTGGCGTCTGGGCGCAGCCAGGGCAGCATGCCGTTCTTGCGCAGCTCCGACTGACGCTCAACCAGGCGGTGGGCGTAATGAATCGGCGCGGGCATGTAGGTGTCGGTCTCGTTGGTCGCATAGCCGAACATCAGCCCCTGGTCACCGGCGCCTGGTCTTCCGGCTTGCTGCGATCGACCCCCTGGGCAATATCCACGCTCTGCTTGCCGATCAGATTGAGCACGCCGCAGGTTTCGCCATCGAAACCGACATCGGAAGAGTTGTAGCCGATCTCCAGAATCACCTCGCGCACCAGCTCTTCCAGATCGACCCAGGCCGAAGTACTGATTTCGCCGGCAACGATTGCCACTCCGGTCTTGACCAGGGTTTCACAGGCGACTCGCGCCTGTTTGTCCCGGGCGATGATGGCATCGAGTACCGCGTCGGATATCTGATCGGCAATCTTGTCAGGATGACCTTCGGATACGGATTCAGACGTAAACAGAGAATATTCGCTCATGGCCTATTCGGCCCTCCTTGGCACCCCTTCGTGGGTGACGAAAAATGCAGTCAAACGATCACGCAATACCGGACGGTGAAAATCCAGCCGCAAGCGCAGACAGTTTCAGACAAGACCTTTCTTGCAGGGCCTTTTCATACAAGACCCGGGGCCTGAAGGCAAAAAGTCTACACGCTCCCCCAGCGACTGCCTAGCAGGCTGCCATCGATGCCTCAATAGGGTTGCCGCGGTCCTCTTCTCGATTGAAATTCGTGACCGGTATTTGATGGATATCCACAACTCGGCGACAATAATCCCCCGATTTTCATGCCGGCTCTTGGCCGGCATCACATCATAGAACGGATAGTGGTGGTCATTTCACTACGCTGTACTACTATCTCTGTTCATTTGCCCTAGGCGAGGAGCTTTACGATGCCGTCCCGTTTCGAGTTGGCGAATGCCATTCGTGCACTGTCCATGGATGCCGTACAGAGGGCCAAGTCCGGTCATCCCGGCGCCCCCATGGGCATGGCCGATATTGCCGAAGTGCTGTGGAACGACTATTTGAAGCACAATCCGGCCAATCCGCACTGGGCGGATCGTGACCGTTTCGTACTGTCCAATGGCCATGGCTCAATGCTTCTTTATTCGCTGTTGCACCTGACCGGCTATGAGCTGACCCTCGAGGACCTACAGAACTTTCGTCAGCTGCACTCAAAGACGCCAGGGCATCCTGAGCTGGGTTATACCCCCGGGGTCGAGACTACCACCGGCCCGTTGGGTCAGGGTCTGGCCAACGCCGTCGGCATGGCCATTGCAGAACGCACCCTGGCCGCTCAGTTCAATAAACCGGGACATGCCATCGTCGATCACCATACCTACGCCTTCGTAGGAGATGGCTGCCTGATGGAAGGTATTTCCCACGAGGTCTGCTCTCTGGCCGGCACCCAGGGTCTGGGCAAGCTGACCGTCTTTTATGATGACAACGGTATTTCCATTGACGGCGAAACCGTGGGCTGGTTCACCGACGATACCGCCAAGCGCTTCGAAGCCTACGGCTGGCACGTAGTGCCCAACGTCGATGGCCACAAGCCCGAGGAAATCAAGGCTGCCGTCGAACTGGCTCGCCAAAATGACGATCGCCCCAGCTTGATCATGTGCAAGACCATCATCGGGTTTGGCGCGCCTAACAAGCAAGGCACCGAAGCCACTCACGGATCCCCGCTGGGTGAAGACGAAGTTGCTGCCGCCCGGGAGCAGCTGGGCTGGTCACATGCACCGTTTCATGTGCCGGAAGAGCTCTACAAGGGCTGGGACGCCAGCGAGCGAGGCCAGCAGGTCGAAGACGAGTGGAACGTACGCTTTGAACGCTACGCCGAGGCGCACCCGGAGCTTGCCAAGGAGTTCAAGCGACGACTCAAGGGCGAACTGCCCATGACACTGAATACCGAAAAGCTGATCGAGCAAACCCAGGAACGCGATGAAAGCATCGCCAGCCGCAAGGCGTCACTGGCCTGCCTCAACGAACTCGGCCCACAGCTGCCGGAACTGTTCGGCGGCAGCGCCGACCTGGCGCCATCCAACCTGACTTTCTGGAAGGATTCCAAGGCCATCAACCGCGACCACCATGGCGGCAACTATCTGCATTACGGCGTGCGGGAGTTCGGCATGGGGGCGATCATGAACGGTATTGCCGCCCACGGTGGCTTCATTCCCTACGGCGCCACCTTCCTGACCTTCATGGAGTACATGCACAACGCCGTGCGTCTGGCGGCGCTGATGAACCTGCAGACCATCTACGTGTTCACCCACGACTCCATTGGTCTGGGCGAGGATGGCCCGACCCATCAGCCCATCGAGCAGATGGGAGCCCTGCGCTCGACGCCCAACCTTTCGACCTGGCGACCGGCGGATGCGGTCGAAACCGCCGTGGCCTGGCGCATCGCTCTCAAGCGCCAAGGCGCGCCGACGGCCCTGGTACTGTCCCGGCAGAACCTGCCCCATCAGCAGCGTGACAAGCAGCAGCTGGCGGAGATTCGTCGCGGCGGCTACGTGCTCAAGGACAGCGATGAGCCTTTCGAGGCCATTCTGATCGCGACCGGCTCCGAAGTGGGTCTGGCCATGGAAGCAGCCGACGCCTTGGAAGCCAAGGGCAAGGCGGTGCGCGTCGTGTCGCTGCCTTCCACGGACATTTTTGATGCCCAGCCTGTCAGCTATCGTGAGTCTGTCCTGCCGTCCACCATGACCAAGCGTGTGGCCATCGAAGCCAGCCACTACGCCTACTGGTACAAATACGTCGGACTTCAGGGCCGCATCATCGCCATGCACAGCTTCGGCGAATCCGCCCCGGCAGACGCGCTGTTCAAGTACTACGGCTTCACCGTGGACAACGTCGTGGAGCAGGTCGAGCAACTGCTGGAAGAAACGACAACTGCTTAACGACGCTGTCGGAAAGCACCAAAGCGAAGGGCCCGGTCATTGTGACCGGGCCCTTTTTTCGCTAGACCATTCACGATACTGCAAGAAAGATCTGATTTATGTCGTCAGTAATGCGGCAAATCAGCCGTTCTTAAGCAATAGTGACATCTTTGGACAGATACACATCCTGAATCGCATTAAGCAGCGCCGCGCCTTCCTTCATCGGCTTCTGGAACGCCTTGCGCCCGGAAATCAAGCCCATACCGCCGGCACGCTTGTTGATGACCGCGGTACGCACCGCCTCACCCATGTCGGAATGCCCCTTGGAGCCACCACCGGAGTTGATCAATCCAGCACGACCCATGAAGCAGTTGGCCACCTGGTAGCGAGCCAGATCGATGGGGTTGTCCGAGGTCAGCTCATCATAGACCTTGTCATGGGTATGACCGAAACCGACCGCCTTGTACCCGCCGTTGTTCTCCGGCAGCTTCTGCTTAACGATGTCCGCCTTGATGGTTGCCGCCAGGTGAACCGCCTGACTGGTGAGGTCAGAAGAGACGTGGTAGTCGGTGCCATCCTTCTTGAAGTCGGGATTACGCAGATAGGACCACAGCACCGTCACCATGCCCAGCTCGTGAGCGCGCTCGAAGGCTTCGCTGATTTCCATAATCTGACGACGGCTTTCCGGGGAGCCGTAATAGATGGTTGCGCCGACCGCGATGCAACCCATGTTATGGGCCTGCTCGACCTGGGCGAACAGGGTCTGGTCGTAGATCGCCGGGTAGGTCAAGGTCTCGTTGTGATTGAGCTTGAGCATCATCGGGATCTTATGGGCATAGCGCCGCGCCACGGAGGAGAGCACGCCAAGGGTCGAGGCGACACAGTTGCAGCCCCCTTCGATGGCCAGTTCGACGATGTTCTTGGGGTCGAAGTACATAGGGTTGGGGGCGAAAGAAGCGCCAGCAGAATGTTCGATCCCCTGATCCACCGGCAACATGCTCAAGTATCCGGTGCCCGCCAAACGGCCGCTGTTGAACAGCATCTGCATGTTGCGCATCACAAGAGGATTGCGGTCGCTGTCCATCATCACCCGATCGACGAAATCAGGGCCGGGCAGGTACAGATCCTCTTTCTTGAATCCGCTGCAGGTATGATTGAGCAGGCTGTCGGCTTCGTCGCCCAACAGTTGGGTAATATCGGTCATTGTGACTAGTTCCTCTTTAGATGGCGGCGGCCTTTGCGTCCCGCAGGCACACTCAAAAAATACGCCGATCATCTTGCCGTTAAGTGGCGCATTTTTCCAGCTTAGGTGCGCTGCACAAAAAACACGATCATTTTAAGCCTGATGGATCAAAAAAGCGCCTTCCAAAAAGAAAGGCGCTTGGCACATTACCTACGCTGACGAAATCAGGCCGCCTTGACATCGATACGCCGACGACGATGCGTCTCGCGCTTGGGCAATACCAGGCGCAAGACCCCATCGCGAACTTCAGCTTGGATCGACTCGGTATCGATCTCATGACTCAGCGTGAAGCGACGCGCGTACTGATCGCCGCGTATCTCCGCGTAGGAAGCAGAAACACCGCTTGGCATATCGATCTTGATATCGCCTTCAATGCTCAGCACGTTGTGATCCACCTCGATATGCAGCGACTCCTGGGTGACCCCCGGCATATCGGCAATCACATGAAGAGCATCATCCTGCTCGTAGATATCGACTGCCGGCAACAGCGTACGGCGCTGTTCCTGTTGTGTCGTGACATCGCGGTTGGTTTCACGTTTGGTGACATCATTCATGGCTCACACCTCCCTTGGTCTCAAGCCGTCTTTATTTCGACGCGGCGAGGCTTCATTTCCTCGCGCTTGGGCAGATGAATTTCCACCAATCCGTTGGCAGCTTTTGCCTCGGCCCGTTCGGTGTCGACACCATCGGGCAACGTGACGGAGCGCGAGAATTCACCGCTGAAACGCTCCTGGCGATAGTAGGCACGCTGCTGGCGCTCGCCCTCATCCGCAACGGATGAGCGACGGCCATGCAAGGTCAGCACGTTGTCCTGCACGCTCACGTCGAGCTCATCAGACGTCAAGCCCGGTGCAAATACGTATACCAGAACGGCATCTTCCGTACGGCCCATATTGATCATGGGAAAGGTGCCGCGGGGCACCGAACGGATATCCGAGGTAGCCTGGGGAAAGAATTCGTCCATGACCTGCCGGAACCAATCAAAATCCGCAGATCTGGAGCCGTTGGAACGCCAAAGATCTCCGAACATGACCAAACACCTCCTTACAAAAGTCAGTGATGATGTACCTTTCAGCAAAGCCGATTGCATTCCATGGCTTGCTACAGGCAAAGATGGATGTTGACGATAAAATTTCAAGCCCCTTACTCGAAAACCGTGTTTTTCAGCTTGCGGGTTAGGGTATTACGCCCCCAGCCCAGCAGCTCCGCCGCTTCCCCCTTGCGCCCCCCGGTATGTTTGAGCGCGGATTCGATGAGAATACGCTCGAACTCCGATACCGCCTGACCAAACAAATGCGTGTGCCCCGCGCTCAAGGTGCGATCGGCCCAGACGCGAAAAGCCCTGCGCCAGTCCTCGATTTCGTGCTCCGCACTCTCGACATCCCGAAGCTCCGCCGGCAAGTCGTCGATCAAAATTTCACGCCCGGACGCCATGACCGTCAGCCAGCGGCAGGTATTCTCCAGCTGACGCACGTTCCCAGGCCAAGGCAAGCGGGTCAGATGCTGCTCGGTAGCCGGGGTCAACAGCTTGGTCTGCGTTGAAAGTTCTCGGGCGGCTTCGGCGAGAAAGTGCTGAGCCAGACGGGGAATGTCTTCGCTACGCTCCGCCAGACGCGGCAGTCGAATGCGAATCACGTTGAGTCGATGAAACAGGTCTTCACGAAAGCGTCCTTCCGCGACCAGCCGTTCAAGATGCTGATGGGTGGCCGCGATGATACGCACATCGACCTTGGCGGGACGATGGCCGCCGACACGATAGAACTCACCGTCTGCCAGCACCCGGAGCAAGCGAGTCTGGGTATCCGGCGGCATGTCGCCGATCTCATCGAGAAACAACGTGCCGCCATCCGCCTGCTCGAAGCGCCCCTGACGCTGAGTGCTGGCGCCGGTGAAGGCGCCCTTTTCATGACCGAACAGCTCGGACTCCATCAGCTCCTTGGGAATCGCGGCCATGTTCAAGGCAACGAAGGGCTGAGCCTTGCGCGGGCTGTGCTGGTGCAAGGCTTGGGCCACCCGCTCCTTGCCGGTGCCGGATTCCCCGTTGATGAGCACGGTGATATGGGATTGCGCCAAGCGACCAATGGCGCGAAACACCTCCTGCATGGCCGGCGCCTCGCCGATGATCTCCGTCGCCAGTCGGACAGGAATGCTGGCCGGCGTGCGGCGTTCGCGAGCATGAGCGATTGCTCGTCTCACCAGCGCCAGGGCTTCGTCAACATCGAAGGGCTTGGGCAAATACTCGAAGGCGCCGCCCTGATAGGACGCCACTGCGCTGTCCAGATCCGAGTGCGCCGTCATGACGATCACCGGCAGATCTGGATGGGCGTTACGAACCTGCGCCAGTAGATCCAGGCCATCAAGCCCGGGCATGCGGATATCAGTCAGCAGCACCTCTGGCGGGTCACTTAGCAGTGTTTCGAGGGCATGGTCCGCCCGCTCGAAACTTTGAATCTTGATGTCCGGCTGCGCGAGCGCACGTTCGAGCACCCAGCGAATGCTGCGATCATCATCGACGATGACGACACGAGCCATCTCGGTCATAGAGCCTCCACGAGTGAGTTGGCGGTTGCTTCCAGAGGGATAAGCAGGCGAAATTCGGTATGCCCGGGTCGGGACTCGCTTTCGATCAAACCGTGATGCTTATGCAATATCGATTGAGCGATGGCCAACCCCAGACCGCTGCCCTCGGCACGCCCCGAAATCATGGGATAAAAGAGCGTATCCCGCAGGCGTTCCGGAACGCCCGGGCCGTTATCGATCACGGCAATTTCACAGACCAGCCGATGACATTCGGTGCCCAATGTGAACTGGCGTTTTGCGCGAGTACGCAGCGTCAGCCGCGACGTTTCGCTGGGGCTCGCCTCCATGGCCTGTACGGCGTTGCCTGCCACGTTGAGCAGCGCCTGGATCAACTGGTCTTCGTCACCGACCAGTTCCGGCAGGCTAGGATCGTAGTCCCGCAGGTAGTCGATACCCGGGTGTTCCACCAGAAGCAGAGTGCGCACCCGCTCCACCACCCTGTGGATATTCACGGGCTCATAGCGACAAGGATAGTGAGGGCCCAGCATGCGATCGACCAGATCCCGCAGCCGATCCACCTCTTCAATGATCACCTGGGTGTATTCAACGAGGGCCGGGTCCGGCAGGTCGCGTTCTAGTAGCTGTGCCGCGCCGCGGATGCCTCCCAGCGGATTCTTGATCTCGTGGGCCAGCCCCCGGGAGAGCACTTTGATGGTTTTTTGCCGGGCAATCAGCGTCTCTTCTCGGGAAATCCTCAACAGCCGGTCTCGAGGTTCGATTTCGATCAGCAGCTCGTTGTCGGTCAGGGAGGTTGCCGTGAAGTCAACGGTGATCATCTCGCCGCTGGCCAGGGCGAGCCTTGCTTCCCGCTGGGTAAAGGAGTGAGCG
>NZ_JIBT01000054.1 GCF_001039575.1 Halomonas sp. PR-M31
CTGCGGGACGATCGTGGGACTGCGCTGGGCGCGAGCCTGATGAAGATGATCACGCTTCCCCTACTCGCCACTGGAGCCGCTTGGCTTGCAGGGTTTTCCGACCGCGAACTGGGCTTGTTGTTCGTGTTCTTTGCCAGCCCCACCGCAGCAGCAAGCTTCGTCATGGTCAAGGCCATGGGCGGCAATGCCAAGCTGGCCGCAAACATCATCGCCCTCACTACCTTGATGGCCAGCGTTACCATCACAGGTGGCGTGTTTGTAATGCGACTTGGCGGAGTGATCTGATCCGTGTTGCGAGCCGCCTCCCTTAGCCGCCGGCGCTGATGACGATCTCGAACTGCTCGATGCCGCCGCCCTCCCGGGTCGCCTCCGCCGGTAAAGGATCGGCATGGGCCTGCTTGAAGTCGTCGCTGTTCACCCATCCGCGAAACGCCGCCTGGCTCTCCCATTCGGTTTCCACCACGTAAGGTGCCTTGTTGCCTAGCGGGCGCAGTACCCGCATGGCGACGAATCCAGGCTGCGAATCGATCTGGCCGGCCCGGGCCTTGAAGCGGGTCTCGAACTCATCCTCGAAGCCCGGATTGACGAAAATACGGTTGTTGACGACAAACGACATGCAAGTCTCCCTATGAACGGTGTCAAATAAGCAACGGTGTCAAACAGACAGCGCAATCACACAAGATCGGCAGGACAGCGAAAATCGATCAGTTCAGCGCAGCCCGCCGCCCATACGTCGGCTTGAAGAGTCGCGATGGCGGCGGTCGGCATCCGCAAGCTGCTACGCGGATCACTTTCCACCAATCGCCCGCTCAAGGCTCCTACCAGCGGCATATGGCTGACCAGTAGAAGCGGAGTCTGCTGAGCCTTCTCTTGTAGCCAATCGATGATCGGCTCGATCGGATCGTCTGGCGTGATCATGGACAAGGTATCTGCCCTTGTATCTAACTGCTCGGCGACGATGGCGGCGGTTTGCTGGGCACGAACATAGGGGCTTGCGACGATACGCAACTGGTCTCGGGAAGCAGCCAGCGTCGTTGCGAGCCATTTCGCCATAGCCATAACCTCGGCATGGCCTTGCTCGGTCAATTCGCGCCGTGCATCCGGGTGGCCCGGGGCTGCCTCGCCATGGCGCATGATCCAGAGCTGCATCATGTGCTTTCTTTCCCTTTTTCAACTTCTTGAGAGCGCTGCTGAACGAACTCTCGAGGCAATGTGAATTCGACATCACTACTCTGTTCGTTCTGCATCAATAGTTGTGCCATCTGGCGCGCGGGAACATTCTTGAACAGCACTTGGTAGAGCCCTTCCGCCAATGGCATATAAATACCGTCCTGGCGCGCCTTGTGACATACCAGACTGACGGTATTGACCCCCTCGGCCACCTGACCCAAGGCCTCGACCGCCTCATCAAGGGTTCTGCCTTCTCCTAGGGCATAACCAACCCGGTAGTTACGGGAAAGATTCGATGAGCAAGTCACAATCAAATCCCCTACGCCAGCCAGTCCAATGAAGGTCAATGGATTCGCGCCAAGGGCGACGGCAAAGCGGCTCATCTCCGCCAGGGCCCGGGTCATCAGCATGCTGCGGGTGTTCTCTCCCATGCCAAGGGCTGCGGCCATGCCCGCGGCGATGGCATAGATATTCTTGAGCGCACCGCCAAGCTCGACCCCATAGCGATCGTTGCTGGCATAGACGCGAAAGTAATCGCAGCCGAGGGCAGCTTGAACCCGGGCGCGAGTCAGTGCGTCGTCACTTGCCACCACCGTGGCGGTCAGCTGCTTTTGCGCGATCTCCGAGGCCAGATTGGGACCGGACAGCACGCCAATGTGGGCAAACCCGGTTTCCTCTTCGAGAATCTGACTCATCAGCTTGAAACCTTCCTCTTGAATACCCTTGGTGGTACTGACGAGAATCTGTTCATTCTTCAGATAAGGACGGGCCTGACGCACCACGCTGCGAAAAGCCTTGGAAGGAATGGCTACGAAGACGAGTTCGGCTTTCTCGAGCACCGCTTTCAAGTCGCTAGAGGCCCACACCGCGGAGTTGATGGCATAATCGGGCAGATAGCGGGAGTTGCGATGTTCTCTCGTGATCTCGGCGGCAAGCCCGGCATCGCGCATCCATTGACGTACTTCGCCGCCATTGTCCGCGGCGATGCTGGCGATAGCAGTGCCAAAACTACCACCTCCGAGTACCGCCACGTCTAAGCCTGTGGCCTTCGAGCCTGACACCTGATTGTCTTTCGTCATGCAACGCTCCAGCTGAATCGACGCTCTTTCGAGTATAACGAAAAACGCCCCTCGTAAGGGGCGTCATCAGACTTGGCACGATCAATCGAGTAGCGGTAACAGCGAATCAATACTGCTCTTGGCGTCTCCATAGAACATTCGCGTGTTGTCCTTGAAGAACAGTGGGTTCTCGATACCGGAATAGCCCGTTCCCTGACCGCGCTTGCAGACGAAGGTCTGCTTGGCTTCCCACACCTTCAATACCGGCATGCCGGCAATCGGGCTATTGGGATCTTCCTGGGCCGCCGGGTTGACGATGTCGTTGGAGCCTATGACGATCGCTACGTCGGTCTGAGGGAAGTCGTCATTGATTTCATCCATTTCCAGCACGATATCGTAGGGCACCTTGGCTTCGGCCAGCAGCACGTTCATGTGACCGGGCATGCGCCCCGCTACCGGGTGGATTGCGAAACGCACGTCCTTGCCGGCACCGCGCAGCTTGCGAACCAGTTCGCTGACGGCATTCTGCGCCTGGCTACCGCCATACCGTAACCGGGAATGATGACCACGCTGTCCGCGTCATTGAGGGCACTGGCAACGCCACCGGCATCGATCGATACCTGTTCGCCTTCGATCTCCACCGCTGGGCCAGACGTGCCGCCGAAGCCGCCTAGGATCACATTGACGAACTTGCGGTTCATCGCCTTACACATGATGTAGGACAAAATGGCACCGCTCGAGCCCACTAGGCGCCGGTGACGATCAACAGATCATTGGACAGAGTGAAGCCGATAGCCGCCGCCGCCCAGCCGGAGTAGCTGTTGAGCATTGACACCACCACCGGCATATCGGCGCCGCCGATCCCCATGATCAGATGCCAGCCGATGAACAGCGCCAGTGCCGCCAGCAGCAACAGCGTCCAAAAGCCCCCGCCATTGAGATACACGATCGCCAGCAGTAAACACACAACTGCTGCACCGGCATTGAGCATGTGACCACCGGGAAACTGCTTGGGCTTGCCATCCATTTTGCCGGAGAGTTTGCCAAAGGCGATGATCGAACCGGTGAAGGTGACCGCACCGATGAACACCCCGAGCACCACCTCGACCTGCAGGAACGCAAGCTCCGCAGGTGTTTTGGTGGCAACCAGCGCCGCAAAGGCGGAGAAGTTATCCGTCGCGCCGTCTATCAACTGGCTCGCCAATACTCGACGACGTTCGAGATCGGCATTGAACCCCACAAATACCGCCGCTAAGCCGACGAAAGAGTGCAGCGCCGCCACCAGTTGCGGCATCTGGGTCATCTCGACCTTTTTGGCCAAGTAGACCCCGATCACCGCGCCGACGATCATCATGGGGATCATCAGCCAGTAGCCGCCGATGCCTGGTCCTAAGATGGTAAAGAAGACCGCGATAGCCATACCCACGATGCCGTACCAGACGGCCCGCTTGGCCTTTTCTTGATTGCTCAATCCCCCCAGGGAAAGGATGAACAACACACTGGCCGCAATGGCTGCGGCAGAGACGAATTGTTGACCTAGCATTCTTTATTCTCCACCGCTCAAGATTTCTGGAACATGGCAAGCATCCGGCGTGTCACCAGGAAGCCACCCACGATATTGATCGAGGCAATCAGCACCGAAATAGCCGCCAACAACCCAACCAGAGCGCTACCGGAACCGATCTGCAGCACTGCCCCCAACACAATGATGCCGGAAATGGCATTAGTCACTGCCATCAAGGGCGTATGCAATGCGTGGCTGACGTTCCAGATCACCTGATAACCAACGAAGCAAGCCAGCACGAAGACGATGAAGTGCTGCATGAAGGACGCTGGCGCCACCATACCGAGCAGCAACATCACGATACCGCCAACGCCTAGCATGGTGAACTGGGTCTTGGTCTGAGCCTTGAACGCCGCGATTTCAGCAGCCTTTTTCTCCTCCGCCGTCGGCTCCTTTTCCTTGGGCTTGGGCTTGGCGGCAGCAATTGCCTGCACCTTGGGCTTGGGTGGCGGATAGGTGATCTCGCCCTGGTGGGTCACGGTGACCCCGCGAATCACGTCGTCTTCCATGTTCTGATCGATCTTGCCGTCCTTTTCCGGCGTCAGATCCGTCAGCAGATGGCGAATGTTGGTGGCGTAAAGCAAGGAGGCTTGCGTCGCCATACGCGAAGGAAAATCCGTATAGCCGATCACGATCACGCCGTTATCCGTCACGACTCGCTCATCCGGCTTGGTCAGCTCGCAGTTACCTCCTTTTTCCGCCGCCAGATCGATGATCACCGACCCTGGCTTCATGGCCTTGACCATGTCCTCGAGCAGCAGCTTGGGAGCCGGCCGACCGGGAATCAGCGCCGTGGTAATGACGATATCCACCTCCGGCGCCTGCTCCTGGAACAGCGCCAGCTGTTTCTCGCGAAATTCGGGGCTTGAAGGTGACGCGTAGCCACCAGAGCCGGAGCTGTCCTGAGTATCCTCAAAATCGAGAAAGAGAAACTCGCCGCCCATGGACTCGATCTGCTCGGCCACTTCGGGACGCACATCGAAGGCTCGCACGATGGCACCAAGACTCGCCGCAGTACCAATGGCGGCAAGACCCGCAACCCCTGCGCCAACCACCATGACCTTGGCCGGTGGCACCTTGCCTGCGGCCGTTACCTGACCGGCAAAGAAGCGGCCGAACTGGTTGCCCGCCTCAATGACCGCCCGATAGCCAGCAATATTGGCGGTGGAAGACAGTGCATCCATCTTCTGGGCACGGGAAATGCGTGGCACCATGTCCATGGCCATGACCGTGGCGCCCTGGGCCTTGCACTTTTCCAGCAGCGCCTCGTTCTGAGCCGGCCAGAAGAACGATATCAGGGTCTGTTCTTTCTTGAGGTACTCGGTTTCCTTCTCGGAGGGCTCCCGTACCTTGATAACGATATCGGCTTCTTTCCACAGCGCTTCGGCGCTATCGACCACAGTAACGTCGGCCTCACGATAGGCATCATCAGGAAAACCCGCCGCCTCGCCAGCCCCGGTTTCCACCAGGCATTCGTGGCCCAGCTTGATGATGTGCTTCGCACTCTCGGGGGTCAGCGCAACGCGCGCTTCTCCTTTGGCGAGCTCTTTGGGTGCACCAATCTTCACATCCACTCTCCTGTTTCCAGGTTGTCGTTGTTTGCCCGAACTGGGGCGCTGGCATAGCAACCATATTAGTGACCGGCTAGCTTACTGCAACTTCATATACTTACGTGATGCTTATTGTCTATGGCATCGATCAATCAGACTACCATTAACCGCTAGATCGGGCACCGAATCAAAAATGCTGAATGATGTCATGGGTACTGGTAACTTGCGCATACTCGCCATCGAGCAGCGCCAGGCTTAGATCATTCACTGCTTCTGCACTCCAAACGACCCCGTGACGATCCGTCACGGGAAAGTCAGCGCACGCATCCGCCGGCACCGAAACACTGAAATCTAGACAGGCGGCATGTCGCACGCTGGTGCCTACCGAATGTGCCGTGGTGACTCCCACCATGACGAGATGAGTTACGCCATGATGATGCAACCAGCGTTCTAGTTCGGTTTCCAGAAAGGCGTTGTTGACATGCTTGGTAACGATTCGCTCGCCTTCTCGAGGTGCCACGCAGGTCTTGAACTCTGCGCCTGACTGACCGGCTCGGTAGGGGGAGCGCGGCTCCCGAGAATGATGCCGAACATGCACGACACGCCCATTGCCCTTGCGCCAACAGCTCAGCAGCTCCGACAGGCGCGCTTCGAGTTCCGGGTTGTTGCGAGGGCCCCAGTAGTCACGATCGTCGATTGCCTGTTGCACATCGATGATGACCAGTGCGGCACTCTCATCCCGAGCATCGCACAGTTTTAAACGCGCTGAGCCGGCTGCCATGAAACGCCCCTTCCCAGTAAGAGAAATAAAAGATCGTTACAGCATAGGCGTTGTTGGCCAAGCCTGCCGCCTCTGATCCGGTGACTCGGTCAGGAAGAACAGGAAAGGCATACCGGCGGCGCATTTATTGCAGGCGGTATGAACCATCTGGCATCGTCCTCCCGCTGCTCAAAAGGCGACGCCAAGCGTTCCCGCAGCCCTTTGAGCGGAGCACTGTCGCCAGCCTCGGCGGCCTCAATAACCTCTTGCGCCAGATGGGTGCGCAGCACATAGCACGGATTGACCGCATCCATGGCTAGTCGACGCTCATCCGCGCTGCGAGATTCCCGCAACAGGCGTTGATCGTAGTCCTCGAGCCAAGCAGTCATCGCCTTGTCATCCGGTGCGATTTCCAGTGCGTTCGCCAGCTGCCGGCGTGAGTCCTCATCGCCGCGATACGTGCCCAGCGCGCGAAAGGCGTTGTGAAAATCTACTTGATGCTGCTCGAGCAGCTTGAGCCAGCTCGAAACCAGCGCAGCGTCACCCGATGACGTATCGTCATTGTCCGTCTTGGCGGTCAACCCGAGCCTCGCTCGCATAAGCTGGGCGTAGGTGCGTTGCAAGGCAGGCTCGTATTCATTGAGCACTTCCCGCAAGCGCTCGACGTCAATCAGGGGCGTCAGCGATTGCGCCAACACGCTCAGATTCCACAGGCCGACCCCGGGCTGTTGCTCAAACGCATAGCGTCCGCCCGCATCGGTGTGATTGGGCGTCCAGTCGGGCTTATAGCGCTCCATGAAGGCGTAAGGTCCGTAGTCCAGAGTCAGACCCAGCAACGACATGTTGTCCGTGTTCATCACGCCATGCACGAATCCGTAGGCCTGCCAGGCGGCAATCAATTTCGCGGTGCGCTCCACCACATCGGCGAAGAAGGCCTCGAAGGGCGCTTCGGCCTCGGCAAATTCCGGCCGATGACGATGAATCAGATGCCAGAGCAACGTTTGCATGTCCTCAGCCTTGCGCCGTTGATAAAGCCACTCGACATGTCCGAAGCGCGCATGGCTCGGCGCCAAGCGCAACAAGGTCGCGCCGGGCTCGATCCGCTCCCGTGCCACACGCTCATCGTTGACCGCTACCGCCAGTGCCGTGGTGGTGGGAATGCCCAGTCCGCTCATAGCTTCCCCGGCCAGATATTCACGAATCGATGAGCGCAGCACCGCCCGGCCATCGCCGAAGCGAGAATAAGGCGTTTGCCCTGCGCCTTTTAGATGCAGATCCATCGGCCCCAGGGAAGTCATCGCCTCGCCCAGCAGCAGGCCACGCCCATCGCCGAGCGCCGGGTTGTAGCTGCCAAACTGATGGCCGGTGTATTTCTGGGCGATGGGCGTCATGCCGGACAGCAGTTCGCGCCCGGCCATTAGGGCCTCAAGACGCTCGCCATCGATGGATTCAGACTCGAGATCAAGTTGAGCGGCGCCTAGAGGGCTAACATCCAGTACCCGGGTGTTGCGCCAGGACGTGGGCGTTACAGGGGAATGAAACGCTTCCGGCAGGCGTGTCCAGGCGTTATCGAACTGCAGGGAATTCAAATTCATTCGATACACTCCTTGCGAAGATCGCTGTCTTGAGTGTAAGCCATACGGGGGGCATGGCTGCAAAAGCAAACGACCGGCCAGAAGGCCGGTCGTTTGGGAGATGCTGTCGATAATGTCAGATGCGCCTCAAGCCGTCAGCAGCGCGTTGAGACGCTTGACGTAGGCCGCCGGATCATCGAGATGGCCGCCCTCGGCGATGACTGCCTGATCCAGAAGAATACGTGCTAAATCGCCGAAGTTGGCCTCTTCAGCGCGTTCCAGTCGCTCAACCAAGGCATGCTCGGGGTTGAGCTCAAGAATCGGCTTGACCTCCGGCACCGGCTGACCGGCCGCCTCCATGATGCGGCGCATCTGAAAGCCCATCTCATGTTCGGAGAGCACCACGCAGGCCGGTGAGTCCGTCAGGCGATGGGTCACCCGCACTTCCTGAACGTCGTCGCCTAGCGCTTCCTTGACCCGCTTTACCAGGTCTTCCTTGGCTTTGGCAGTCTCTTCCTGAGCCTGCTTCTCTTCTTCGCCTTCAATCTCGCCCAGATCCAGATTGCCCTTAGCCACATCGGCGAATGCCTTGCCGTCGTACTCGGTGAGATGGCTCATCAGCCATTCGTCGATACGTTCGGACAGCAGCAGCACCTCGATGCCTTTTTTACGGAAAATCTCCAGATGCGGGCTGTGCTTGGCGGCGTTGAAGCCATCGGCAATGATGTAGTAGATCTTCTGCTGACCTTCTTTCATGCGGCCCACGTAGTCCGCCAGGGACTGATCCTGGGTAGTGCTGTCGGTGTGGGTGGTCGAAAAGCGCAGCAGTTCGCTGATCTTGTCCCGGTTGGCGTGATCTTCCGCCGGACCTTCCTTCAGAACGCTGCCGAAATTACTCCAGAAGGTCTGATACTTCTCCTTGTCCTTGGCCAGTTTCTTGAGCATGTCCAAGGCGCGCTTGGTCAACGCCGACTTCATCTTGTCGACCTGAGGGTCCTGCTGCAGCAGTTCCCGGGACACGTTCAAGGACAGATCCCTGGAATCCACCACGCCTTTGACGAAGCGCAGATAGAGCGGTAGGAACTGCTCCGCGTCCTCGAGAATGAAGACCCGCTGCACGTAAAGACGCACGCCTCGGGCGCCATCTCGCTCGTAAAGATCGAAGGGCGCGCGCCCGGGCACGTAGAGCAGACTGGTGTATTCGAGCTTGCCTTCGACCTTGTTGTGACTCCAGGTCAACGGATCGCTGAAGTCATGGGCGACGTGTTTGTAGAACGCCTTGTACTCGTCGTCGCTGATCTCCGACTTGGGCCGCACCCACAATGCCTGGGCTTCGTTGACGGTTTCCCAAGTGACGGTTTCGCTGCCCTCGATCTCCTTACCGTCTTCGTCCTGGGCCTTTTCGACCTTGGGCATGCGCACCGGCACTTCGATGTGATCGGAGTACTTGCGCACCAAGTTCTTGAGGCGGAAGTCGTCGGCGAATTCCTTGGCATCCTTTTTCAACTGCAGCACGATTTCCGTGCCCCGCTGAGGCTTTTCGATATCCGCGATGGTGAACTCGCCCTCCCCCTGGGAGCGCCACTCCACGCCTTCGTCTGCGTCAGCGCGGCGGGTGCGCACCGTCACTTCGTCAGCGACGATGAAACCAGAATAAAATCCCACCCCGAACTGACCGATCAGCTTGGCATCTTTTTGTTGCTCGCCAGAGAGCTGCTGCAGGAACTCGGCGGTACCGCTCTTGGCGATGGTGCCGAGATTCTTGATCACCTCGTCACGACTCATGCCAATGCCGTTGTCCCGTACGGTAACGGTGCCGGCCTTGTCGTCGTGCTCGATCTCGATGCGCAGATCGCTGTCATCGCCATACAGCGCATCGTTGTCCAATGCCTCGTAGCGCAGCTTGTCGCAGGCATCCGCAGCGTTGGAAATCAACTCACGAAGAAATATCTCCCGGTTGGAGTACAGGGAGTGAATCATCAAATGCAGTAACTGCTTGACCTCAGTCTGGAAACCAAGCGTTTCTTCATGGGTGGCGGTAGTCATGTGGCAAAAGCCCCTCATGGTGTCATGGAAAATTGTATCGACACGAATATGGGGCCCTGGGACTACTTTTCAAGCACCCTAGGACAATACTTCCTGAATCAGCCTGGATTTTGCATCGGCGGTTCGACATCGATCGCTTTCCAGTGCCGATAGCCGTCAAGAGACTTATCGACCTTGGTCAACAGCCAGCCGACGATCACTACATCATCTACCATCCCGATTAACAGGAAGACTTCAGGAATTAGATCCAAAGGCGATATGAGATAGACAAGGGCCAGCGCCATCCAGATGAACGCCGACCAGGGAACGGGCCGATAACGACCCTTGATCACGTCGGCGCACATAGGGGCAAACAGCTTCAGCGCACGGCCCATTCGCGATAGCGCGCTGGCTCTGGCCGTCAAGCGCGAAAAAGGATTCAAGCGTTTGAGCAATGACATTACGTTTCTCCGTTCGGGGCGCGTAAACTCATCATGAGTAGTAGCTTAGAGACTTCATGAAACCTGTTAGCATTCACGTTTTGCAGACTGTTTTACATAATTGGGGCAAGCACAAGGAAACACCAGTCATGAAATTTAACTATCTCAGGCGCGGCATAGCCTTGACGATTGCCGCAATGATGAGCCTGCCGATCATGGCTAGCGATAACGTCGATCAGCAAATGCGTAAGGCCCTGGAAGCCGCACGCAGCAAGCAGTGGGACAGGATCGATCAAGACGCCATCAAGGATCACGTGTTGGCAGGCTATGTCGAATACCATCAGCTGCGAAACCGTTTACCTCATCTTGACACTGGAGTCGTCAACGATTTCATCGAACGCTACGCCGATTCTCCTTTGAGCGGCTGGATGCGAGGCGTAGCGGAGGTCAGCTACGGCCACGCCGGTCGTTTCGCATCGCTGCTCGCAGTCAGCGACGGCAAGCCTCGCGGCACTATCCGCCAGTGCTATTACTACACCGCGTTACTCGACCGCGAACCCGCAACTGCAGCCCAAGGCGGGCTTGATCTATGGCTGACCGGAGATTCTCAGCCGGATGCCTGCGACGATCTGTTCGCCACGCTTCGCACTCGGGGCGTCATCGATGGGCGCGCCATCTGGCAGCGTCAAATGCTGGCCTGGGAGAATGGCGAAGATAGTCTGGCCCGCTACTTGTCCCGCTCGCTTCCCAGCACCTGGAACAATGCTCAGGCGGCCTTCGAGCGTCTGCAAAAGAACTATGCCGCCATCACTCAGATCCCCGTCTCTCTTGGGCCCGAAGGCGCGGGTAGCGCTCCTCTCTTCATGGCGGCCATGCACAACTTTACCCGGGCCGATACGGAAGCCGCCCTCGAGGCCTGGCGCAAGGTCGGTCCTCACGTGTCACTTGACCTATCCCAGCGCCATCAGATCGAGCATGACCTGGCGTTCTACTCCATGGTCCGGGAGGTCGGTAATAACAAAGGCTGGGTAGACGACGTGCTGCCCCGACTTGCCGATGGTGACCTGCTTGAGCTACGCGTGCGTCGTGCCTTGGCACAACGCAACTGGAACGAGGTCATTCATTGGGTTCGTGCCATGCCTCAGGAGTCGCGGGAAAGCGCCCGGTGGCAATACTGGCTGGGTCGTGCCCTGGCCAAGCAAGGCAACGATCAGGCGTCCAGAGAGGCCTACGCCATTGCCGCCTCTCAGCGAGATTTCTTCGGCTTTGCCGCGGCGGATCGTCTGAATCAGCCTTATAACCTCAATTTGGCGCGCGCGACCTTCAATGAGAGCTTTCGTCGTCAGGTTGCCAACTGGCCTGCGGTAAGACGCGCCGAAGCCTTGCAGCGCATCGATGAACCGGGGCTTGCCCGCAGCGAATGGTATGGCGCCGTGGCCCGGGCCAGTGAAGAGGAAGCCAAGGCACTGGCGGATTACGCGCTGAGTCAAGGCCGCTATGCCACCTTGGTGCAGACCACGATTACCGCCAAACAGTGGGACGCGCTGGATTGGCGTTTTCCCAAGGCGTATCAGGATAGTTTTCTACGCTGGGGCGAAACGACCGGCGTCGATCCCTTTCTGTTGATGGGTATCGCTCGACGCGAAAGCGCCTTCAACAATGAGGCGATCTCCCCGGTAGGCGCCCGTGGCTTGATGCAGCTGATGCCGGGTACTGCGGCGCTGGTCAGCCGTCAGATCGGTAGCGCCAACCCCAGTTTGGAAGGGTTGTTCGACCCGGAGGTCAACATTCGTCTGGGTAGCACCTACATTCGCGACATGCTCAAGCGCTATCGTGGCAACCGCCTGGCGGCCACCGCTGCCTACAATGCCGGCCCTGGCCGAGTCGATCGCTGGCTACGGGAATCCCCGGACGAGTTCGATCTATTCGTCGAAAGCATCCCCTTCCGTGAAACCCGTGACTACGTTCAGGCGGTGCTGGCCTATCAGGTCATCTTTGCCAGCCTGGCAAAGGATGGCAATACCCAAGGCATTGCCATGCTGACGAAAGCCGAACGTCAGGGTGAGTATGATGCGTCGCTGATGGCGCGTAACTAGAACGATGGATCACGACACTGAGCGCCTCAATCGAGGCGCTTTTTTATGACCCTGTGTTCAAGGCTGCTGCTGCAAAGCCAGCTTGATGCCGAATAGGATCAATACCATTCCGGTGACACTCTCGATACCGCGTGACACCCATCCTTTCGCCAGCCAATGACCCGCCCGCCCCACCATCAGCACGATGCCGATCTGCCAGATATTGGCTATGACGAAATGTACGCCTGCCAGCCACAGCGACTTGAGCAGCGCCGGATCAGTGGGGGCAATGAACTGAGGCAGAAAGGCCATGTAAAACACGACGGTCTTGGGATTGAGCACGTTCGAGAGAAACCCTTCTCGCAAAGGCATCCAGGGGGAGACCCGCCGCGATGGCGAGCTGATTCCGGCGACAGGCAAGGGTGCGCCGCGTCGGGCGCGGATCAGACTCTGTGCGCCCAACCATACGAGATATGCAGCCCCCAGCAGCTTGAGCGCGCCGAAGGCCCAGGTGGATTGCAGCAGGATCAGCGATATACCCAGGGCTGAGACGCTGGCATGTACGAACAAGCCACAGCAGATGGCCAGGCTCGTCAATACCCCGTCCCAGGAGCCGCCGCGCAACGTATTACGAATCACCAGCAGGGTATCGATACCCGGCGTCATGCTCAGCAATGTGATGGCAAATACGAACGTCCAGAATTGGGCATCGATCAGCATGGAGATAGCTATTGAAAAGACATTGGTATAGATGACCGTGTCATAGGACTAGCGACTGCAACAAAAACAGACCGCCGGCAACTACGACAATGAATCCAATCACCATCAACAGGCCGTCTTTGGCAACCAGTCCGAGCCCCATCAAGGTAATGGCCAGTGCCGGCAAGGCGGCAGCAAAGGGAAGAAGCTCCAAAGGAAGCATGGATAACGCCAAGACCACCGCAAGGACAGCAATCAAACGTTGCGAAAACGGATTGACCAACCCCTGCAGGCGCGGCTTTAGCAGCTTGTCGATACGCTGGGTCCAGGGTTTCAAGCGCGTCACAGCGCGACTGAACTTGTCGTGACTGAATCCACGTTGAGCCAGGCGCCGGGGTAGCCAGGGCGATGACTTACCCATGATCATTTGTGCCGCCACCATGGCGATGAACAGCCCACACAGGTCGGTATGCCGGGAATGGCACCAGTCGGCAGCAGTACGATCAACGCCGGCAACACCAGCAACGGCCCGAAGCCACGAGTTTCAAAATTATCGACAATATCCTGCAGCTGAATGGTCTCACCGCTATCGGAGTCGTCGAGTTGCTCAAGCAGTTGCGTCAAGGTGATGCGTTGCGCCATGCGCCCTCCCTGGCGGTTTCAGTTTGCAGGATCGAAATGCAATATGAGCGACATGCTCAGTTACTGAAAATTCCACGGCGCGCATGCTTCAAGGAGATCTGATCGTTCAGCGTCCAGAAATCATACAGCACACCAATCAGGAACAATCCGCCGGTCAATAGATAGAGAATGCCAGTAATCCATTTGCCCATGTACATTCGGTGAACACCGAAAATGCCAAGGAAAGTCAACAGCACCCAGGCGAGCGTATAGTTGGTGGGTCCTGCTCTAAAACGTAGATCCGCCTGTCTGTCCATACTTGGAATCAGGAATAGATCGATCAACCAGCCAATGCCTAAAAGACCCAGCGTAAAAAACCAGATCGTACCGGTGATCGGTTTACCATAGTAAAAGCGGTGGGCACCGGTGAAACCTAATATCCACAGTAGATAACCGACACCCATGTTGTGAGTGTTGCTGGCAGACAATTGAGTCACGTTTGCTCCTGTAATGAGTTGCTGAAGAACGACATACGATCAAAACGACACTGCTGGATGCCTATAGTACGCCAAGCTCTTTGAGCCTTTCCTTGAGGTAGCTATCCGCCGTATGACGCTGGGAAAGTTCGACATCCGGGCGCGGGTGCAAGAACAGTGGCAGCGACAAGCGTGAATGAGAGCAAGCCTCTCCTTCCGGATTGACCACCCGGTGGGTAGTGGAAGGGAAATAACCCTGGGACGCCTCCTGCAACATATCGCCGACGTTGATCACCAGTTGTCCTGGATCGCAAGGCACTTGATGCCATTTATCATCACGACCACGCACCTCAAGCCCTGGCTCATTGGCCGCAGGCAATACCGTCAGCAGGTTGATATCTTCATGGGCGGCGGCTCTTACCGCGTCTGGCTGCTCGTTGCCAGCCAAAGGGGGATAATGCAACACCCGCAGCAAGGTTTGCTCACTATCCTCGACCATGGCAGAGAGCGGTTCGCGATAATGGCGTGCCACCTCGGAAGGTGTTTGCGCCTCGATCCAACCGAGCAGCGTCCTGGCAAGAGACTCTGCACGCCGATAGTAGTCCATGATTTCACCACGTAGCGAGTCCGGTATGCGTCCCCAGGGATAGACGTGGTAATACTCCTTGAGATCCTTAACGCCATGCCCCTTGGCAGTTTCCGATACGTCCGGCGGAAAATAGCCGTCCTGACGGAGCGGATCGAAGCGCCAGACATGCTTGTCGGCGTCAGCGAAAAACGCCTGCCAGTGACGATAGATCGACTCGATCAACGTATTGGGTAATGGATGGTTGCGCAAAACCCCAAATCCTGTCTCGCGCAGCGACTGCGCGAAGTGTTTGGCAGCGTCTGGAGATGCATAATCGACGTTCTGGACGTGCATGATTTTTCCAACTATGTTGCTTTAGCGAGCATCGTAACCTGAAAAGAACCGGTATAGCAGTTCGGTAGCTCCCTTCTGATACGAGTTCGCAGCGTCGGTCAACCGGCTAGACACTGTCCAACCGATCGGTTTGCAACAAAGGACAATGAACATACAGTCGGTGATCCGTGCAACACGGGCATGACGGGTGTAAAGAAGGCATCGATCCTATTTATATCCAGCATCATCATTGGTTAGTCGAGGAAATCTGCAAATGGCAACTGGCACTGTCAAGTGGTTCAACGATACCAAGGGCTACGGCTTCATCTCCCCAGACGATGGCGGCGATGACTTGTTTGCCCACTTCTCCGAAATCCAGGCTGATGGCTTCAAGACCCTGCAGGATGGACAAAAGGTCTCTTTCGATGTCACCCAGGGCAAAAAAGGCCTTCAAGCCGCCAATATCAAAGTCGTAAATTAACGTTTCACGCATCTTCGATGCTAAAGGGCTTGTTGCGGCAAGCCTTTTTTGTTGCACGCACCATAGTGGAATGTGTCATACTACCTAGCATGATAGCAAATAGTTCTTGACCCTTTTGAACGAATGGCTCACTCTCTCATCCGTTGGTTTGTAAGCAGAATGACGTCGGTTGTAATCGATTCCCCTCGATAATCCTCGTGCGCGTTTTCTCTAGCATATGAGCCTCGCACTGATGGTGGAAAGCAGCTTACGGCTTCTCGAAACCTCGTTAATATCATCTAGTAAGAAGTAAGGAAATCGACAATGGCAACTGGCACTGTCAAGTGGTTCAACGATACTAAAGGCTTTGGTTTCATTTCTCCGGACGACGGCGGTGATGACCTCTTCGCTCACTTCTCTGAAATTCAAGCTGACGGCTTCAAGTCTCTGCAGGACGGACAGAAGGTCTCCTTCGACGTCACTCAGGGCAAAAAAGGCCTTCAGGCTGCTAACATCAAGCCCGAATAATTTCGCGTCTTGATATGCCAACCCGCTTGCCCTAAGCGGGTTGCAAAAAAAAGCCCACTTTAAAGTGGGCTTTTTTAATGAAAGCGATTCCTGCTTTTACGGCTGCTCATCCTCGGTCGGCGCATCAACGTCCTGAGTTTGCTTGACGTCTTCCTCCTTGGCTTCCTTGAACTGCTCTTCCAGCTCTTTTTCCGCTTCCTTGAACCGCCGCTCGGTCTCCTTTATCGCTTCGTCGACGTCATCTTCCGTATTGTCCCAAGAGCTGTCCGCAGCCACCTCTCCGGCACTATTATTGACTGGAGAGTCCTCCCCGAGACTGCCGGCTTCGTTTGATGCCTCTGCCCTTTCTGGTATGGCTGCCGCATCATTCGAACCACGCCGCTCAGTTTCTTGCGCCGTCTCGCTGACACTCTTTTCTGCCTCTTTCAAAGAATCGCGCTCTCTTGCCTGTCTGTCGCTGGCCGTGTTCGGCGCTTGTGAAGAAGCTGCTGCATCTGTTGAAGCAGCTGACTCGGGCTGTACCTGACTGTCCGATGAGGCATCCAACGAAGGTGCTGTTTGTTGCGAAGTCCGTTGCGTCGATTCGCTGGCGCTGTCGCCATCATTTTGACTTAACTGCTGGGACGGCTCGTCGTCACCGTCACAAGCCGCCAAGCCCATTGTCAGCATCAGCGCTGCTGCAGGCAACGTCCAGGGCGCTTTGGCCATCGATCCTCTCCTTGAAAATGAATGAACCCTTCATTCGATGCAGCGTCATTGCAGCAAACCCAACTTCCTCGCGCAAGGAAGAGCGGTTATCTGCATTTACTTATACTCCGATATCTTCGTTCCACAGATCAGGATGACGCTCGATGAATGTTTCCATCAATTTGCGGCATTCGTCGCTGTCAACGATTTCGAGCTTGACCCCACCCTTGCGAAGGTGGTTTCCGCTCCCATGAAGCTACGGTTCTCGCCTATTACCAAATGCGGAATGCCATAGAGCAGGATCGCCCCACTGCACATCGGACAAGGGGATAAGGTGGTATAAAGCACGCATTCCTTGTAGACGGACGCCGGTTGACGTCCCGCATTCTCCAAGGCATCCATTTCAGCATGCAGCACCACGCTATCACGCTGGTGGCGCTGATTGTGACCGCGGCCGATGATACGGCCCTGATACACTAATACCGACCCGATGGGCACGCCCCCTTCTTCCAGACCATGGCGCGCCTCATCAATAGCCGCCTGCATGAACTCATCCATGATGTTTCCTCACCTAGCGAACAGCTGACCTTCGATATCATGAAACGCCTTGAACTCCAAAGCATTACCTGACGGGTCGAAAAAGAACATGGTGCCCTGCTCCCCGGGCTCACCATGAAAACGAATATAGGGCTCTATCTCGAAGCGTATTCCCGCCTGAGTCAAACGATCGACCAAGTTTTCCCATTCCTGCATGTCCAATACGACACCAAAGTGCGGTACGGGTACGCCATGGCCATCAACGGCGTTACGATGAAGATTACCCTGAAGGCTCTCCAACTCAGGATTCAGATGGCACACCAGTTGATGCCCATAAAGATTGAAATCAACCCAGGTATCGCTGGAGCGCCCTTCCGTGCATCCCAACAGATCGCCATAGAAGCCTCGAGCCTCATGGATATCACGCACTTGTACGGCCAGATGAAATGGACTCGGCATGGGATAGCTCTCCTTGATTCGGATCCTTCACCATCAAAGTGGAATCACTCGGGAAGAAGTCTACCCCAGGACACTTGGTTTTTCCTGTCACTGCAGGCTTTACCGCTCATACCATTGATGACAATTTTGAAAAAACCTGGCTTAGACCAAATCGCGCTTTTCCCGCTTGGCCGCACGGATATCCTTGCGAACCGCTGAACAGATCAGCAGCAACACCGCCAGGGTAATGGCAGGCCAGATCAGAATATAGGTGCCGTAAATCAACGTTTGCATTTTCTTTCCTCCATTGGCCGGCCCCGGCGATGACGCCGAGGCCTGGTCCTATCATGATTGTTTATGAGGGACGAAGGCAGATTCGGGCTTACTTGTCGCCGTGGCAACGTCCTCGCTGTCATCGTAATTACCCACTCGACGCTTTATATCGTCGAAATTGAAGCGCTCGCGGGCCATCAAGCTCATCACTACGCATACGAGGGTGCTGGTGCCGTAAGCGGTCAAGGACGACAGCAGCACGGTGTAGTCCCGCAGGAATCCACTGGCGAAATAGACCATGGCTAGAGCCGCAGCGATACCGGCAACAGCACCTATGCGCCGCCCGCAGAAGCCAAAGCTCATCAAACCAATCACCACTCCAGCGCCGATGGAAGCCAGCAATTCAAAGATCAGCGCCACTGGCCCTGTCATGGCCAGCACTTCAAAGCGCGCGATACAGAACACGATCAAGGCCACGATGACCGACCAGGTAAAGGCAGCGTTGGTGACACGATTCCAAAAACAGCTGGCGATCACCGGGAACACGATAGCGCCCCATAGCGCACCAACGAATACCAGCATCACCAGGATATCCAACGAGAAGCTGGCAAACACGATGCCGATCATGGTGGCAACGATCATGGTCAGACGGCCAATGAAGAGCATTTTTCCAGGATCCGGCTTGCCCTTGGCCAGATTCTTGCCGTAGACGTCCGCCATCACGATGGCAGACAGCGCCGATAGGTCGGAATCTGCCGTGGACGAGAGCGAGCCAATCACCAGAATGAAGAACAGCGCGATGAATACCGGCGGCAGATAGGTGGAAACCATCTGTGGAATCAGGTTGTTCATGTCACCGTTCATCGGCTCGACGCCGACGGTCAGGGCCATCAGCCCGATCATTCCAAGACCGATGACGATGGCACCATAACCGATGGTAGCAGTGATGAACGTGGGCTTGATGTGGTCTTCATTGACCGCGAACAGCCGTTGGGAAATCGTCTGGTTGCCGATGGCATAGGCCAATACCGCGACGAAGTAAGGCGCCCC
>NZ_JIBT01000055.1 GCF_001039575.1 Halomonas sp. PR-M31
GGGGCTCTTCGGACCTCGCACTATTGGATGAGCCTATGTCGGATTAGCTGGTTGGTGAGGTAACGGCTCACCAAGGCGACGATCCGTAGCTGGTCTGAGAGGATGATCAGCCACATCGGGACTGAGACACGGCCCGAACTCCTACGGGAGGCAGCAGTGGGGAATATTGGACAATGGGCGCAAGCCTGATCCAGCCATGCCGCGTGTGTGAAGAAGGCTTTCGGGTTGTAAAGCACTTTCAGTGGGGAAGAAGGCTTTGGGGTTAATAACCCTAAAGAAGGACATCACCCACAGAAGAAGCACCGGCTAACTCCGTGCCAGCAGCCGCGGTAATACGGAGGGTGCAAGCGTTAATCGGAATTACTGGGCGTAAAGCGCGCGTAGGTGGTCGTTCACGCCGGGTGTGAAAGCCCTGGGCTCAACCTGGGAATGGCATCCGGAACGGGGCGACTAGAGTGCAGGAGAGGAAGGTAGAATTCCCGGTGTAGCGGTGAAATGCGTAGAGATCGGGAGGAATACCGGTGGCGAAGGCGGCCTTCTGGCCTGACACTGACACTGAGGTGCGAAAGCGTGGGTAGCAAACAGGATTAGATACCCTGGTAGTCCACGCCGTAAACGATGTCGACTAGCCGTTGGGAGCCTTGAGTTCTTAGTGGCGCAGTTAACGCGATAAGTCGACCGCCTGGGGAGTACGGCCGCAAGGTTAAAACTCAAATGAATTGACGGGGGCCCGCACAAGCGGTGGAGCATGTGGTTTAATTCGATGCAACGCGAAGAACCTTACCTACCCTTGACATCCTGCGAACCCGAGAGAGATCTCGGGGTGCCTTCGGGAACGCAGAGACAGGTGCTGCATGGCTGTCGTCAGCTCGTGTTGTGAAATGTTGGGTTAAGTCCCGTAACGAGCGCAACCCCTATCCTTATTTGCCAGCGATTCGGTCGGGAACTCTAAGGAGACTGCCGGTGACAAACCGGAGGAAGGTGGGGACGACGTCAAGTCATCATGGCCCTTACGGGTAGGGCTACACACGTGCTACAATGGCCGGTACAAAGGGCAGCGAAAGCGCGAGCTCAAGCGAATCCCAGAAAGCCGGCCTCAGTCCGGATCGGAGTCTGCAACTCGACTCCGTGAAGTCGGAATCGCTAGTAATCGTGAATCAGAATGTCACGGTGAATACGTTCCCGGGCCTTGTACACACCGCCCGTCACACCATGGGAGTGGACTGCACCAGAAGTGGTTAGCCTAACTTCGGAGGGCGATCACCACGGTGTGGTTCATGACTGGGGTGAAGTCGTAACAAGGTAGCCGTAGGGGAACCTGCGGCTGGATCACCTCCTTAACCGATGCGTGTTCTATCCTTGCAAGTGCTCACATTAATTACCTGATCAAACAGAGCAATGACTGTTTGGGAGCGGATCCTGACGGTGGGAAAGCCGGGTCTGTAGCTCAGTGGGTTAGCGTGCACCCCCTGCCCTTGTAAAGAGAAGGGTGAGGTCGGCAAGCCGACACGCTATAGGCATAGGCGAAAACGGTGCGGGTCTGTAGCTCAGTTGGTTAGAGCGCACCCCTGATAAGGGTGAGGTCGGCAGTTCGAGTCTGCCCAGACCCACCAATCTTCTCGCTCAGTTAGTTAGAGCGCACCCCTAGGGTGAAATAAAGAAGAAG
>NZ_JIBT01000056.1 GCF_001039575.1 Halomonas sp. PR-M31
ACCATGGCGGCGTTCTGCTGGGTCATGCTGTCCATTTCCATCACGGCGGTGTTGACCTGGCCGATGCCGCTGCTCTGCTCCTTGGTGGCGGCGCTGATCTCGCCGATCACGTCCGTAACCCGGGCGACGCTTGCAACGATCTCCTGCATGGTCTGGCCCGCATTGCGCACGAGCTCCGCGCCAGACTTGGTATGAGAAGCCGAGGTGTCGATCAGAGTACGAATCTGCCCGGAGGCGTCGCTTGAACGGCTGGCCAGGGTGCGCACTTCCTGAGCCACCACTGCAAAGCCGCGGCCGTGTTCCCCGGCCCGGGCCGCTTCCACAGAGGCGTTGAGCGCCAGGATGTTGGTCTGGAAGGCGATGGCATCGATCATGGTAATGATCTCGCCGATCTGAGTAGAAGAGGTGTTGATGTCCTCCATGGTGCGTTCGACCTGACTCATGACCGCCTCACCCTGGCGGGCCACATCGGCGGTGGACTGCACCAGTTTGTTGGCCTGCTGAGCGGAATCTGCGCTGTGGCCCACGGTGGAGGTAATCTCCTCCATGGAAGCAGAAGTCTCCTGCAGATTGGCCGCGGCCTGTTCGGTACGT
Organism: Halomonas sp. PR-M31; assembly: GCF_001039575.1. Taxonomy (GTDB): domain Bacteria; phylum Pseudomonadota; class Gammaproteobacteria; order Pseudomonadales; family Halomonadaceae; genus Modicisalibacter. The sequence goes on from NZ_JIBT01000056.1 coordinate 595, forward strand.
GTGGCCAATTCCTCACTGCCCTGGGCAATATCGCCGGCGGCTTTATTGACACTGCGGGTACTGCTGCGCACTTCTTTCAATGTATTTTGCATACGCTCGACGAAGGCGTTGAACTGGGTCGCCAGGTTGCCGATCTCGTCCTGACGCTCCACATTCAAGCGACGGGTAAGATCGCCTTTGCCTTCTGCGATGTCCTGCATGGCCGCCGCTGCGCGATGCATGGGCTTCAAGGTACTACGGGTCAGCCAGTAGGCAATCCCAGCGGCCCCAAGAAGTATCACAAAGGCGATTGTTGCTGACGCAAGCATCGAACGACGCAATTTGCCCATGATGAATGTTTCGGTCTGGGCCATGGCCGCATCGATGTCCGCAACGAAAACGCCAGCGCCCAACATCCAGCCCCACTTTTCGATACCACTGACATAGGAATACTTGACGGCGGTTTCATTACTTCCGGGGTGGGGCCAATAGTACTGGTAATAACCGTCACCATTCTCGGCGATCTTGATCATGTCCCTTATCAGGTAATTGCCTTTCTTGTCCTGCTTGTCGAACAGATTAGTGTTTTCAAGAGACGGTATGGTGGGGTGCACCAGATTGGTGCCTTGATAATCGTAGACGAAGAGGTGGTTGCCGTTGTCGAAACGCGTACTGCGCAGGATGCTCTTGGCAAGTTCCTTGGCTTGCACATCGTCGGGACCTGCACTTGTAAGAATAGGAGCAATGGCAGATTCGGCCGCTTCGATGACGCTACGCATTTCTTTCTTGCGTGCTTCGACCAGTGTCTCCCGCTGTTTGGCCAAGGTGGCTTCAGTCCCTTTGAGACGATTATAGGAAGAAAGCGAGACCAGCGTAATGGAAACGATCAGTAGCGGAAGCAAGACAAGCAAGAGCACCTTATTTTGCAAGCTCAGTAGAGATTTGCGACCAGATTGGGGGGATGACATGAATAACGCGCTCCTGAGATGACTTCGAGAATGAGTGGGTCTGTTATCGGCTAATGCCATCTCGATCTTGAGGACACGCGACAAGCGTCAGGTATAAAGGAAGCACGTACTCCATTCGTAAACCCAAGCATTGCGTGAAGTAGAGGTTTCGTTCTGCTGTTACTAGTTTGCTAATCCTGTACTATGCCGAAAGGGCGGTTACGGCTTAAGCAGCAGGAGCAGAGTGGTGGCAATTGGCAACAGTGTTGGCAAAAAGTGTTCTCGATTGCTGTTGTTGGCGCTACTTGCCTATCTCGGCATGGCGCTTTACCAAACGTTCAAGCCGCTGCCTCCAGGAATCAATACGGCCACGCCCTTGCGTCCCGTGGGGGAGGCCACCTTTCTGGGTGATGTCACCTATCTGGACAAGTGGGGCGAGCGTCAGTCCGAGCAGGTAATCTTTGACGAAATCCTGCGCTTGATCGGCCAGGCCAATCGACTCATCGTGCTGGACATGTTCTTGTTCAACGACTTCAGCGGCGCCGCCAGCGGTGATTTCCGCCCGTTATCCGCCGAACTCACCCGAGCATTGACCCAGCGCAAGGATCAGATGCCGGGACTTGAAGTGGTGCTGATAACCGACCCGTTGAATACCCTGTATGGCGGGCTCGAACCGGATCATCTCAAGGCCCTCCGCGCCGCCGGAATCAAGATCGCGATGACGGACCTGACCGAGCTTAGAGCCTCCAACCCGCTTTGGTCCGGTCTATGGTACTGGTGCTGTAGTTGGCTCGGTAACAGCGCCAAGGGCGGTTGGTTGCCGAACCCCTTGGGCAAAGGTGAGGTGACTCTGCGCAGTTATCTACAGCTGCTCAATTTCAATGCCAACCATCGCAAGACCCTGGTCGTGGATTCCGGAGACAGCTGGGTGGGGCTCGTGACCTCGGCCAATCCTCATGATGCCAGTAGCGCCCATGACAACGTGGCGCTGCGCTTCACCGGGGAGGCGGCGATCGATTTGCTGGAAAGCGAGCGGGCGGTAGTGGAGATGTCCGGTGGCAGCATTGATTTTGATACGCCGGCTCTCGAGACGACCGTGGAAGGCGATGGCTTGCGTATGCAGATATTGACCGAATCTAGAATCCGCAATGCGCTGCGAATTTCCATCGACAGCGCCGAACCCGGTGATCGCATCGATATTGCCGTGTTTTATTTCTCTCATCGAGACCTGTTGGCATCGGTCATTGCCGCCCATGAGCGGGGAGTGCGTATCCGCGTGCTTCTCGATCCCAACAAGGATGCCTTCGGTATTGAGAAGAACGGTATTCCCAATCGCCAGGCGGCAGCGGATCTTGATAAGGCCGGCGTGCCGGTGCGCTGGTGTGCCACCCTGGGAGAGCAGTGTCATACCAAGATGCTGCTCAAGCGCTCCTTGAGCGGTGACGCAGCGCTGATTCTCGGGTCGGCCAATTTCACCCGACGCAACCTCGACAATCTCAATCTGGAAACTAGCGTGCGCTTGAAGGGCAACACTCAGACCGCGGCCATCGTGGATGCGACGAATTACTTCAAGCGTTACTGGCGCAACAGTCAGAGAAAACTGCATAGCCTGCCTTATTCCATTCATGCGGATACGTCATCGCCGCGTTATTGGCTGTACCGTTTGATGGAATCTACGGGTCTGTCGACATTCTGACGCTCCGTTTAAAGATATATTAGGCATTGCCAAGCAATAGCTGGTATAGATTGCTTGGACAGAACGTTCTACAAAACACGCTTTCAGCATAAGGAACACGCTATGAGGAACATCATTTACATCGTTGGCTTGATCGTCATTGTATTGTTCATCCTGAGTTTCCTGGGACTGCGCTGAATAATCACCAACGAAGCAAAGTGTTTCATATACTTCATGCCGTCGCCGGTTCTCCGACGACGGCATGCTCGTTTTAAAGAGTGATACTTTCCAGAGACATTTTGCGGCGAACCTTCCGCGCCAACAGGGTCTAACAGGTGAACGTATCCACTGAGCCAAGGCTTTTTTTATGCTCACTACCTTCCAGCAGTTTTTCAATCGCGCACTCGTTATGCCCGCTCAAGAGCAGGACCGCCGCTTGACTCTGGAACTGGCCACGGCAGTTCTCTTTTGCGAAATCGTGCGGGCAGACTATCAGCGTGATCCCCGGGAGCTTGAGCTTTTAAAACTCAAGTTGCAGCGCCGTTTCGCCATGGACGATGCGGCGGTGAATGAATTGATACGGTCCGCGGAGGAAGAGGCAGATCAGGCGGTGGACCATTTTGAGTTCGTTCGCCTGATCAATGAGCATTACGACTACGACGACAAGGTCGTACTGGTCGAGCTGATGTGGGAACTCGCCTACGCGGACGACGAGCTGGATGCCTATGAAGAGCATCGCATCCGCAAGCTGGCGGATCTTTTGTTCGTGCGTCACAGCGACTTCATTCGTACCAAACTGCGGGTACAGGAAAAGCGCGGTGAAGCAAGTTCATGAACGAACGGCGTTGCCTTATCGATTTACACGTTTTTGTCATGAACGTTGCGATGATCTTCCGGCGCCACATACCAGGGAAGACGTGCGCGAGCGCTGCGCTCGAGTTCGGCAATCACCTGGGCGCCAAGCAGCAAAATAACGGCGCCTACCTCCAGGCTGAGTAGTAGAACGATGAGGGTAGCCAAGGAGCCATAAATGACGTTGACGAAAGAAATGTTGGCGAAATAGTAGACCAGAATGAAGCGGGTGATTTCCCATAGTAGCGCCGCGACGAAGCCGCCTATCAGAGCCCTTGTAGGCGAGATGCGTACTACCGGCATGATCTTGTAGATGGCGGTGAACAGCCCGATCATGCCGAAGAAGCTGAGCAGATTGAGCAGTGCCTTGGATAACAAGGCGGAGTGCACCTCGAAACCAAAAACCATGAGAAGTAATTCATTGAAGGCATTGGCGATGGCGACCAGTAGTGTCAGCGCCAGAAGCCCCGCCCCTAGCATGATCATGAACATATAAGGCAGCAGTGCCGATACCCAGAAACGCCGGTGAGTGGGAATATTGGGCTGGTGAAATATCAGGGAAATCGAATCCTCCATCATGCGAAAGGCGAAGGAGCTGAAGAACAGCAGCACCAGGGTACCGACGATGCCCACCACATCTCGTGATTCCAATAAAGCGTTGACTGCATCGAGCAGTATGTCTGCATGGGCAGGGGCCAGATGGCCGGCTTGTATCGAAATGATTTCCATCAGGCGCTGCGAGTCGACGATATGCGTCAATAGCACGGACAGCACGGCAAACAGGGGGATGGCGGAGAGCAGCACGTTATAGCCGACGCCCCCGGCAAGCAAGATGCCCCGGTTCTTGAAAAAGGCAGCCAGCACCCGAAGAGAGAATCGATATAGCTTGGGTGCAAGATCGATGATGCGTTCTTTGCTGCGTTCCCGTTTGCCCATGTGCCTCCCTATCAATCGTTTATCAATCCATTGCGACGAGCATGCCTTTCTGAGCATAGCCATTGTGACTGATATCCACATGGCTCAAACCGTGAATGATCTTACTCAATAAGCCTTTGCGCGGCATTAAAAGGGCGTAAGCGATGCTGTCTTGATTCAAGTTTCAGGCTCGATCTGCCGTTATAACGTTGGCGAGCGTCCGAAAGGATGAATTTCACGCATTACTGCTTCAGGGAATTGCAGTACGCCACCAATGGAATAGATCGATGACCGACGCCTACATCGGCTACGACCCGACACTGATCGCCCTGTCTTTGCTTGTTGCCGTCACGGCATCATTGGCAGGGTTTTATCTGGCTGCTCGGGTACGCACAAGCCAGGGGCTTGCACGAAAGCTTTGGTGGGCAGGCGGTTCTCTTGTAATGGGGCTTGGCATCTGGTCGACGCACTTCATCGGTACCCGAGCCGCGCCGGTCACTGCAGACTTGCCTCGGGATCTATTGCCGACGCTGGTCTCGTTGACATTCGGTGTACTGACTTCGGCGTTTGCCCTTGCCATCGTTCAGACACGCATGCTTGGTGCGTGCAAGATGCTGCTGGGCGGAAGCGTGATGGGCGTGGGAATAGCCCTGCTGCATTATGTCGGTATCGGCGCCTTACACGTTGGCGGTGCAACTTCCTACGATCCGCTGCTGTTCATGCTCTCCATCGTCATTGCCGTGAGCGGTTCCATGGGGGCGCTATGGCTCAGCTTTCGTCTGAAGCTGGAGAAAGGCAGCAGGATTTCACTATGGAAAATCGGTTCGAGTGCGCTGGTCATGGGGGTAGCCATCGCAGGAATGGTGTATACCGCCGTAGCTGCCGTGGAACTTCCCCAGCAGGGCGCTGCCCTGCAGATCGGCGCCACGGTGCCCGACCGGCTGGCGTTCACCATTGCCTTCGTGGCCATCGGCATCATGCTCATCGTGCTGATGCTGTCGGTTTACGATGCGCACCTTGCCTCAAACAATGCCCGTTTGGCAGCGTCGTTGCGCAAGGCCAATTACGAACTCAAGGCACTGGTATCCCGAGATCCGCTCACGCGGCTGCCCAATCGTTTGCTGCTCGAGGAGCGCCTCGATGCGCTGTTGGCTCGGGGCGGGCGTGGACCGGAAAAAGAGTTCGCCGTGTTCTTCGTCGATCTCGATCGATTCAAGACCATCAATGATTCCCTGGGCCATCATATCGGTGATGAGCTGATCCAACAGGTGGCCGCACGATTGAAGGTGGCAGTGCGCAATTCGGATATGCTTGCCCGGGTGGGCGGCGATGAGTTCATGATCGTCAGCGCCGAAAACACCGACAAGGCGAGCAGCGCCATGATCGCCCAGCGCATCGTGAGCTCCTTGGGCAAAGCCTTTCAAATCGACGATAACCTGATACGCATTACCACCAGTGTCGGCATCAGTCGTTATCCCGCGGACGGCGACGATAAACATGCGCTGATGATTCATGCGGATGCGGCCATGTATTTTGCCAAAGACGCCGGACGCAACATGTTCAAGTTTTTTGAATCCGGCATGATCTCCATGACCGAAAAACGAGCGCGTCTTGAAAGTCGTCTGCGTGACGCCATCGACAACGACGCCTTGACCCTGGCCTATCAGCCCAAGGTCAATGTGATCACCGGGGAAATCGCGGGAGTAGAGGCTCTGCTCAGATGGCACGATGCGGAGCTGGGTCAGGTGACGCCGGATGAGATCATTCCCGTGGCAGAAGAGACCGGATTGATTTTGCCGATCGGGGAATGGGTGCTGAAAACCGCCTGCCAGCAATCGATGGATTGGCACGCCCAGGGGTACCCGTTGCTCAAGATGGCGGTCAACCTCTCTGCCATTCAGCTCAACAACCGGAACTTCGTCGAGGTGGTCAAGCGAGTGCTGAAAGAGACCCAGCTGCCGCCTCATTGTCTCGAGCTCGAGCTTACGGAAAGCGCGATCATGCAAAATCCCGATCGCGCATCGATGATTTTGCGCCGCCTACGCAAACTGGGTATCGCGCTTTCCATCGACGACTTTGGCACCGGGTATTCCAACCTGTCACAGCTCAAGCGTTTTCCCATCAGCTGCCTGAAGATCGACCGCTCGTTCACCTCCGGGGTGAATTCCGATATTCAGGATGCTGCCATCGTCAAAGCCGTCGTGGCACTGGCCCATAGCCTGAATCTCGAGGTCGTCGCCGAAGGTATCGAAACCCAGGAGCAGCTGGCGTTCATCCGTGAAATCAAGGGACAGCAATATCAAGGCTATTTATGCAGCAAGGCGCTGTCTTCCGAAGATTTCCAGGCCTTCTTGAAGGCGCGCTTTCCGGTAAACGTTTAACCGAACATCCCTCAAAGCATAGTGTTTTTTCCTAGTGGTCCGGTGTTTCAGGCCACTGTCTTTTGCGTCTTCCAGTATTCCCATGTGCCGGACGAACTCAACCGGCGTCGCAATACCTCGGCATGTTGCGAAACAAGTGACTGTTTCCTAGGCTGATCAATAGGATTCCTGCAATTGAAGCTACCCCATGCTGGATATTGCTCGATGACTTCGCTCCGAACGCACCATGTACGCCCGGGCCAGCGCCTTACGAGGCCAGCTGCAGCGCCTGGAAGGCCCCTTTGCTGATAATAGGAAAAACCATGTCAGAACAAGATTTTAGAGAAGCCTCCCTGCGCTACCATCGTGAACCAACGCCGGGAAAGCTGGCGGTGCAGGCGACCACCCCGCTGCAAACCCAGCGTGATCTTGCTTACGCCTATTCCCCCGGCGTCGCCTACGCCTGTGAAGAGATCGTACGGGACCCCCTCGAGGCGGCGAACATGACCGCCCGGGGAAATCTCATCGCCGTGATTTCCAACGGCACAGCGGTGCTGGGTATGGGGAATATCGGCGCGCTGGCTTCTAAACCGGTCATGGAAGGCAAGGCGGTGCTGCTGAAGAGATTCTCCAATATCGATGTTTTCGATATTGAAATCGATGTGCAGGATCCGGAGGCAATGATAAACGTCATTGCGGCATTGGAGCCGACATTTGGTGGAATAATACTTGAAGACATCAAGGCGCCGGAGTGTTTTGTCGTCGAGAAGACGCTGCGGGAGCGTATGAATATTCCGGTATTTCATGATGACCAGCATGGCACTGCCGTCGTATCGACGGCGGCGGTGATTGCCTGGCTGCGCCTGTCGAAGAAGAAGATCGAGGAGGTCAAACTCGTCATTTCAGGCGCAGGCTCGGCCAGCATGGCCTGTGCCGACTTGATCGTCAGCCTGGGGCTGAAAAGAGAAAACGTGCTGATGTGCGACAGCAAGGGCCTGATTTATAAAGGCCGTGAAGAGGGCATGAACGAGTACAAGGCGAATTATGCCGTGGAGACCGACAAACGCACCCTGACCGATGCGTTGGAAGGAGCGGACATTTTTTTCGGCTTGTCCACAGGCAACTGCGTTACGAAAGACATGCTGGCGAAGATGGCGCCAGATCCTCTTGTGTTGGCAATGGCAAATCCGGAACCGGAAATCAGGCCCGAATTGACCAGGGAGGTGTGGCCTAATGCGGTGATCGGCACCGGCCGCTCCGATTATCCCAATCAGGTAAACAACGTCCTGTGCTTTCCTTTCCTGTTCCGCGGCGCCTTGGATTGCGGTGCCACGACCATCAATGAAGAGATGAAGCTGGCCTGTGCCAGGGCGCTGGTCGATCTGGCCATGCAGGAATCTACCGCAGAAGTCGCAAGAGCCTATTCAGATCAGACCTTGACGTTTGGGCCGGACTACATCATCCCGAAACCCTTCGATCCCCGCTTGATTGAAAAGATTCCGGTAGCGGTGGTGCAGGCAGCGATGGACACTGGCGTCGCAAGCCGGCCCATCGAAGATATGGAAGCGTACCGTCGCAAGTTGCATGCCTCGGTCACCCGCTCGGCGATGTTCATGCAGCCGGTTATCGAAGCCGCCCAGAATGCGCAAAAACGCCTGGTGTTTGCGGACGGTGAAAATCAGGAGGTCTTGCACGCAGTACAATCATTGGTCGATGAAAAAATCGTCCGGCCAATATTGCTGGGACGGCCCGATGTCATTCTGAATAAGATAAGTCAGCTCGGTCTGCGCCTGAGACAGGACGACGACATCGAGTTGGTAGACCCGGCCGATACGGACTCTCAGCCGATATATTGGCAAAAATATCATGCGCTTGCGGGTCGCCGTGGTGTCGATATCCCTACCGCTAAAGCTGCAGTACGGCAGAATACGACGATATTGGCGGCGCTAATGGCGCTCAACGGCGATGCAGATGGCATCATCTGCGGCAAGGCAGGGCGTTTTCAAACGCACCTGCGTCGCCTGCTTGATATTATCGGGCCAGTCCCCGGGCAACGCGTCTCATCGCTTAGCACCTTATTGCTTCCCAGCGGTCCGCTGTTTCTGACGGATTGTTTCATCGGCGTCAATCCGGACATCGATGAACTCGTTTCCATTACAAGTTCCAGCATCGAAATGGTGCAACGTTTCGGGATTACCCCACGGGTCGCGTTTCTGTCACATTCCAACTTCGGCACTTCCACGGTCGAAAGCGCGACAAAAATGCGCAAAGCGGCGGCAATTCTCCAGGAACGCTTTCCGGATCTGGAAATTGACGGTGAGATGCACGCAATGGCGGCGCTCAATCCGGACAACAGAGCCCCTATCTATCAACACTCGACGCTAAGCGGCGCGGCCAATCTGCTGGTGTTCCCCAACCTGGACGCCGCCAACATAGCGCTTGATTTGATCAGGACGAGCGCCAACGCGCTGCTGGTCGGGCCATTTCTTTCGGGGCTCGCGCTACCTGCTCATATTCTAGTGCCGCAAAGTACGGCGCGAGGAATATTCAATATCAGCACCTTGGCGGTAGCCGATAGCGCGAGGAGAAAATAGATCGCTGACCTCAGCGAACCAAACCACATTAATCATGCAACCCCCGATATCCATCACTCTTGAGCTTCTATTCTCGAACGCTTGTCGGGCACAATGAGTGCCCGCTTGCGTTCTCGCTTATGAATAAAGGAGTTGGGTCCATGATCGTCAACTGCGTGGCTTACCAGGAAGGTCGCAAGCTTGGCGACATCAATACGTCCGAGATTGCCGATTACGTCAATAAACCCGATTGTTTTGTTTGGGTGGCCTTGAGCGATCCCGAGCCCCAGGAGTTCGAGATCTTTCAAGATGTCTTCGATCTGCATGAGTTGGCGGTGGAAGACGCCTTGCATGGTCAGCAGCGCCCCAAGGTGGAAGAGTATGGCGCTGCCCTGTTCGTCTTCATGCGTGTTCTCGACATCAAGGAGGACGAGATACGGGAAGGCGAGGTGGCCGTTTTTGCCGGGCCCGACTATGTGCTTTCCGTGCGCAAACACACCCAGCAAGGGTTTGCCGAGGTGCGCAGCCGCTGCGAGCGGGAACCGGATCTGCTCAAGCAGGGGCCTTCCTTTGTGCTCTATGCCCTGATGGACGCCATTGTCGATCGTTATTTTCCAATGGTAGAGGTGTTTGAAGAAGAGCTCGAAACCATCGAAGAGCAGATTTTCATCAAGGACGCCGCGGCCAGAACCAATATCGAGCGTCTTTATCAGCTCAAGCGCAAGGTCATGACGCTCAAGCACGCGGTGACGCCCCTGGCAGAGGCCACGGTACATCTATTCGGCGGTCGCGTACCGATGCTCTGTGCCAACACCCAGGAATACTATCGAGACGTCTACGATCATTTGCATCGTATCGAGATGGCGGTAGACACTATCCGAGAGACCATCATCACGGCGATTCAGGTCAATCTTTCCGTGGTGGCCATCGATGAAGGTGAAGTACATAAAGCGTTGGCTGCCTGGGCAGCTATATTTGCTGTAGCCACTATACTGGCCGGTATTTGGGGCATGAACTTTGAATACATGCCGGAGCTTGACTGGAAACTAGGCTATCCTCTAGCACTTGGGTTGATGAGCGTTGCCTGTGGCGGATTGTATTACCGTTTTCGCAAGGCAGGCTGGTTGTAACACCCTCGTTCGATGAGTGAAATCACACCGTCAAGCCAAGCGAAAATCTGATGTAAGCTGTATGCTCGATAGAGAAGTAGTGCTTCATGATCAGTATGCGATAGAACAAGGGAGAAAAAACTCATGGCAGAATCGTCTGACAAGCCTGGCAACAATACGGATAAGTCAGGGAAGACTCTTAAAGATAAAGAGTCCGATAAAACCGCTACTGGATCGAATGACAAGCCGACTGGAGCGGACAAAGATACAAGCAGCTCGGGCACTTCCAGAGTCGGTAACGAGAAGACCGGCAACACTAGTAGAGTTACCGAGGAGCACGGTAACAAAGAGCCCGGTAGCAAAGGGCCCGGTAACAAAGAATCCGATAGCAAAAAGCCCGGTAGCAACGAGTCTGGCAAAGATACGACCGGTGCGCACAGCAATGTAAAAGCTGATGCACAACGGGATGCGGCCGCTGCGGCAGCCACTGCCAAAGGCAGCGGCGGGCCGGACAAGGACTCAACTGCACCCAACAAAAGCTCCACCACGAGTGACAAGAGTTCCACCGCGACTGATAAAGGGTCCACCACTAGTACGAGCAGTACCGGCACTGGTAGTACATCCGGTACTGGCACTGGAAGCGGGGCAAGCAAAGATACCGGCAGCGTCGGTGGCAAAGGAGCGACCGCTTCACAGCAAGGCGCCAGTAGCGGGAGCAGCAGTGCGGGCTCAAGCACTGGCACCGGCGGTTCGAGTACTGGCACTGGCGGTTCGAGTACTGGTGCCAGTGGATCAGGCGCTAGCGGCGCCAAGGCGACTACCGGGGGTTCCAGCACGACCAGCGGCGGGTCTGGTGGAAGCGGCGGCGGTAGCGGCATGAGTGGAGGCAGCGCCGGCGGGCCTTTCAAGGACAATCGGGTTCGTGCCGTCGTCATCGTGGCAGTCATTGCCATTATCGTTGCTATCTTCATTGCATCTAGTGCAAGCAGTCAGAGAGAGCAGTGGGGCAATGAGCGCAACGGCTATGAAGAGCGAATTGCGACGCTAGAAAGCAACAACGAGTCGCTTCAAGAGCGTAATTCCGAGTTTGAAAAAGCGTACTCCAGCGTCGAGGAAGCCGAGAAAAAACAGCAGGCGCTAGAAGAGCAGATTGCTCAATCTCAGGAGCAGCAATCTCAACTGCAATCGAAGATCGATCAGCTCAAACAGCAGGAAAAGGAGCAAGAGCAGCAGACTCAGAAGGTTGCCAGCAATCTCGAGTCCGTGCAGAGCCAGATGGATCAGGCGCAGTCTCAGCTTGATGACGTCACTCAGCAGCGCAAATCCGCTCAAGAAGAGCTCGATTCCATTCAATCCGAGTTGAAAAAGGTTCAAGACAAGATCGCCAAGGCCGAAGGTCGTAACGCTGAACTTGAAGAGAAAATCAGCAATCGTAACGAGCGGCTCGAGGGTCTGATTCAGCAAATCAAGGATAGCGAGTCGAAGCTGGCCGATACGCAAGGACAGACTGCCACTGCCAAGGAAAATCTCCAGCAGGTTCAGAAGTCTCTTGATGATATGCAAAAGCGTCAGCAGTCGCTGAAATCGAAAATTGATTCTGCACAGTCGCGTTTCGATGACTTGCAGTCGCAGATTCAGTCTCGTAACCAGCGCCTAGGTGAGCTGCAGGTACTTATCGTCAATGTGCAGCAGCAGCTGTCTCGCATCGAAGATATGAAGTCGTCGCTATCCGACTTGTCGCAGAGTGTTGAATCAGCTCAGCAAAAGGCAAGCGGTAGTCAACAAAGTGATCAGCAGGGCGGTCAACAAGGCAACAAGCAAGACAGTGATAGCCAGTCCTCCAAGAATCAATCGGATGATCAAAAGCAACAACAACAGCAACAGCAGCAAAAAAAGGGTCAGGAGCAGGAGCGTCTGCGCCCGCCCAATGAGAAAAAGCAAAACCAGCAACAGCAGTTATCTGACGAGCAGCAGAAAAGCGCTAGTTAGACTGCAAGCGTGAGTTGGCAACAGCCGACTGGCGCGATCCTCAAGAAACCGACCGGCTTAGACGCCGGTCGGTTTTTTTTATACGGCCAGATACATGGCACGGCGTTCCATCCTGTTAACGGCTACAGTGAAGTCACGTCAATGACACTCATCACGGAGCTGCGAGCCATGGATTTCAATGACTATCGACTCACGCTTCGAGAGCATATGGCCGGTAAGGAGTGTCCCTTTCCGGAGGCCGAGTTTCAGCGTCGTCACAAGGCTGTGCTCGAGGCCATGGAAGCGGCGAATCTGGATGCGTTGCTGCTCACAGCGCCCGCGGATATCTTTTATCTCACCGGCTACAGCACCTTCGAGGTATCGGTGCATACCGCCCTGGTGTTCAGCGCACATCATCTGGTGCTTCAAGTGCCCTCTATTGAAACCGGACCGGCAGTGGCCTGTACCCACGTCGAGGACATCCAGGGCTATCGCTGGGAAACCGTAGACGACATTCTCGAACCATTGACCCAGGCTCTGCACGAAGCAGGCACCCACATCGGGATAGACCCCTGGCATGGCTCCCTGCGCCACGGCATCATGAGCGGCCTGCAGTGGCGCTTGCCGGATCATCGCTTCAGTGATGCCGCCGGCCTTTTGCAGGGGGCTCGGATCGTCAAATCCACGGCGGAACTCGAGTGTCTGACCGAAAGCGCCCGGATTACCGGACTGGGTATCGAAGCGGCTGCGAAGGCCATAGGCGTCGGCATTACCGACAGCGAGATTGCCGGCATCGGTGCAAAGGCCCTGCATGCTGCGGGCAGCGAGTTCATGAGCATGCAGCCGATCGTGGTTGCCGGATCGCGCAGCGCCGTGATTCATCTCAATCATCAGCGCCGGTCAATCGCTCAGGGCGAGCCGGTGTTTCTCGAATTTGGCGCTGCCTGGAAGCGCTATACCGCACCGATGATGCGCACCGTGGTAGCCGGCGAGCCTACACCGCGCATGCATAAGGTATTCGATACCTGTCGCCGCATTTTTGATGCCATGCTCGAGGAGATGCGACCGGGCAGAGATTTCGACGCCGCCGCTCGAGCCGCCGAAAAGGCCCTGACGCCATTGGCTTCAGAAGTGTTTCATTCCGGGGTGTTCGGTTATGCGGTGGGGGCTCAATTCCCGCCCTCCTGGGTCGAGGGGTCGGGGTTTATCGCCCGGGATCAGCGCCGTCAGTTCGAGGAAAACATGGTCTTTCACCTGCCGCTGTGCCTGCGTATTCCTGGCGAGTGGGGCATTGGTTGCAGCGACACCGTGCGGGTCACCGAGAGTGGGGGTGTGCCGCTGACCGACAACCCCTGGTCACTGACCGCCGATCCCTGAAGAAGTTGACTGGAACGCTTGGTTATTGCCTGTTTTCGCGGGTTATACTGCAGGCATGCAAAGTGTCGTCAGCGCGGCACGAGGGATGACCGGATAAAGGAGTGAGATGTGATCGAAGGAGTCAAACATATCGTTGCCGTCGCCTCGGGTAAGGGCGGCGTGGGTAAATCCACCGTAACCGCAAATCTGGCTCTGGCCATGGCCGCAGAAGGCTATCGCGTGGGGCTGCTGGATGCGGACATCTACGGCCCGAGCCAGGCTCAGATGCTGGGGATTGGCCAGGGCGTACGCCCGCAGGCGGCGGGTGAGAATAGCTTCAAGCCCTTGGAGGCTCATGGCATCAAGGCGATGTCCATGGCGTTCATGGTCGATATCACCGAACCCATGGTCTGGCGTGGCCCGATGGTGGCCGGCGCCTTCCAGCAGCTGCTCAATCAGACCGATTGGGGCGAGCTGGATTATCTATTCATCGACATGCCGCCGGGCACCGGCGACATCCAGTTGACCCTGGCCCAGAAGGTGCCGGTCTCCGGGGCGGTGATTGTGACCACCCCCCAGGACATCGCGCTGCTCGATGCGCGCAAGGGTATCGAGATGTTCCGCAAGGTCAACGTGCCGGTATTGGGAATCGTGGAGAACATGAGTCTGCATATCTGCTCTAGCTGTGGTCATCAGGAACCCATCTTCGGTGAAGGCGGCGGCGAGCGTATCGCCGAGCAATATGACACTTCGCTGTTGGGCAAGCTGCCGCTGGAGCTCGCCATCCGTGAACAGGCCGATGGCGGCAAGCCGACGGTGGTGGCGGAACCGGAAGGTAAGGTAACGACGATTTTCCGCAATATTGCGCGGTCAGTGGTCGAAGGCGTCGAAAGCCAAAGCGAAGAAGGGCCAAGTATTTCTTTTGGCGACTAGGCGCTCGCGATGATCGCATGACTCTTTTGTAGGAGCTTGCTTTAGCGAGCGATTGACGTTTCAGGCGTTCTCAGCCTGATAACAAGCTCAGCAGTGACCGCTATCGCCCATTAAAATGGGCTCCTACTACTGCTTTCATCGCCTATCAACACCGCGCAGTTGAGATAACTTTTTAAACGTGCGAAGGGCCGTTATGATGACGGCCCTTATTTTATGATTGCGTGAATCTCAAGGACGCCCACATGAGTATCAAATCCGACAAGTGGATTCGCCGTATGGCCGAAAGCGACGCCATGATCGAGCCTTTTGAGGCGGATCAGGTGCGCCACGTCAATGGTCAGCGGGTGATTTCCTACGGGACGTCCAGCTACGGCTACGATGTACGCTGCGCCGATGAATTCAAGGTGTTCACCAACATCCATTCGGCGGTGGTGGACCCCAAGGCATTTGATGAAAAGAGCTTCGTCGATATCAAGGGTGATGTCTGCGTGATACCCCCCAACTCCTTCGCCCTGGCCCGTACCGTGGAGTATTTCCGTATTCCCCGCAGCGTGCTGACCATCTGCCTGGGTAAATCCACCTACGCGCGCTGCGGCATCATCGTCAACGTGACCCCGCTGGAGCCGGAGTGGGAAGGGCATGTGACCCTTGAGTTCTCCAACACCACCAATCTGCCAGCCCGTATCTATGCCAACGAGGGCGTGGCCCAGATGCTGTTTCTCGAATCCGATGAGATCTGCGATATCTCCTACAAGGATCGTGGCGGCAAATATATGGGGCAGAGAGGCGTGACCCTGCCTCGCACCTGAGAGGCTCTACCGCGCATGGTAATCTCGTCTATGCTGAGGTGAAACGGCGTTTCTTCACCACGAGCATTGCCAATGACCAAATTGTCTTCTTGTCGCTTCGGAGGTGGTTGTTTTT
>NZ_JIBT01000057.1 GCF_001039575.1 Halomonas sp. PR-M31
AATCATTGTGTCTTTGCCCTCAAAAGGACAAACACGATCTTGCTCAAGGTCACAACGTCTCTTGACGAGTCGCTTGCCTCGATCTAAATGACGTCGCATTCGATCGCTTACAAGCGCCCACATGAATTACCTGATCAATTGTTAAAGAGCGGTGCTGCAACCCCGGGGCAAGCCCTCGTCGGCAGCAGCGGATGCGTACTTTACGGATCCAGACCGGAACTGACAAGCCCTTTTTGTAAAAAATTACGGCAAAGGTCGTATAGTCGACATTCAAGCCAGAACAACCCTTGCGTAGCGCTTCTTACCCGCCTGAATTACATAGCTTCTGCCTGTTTCGAGCATATGATCGCGAGGCACGACTTCACCATCGACCTTGACTCGTCCGTTGCCCAGCATGTCCTTTGCTTGAGCGCTGTTATTGACCAGGTTGGCGCGATTGAGCACCGTTGCGATTGGCGCTTGAGTATCATCCTCGAAATCGATGCCAACCTCTGGCATATCTTCGGGAAGCTCTCCTTCGGCAAGCTGGTTACCTGCAGAGCGGTGCGCACTGGCGGCGGCCTGCTCACCGTGATAGCGCGTAATCAACTCGCGCGCCAGCTCCATCTTGATATCCCGCGGGTTAGCCCCGGCTTCGATATCATGCCTAATGCTCTCTACCTCATCATTGCTCTTGAGTGACAACAGCTCGAAATAGCGCCACATCAGACTATCCGGCATGGATACCAGCTTGTTGAACATGACCCCGGGCGGCTCATCGAGACCCACATAGTTCCCTAGCGACTTGGACATCTTCTGCACGCCGTCGAGCCCTTCAAGCAACGGCATGGTGATGACTACTTGAGGCTCCTGGCCAAAATGCTTCTGGATCTCGCGCCCCATCAATAAATTGAACTTCTGATCGGTGCCGCCCAGCTCTACGTCTGCTTTAAGCGCCACCGAGTCATACCCCTGTACCAGCGGATAAAGAAACTCATGGATGGAGATGGACTGGCCCGACCGGTAACGCTTTTCGAAATCGTCCCGCTCGAGCATGCGCGCCACGGTGCTTTGCCCAGCAAGCTCGATCATGTCCGCGGCACTCAGTGTAGTGAACCATTCGGCGTTGAAGCGCACCTCTGTCTTGTCACGGTCGAGGATCTTGAAAACCTGCTCGCGATAGGTCTCGGCATTGGCCTTGACCTCTTCTTCGGTGAGCGGCTTGCGAGTGACATTCTTGCCGGAGGGGTCACCAATACGTCCGGTAAAGTCGCCGATCAAGAAAACGACCTCATGCCCTAAATCCTGGAACTGACGCATCTTGGTCAATAATACGCTATGACCCAGATGAAGATCCGGAGCCGTGGGATCGAAGCCAGCCTTGATACGTAACTTGCGTCCTGAGAGGAGTTTTTTCTCTAGCTCGTCTTCAAGCAATATTTCATGAGCGCCTCGTTTGAGTAACGCTAGCGTATCGGCAACGTCGATCATCGACTCCTCTCCACTAAAAACGATTGTCTGTGTGAACAGGGCAGAATGTTAGCATGTCTTTACTTGGCAGTTGAGCACCCAAACACCCTTGGAGAAGAAGAATGCCCCTGTTCGTTGGTTTGATGTCAGGCACGAGCCTTGATGGCATCGATGCTGCCTTGGTGCGCTGTGGCGAGGGGCGCCCCGAATTGCTGGCCGCAAAGGGCATCGACATGCCTGAGAAATTGCGTCAGCAGCTATTATCGCTGTGTCAGGCTAACAATATTGCTTTTGAAGACCTGGCCGCTGCCGAGGCAGCCTTTTGCCAACTACAGGCCGAAGCCGTCAGGCAACTGCTCGATACAAGCGGTGTATCGATAAAGGAGATCAGCGCAATCGGAAGCCACGGGCAGACCATCGAGCATGCGCCCTATGGTTATAAGGTTGGGAATGACTATAAGGCAGACAGCGCGCGCTACACCCTTCAATTGGACAATCCCAGCCTACTGGCCGAGTTGACCAAGTGCCCTGTCGTTGCCGATTTCCGGCGCCGTGATCTGGCGGCCGGTGGTCAGGCCGCACCGCTTGCCCCCGCCTTTCATGCGGCGCTGTTCACCGCCGAGAACGAATGGCGCGTCGTTCTTAATTTAGGCGGTTTCGCCAACCTGACCTTGCTGCCTCCTGCTACGTCCAAGGCCTCTGTCATTGGCTTCGATACCGGACCTGCCAATGCCTTGCTCGACGAGTGGCACGCCCAGCATCGGCAAGAACGCTTCGATCGCGATGGCCAATGGGCCGCCAGTGGTCAGGTCGATGAGGCATTGCTCGAACGCTTGCTAGATGACGATTTCTTTAGACGTACACCGCCCAAAAGTACAGGGCGGGAATATTTCAACAGGAGTTGGCTTGCCGCTCGGCTGGCAGGCCATGAGTCACCTCAGGATGTACAGGCAACTCTGGCGGAACTGACTGCCGCCAGTGTGACGCTAGGAATCGAACAGGCCTGTCGGCAACAGGCAGTCGATGGCGCGATGACACTTACCCCCTGTGGCGGCGGGGCTCACAATGGCGATCTTCTCAAACGACTCCAGCAACGTCTGCCTCAGGTAACGCTGGCGTTCTGCGAGCAGTTCGGCTGGTCGCCGGACTGGCTGGAGGCAGGCGCTTTTGGTTGGCTTGCCTGGCGACGCCTGGAGAATCTGCCCGGCAACCTGCCCAGCGTAACCGGCGCAGGCGGCCCTCGGGTGCTAGGCGGCGTTTACAGCGCCTAGTAGTCATCGTCCTTCAAAGAAAACCTGCCGGAGGCACTGACCGCAGCATCCAGGCCTGAACACGTCTGTTCACCGTACTTGATCATCATGCGCAGATCATTGGTCGAATCCGCATGTACCAAGGCGACATCCTCGCTGACTTTGTTCTCTCGATAAAGTTCGTAAAGGGCCTGGTCAAAGGTTTGCATGCCGTGATCCTGGGAGCGCGCCATGGTTGTCTTGATGCCGACGATGTCTCCTTTGCGGATCAGATCGCTGATAAGCGGAGTACGCAGCATGAGCTCCACTGCGGCATGTCGGGTCTTGCCATCTAAATCAGGCACGAGCTGCTGAGCAATAACCGCCTTGAGGTTGAGCGATAGATCGAGCCAGATCTGGTCGTGACGCTCCGCCGGGAAAAAATTGATGATGCGATCCAGCGCCTGATTGGCATTATTGGCGTGCAGTGTCGCCAGACAAAGATGACCGGTCTCGGCAAAGGTCAGCGCATGCTCCATGGTTTCCCGAGTGCGTATTTCTCCTATCAGGATGACATCCGGCGCCTGGCGCAAGGTATTCTTGAGGGCTATCTCGAAGGATTCGGTATCGATCCCCACCTCGCGCTGATTGACGATGGCGCGATGATGCGGATGAATGTACTCGATCGGGTCCTCGATGCAGATGATATGTCCACCCTGGGTTTCATTACGATGCTGAATCATCGAGGCCAAGGTCGTGGACTTGCCTGTTCCCGTACCGCCCACCACCAATACCAGGCCGCGCTTGATGTTTGACAGATCCGCAACAGCCTGGGGAAGCGATAGCTCATCGATGTGCGGAATATCGTAGGCGATACGACGTACGACCATGGCCATCTGGCTACGCTGGTAAAAAGCACTGACGCGAAAGCGTCCTTTGCCCGCAAGGCTCAGCGCGAAATTGGCCTCTCGCTCGATCTCGAAACGCTGATGATGATTATTGGGTAGCGTCGCGAGCACCAGCTCACTGACCTGCTCCACCGCTAGTGCTTGTTCCCCCAGCGCCACCAGTTTGCCGCCGATTTTCATACTCGGCGGTGCGCTGGTCGAGATAAGCAAGTCCGAAGCCTCCTTCTCGACCATGATGTTCAACAACTGCTCTAACCACTCTGCCGGCGTCATACCCTGGCACTCCTGTTGATTCTTGATTGTTATCGGCCAGCGCCGCGCACTTTTTAAGCGCCCATTTCCGGCAATGTGCCCTTGGCCTTCGCCTGAGCTTCTTGACGAGTCACGAGATTTTCGCTGACCAGTCTTGCCAGGGACGCGTCCAGGGTCTGCATGCCTTGCCCACCGCCGGTCTGAATGGCGGAGTAAATTTGTGCCACCTTGTCTTCGCGAATCAGGTTGCGTACCGCAGAATTGGCCACGAGGATCTCGTGCGCAGCCACCCGTCCGCCGCCATGCCGCTTGAGCAGCGTCTGGGCAATGACGCCCTGCAGGGATTCAGAAAGCATGGAGCGCACCATGGCCTTTTCGTCGCCGGGAAAGACATCGATGATCCGGTCGACGGTCTTGGCTGCAGAGGTGGTATGAAGCGTCCCGAACACCAGATGGCCGGTCTCGGCAGCGGTCAACGCCAGACGAATCGTCTCCAGGTCACGCATTTCACCCAACAGGATCACGTCCGGGTCTTCCCGCAGCGCCGATCTCAATGCCTCGCTGAAACCGCGAGTATCACGATGCACCTCCCGCTGATTGATCAGGCAGCGCTTGCTGACATGAACGAACTCCACCGGATCTTCAATAGTCAAGATATGGTCGTAGCGGGTGTCATTGATATGATCGATCATCGCCGCCAAGGTCGTGGACTTGCCCGAACCGGTGGGCCCGGTGACCAACACCAGCCCTCGCGGAAGCGATGCCAGGCGCCGGAAGACATCCCCCAATCCCAGCGCCTCCATGCTCAACACCTCAGAGGGTACGACCCGGAAAACCGCGCCCACACCTCGACCATGATTGAAGACGTTGACACGAAAGCGCGACACCCCGGGCACCTCGAAAGAAAAGTCGGTTTCCAGAGACTCCTCGAAATCCCGGCGCTGGATATCCCCCATGATGTCGTAGACCAGGGACCTTATCTCACGATCCTCCAGTGCCGGCACATTGAGGCGACGAATATCCCCATCGACACGTATCATGGGCGGCAGGCCAGCGGAGAGATGCAGATCCGAGGCGTTCTGTTTTGCCGAAAACGCTAGCAGTTCGGTAATATCCACGTTAGCTCCCTACTCATTCAAAAGGTTGGATCCGGCATGTCAGACGCTCCGGTCAGCGATTCACTAAAACGCGCGCAGCAACGGCTTATCGAGGCGCTCGAAAATGCCGGGCGTTCTTCGCAAGACGCGCATCTGCTCGCCGTAAGCAAGACCAAGCCTGCCACACTGATTCGTGAGGCTTATGCCTGCGGTCAGCGCGAATTTGGCGAGAACTATCTTCAGGAAGCGCTCGACAAGCAGGCAGAACTCGCGGATCTACAGGACATCGTCTGGCACTTCATCGGGCCGTTGCAGTCGAACAAGACCCGGGCCGTCGCCGAACACTTCTCCTGGGTGCACAGCGTCGATCGAATCAAGATCGCTCGCCGTCTCTCCGAACAGCGCCCGGACGCTTTGGGCCCACTCAACATCTGCCTGCAGGTCAACGTCAGCGCGGAATCCAGCAAGGCCGGCATCCCACCGGGTGAACTCGACGCCCTTGCCGACGAGATCGCCACGCTCCCCAATCTGCACCTGCGCGGGCTGATGGCCATTCCGGCACCCGCCACCGACCTGGCGAGCCAGCGCCAGCCCCTGGGTCACCTGCGCAATCTTCAGGAAGGGCTGCGTCAGCGCCTGCCGGACGCACCGCTGGACACCCTTTCGATGGGCATGAGCGATGACCTGGAAGCCGCCATTCTCGAAGGCGCTACCTTGGTGCGTCTGGGCACTGCCATATTCGGCGCTCGTGAATCTCATCGCTGATGCTGTATCGTTCACTCTTTCAACTTGCCACCGCACAGGTTTTTTCATGACACACAAGATCACTTTCATCGGTGCCGGCAACATGGCAAGCGCCATCTTCGGCGGCATGATCGACGGTGGCTATCCGGCTGATGCAATCACGGCCACCGCCTCACATGACAACACCCTTACGCAATTGCGCGACCGCTACGGCATCAACGTCAGCAGCGATAACAACACTGCCGTCACCGAGGCGGATGTCGTGGTGCTGGCGGTCAAACCCAACATCATGCGCGACGTCTGCGCTGATCTGCGAGACAGCGTCCAGACACGCCAGCCGCTGATCGTCTCCGTCGCTGCTGGTCTCACCGCAGATACCCTGGACGAGTGGCTCGGCGGCGGACTACCCATTATCCGCTGCATGCCCAACACCCCCTCGTTGGTAGGGGCCGGTGCCTCAGGGCTGTACGCCAACGCCCGAGTCAGCGAAGATCAGCGCCAGCTGACCACCGCCCTGCTGGAAGCAGTAGGCCTGGTCGAGTGGGTCGACGACGAGGCGTTACTGGAAGCCGTCACTGCCATTTCCGGTAGCGGGCCGGCCTATTTTTTCCTTGTTTTCGAAGCCCTGATCGATGCCGGCGAACGTCTTGGCCTGCCACCGGAAAGCGCTCGTCGTCTGGCACTGCAAACCGGCCTGGGCGCTGCCCAGATGGCTCAGCAGAGCGAACACGATCCGGCTCAGCTCAAGCGCAACGTCATGTCGCCGGGTGGCACTACCGAGCGGGCCATCGAAAGTCTCGAAGATGGCGGCCTGCGGCAGTTGTTCAACAATGCCACCCAGGCCTGTGCAGCACGCGCCAGGGCATTGTCTGAAGAGATCGGCAAGAAAGATTAAAAGTTTAATTCATACGGAGGAGCCCTATGGGCAGCCAACTAGGAAGCGCCGGCCTGATGCTGGTCAACACCCTGATCAACATCTACCTGTTTCTACTGATGCTGCGTTTCCTGCTACAGGTGTCGCGTGCTGATTACTACAACCCCCTCAGCCAGGGAGTGGTCAAGGCGACGCAGCCGGTAGTCAAACCCCTGCAAGGATTTCTACGCCCTATCGGGCGTTTCGATCTGGCTACCCTGGGCGCAGGATTCATCATCAAGGCCATCAGCATCGTCGCCATCATGCAGGTCGCAGGCTACGGCATGCCGCCTTTAGGTGGTGTTGCCATCGCCTCGATCGCGGCGCTGGCTAGCGCGATTCTGAAGATCTACTTCTTTGCGCTGATTGGCATGATCATCCTGAGCTGGGTCGCGCCTCAAGCGAGTCATCCTGGGGCCATCCTGATCTTTCAGTTGGTCGAGCCCATCATGGCACCGGTGCGCAAGGTCATTCCGCCTCTGGGAATGATCGATCTGTCGCCGATCGTGGTATTCATCGCCATCAACCTGATCGATGGGGTCGTCGTCGGCTCCCTGACCCGGGCGGCGGGCGTTTCTGGTGCCCTAGTTGGCCTTTGAAAGCTCGGCCTTTGAGAGCAAACCACGATGCCCATTACGCTTCCCGCTGACTCCGTTGGCCTGGTGACACCACAGAAGGCTCATTTCGATGAGCCGCTTGCGCTAGCCTGCGGCAAGACGCTGGCAGCTTATGATTTGGTGTACGAGACCTATGGGGAACTCAACGCCGAACGCAGCAATGCGGTGCTGATCTGTCATGCCCTGTCCGGCAATCATCATGCAGCGGGGTATCATGGCGAAGACGATGCCAAACCGGGCTGGTGGGATGCGCATATCGGTCCCGGCAAGACTATCGACACTCGTCGCTTTTTCGTCATCGCGCCCAACAACCTGGGCGGCTGTCACGGCAGTACCGGCCCTTGCAGCCCCAATCCCGCAACCGGCCGGCCCTGGGGGCCGACATTTCCGCTGATGACGGTGAGCGATTGGGTATCCAGCCAGGCGCGGCTGGCGGATCGGCTGGGCATCAAGCATTTCGCGGCGGTGGTTGGTGGCAGCCTGGGGGGCATGCAGGTACTGCAGTGGACGCTTAGTTATCCCGAGCGTATCGCCAATGCCGTCGTCATTGCCGCCACCTCGCGGCTTTCGGCGCAGAATATCGCCTTTAATGAGGTAGCACGCCAAGCCATTCGCTCGGACCCGGACTTTCATGACGGCTGGTACGGCGAACACGACACCTTGCCCAAGCGGGGCCTGAAGCTGGCACGCATGGTGGGTCACATCACCTATCTGTCCGAGCACTCCATGGGCGCAAAGTTTGGCCGCGATCTGCGCAGCGACGCGCTTAACTTCGGTTACGACGTCGAGTTTCAGGTGGAGTCTTATCTGCGCTATCAGGGCGATATGTTTTCCACCGTCTTCGATGCCAATACCTATCTGCTGATGACTAAAGCGCTGGACTATTTCGACCCGGCGGCGGCTTGCGATGGTAATCTGGCGGCGGCGCTGGCACCTGCCAGCTGCCCCTTCCTGGTAGTGAGTTTTTCCACGGATTGGCGCTTTGCCCCGGCCCGCTCTCGGGAACTGGTGGAAGCCTGATACGCGCGGGTAAATCCGTGAGCTATGTCGACATCGACTCACCCCATGGACATGATGCCTTCCTCCTGCCTGATCCACGCTATCAAGCTGTATTCGGCGGCTTCATGAAGCGGATAACGCGAGAACTCGATCTGGAGAAAGGGGCATGATGCGAGCAGATCTCGCGCTGATTTATGACTGGGTACCCGAAGGTGCACGCGTACTCGACCTGGCTTGTGGCGATGGCACCTTGCTCGATGCCTTGGCCCGGGACAGAAAAGTGGCGGGCTATGGTCTTGAGATCGATCCTGACGGCATCACCGCCTGTCTCGAGAAAGGGGTCAATGTCATTGAGCAGGATCTTAACCTGGGGCTCGCCAACTTCGACGACGACGCCTACGACATGATCATCATGACCCAGGCCCTTCAGGCTCTGCGCCGGCCAGATCTCATGCTTGACGAAATGCTTCGGGTGGCAAGCGAAGGCATCATCACCTTCCCCAACTTTGCCTATTGGCGTCATCGTGTGCATCTGGGCATCAGGGGCTACATGCCGGTGTCCAAATCGTTACCTCATGCCTGGTACGATACGCCCAATATCCATTTGTCCACATTCAACGATTTTGAACATCTATGCCGGCAAAAGGGTCTGATCATCAGTGATCGTGCCGTCGGCAATGGCGATCATGAGGGCCATTGGAGTTCGCGCTGGTGGCCTAATCTGTTTGGCGAAACCGCCATCTTTCGTATTAGCCGCGGCCGGAGCCATGAACGATCAAGGGCATGACAATAGGGAATACGGGGGAAACTACCATGAGAAGGGTTCTGCAAACGATAGCGCTATTCTGGCTTGCCTTGTTGTCGAGCTTGCCTGCCAGCGCGGAACAACTCGAGCGTATTGGTGATTATCGTATTCACTACAGCGCCGTGAATACCAGTTTTCTGACGCCGGAGGTGGCCGCCGCCTACGATATCCAGCGTAGCAAGGTGATGGCCCTGCTGAGTGTCAGCGTCCTTGAGGATCAACCGGATGGTTCTGTCCGGCAGGTACAGGCAAACGTGGAAGGCAAGGTCGGCAATCTCGCAGGACAATCTCAACCCTTGGCCTTTCGCACCGTGCGCGAAGACGAGGCCATCTATCAGCTGGCGTTGTTTCGCATTCAAGAAGACGAGCCCATGCGCTTCAACCTCGAAGTAGGTTTCGATCGCAACGAAGAGCCCGCCGAGATTGCGTTCATGCAACGCTTTTTCATCGAGTAACGCTTTTTTGTTGGGCACCTACTGCGCGAAGCGCTCCCTCAAGGCGATGCAGGGATCTTCGCGATTGGCTACCATCATCGTGAACCAGGCCAGATCGAAAGGCGGCTCAGCGTCGACGCTTGTTGGCAATGCGGATCTCCAGGTCTGGCCCGGAGGCACTTCCACTAAGCCTAGACATAGCGGTGTCTGTTTGGCGTGTAGCGCCACCCCAACGTCCCGGCGTGCATGGCCATTACCGCACACCAGCACGGAAGTCGGCGGTAGGCCGGCAAGTGCTGCAGCCATGGCTTGGTCCCGAGCCACCTGGGCGGCTAGCATGCCATCGAGCATGGACTCCGGCAGCATACCGCAGTGCCCTTCCATAAGCGCCTGGCGCTGTGATCGCGCTACTACCAGCGGCAATTCCGGCGCCAGATCAAGCTTGACGATCTCGCGAATCTCGGAAGCGGTGAGATTCGCCCCACGTACCGGGACATCGAGGCTCAGCGCTAGTTGAAGCGTCGGCCCATAGGCGGACCACTCCCAGCCCCGCTGCCACTTTAGCGCCTTCTGCCACTGAGCATCGGACATCGTTTGCTGCGCATTTTCGGCAAGCTGTTCAAGCAGCGTTTGCTGTTCGCTGTCGAGCATTTCCATAGCGACGCCACCCAATGCCTGTCGCGCAGCTAGCTGCGCGATAAGCCAGCGCTCCAGACGGTGATGCTCCGGGTTGTCATGAGTCTCGCCGATAACCAGGGCAGGACTTTCCACCAGGCGTATCAATAGTTCAGCGCTGCTGAGCCATGTATTCCGACGCAGGTCACGAATACGATTGATGCCAGAGTCCGGACTACCCTGTACAGCCCGCGGCAATCCCGTGCTGGCGACTACAGCAAGCAACATCTTGAGACACTCTCGTCGCTTCATGTTCTCTTCCTATCAGGTTGCGTCGTAGGTCAATCACTATTGCTCAGTCTAGGACCCGCTGGCTCAGGCGGCGTTCAAGCGACAGCGTTACGGGTTGATCGAGACATATACTCTGGGGGGTACCGTCGACACTCTCGATCCGGCAACCATAGGCCAGCACTTCGACCCCCTCGCCAACTACTCGGCGAAGCGCTTTAGCGTAAACCGGGTCGATATGCTCTGCCGGGGCCACATCCTTGATGCCGGTATTGGCTACACAAAACAGCAGTACCGCACGCTGCCCTGATGCGGCGAATCGACCAAGCGTTTCAAGATGGCGTGCGCCTCGCACTGTCACCGAGGCAGGGAAGTAGCCGTGACCATCAACTTCCTTGAGGGTGACTTGCTTGACCTCGATGAAGGCGCATCCCCGCGTCGAGTCCTCAAGACAAAAATCGAGCCGGCCATCTTCCACCCGAACCTCTCGCCGCAATGAACCATAGCCGCAAAGTTCCGGGATGCGCTGAGCCCGGAGCGCTTCTTCGACGATGGCATTGGCGCGTCCGGTATGTATTGATGAGAACGCCATGGAACCATCCGGCTGGGGCAGCTCGATCAACTCCCAGGTCCAGGCCAGCTTCCGCGCCGGATTGGTGCTGGCAGAGAGCCATACGCGACATCCAGGCACATTGGTCGAGCGCATCGAGCCGGTATTGGGGCAGTGCGCTACCACGACCTCGCCGCTGGCCAGTTCGATATCCGCTAAAAAACGTTTGTAGCGACGAAGTAGAATTCCTGGAGTTAGGGGAGCGTACTGCATTACCTGCCACACCTTGCCAATAAAACACTCGAATTCACAAGGGGTTCCTTGCCCGTTGATTGGCGTAGCCACTAGCGCTAAAAGAGGCCATCTTAGCTGACTCGATTCAAGATAGTCAGCGTTTAAACCATTGAGTGGTTGCAAAACACTGGCTTTTTCGCTAAATAAGCAAGGCTTCGGGTGGGTATACTCCGCCCCCGCAGGTTGCACGAAGATGATAAGCGCAACTTGATCGGCCGGGCATCGGCCCAAGTCACTTGAGTAATGAGGCAGCCCCATGCCAGTAGCGGAAAAGAAAACGGAAGCGCCAAAGAAATTCATCCCGTACGAGCCAGCGCCGGATGAAGAGTACATGAACGAAAAGCAGCTGGAGCACTTCCGCCAGATTCTACTTGACTGGAAGATGGACCTGATGGAGGAAGTGGATCGCACCGTGCGTCATCTTCAAGAAGACGCCAACAACTATGCTGATCCTGCGGATCGTGCGACTCAGGAAGAGGGCTTCAGTCTGGAGCTGCGCACCCGCGATCGTGAGCGTAAGCTGCTCAAGAAGATCAACGAAACGATCGAAAATATCGACGACGACGATTACGGCTTCTGTGAAGCGTGCGGGGTCGAGATCGGCATTCGTCGTTTAGAGGCGCGGCCTACCGCCACGCTTTGCGTGGATTGCAAGACTCTAGCAGAGCTCAAGGAAAAGCAGCTCGGCGGCTAATCGTTACACCCCGCTGGCATGGGCGCCCGCTGGCGCCCATTTGCGTTTCAAGAGGGTCACTCATGCCCGGCTATCGTGGCCGCTTCGCCCCCACTCCCTCCGGCCCATTGCATTTCGGTTCCCTGGTTACGGCATTGGCAAGCTTTCTCGATGCGCGTCATGCTAAGGGCTCCTGGCTTGTTCGCATCGAGGACATCGACCCGCCTCGCTGCCCGTCTGGTGCAGATAGCGAAATACTGCGCCAGCTTGAAGCGTTCGGGTTGCATTGGGATGAAGACGTTTGCTACCAGAGCACTCGATACGAGGCTTACCGGGCTGCGCTGGAACAGCTGATCGATCATGGCCTGGCCTATCCCTGCAGCTGCTCGCGCAAGGACTGGCAAGAATACGCCGTGTATCCAGGCTGGTGCCGCAGCGGTGTGCGTCATCCAGAGCGCGCTTTCGCCTGGCGTCTGCGTAGCGATCTAGGTGAGCGCCCCATCGTCTGGCAGGACAGACTGTTTGCACGTCAATGCTTCGATCCGGCGGGGCTTGGCGACGTCGTATTAAAGCGCCGGGACGGTTTATGGGCCTATCAGCTGGCAGTCGTCGTGGATGACGGCGACCAGCATATCAATCAGATCGTGCGGGGTACCGATCTGCTCGACAACACCCCCTGGCAATGCCAGTTACAGCGAGCGCTAAACCTGCCGCAACCCCGTTATCTTCATCTACCACTCATCGCCACTGATGATGGCCAGAAGCTTTCCAAGCAGAATCTGGCGCCGGCGCTACCCATCAACGATAAATCGGTTCGACGCTTGCTGCATGAAGCGTTGATAACCCTCGATCAAGCGCCGCCGCCCTTCCTGAGCGATGCCCCTGTTGCCGAACAGCTAAGTGCAGCTATCGCCGCCTGGGACAGCAACCGGCTGCAACCGCGCACATATCGAGCGCTGCCTTACTCTATCAAGATGAATAAATGATGTGTCCGCAGGTTACCTGGCATCTGACTCAAGAAAGGAAATAGTAGACAGCCTCCATGTACATTTATCGCATCATGCTATTTCTGGTTTTCGGCGGCTATTTACTGTCGCCGGTATTGATGAGCGGCTGGGGCGTGCCAGATATCGCCTGGTATCGCCCTTTCTTGATCTGGGGTGGGCTGATAGCGCTCGGGGTATGGCTGGAGCAAAAGAGAAAGCTCGATGAACGCTAGTCTTGCTGGGATTCTTGCCCTTGGGGCAAGCTATCTATCGTTGCTTTTTCTAAGCGCCATGGCGGTAGAAAAAGGGTGGGTATCAGAACGTTTCGTGCACCACCCGACGGTCTACTCGCTCTCTTTGGGCGTCTATGCCAGTGCCTGGGCCATTTACGGCAGTGTCGAACTGGCTTCTCAGGTCGGCTATGGCTATCTGGCCTACTATCTGGGTGTTTCCGGCGCCTTTTTACTGGTATCGGTCATGCTAGTACCTATTCAGCGTCTGGCGCGCACCTATCAATTGACCTCCCTGGCAGACCTGTTCGCTTTCCGCTTTCGCAGCCGCTGGGTCGGCACCTTGATCACCCTTATTACGCTGATGGCCGTGATACCGCTGCTGGGGCTGCAATTGAAGACCCTTGGCGATGCGCTTCAACGATTGACCGGCAGCGAATCGCCCACGCTGCTGGCCCTACTCTTTTGCGTTCCGATCACACTGCTGGCCATCATGTTCGGCGCGCGCCACAGTCATCTGCCGGTACGCCACGATACCTTGCTGGCGGTCATCGCATTGGAATCTCTGGTCAAGCTGGCTGCCCTGATGCTGCTGGGTGTGATCGCGCTTTACGGCGTCTTCGATGGCCCCAGCGATCTACAGAATTGGCTCGAGGGCCCGGGGCTTGTCTTGCAGAACGATATCACGCGACTTGATACCGGCCAGTGGCGTGTTCTACTGCTGCTGTTTTTTGCTGCAGCCTTCCTAATGCCGCACATGTTTCACATGACCTTTACGGAAACACCCTCACGCAAGGCACTGCTGCAGGCTGGCTGGAGTTTTCCGCTCTACCTGCTGCTGATGGCCTTGCCAATACCCTTGATCGTATGGGCAGCGCAGCGCCTGGGTGTCGACACGTCGCTGCCTGGTGGTGCTTATCTGGCGTTTGAGCTATCCACCAATTTCTGGATCGACGGTCTGGTTTTCATTGCCGGTCTGGCCGCCGCTAGCGGCACGCTGATCATTGTGGCGCTGGCGCTTGCAGGCATGACCTTGAATCATCTGGTGCTGGTTGCACGTCCTCCGGACAATCGGGAAAACCTTTACCGTCGACTACTCTGGTTGCGCCGCATTCTGATCACCTCTGTCATCTTCGGTGCCTGGCTGTTCTATTACAGCGTCGGACAGCGTCACGATCTTGCAGACATGGGGCTGACTGCCTTCGTTGGCATGGTGCAATGCCTTCCTGGCCTGCTTGCGATCCTTTATTGGCCCGGCGCCAACCGCAAGGGCATGCTCTGCGGTCTTGTCACCGGCTGCACGATCTGGCTGTCAGGAATGTGGCTATCCTTGCTCAGCGAGATGTCGCTCATGGAACTGCTGCCTTCCAGCCTGGCCTGGCTCCAGGACGAACCGGCCTGGTATGTCGTTACCCTAATCGCGCTCAACGCCAACATCCTGATCTTCATCCTGGTATCCCTGGTTACTCGAACCTCGTCTGGAGAACGCGCCGCCGCCGAAGCCTGTTCCGTGGAGGCCGTAATTCGCCCACAGCGCCTGCCATTGACGGCGCGAAACGCAGAGGAATTCAAGCATTTATTAGCCGATGCGCTAGGACCAGACGTGGCCAGGCGTGAGGTGGAGAACGCAGCAAGCGCATTGAAGCTATCCCCCCAAGACAACCGACCCTATGCTCTGCGACGCTTGCGGGATCGTATTCAAGCCAATCTGTCAGGGCTGATGGGTCCATCCGTAGCGCAAGATATCGTGGATCGCTTCCTGCCCTATCGAACAGATGGCGCAAGAAGCACGGACGACATCCACTTCGTCGAGCGTCGTCTAGAGGCATATCGCACTCGCTTTACCGGACTGGCCCGGGAGCTTGACGGATTGCGCCGCCATCATCGCCGCACGCTGGAGCGCTTGCCCATCGGCTTGTGTGTCTTCGATGAGGAGGGTGAATTGCTGATGTGGAATGATGTTCTGGCACAGCTTTCAGGCATTGATGGCAATCATGTTATCGGCGCTCATCGGGATGGACTTCCCTCGCCCTGGGGCGATCTTTTCAAGCGCATCTACGATGAACCGCAGGATTATCTTTATAAGCAAGCCGTGACACTGTCATCCCAGGTACGTCATCTGACGCTGCATCGGGCGCTGTTGCCGCCGGAAGAAGGCGATCATGGCGCCATGGTGATTCTCATTGAAGATCACAGCGAGCTGAAATGGCTCGAGGATGAACTGGTACACAGCGAGCGTCTGGCCTCCATCGGTCGTCTGGCTGCAGGCGTCGCCCATGAGATCGGCAACCCGATCACGGGAATTTCATCCCTGGCTCAAAACCTGCACTATGACAGCGACGATCCCAGCGTTCTGCAAACGGCCGAACAGATTCAGCAATTGACCCAACGCGTGTCAGCCATCGTCGGGTCCCTGGTCGGCTTCGCCCACGGGGGACGTCACATTCAGAACACTCGGCTGACGATGCTGAAACTGCGCCCGCTCGTGGATGAGGCACTGCACTTGATCCACCTGGCACGATCGGGCGAGGATATAACCTTTGATAATCGTTGTCCGCTCGAGATACAGGTCGAAGGCGATACACAGCGTCTGGTTCAAGTGTTGGTCAACCTGATCGGCAATGCCCGGGATGCCAGCTTACCAGGAGGTCGGGTGGTCCTAGATGCCGATGTCCAAGAAAACTGGATACGATTGAGCATCACCGATGAAGGTCATGGCATTGACGAATCGATTCGCGATCATCTTTTCGAGCCCTTTGTCACCACCAAAGCACCCGGAGAGGGGACAGGGCTTGGGTTGCCCCTAGTGTATAGCATCGTCCGCGAGCATCATGGCGATATTCGAATCGACTCGCCTGCTCCGGGTCAAGCGCAGGGTACCCGCATCACACTCCGCTTCCCTCGACCGCAAGAGGACAAGCCGCAACCACCACAGGATGATTCATACGCCGATGAGCAGAATTCTGATCGTTGAAGACGAAGCCATCATTCGCAGCGCCCTACGCCGTCTACTGGAACGCCATGACTATCAGATCAGCGAGGCCGGCTCGGTAGAGGAAGCCTTATCTCTCGATCCCAAGCGCTTCGATCTGATCATCAGTGATCTGCGTTTACCCGGCCCTCCCGGTACCGAACTCATCGATGCGGCAGATCCGGTACCGGTATTGATCATGACCAGCTATGCCAGTATGCGATCCGCGGTTGAGGCACTTAAACAGGGTGCCGTCGACTATATCGCCAAGCCTTTCGATCACGACGAACTCATCAAGACCGTTGCAACCACATTGCATCGTCATGCATCCACTTCTCAGGAAGACTGCGTTCAGGACGCGACGGCACCTCAGGAGATGATCGGCGACTGTCCTGCCATGCAGATCGTTTACGATCGCATACGCAAGACGGCACCTGCGGATGTCACGGTACTGGTTCAGGGCGAATCCGGCACCGGCAAGGAACTGGTAGCCCGCGCCTTGCACCGTCAGAGTCGACGTGCCAACTCGCCGTTGATCTGTGTCAACTGCGCCGCAATTCCTGAAACCCTGATCGAATCCGAACTGTTCGGCCATGAAAAAGGTGCGTTCACTGGCGCCAGTGCGGCACGCACCGGCCTGGTCGAGGCGGCGGATAGTGGCACGCTGTTTCTCGATGAAATTGGCGAGCTGCCATTAGATGCTCAGGCCCGGCTGCTGCGGGTTTTACAGGAGGGTGAGATACGCAAGGTCGGCTCCGTGGAGACGCGCCATGTGAATGTGCGCCTGATCGCTGCCACCCATCGCGATCTGCATGCGCTATCGCGCAGCGGTGAGTTCCGTCTCGATCTGTATTATCGCCTCAATGTCATGCAGATCGATCTTCCCCCGTTGCGTGAGCGGGAAGACGACATCTTGAAAATCGCTGACATTCTTCTGGATAGCGCATGCCGGCGCCACGCCCGGGAAGGCTTGAAGCTTTCGCGCGCAGCTCGGCGCGATATTCGTGACTATCCATGGCCGGGAAATGTTCGCGAACTGGAAAACGCTCTGGAGCGTGGAGTAATACTGGCGGAAAGCCATCTCATTCATCCTGAGGATCTTGGGCTTGAGTCGCCTAGACCCTTGCCGAATACGAGCAATCCCGTACCCGCCACGTTGCGCAGTGTTCCCAAGGAAGCGGAAGAGGATCTTTCACTTGAAGATTACTTCCAGCACTTCGTGCTCGAACATCAGGAACAGATGAGCGAAACCGAACTCGCACAAAAACTCGGCGTCAGTCGCAAATGTCTTTGGGAGAGGCGCCAACGCCTGGGTATCCCACGCAGGAAAGCCTCCCGCGCCCGCACCAATTAAGACCTTGGTCGAAAAAACGACCAAGGTCTAATGAGGCGAATTGCGTTTCTAGAAACATATTCTCGCTATATCAAAGCTGAAAATACTTCCTTTGTTACCTTCTTACCCACTTCGCACCACGTTCCGCATCATTTTCGGTAACACACGTTTATCGCCGATTGGGCAAGCACTCTTTGTCGAGCATAACCTCATGTTCTTCCTATAAAAAAAACACGGTGGCACACCACGTGCACTTTCTATGTCTAGAAAAACAAGAAACGAACGCTGATCACTGCGCGTACTCACTGTAATAACAACAAGAAAAACAGATGATGTGGCTGATGACATTCCAATAAGAACAATTGTCGATGAAAGATGCGCTTGCATTGACCCAATAACAACAATTGCCAAGCAACGTCTGTCAGCCCGGTAAGCACAATAAGATTGATTATCCGGTATTTTATCGGAACGCGATGTACCCAGAGCAGACTCGATAACAATAGCCGTCTGTCGGAGGCACGCCCTTGGAAACAATCATAAAAGCCAGGGGAAGGTAGAATTTCTACCGTCGTGGTTGGATTATTGTTTTGAATACGAGACGGTCGCCATCAGGCTTTCCAATAACAATAACACTGCTTACCTGATAGATTTCATTAGTGACCGTGGTGCGTATTCAAGGCGATGCGCCATCACGAAGAAAAACCAACAGCAGGGATGCTGAGCAACTTGCTTTAAGGGGAGGCCATAAGCCTCCCCTTTCTACATGTACTTTTACATATTCAATTAATAGGCCATTTCCGTAAGCCCGCCTCCTTTCCACGATGCCCAGGCATCGCCAATGCTTTGCAAGCCTTCTGCGCTCGGCTACACTTGCCGTTCAATTTACTGCGAGCCAATATCGCTGCATGTTCAAAGGATTTACTCGCTTTTTTCAACGCCCCGGTGAACGTTTGAAGACCCTGTTCGGCAATCAAAACGGCGTAGGTCATGTGACTCGACCCCATATCATTCCCCGCGAAGAGCATCCTATTTCACGTCAATTGTTCAGCGATAGCGCCTTGAAAGTGCTTTATCGGCTGCACAACGCCGGTTTTGACGCCTATCTGGTCGGTGGCTGCCTGCGTGATGCCCTACTCGGCAAGTCGCCCAAGGATTTCGACGTCGCAACCAACGCTACACCGGAGGAGTTGCGCGACCTGTTTCGCAATTCGCGCATTATTGGACGACGTTTTCGTATCGTACACGTGCGCTTCGGTCGTGAGATCATCGAGGTCACCACCTTTCGTGGCCGCCCTAATGATGACCACGGCGAACATCTGGCCCAGCAGTCCGAGCATGGGCTGCTCTTGCGAGACAATGTTTGGGGCAACATCGAAGAAGACGCGCTGCGTCGAGATTTCACCATCAATGCGCTGTACTACAACATCGCGGATTTTTCGCTGCAGGACTGGGTTGGCGGGATGGCCGACATCGACGATCGCGTCCTGCGTCTCATTGGAAATCCTGAAACGCGCTACCGTGAAGACCCGGTACGAATGCTCCGTGCCATGCGGTTTGCCGCCAAGCTAGACTTCTCTCTTGCCCCGGCTACCGAGGCGCCCATTGGCGACATGGCGGCTCTGCTTTTACAGATTCCGCCCGCCAGACTGTTCGAGGAAGTGCTGAAACTGTTCTTGTCCGGCCATGCTGTCGCCACTTTTAACCTGCTACGTCAGTACGGGCTTTCCGCCATGCTCTTTCCCGAAGCGGAAGAAGCCATCGAAGAGCTTCCCTGGGCAGAGCCACTCATCATTCAAGCACTGACTAATACCGATATCCGTATTCGGGAAGAACGACCGGTAACACCGGCCTTTCTTTTTGCAGCCCTACTTTGGCCTGGCGTACAGCAGCGTCGTAAGCAATTGCAAGCCGAGGGTCTAGCCCCCATTCCTGCCCAGCAGACTGCCGCCCAGCAAGCGGTATCCCGCCAGCTTCAGCACACGTCCATACCCAAACGCTTTAGCTTCCCGATGCGCGACATATGGGATTTGCAGCAGCGCCTTCCCAAACGACGTGGCAAACGTGCATTTCAAACGCTTGAGCATCCTCGCTTTCGCGCTGCTTTCGATTTTCTGCTGTTGCGTGAGGCAGCCGGTGAAATCTCTTCTGGGCTCGGCGCTTGGTGGGAGGCTTTCCAGAGTGGCGACGAGCACGAACAGCGGCGCCTTCTGAATAAGGTCGATGCCGATCCCGCTGGCACCAGCGATGCCCGCAAACGCCGACCACGCAAACGCCGGCGCAGTAATAAACCTGAAGGATCAACACCGTCAGGACATGAGTGAATCCGTGCATCATGCCTACATCGGTCTGGGCAGCAACCTGAACGGGCCACGTCAGCACGTCGAGAAGGCATTGATAAACCTGCAGTATCTTCCAGTAACGACGTTGGTGGCTGTATCGCCTTGCTATGCAAGCAAGCCCGTAGGCCCCCAGGATCAACCGGATTTCATCAATGCGGTGGCCCGGGTAGACACACGCCTATCTCCTTTGGCGCTACTCGATCAACTTCAGGCCCTGGAACAGCAGCATCGACGGCGTCGCTTGCGTCACTGGGGGCCCCGCACTCTGGATCTGGATCTGCTTTTGTTCGACGATCTGGATCTTGATCTACCACGTTTGACACTACCCCATCCCGCCATGCAGGAGCGAGCTTTCGTGCTGTTTCCTTTGGCTGATATCGCACCTGAGCTGACGATTGGGGCCACACGATTGAAAGATCTTCTGCTACACATGAAAGACGACGACCTGCAGCGTCTTTGATCCTATAGTTAGGGTTGCAAGATATTTGTTACCCTTCCACACTATCATCGAGCATAAAGTAACAAATACGGGTAACAAACGACTGTGCCCGACATTGAGGCCTTTTTTTAACTGCACTGTTCTCCCATGCTGACAACTTTATTAGCATGCCATTTGAGACGAGATTGCACGCCATGAAGACCGTTACCACGCGCACACTCCAGGCGCTCAAGCACGCCGGTGAAACATTCAGCTGTTTGACCGCGTACGATGCCTCCTTCGCCCGTATTGCGAGCCAAGCAGGCATTGAAGTGCTGCTGGTCGGTGATTCTCTGGGCATGGTGTTACAGGGCCACCCCACTACCCTTCCTGTCACCCTGGACGATATCTGCTATCACATCCGCTGTGTCGCTCGCGGTAAGGAAAAAAGCCTGCTGATGGCAGATCTACCGTTCATGAGCAATACGAGTACGGAGCGTCTGCTGCAAGATGCCGGCGTACTGATGCGTGCTGGCGCCGAGATGGTCAAGATCGAGGGAGAAGCGTGGCTTGCAGAGGGTATCCGTGAGCTGACTCGGCGTGGCGTTCCTGTCTGCGCCCACATGGGACTGACGCCTCAGTCAGTGCACCAATTCGGAGGGTACAGGGTGCAGGGCCGAGATAGCTCTCAAGCCGAGCAGATGATGGCTGATGCCCAGGCATTGGTCGATGCCGGCGCATCAATCATTTTGCTCGAATGCGTACCCGCCCACCTGGGTCGCATCATGCGAGATACTCTAAAGGTACCCGTAATTGGCATTGGCGCAGGCGTCGATGTCGACGGGCAGATCCTGGTGATGCATGACGTGCTGGGCGTCACCCTCGGTCGTCCGCCTCGCTTTGCCAAGAACTTCCTGACCGGAACCGACTCGATCGAAGCTGCTTTCAGGGCTTATCATGAGGCCGTCAAGACGCGCCGTTTCCCCAGTGAAGAGCATAGTTTCTAATGCAAACTCTGAGCAATATCAAAGCGCTACGCCAGACGCTTGCCACTCGTCGTCGCTCAGGCGGCAAAATCGGCCTGGTGCCCACCATGGGCAACTTGCATGCAGGCCATGCGGCCTGGTAAAGATGGCGCGGCAACACTCGGATGTCGTGGTAGCGACGATCTTCGTCAACCCTCTTCAATTTGGCGCCGGCGAAGATCTCGACGCCTATCCGCGCACCCTTGGTGAAGACCAGAGCAAACTGGAGGCTGCCGGATGTGACCTGCTATTCACGCCAAGCAATGCCATGCTCTATCCCGATGGCCTCGAGGCGCACACTCGAGTGATCGTACCCGAGGTTTCACAGGGACTTTGCGGCGCCAGCCGGCCAGGCCACTTCGAAGGTGTAGCGACCGTGGTCACGATGCTTTTCAACCTGGTGCAACCGGACATTGCTTGTTTTGGCGAGAAGGATTATCAGCAGCTAGCGGTGATTCGCAAACTGACCGCAGACTTGCATCTGCCGATTGACATCATTGGGGCATCCACCGTACGAAACGACGACGGGCTGGCGCTATCATCACGCAATGGCTATCTCGATGAGGCTCAACGCGCCAAGGCACCTGCACTATATCGTACCCTATGTCGTGCCCGAGATGCCCTTGAGAACGGCATGCAGAGCAGTGACGTGATACATCAGGCTCTGGAAAGTCTCACTGCAGCACATTTCAAACCGGACTATTTTGAGCTGCGGCGTGCCCATGATCTTGGCCCAGTGACCGATACGACCCGGAACGCCAGGCTGCTTGCGGCTGCCCATCTGGGTACGACTCGCCTGATCGACAATATTCCCATCTCATTACCGGTCAGTTGAGCGGAAGCTGTATCAAGAAATGCCGAATCAGCTTTATTACATGGTCATGGCACGTATTAGCGATTGCGGCGATGCCCATGGGTCTCCTATGCTGATAGCGGGACTATTCGTTCGAACATAAGGAGTTTCGTATGCAAGATGTGGTCATTGTCGCCGCTCGCCGCACCGCCATTGGCACTTTTGGCGGTTCGCTCTCCACGATTCCCGCCAAGGAGCTAGGAGCTCGTGTTATCAAGGATATTCTTGCTAATACCGGCGTCTCTCCCGATCAGGTCGATGAAGTGCTGCTTGGTCAGGTATTGACTGCTGCCTGCGGCCAGAACCCCGCCCGTCAGACCTCCATTCTCGCCGGCTTGCCGGACGCCGTACCTGCCATGACCATCAACAAGGTCTGCGGTTCCGGTCTCAAGGCACTGCATCTCGCGACTCAGGCCATCCGCTGTGGCGATGCGGAACTGATTCTGGCCGGTGGTCAGGAAAACATGTCGCTATCGCCCCACGCTTTGCCCCACTCCCGTACCGGACAGCGCATGGGTGACTGGAAGGCCCTCGACACCATGGTGTATGACGGACTGTGGGACGCCTTCAACGATTATCACATGGGCATTACCGCGGAGAATCTGGGCGAGAAGTACGGTATCACTCGAGAGCAAATGGACGAATTCGCCGCCGCTTCTCAACAGAATGCCAGTGCCGCAATCGATTCCGGACGCTTCGACAGTCAAATCGTGCCAATCGAGATTCCTCAGCGCAAGGGCGATCCTGTCGTCTTCGACAAGGATGAAGGGCCTCGTGCCGGCATCACCGCTGAAAAGCTTGGGGGAATGAAGCCTGCCTTCAAGAAAGACGGTTCAGTGACTGCCGGCAACGCCTCTGGCATCAACGACGGCGCGGCGGTGGCCATGCTGTGCTCCGAGTCCAAGGCACGGGAACTGGGTCTCGAACCGCTGGCATATATCAAAGCCTATGCCAATGCGGGGGTTGATCCGTCGATCATGGGCATCGGTCCGGCGCCGGCAACGCGTCGCTGTCTCGAGAAGGCCGGCTGGAGCATGGACGAGCTTGATCTGGTAGAAGCCAACGAAGCCTTTGCGGCCCAAGCAATGGCGGTGAACAAGGAACTAGGTTGGGATACCAGCAAGATCAACGTCAACGGCGGTGCCATCGCCTTGGGCCATCCTATCGGCGCCTCCGGTTGCCGCGTATTGGTCACGCTACTGCATGAAATGATCGCCCGGGATGCCAAGAAGGGCCTTGCGACGCTATGCATTGGCGGTGGGCAAGGGGTTGCCCTGGCTATAGAACGCCGCTGATCTGTTTGACTGACAACATCACGGCTCTCCTTTCGAGAGCCGTGTTCACGTCCGGCACATCATAAAAGAAGCATTTCGTAACGACATATCTTTGCGTAAAAAAACTTCTCCTGCTAACTTGCCTACCTCTTGATGCTGCCGTGGCATTGCCATCTTGTACGTCGCTTCCCAGGGATGGGACAAACTCATGTTGTTTTCGATTCAGTCACTACGCGTTTTCGCAGCGTGGCTTGGCGTCTTTCACC
Organism: Halomonas sp. PR-M31; assembly: GCF_001039575.1. Taxonomy (GTDB): domain Bacteria; phylum Pseudomonadota; class Gammaproteobacteria; order Pseudomonadales; family Halomonadaceae; genus Modicisalibacter. The sequence continues at coordinate 23,563 of NZ_JIBT01000057.1, forward strand.
ACTTCGTCTAATTACCTGGGGGCTACCTAGCGCCGCATTGATTATCGCCTTCATCTCCCTGGAGACCGCGTTCAAAGCCAATACAATTTGCAAGACACTCGGCAACTGGTCCTATTCGACCTATCTTTTACACGTCATTGTGCTGTGGACGGCTCAATATGTCCTTGGAGAGACCTTTGGTCTTGCTCCTTACGCCATTCTTGGTTTGTGCCTACCGATCATTCTCCTGCTCTCTTGGGGGAGCTACGAGTTTATCGAGAAGCGATTTGCACGCTATCTCAAACATGCGCTCTCTGCTGTTGTTCGTCATCGAAAGCATCGTTTCCTGGGAAGTGCGAACATATCGCCCTGAAATGCAAAAACCCCGCCATCAGTGGGCGGGGTTACAGGAAGAACAAGCAGACCTTGAAAGGACGGCTCTGATCGTCGGTTATCCGGCCAATTCCGCCTCGAAGGCGGCTTTCTCCTCAGCACCAATCTCCTTGATCGAAAGCTTCACACGATTGCGGTTGTCGATGTCGAGCACCTTGACCGTCACCTCGTCGCCTTCGTTGAGGAACTCCCGCACGTCATTGACGCGCTCCGGTACGATTTGCGAGATATGTACCAGTCCGTCGGTACCTGGCATGAAGTTGACGAAGGCACCGAAGTCGGCGATACGCACCACCTTGCCCCGATAAAGCTTTCCGATTTCGGCTTCGGCGGTAATTCCAAGCACGATGTCGGTTGCCTGCTTGGCAGCCGCCTTGTCGTCGGCGTAGATACGCACGGTGCCATCATCGTCGAGATCGATGGAGGCGCCGGTATCATCACAGATCTTGCGGATGGTGGCGCCACCTTTGCCGATGACGTCACGAATCTTGCCTGAATCGATCTTGATGGTAATCATGGACGGTGCGTTTTCAGACACTTCCGTACGGCTTCGGTCAATCACTTCGTTCATCTGAGCGAGGATGTCCTGACGCGCTTCATGAGCCTGCTGTAGCGCAGTTTCCATGATCTCTTCGTTGATGCCCTCGATCTTGATATCCATCTGCAGAGCAGTGACACCTTTAGCGGACCCGGCCACCTTGAAATCCATGTCACCAAGATGGTCTTCGTCCCCCAGGATGTCCGTCAGCACGGCAAACTTGTCGTCGTTCTTGACCAGTCCCATAGCGATACCCGCTACCGGCGCCTTGAGTGGCACCCCGGCATCCATCAAGGCCAGGGAAGTGCCGCATACCGACGCCATGGAGCTTGAGCCATTGGACTCGGTGATCTCGGACACCACGCGAATAGTGTAGGGAAAGTCCTCGTCGCTAGGCAGCATGGCCTGAACGCCACGCCGGGCCAGCCGGCCATGGCCGATCTCGCGACGCTTGGGCCCGCCCATGAAGCCAGCCTCGCCCACACAATAAGGGGGGAAGTTGTAGTGCAGCAAGAAGCGATCCTTGCGCTCCCCTTCCAGGGATTCGATCAGCTGGGAGTCGCGCAGTGTGCCCAGGGTCGCGATGACCATCGCCTGGGTTTCACCCCGGGTGAACAAGGCAGAACCATGGGTACGCGGTAGCACACCGACCTGAATGTCCAGTGGCCGCACGGTCTTGTGATCTCGCCCATCGATGCGCGGTTCACCATCGATTACGCGGCTACGCACGACGCGCTTTTCCAAACCGGCAAAGGCACCGCTCACGTCATCGGTGCTGAACCGAGCGTCATCGCCGCTAGCCAACTGCTCGACAGCCTCGGCCTTGAGATCTGACAGGGCGTCCTGGCGCGCCATCTTATCGGTCACCCGGTAAGCATCACCAATCTTCGCCTCGAAGCCGCTCGCCAGAGCGTCTTTGAGTTCGGTGTTTTCCTGCGCCGGCTGCCACTCCCACTTGGGCTTGCCGGCTTCGCCGACAAACTCATTGATCGCCGTGATAGCCACTTGCATTTCCTGATGGGCAAAGAGCACTGCACCAAGCATCTCGTCTTCAAGCAGCTCCTTGGCCTCGGACTCCACCATCAGCACGGCTTTCTCGGTGCCGGCAACGACCATGTTGAGTTCTGAGGTCTTGAGCTCCTCGACGCTGGGATTGAGGAAGTAGCCCCGTTCTTCGCTGAAGGCTACTCGAGCGGCGCCAATGGGGCCACTGAAGGGCACGCCGGAAACGGCAAGTGCTGCTGACGTCCCGATCATTGCAGCAATGTCGGGATCCTGATTGCGATCCGCGGACAGTACGTTACAAATGACCTGGACTTCATTCATGAAGCCTTTTGGAAACAGAGGACGAATCGGCCGATCGATCAGCCGTGACGTCAACGTTTCCTTTTCGGTGGGGCGTCCTTCACGCTTGAAGAAGCCACCGGGGATTTTGCCGACCGCATAGGTCTTTTCCTGGTAATGCACGGAAAGCGGAAAAAAGTCCTGGCCTGGCTTGGTATCCTTTCTGGCCACTACGGTACATAGCACCACGGTATCGTCCATGGTGACTTGTACAGCGCCAGTCGCTTGACGGGCGATACGCCCTGTTTCGAGGGTCACGGTGCTCTGACCGTACTGAAATGTTTTCTTGACCGGATTCACGGGGACATCCTTACCTTGTCGATTTCATTGGGGTCGTTTTGACTCGGCGACCATTCTACCAGTCTGGCGGGATCACTGGTTAGCGCCAGCAGGCATCCAAAAACGCAAAACGGGCAACCCTCGGGCTGCCCGTTCTTGTCTTGCATGTGCGCAGAAGCGACTTGTCGATCCTCAGCGACGCAAGCCGAGACGCTGAATCAAAGACTGGTAACGCTCCAGATCCTTGCGCTTGAGATAATCGAGTAGCTTGCGGCGCTGGTTAACCATTCGGATCAGGCCACGACGAGAGTGGTGATCCTGCTTGTTGGACTTGAAGTGAGACTGCAGTCCGTCAATGTTGGCACTCAAAAGTGCGACCTGAACCTCCGGGGAACCGGTGTCGTTTTCACCACGACCGTATTCATTGACGATTTCAGCCTTCTTTTCAGTGGTCAGTGCCATCTGTATACCTCCAGTAAGCAATATGCTTGAGATGATAAATGTCGGAGACCACGCATATTTGCAGTCTCCAGGTTGCGTCGCTATCGGTTAGCGACAAGGCTACTTTCACTCGTCAAGCGGTAGCCACCAGCCGACGGGGGGTTATCTCTCCCGCCATGAGAATCGTGACCAACCCCAAAAAAACGTCGTCACGATACAAGCGTGCCAGGCTGTCTATTGATAGCCCGGCGGTATCTGTTTGTACGCACTGTCCCAGTAACAAACGCCTTGCAACATCGTCAGCGACGCTCAGTCGTGGCAAGTGCTTTACCAGCACGTCCGTTTCCAGCAGCTGCAGCTCGCGCTGGCCTTGATCATTCATCAGGCCAGCGTCTCCAGCGAGACCATACCGCTATCGTCGAAGGTGCCGGTTCGCAGTCGCCGCAGCGCCGTAATATGCGCTCCACATCCCAGTGCATGACCAATATCTTCGGCCAGCGTGCGAATGTAGGTGCCCTTGCTGCAGGCCACTTCAAGCTCGAAACCCGAGGCATCGCGCCCAAGAAGCCGCATATCATAAACCGTCACGGGACGCGGTGCACGCTCGATCGTCTTGCCTTGACGTGCCAGTTCGTACAGTGGCCTTCCTTGATGTTTGAGCGCCGAATACATGGGCGGTACTTGCTTGATCTCACCGCGAAATGACGCCAACGCCCTTTCAATATCGGTATCGGTAAAGCCCGCGACCGAACGACGCTCGACGACCGCACCTTCTGCATCGCCGGTATCGGTGATTTCACCCAGGCGAACGTAAGTGCGATAGCACTTGTCAGCATCCAAGAGATAGGATGAAAACTTGGTCGCCTCGCCAAAGCATACCGGCAACAGCCCCGTCGCCATTGGGTCCAGCGTTCCGGTATGACCTGCCTTTTGTGCTTGAAACAGACGACGAACCCGTTGAAGTGCGTGATTGCTCGACATACCAGCAGGCTTGTCGAGCAACAGCACACCGTTCACCGGCAAGCCTTGGCGACGTCTCGCCATCAGCGCTCCTCTTCTCCTGTAGAGGTTTCGCCATTCCCGGGATCATCGCTGTGATGCGCGCGATCCGCCTCTACAGCCTGATCGATCAGCGAGGAGAGTTCTTGACCTCGCAGGACGCTTTCATCGTAATGAAAACGCAGCTCAGGAACGTGACGCAGCTTGATGCGTCGGGCAATTTGGCTGCGCAAAAACCCGGCGGCATGCTTAAGTACCGCCAGGTTCTCCTTCACTCGTGCCGGGTCGTTGTCGCCCAACAGGGTGATGTAAACCTCGGCATAGCCCAGGTCCCGGCTGACGTCGACACCGCTGACGGTGACCATACCCAACCGCGGATCCTTGACCTCCCGCTGGATGAGCACTGCAAGCTCCTGCTGCAGCTGATCCGCCACCCGATCGGTACGCTTGAACTCACGCATCCTGCTCTCCTTTCTTGCCTTAGAGGGTGCGTTCGACCTTCACCTGATCAAAGACTTCGATCTTGTCGCCGACCTGAACGTCGTTGTAGTTCTTTACGCCGATGCCGCATTCCATGCCATTGCGCACCTCGTTGACGTCATCCTTGAAGCGCCGCAGAGACTCCAGCTCACCCTCGTAGATGACCACGTTTTCGCGCAGCACACGGATCTTCTTGTGTCGATGCACGGTGCCTTCGACCACCATGCAACCCGCGACGGCCCCGATCTTTGGCGCCCTGAACACATCGCGCACCTCGGCAATACCCACGATGTCTTCGCGCCACTCCGGAGCCAGCATGCCGCTCATGGCCTGCTTGACCTCGTCGATGAGCTGATAGATCACACTGTAATAGCGCAGATCCAGCCCTTCGCGCTCGATGATTTCTCTAGCGGCCGCATCTGCCCGCACGTTGAAACCAACGACGATGGCATCACTCGCCAAGGCCAGGTTGGCGTCGGTACCGGTGATACCACCAACCCCGGAGGACACTACTGCTACTTGGACTTCGTCGGTAGAAAGCTCTTCAAGCGCACCCCGAATGGCTTCCAGGGAGCCCTGCACGTCCGCCTTGAGCACGATATTGACCTTAGCCACTTCGTCCTGACCCATCTGGCTGAACATGTTCTCCAGCTTGGCCTTTTGCTGACGCGCCAGTCGCACCTCACGATACTTGCCCTGACGGAAGTTGGCGATTTCCCGCGCCTTCTTGTCGTCCGCCAGTACCATGAAGTCCTCACCGGCTTCCGGTGTGCCATCTAGCCCTTGGATTTCCACCGGCATGGACGGCCCGACCGACTCGACCTGCTGACCAAGCTCGTTGGTCAGTGCCCGCACACGGCCATAATGCAAACCGGCCAGCACGATATCGCCACGCCGCAGCGTCCCGTTCTGGACCAGCACGGTGGCTACCGGGCCGCGACCCTTATCGAGACGCGACTCCACGACCACACCCTTGCCCGGCGCTGACGGTACTGCCTTGAGCTCGAGAACCTCGGACACTAGCTGCACGGCCTCGAGCAGCGAGTCGATATTTTCTCCAGTTTTGGCGGAGACATGCACGAACTGTGTATCGCCGCCCCACTCTTCGGAAATGACACCACGCTGAGACAGCTCGTTCTTGACCCGGTCCGGATCGGCGCCCGGCTTGTCGATCTTGTTGACCGCGACCACTAAGGGTACCTCGGCCGCCTTTGCGTGCTCGATCGCCTCAACGGTTTGAGGCATCACGCCATCGTCCGCCGCCACGACTAGAATGACCACATCCGTCGCCTGGGCACCACGTGCGCGCATGGCAGTAAAGGCTGCGTGGCCCGGCGTATCCAGGAAAGTGACGCCGCCCTGCTGATTACCGACGTGGTAGGCACCGATGTGCTGGGTGATACCGCCAGCCTCACCGGTCGCCACCTTGGTGCGCCGAATGAAATCAAGTAGTGATGTCTTGCCATGGTCGACATGACCCATGACCGTGACCACGGGTGAGCGCGTAATTTCTTCACCTTCGTAAGAAATGCCCTCAAGCACTTCGGTTTCCAGCGCATCGTCCTTGACCAGCTTGGGCGTGTGGCCCATCTCCTCGACGACGATCGCCGCGGTGTCCTGATCGATGGTCTGGTTGATGGTGACCGCAGCCCCCATGGTGAACATGGCCTTGATGACTTCGTTGGCCTTGATTGCCATCTTGTCAGCAAGCTCGGCGACACTGATCGATTCCGGAATTGCCACCTCGCGCACGATTGGCTGAGTTGGCTTTTGGAAAGAGTGCTTGCCGCCGCTTTCACGACCACCGCGGCGGCTGCCGCGACGCTCGGCACGTTTGACTTTCTTGCCGCTACCACGACGACGCTCGCTGCGTTCCTCGCGATCTTCGTCACGGCTGGTATCACGCCCTTTCTTGGCCGGCGCTTTCTTTTGCGCACGGCGATTGTCGCTGCGAGGCTCTTTGGGGGGCGCCTCGACGACCGGCTCGTCACTTTGAGGAAGCTCTGGCTTGCTAGGCTTCTTGGACACTGGCGCCGGCGCTGGCTCTTCCTGTGGGACGGGCGTTGCAGCAGTTTCCTGCTGAGAAGCAGCGGCTTTCTCCTGAACCGCAGCCTCAGACTTTCGTGCTTCTTCAGCTTCGGCTTGAGCACGCTCGGCCTGCTCGGCCTCTGCGCGTGCCTGAGTGGCATTCGCCATATCGCCGACCAATTGACGGGGTCCCTGCTCCTGCTGGGCAGGCTGCTCGGCAACCTCTTCCTCGGCACGCTTGACGTAGGTACGCTTCTTACGCACCTGCACTTCAATGGTCTTGCCGCGTCCTTCGCCGGTTCTGATGCGGCTCTTGGTCTGACGGGTCAAGGTAATGCGATTCTTAGCACCTCGGCCACCACCGTGACTCTTGGTCAGGTGATCAAGCAACCGCTGTTTATCCTCTTCGGACACGGCATCACTCTCGCCCTGATGGGGAAGACCGGCTTCTTTCATTTGCTCCAGCAGGCGGGACGTATCACGACCTACCTTGACTGCGAAATCCTTCACTGTCATTTCTGACATTACGACCCTCCTGAGCCCATGACCTAGTTACTTTCGCTTGCGAACCAGGGCGCACGGGCGGTCATTATCAGTGACGCGGCGCGCTCTTCGTCGATACTCTCGATATCCTTGAGATCGTCGATGGCCTGCTCGGCGAGATCTTCCATCGTGACGATACCGCGACTGGCTAGAATGAAGGCCAAGTGGCGATCCATGCCCTCCATTTCCAATAGATCGTCGGCGGGATGGGCACCATCAAGAACCTCTTCAGAGGCAATCGCCAAGTTCAGCAGCTCATCCTTGGCCCGCGAGCGTAGTTCTTCCACCAGATCTTCGTCGAATTCTTCGATTTCCAGCATTTCTTCAAGGGGAACATAGGCCAACTCTTCGAGAGAGGTAAAACCCTCTTCGACCAATATGCGCGCCAGCTCTTCATCGATCTCGAGATGGTTAATGAAATATTCGACCAAGCTATCGACTTCCTGCTCGCGTTTCCCCTCGGCTTCATCTTCCGTCATCACATTGAGCGCCCAACCGGTCAACTCACTGGCCAGACGCACATTCTGCCCACTGCGCCCAATCGCCTGGGCCAAGTTATCCTCACCGACAGCAACATCCATGGAGTGCGCATCTTCATCGACAAGGATGGAAGCCACTTCTGCCGGCGCCATCGCGTTGATCACCAGTTGTGCGGGATTGTCGTCCCATAGAATGATGTCGACACGTTCATTTTGCAGTTCGTTGGAAACCGCCTGAACCCGGGAGCCCCGCATGCCGACACAGGCACCAACGGGGTCAATGCGGCGATCGTTGGTCTTGACTGCGATCTTGGCTCGCGAGCCAGGATCCCGGGCCGCACCCTTGATCTCGATGAGCTGCTCGGCAATTTCCGGCACTTCGATCTTGAACAGCTCAATGATCAGATCAGGGCGTGTCCGAGTAAGAATGAGCTGAGCGCCACGCGCTTCGGGCTCGACTTTCCATAGCAGAGCACGTACGCGTTCATTCATGCGATAGCGTTCACCAGGGATCATCTCGCTACGTGGCAAGAAGGCCTCGGCATTGTCGCCCAGGTCAATGATCAGCCCATCCCGAGTCGTCTTCTTGACGATGCCCGCCACCAGCTCACCCTCTCGCTCGGCATACTGGCGCACGACTTGCGCACGTTCTGCTTCGCGCACCTTTTGTACAATGACCTGTTTAGCGGTCTGGGCAGCGATACGACCAAAGGCAGCATTCTCGATGCGCTCTTCGACAACGTCTCCCAGAGTCAATGGCGGATTACGACGTTCCGCATAGGACTGCTTGATTTCGGCGTCGGGGGTCTCAAACTCGTCATCCTCAACCACTGCCCAACGACGAAACGTTTCATAATCCCCGGACAGACGGTCGATTTTGACGCGAACACTCGCCTCCTCGCCCTCGAAACGCTTGCGTGATGCACTAGCCAATGCCGCTTCGACTGCCTCGAAGATCACGTCCCGGGGGACGCCCTTCTCGTTCGAGATCGCGTCAACGACCAGCAGAATCTCTTTACTCATGCTAAAGCCTCGCCAAAAAACCAGTCCTCAGGTATCGAACTGCGGAACAACCCGCGCCTGCTCGATCCCATCGATGGGAAAGCAGTACTCTTCACCCTCAAGATGCAGTAGCACCTCGTCATTCTCGATACCCGCCAGCAACCCTTTGAATTTTCGCCGGCCGTCGTAAGGCACACGTAGGCGCAGCGCCACGTTATTGCCTTTGTAACGCTCGAACTGCTCGAGGGTGAAAAGTGGACGATCCATACCGGGAGAAGACACCTCCAGCTGGTATTGTCCAGGGATCGGATCCTCGACATCCAGGATTGCGCTCACTTGACGGCTGACTTCCGCGCAATGATCAACGGTGACACCGTCAGGGCTATCGATATAAATCACCAGACGTGAGTGCCTGCCTTGGGCAGTACGCTCAACTCCCCAAAGCTCAAAGCCCATGGCCATTATCGCTGGTTCGATAAGCGCCTTCAGCGCGACATCCTTGATTGCCACAAACAAAAACTCCTACAACAGTTGCATCAGGCACCTGACCAGGAGTGAGAGAAAAGCTAGGTGGCTGACTGATGTTAGCCGCAAAAAGCGAACCGCTAACAAAAAGCCCCTTCAGAGGAAGGGGCCTTGCATAAGAAACTTGGTAGCGGGGGCCGGATTTGAACCGACGACCTTCGGGTTATGAGCCCGACGAGCTACCAGACTGCTCCACCCCGCATCATAGATCGACAAGTATAAGAACTTGCTTGCTGCTGGGTCAAGAAAGCGAATTGCGTATGACAATACAAAACAATTCTGCTGACATCCTCAAAGCAAACAACATCGTTGGTGCCGAAGGGGGGACTTGAACCCCCACGACCATAAGGTCACTACCCCCTCAAGATAGCGTGTCTACCAATTCCACCACTTCGGCAACAGGGGATGAACAAGCTAAGCGAGATATTTTTCGCTTCACGCCAAACATATCAACGAGTTACTGTTGCTCTCCGCCGACCTCTAGCGCTGGCGCAGCATTATCCGTATTTTGCGCCCCGTCGTCAAGAGTAGGTGCCGCATTACGTTGCTCGATCAACTCGGCATCTGGAATACCCTGCTCTGGGGCTTCCCCTGCCTGAGAAGCAAAATAGGCAAGTGTTAGTGACGTAGCAAAGAATGCAGCAGCCAGGACACCTGTCAATTTAGCAAGAAAGCTACCGCTACCCCGGGAACCAAAAACAGTCTGGGAAGCGCCGCCACCGAATGATGCACCCGCCTCGGCTCCCTTACCCTGTTGCAAGAGAATGAGCGCGACCAGGGCAATGGCAATCACCACATGAATGATGAGAATGACAACTTGCATGTATTAACCTACTGACTGGCAAATGGCTAAAAAATCGTCGACCTTGAGTGAAGCACCGCCTATCAGGCCGCCATCGATATCTGGCTGAGCAAGCAGCTCAGCCGCATTCTCACGTTTCATACTACCGCCATAAAGCAAACGCAGCCTGGAGGCCATCTGCTTATCGTAATCAACCAGACAGGCGCGAATGGCCGCATGAACTTCCTGCGCTTGCTCTGGTGTAGCAGTCCTTCCAGTACCAATGGCCCATACAGGCTCATAGGCAATGACCATATGCTGACGCTGCTGAGCATCGAGCATATCGAATACGGCCTTCACCTGATTCAATACTGTCGTTTCAGTACGCCCTTCATCCCGCTCGTCGAGTGTCTCGCCAACACAGAGAACTGGAATGAGGCCTGTTTTCAAAATGGCCTGAGCCCGCGCCAAAACTGCCTTGTCATCTTCTTGATAAAGCGAGCGCCGCTCCGAATGTCCTACCAGAACATAGCGCACTCCAAATTCCGAAAGCATGCTGGCACTAACCTCACCGGTGTAAGCGCCAGATGGCTCAGGGTTCACCGTTTGCGCCCCTAATCCAAGCGAAGTCTTTCCAAAAGCTGTCTGCGCTGCGGCTAAATAGGGCGATGGAGGCAGTATGACCGCTTCCATCGATGACGATAGATCGGCCTTGGCGAAGGCTTGGCCAAACTGCTCGACCAGCGCCAGAGAACCGTTCATCTTCCAATTGCCGGCAATCAGTGGCACGCGCATGAAGCCCCCTTTCTCGAAGTGGTGCAAAATGGTATAGGAGTCGCCGAGTCAAGACAACCAGCGCGCCTGCAACTACACTATCAACTCTTGGGCTATCGACTTCTACGTCATCAATATTTCGACATCTGTCGCAATTCGTTGTGCTAATGCGACGACATCAAGATGAGGGCGTCCTTCAACCATCACTCGAATCAATGGCTCTGTACCAGAAGGACGCAACAGGACCCGGCCTTCGTCACCAAGCTCCGCCTCGACGTTAGAAACCGTTTCACGCAAGCGATCACTTTCGAGCAATGCCTTTTTGTCCGTTCCAGGCGTTAAACGCACATTGATCAAGGCCTGCGGCGTCTTTTCGAACCCTTTGAGCTCTGCAAGCGAACACCCTTGCCCTACCATGATAGCGAGTACCTGTAGGGCCGATACGATGCCATCCCCCGTGGTCTGAACATGGCCGCAGACGATGTGGCCTGACGATTCGCCGCCTAGATGCCAGCCATTGGCCGCTAGACGTTCCATGACATAACGGTCACCTACCTTGGCGCGCTCGAAAGGAATATCCATTACTTCCAGGGCAGCCGCTAAGCCAAAGTTGCTCATCAGCGTACCCACGACGCCCCCATCCAGTTCGCCACGATCATGGCGATCCTTGGCAATCATGTAGATGATGCCGTCGCCATCAATTTCCTGTCCGTCCGCATCAACCAGTACCACACGATCCCCATCACCATCGAAAGCGATTCCAAGATCGGCGCCCCGTTCGATGACTGCCGCCCGCAGCGATGCCGGGTAAGTTGATCCGACCTGCTGGTTGATGTTCAAGCCATCCGGCTCGGCACCCAGTAAACTGACTTTAGCGCCAAGCTCACGAAAAACACTGGGAGCAATGTGATAGGTAGCCCCGTGAGCACAATCCAGCACGATCTTGAGTCCATGCAGCGTCAGGCGGTGAGGAACGGTAGATTTACAGAATTCGATGTAACGCCCGGCAGCATCGTCGATACGAGTGGCCTTCCCCAAGCGATCCGCTGGCACGGTCTCAAGAGGCTTTTCGAGTTCCTCTTCGATTCGCGCCTCAATCTCGTCAGGCAGTTTAGTTCCGTCCGCAGAAAAGAACTTGATGCCATTGTCTTGAAAAGGGTTGTGCGAAGCCGAGATCACGATACCGGCATCGGCTCTCAGCGTGCGGGTCAAATAGGCAATCCCCGGCGTCGGCATCGGTCCGAGCAAAGAGACATCGACACCTGCCGCGGATAAACCCGCCTCTAAAGCCGACTCGAACATATAGCCCGAGATACGCGTGTCCTTACCGATCAGCACCTTGGCACGACCATCTTGCTTGTTTAAAACACGCCCCATCGCCCAGCCTAACTTGAGCATGAAGTCTGCAGTGATAGGGTATTCACCAACGGCTCCACGAATACCGTCGGTACCAAAATAACGTCTCGTCATAGCTCAGTGCCTTCCTGTAGCACGCTCCAGGTCATATTAATTGCATCTACGTTAGGCGCGACATCATGTACGCGCAGCAGCCGTGCACCACGCTCTACTGCCAATGATGTCAATGCCAGTCCTCCATACAAGCGCTCTTCGACAGCTCGCCCAAGGACGTTGCCTATCATACTCTTGCGCGACATGCCGACCATCAACGGTAGATCGAGCTCATTCAATACCGTCAAGCGATTAAGGAGTCGAAGATTGTGTTTAGTCGTCTTGGCAAAACCGAACCCGGGATCGAGCAACAGTTGTTCACGTCTTATCCCGCCAGCTTCGCAGTCTGCTACTCTTGCTTTGAGAAAACGCAGCACCGCATGCTCCACCGGCTCATCATAATGAGGAGCCTGCTGCATGTCCTCCGGTTCGCCCAGCATATGCATCAAGCAAACTGGTAAACCGTAGCGGGCGGCGGTCTTTATTGCATCGGGCCGACGCAGCGCCCGTACATCATTGATCATTCCCGCTCCGCACTCGGCAGCCTCCTGCATTACTTCAGGAGAGCTGGTATCTACCGATACCAATGTATCTAATTCGCGCACCAGATACTCGACAACCGGAATTACTCGATCAAGTTCCTGTTGGATTGGCGTCGCTGTCGCGCCTGGACGGGTGGACTCACCGCCTACATCAATGACTGCCGCCCCTTCTGCAAGCATCGTTTCCGCGTGGCGCAAGGCCTCATCGCGCAGGACATAGTGCCCGCCGTCGGAAAATGAATCAGGGGTGACGTTGAGGATACCCATTACTCTAGGATAGGAAAGATCAAGGCGGTGGCGACCACAGTGCAATAGATTGGCGTCGATTGGCGTCATCAAACGATCCCGGAGCAAGACATATCAAAGAGACGGAAGGCGCCTTTTGGGCGCCTTCCGTATTCATTGGCAAACAGACTGCTAATGGCCAGCGGGACCACCTAGCGGATCAGAAGGGCGTCGTCGAGGACCCTTGTCCTCCTCCTCATCGCCGTCTGGGCCAGGGCCAACCTCATTGCCGCCGGGACGCTGAGAAGGATCGCCCGTGACAGCGGCGCCTCCACCAGAGCCATCGTCACCCCAATCCTTGGGCGGACGCGGTTTACGTCCTTCAATGATGTCCTTGAGCTGTTCTGCGTCAATGGTCTCGTACTGCATCAAGGCTTCGGCCATCGTATCCAGCTTGTCACGATTGTCTTCGAGAAGCTGTTTGGCCTGAGCATAGCACTCATCGATGATGCGTCGTACTTCCTTGTCCAGCTTGGTGGTTGTGTCTGGCGAATTGAACCTACTACCGGCACCACCCGGCCCCCCCAGGAATTGATGCGATTCATCTTCATCGTACATCAGAGGCCCCATTTCTGAGGAGAGCCCCCATTTGGCCACCATACTATGAGCAAGCTCGGTTGCCCGCTTGATGTCATTGGAGGCACCGGTGGTCACGCCATTCGGCCCCAGGGTCATCTCTTCGGCAATACGCCCACCAAACAGCGAGCAAATTTGGCTGAGAATCTGCTGACGCGAAAAGCTGTATCGATCCTCTTCCGGCAGGAACATGGTGACACCCAGCGCACGCCCTCGAGGAATGATCGTTACCTTATAGACCGGATCATGCTCTGGCATCAGTAGACCAATGATCGCATGACCCGACTCATGGTAGGCCGTATTGAGCTTTTCCTTTTGAGTCATGACCATGGACTTGCGCTCGGCGCCCATCATGATCTTGTCTTTGGCAAGCTCCAGCTCTTCCATATTCACTAACCGGCGATTTCGCCGCGCTGCGAACAAGGCCGCCTCGTTCACCAGATTGGCCAGATCCGCCCCGGAAAAACCTGGCGTGCCGCGCGCGATCACGCTGGGCTTTACATCTTCCCCTAGAGGCACCTTACGCAGATGCACCCCAAGGATGTGTTCACGACCCCGGATGTCGGGCAGACCTACGGTAACCTGACGATCAAAGCGACCGGGGCGCAGCAACGCCGGATCGAGTACGTCAGGGCGGTTGGTCGCGGCGACGACGATAATGCCATCGTTAGCCTCAAAACCGTCCATCTCGACCAATAGCTGGTTGAGTGTCTGTTCCCGCTCATCATGACCACCACCCATGCCAGAACCACGATGTCGGCCTACCGCATCAATCTCGTCGATGAAGATGATGCAAGGCGCCTGCTTCTTGGCCTGCTCGAACATGTCACGCACCCGTGAAGCACCGACGCCCACGAACATTTCAACGAAGTCAGATCCTGAAATACTGAAGAATGGCACTTTGGCTTCGCCAGAAATGGCTTTTGCCAGCAAGGTCTTACCGGTACCCGGAGGGCCTACCATCAACACGCCTCGGGGTATCTGACCACCCAAGCGCTGGAACTTGCTGGGGTCCTTGAGAAAGTCCACCAGTTCTTCGACTTCTTCTTTAGCTTCATCACAACCTGCCACGTCGGCAAAGGTCGTTTTGATCTGATCCTGGGTCAGTAGCTTGGCCTTGGACTTGCCAAAACTCATCGGGCCGCCCTTGCCAGCCCCGCCGCCCTGCATCTGACGCATGAAGAACAGGAAAATAGCCAGAATGATCAATATCGGGAAGCTTGCAATTAGAAGCCTTGTCCACAGGCTTTGCTCTTCTGGCTTCTTGCCGACCACGTTGACATCATTGGCCAATAGATCGTCCATCAGCTTGGGATCTTGAGCTGCCGGACGAATAGTTTGAAATTGCGATCCATCTTCACGCTCACCGGTGACCGTATAGCCATCGATGGTGACCGAGCGGACCTGCCCATTTTGCACCTGCTGCACGAACTGAGAGTAGTTCATTGACTGCGGTGCAGTGTCGACACTGAAATTATTGAACACCGTCAGCAGAACTGCTGCGATGACCAACCACAGAATCAGGTTCTTCGCCATGTCATTCAAGGCAATACCCTCGTTGCATCAATTCGTCTGCCAAACGTCGTGTGTTCTTCTGACACCATAACAGATGGGGTCGTTCCATCGCGATTCCAAGCGTCAACCCTTGTATCTTTTCGCCAGGAGATAGACTTCCCGGGATCGCGCTCGAGAGGATTCAGGTTTACGGGTAACCACCTTGCCAAACGCCTGCCTTAGCGCTTTCAAATAGTCATCGAACCCCTCTCCCTGAAATACTTTTATCAATAGAGTGCCACCAGGGGAAAGCACTTCTCGCACCAAATCCAACGCCAGTTCTACAAGATACATTGCCTGGGGCTGATCGATGGCCGACATACCGCTCATATTGGGCGCCATATCGGAAATGATCAGATCCACTGGTCGTCCTTCAAGTGCTTCTAGAATGGCTGCCAATACATGATCTTCGGTGAAGTCGCCTTGCACGAAATCAACACCTGCCAGAGCATCCATCTCAAGGATATCCGAGGCAACGATGCATCCTTGCGAACCCACCTTGTCCACGGCAATCTGGCTCCAGCCACCTGGGGCTGCGCCTAGATCGATTACCGTCATGCCAGGCTTAAAAAGATGATCCTTGGCATCGATCTCCAGCAATTTATAACTCGCCCGAGAGCGATAACCATCCTGCCAAGCACGCTGAACATAGGTGTCATCGAAATGCTCCTTGAGCCAACCAGCGCTACTCTTGGAGTCGGATCGAGCCACTAAATCACCTGAGTCATCATGAAAATTAAAATGGGGCCATTGATCAAATAGTGATTTTGACGAAAACAGGCTACACCTTCCAAAAAGGCTGGCCACTTTGCACACCTGGACTTTCGCCGTACCATGGCGCGACTCTTCGTCTTATCTCTTTTCGTCATACACCTACGGATCAAGGGCACGATATCATGGGCTTGTCACAGGCACAAAAGAAAGCAATGCGCAGCATCGGGCACCATCTGGACCCCGTGGTAACGGTTGCAGAAAATGGTCTCACTGAGAACGTCATCGCCGAACTCGAGCGTGCCTTGGCCGATCACGAACTGATCAAGATCAAAATAGCGCTAAGCGAGCGTGAGACACGCCAGCAACTCATCGACACCATCGTTCAGCAAACTCAAGCTGAAGTCGTGCAAACCATTGGCAAAATGGCCTTGTTTTATCGTCGCAACCCCAACGCCAATCCCAAGCTTTCCAACGTGGCCCGAGCCAACGAACATCATGGCCGGCACTAGGCAGTAAACCCCGTGGTCAGTAGGTTGAAAGGCCCACTGATTTACTGCACGGGAACGATCAAATGTACTGAACGCCGCTGATCTCGTACTCCACTTCACCACCAGGAGTACGTACCAGCACGACGTCGCCCTCCTCCTTGCCGATCAGTGCCCGAGCGATGGGCGACGTCACCGATATCTTGCCGGACTTTATATCGGCTTCGTCCTCACCAACGATCTGATAGCGGACCTCTTCATCGCTATCCAGATTGAGCAACTCTACGGTAACGCCAAAGATGACTTTCCCCGACTTTGGCATCTTGGTGACGTCGATAACCTGAGAGGCGGAAAGCTTCGACTCGATTTCCTTGATGCGACCCTCGATGAAACCCTGCTCTTCACGGGCAGCGTGATACTCGGCGTTCTCTTTCAGATCGCCATGCTCGCGCGCCTCGGCGATGGCACTGATGACTCGGGGCCGTGCTTCACTCTTAAGCCGACCGAGTTCTTCCCGTAGACGCTGTTCACCCAGCACGGTCATCGGGACCTTGTTCATGTTGTTGCTCCTGCATGCAGTTCCTGAAGACGACGCACCGTTATTTCATTACCGTACTCGAGCGCCATACACACGGCACGCGCACCTGCTAGCGTCGTGGCGTAAGGCACTTTACGCGATAGTGCGGTGCGACGAATCACCGAAGAGTCATTGATTGCCTGACGGCCTTCGGTTGTATTGACGATATAGGCTACTTCATCGTTTTTGAGCATATCAGCGATATGCGGACGCCCCTCGAAAACCTTGTTGACCGTCTCCACCGGGAGTCCCGCAGCCTCAAGGGCGCGAGCGGTGCCGCGAGTGGCGCAAAGGGTAAACCCTAATGCTAGCAAAGATTCCGCCACCTCGATAATGCCGGCCTTGTCCGGCTCGCGCACGGACAAAAATGCCTGGCGATCGCCGGTCAGCGGTGGAATCGCATCGCCGCCGCCCAGCTGGGCCTTGTAGAAGGCTTCGGCGAAGGTAGCCCCGCTTCCCATCACTTCCCCGGTGGATTTCATCTCCGGCGACAAGATGGGATCAACGCTGGGGAACTTGTTGAAAGGGAATATCGCCTCCTTGACACTGAAGTAGCCCGGAATCAGCTCCTGGGTAAAACCCTGCTCTGCAAGGGTCTTGCCGGCCATGCAGCGAGCCGCGATCTGGGCAAGCGAGGTGCCGATGCACTTGGAAACGAAGGGTACGGTACGCGAAGCACGCGGGTTGACTTCGATGATGTAGATCTCACCGTCCTGCCAGGCCAGCTGCACATTCATTAATCCCACCACGTTGAGTTCAAGTGCCATGCGCTTGACCTGGGCCCGCATCGCATCCTGCACATCCGCGGGCAACGAGTACGGCGGCAGTGAACAGGCAGAGTCGCCGGAATGCACCCCGGCCTGCTCAATGTGCTGCATGATACCGCCGATCACCACCTGACGGCCGTCGCTGACTGCATCGATATCGATCTCGATTGCCGCATTGAGGAAGTGATCGAGCAACACCGGCGAGTCGTTGGAGACCTTGACCGCATGGGTCATGTAGCCCTCGAGCTCCGAGGCATCGTAGACGATCTCCATGGCTCGCCCGCCCAGCACGTAGGAAGGCCGAACCACCAAGGGATAACCGATCGTTTCGGCCTTGGCAAAAGCCTCCTCGAAACTACGCGCGGTAGCATTGGGCGGCTGCTTGAGTCCCAGCTTGTCGATCATTTGCTGGAAACGCTCGCGATCCTCAGCCCGATCGATGGCATCCGGCGTGGTACCGATGATCGGTACGCCAGCGGCCTCAAGTGCCCGGGCCAGTTTGAGCGGCGTCTGGCCACCGAACTGCACGATGACACCAACCGGCTGCTCTTTATCGGCGATCTCCAACACGTCTTCCAAGGTCACCGGCTCAAAATAGAGACGATCCGAGGTGTCGTAATCCGTGGAGACGGTTTCCGGGTTGCAGTTGACCATGATGGTTTCAAATCCATCCTCGCGCATCGCCAGGGCCGCGTGCACGCAGCAGTAATCGAATTCGATGCCCTGACCAATGCGGTTGGGCCCGCCCCCCAGCACCATGATCTTCTGGCGATTGGAAGGTGCGGCCTCGCACTCTTCTTCGTAGGTGGAGTACATATAGGCGGTGTGGGAGGCAAATTCGGCAGCGCAGGTATCCACCCGCTTATAGACCGGCCGAATGCCGTGCTTGTGCCGCGTCTGACGAAACTCCTGCTCAGAGACACCGAGCAGATTGGCCAGACGCGCGTCAGCAAAGCCCTTACGCTTGAGAGCGAACAGTTCCCGGGCATCAAGCTCAGCCAGAGAACGCTGGGTCAAGTCCTGCTCGATACGCACCAACTCCTCGAGCTGCACTAGATACCAGCGATCGATATTGGTTAGGGCAAATATTTCGTTCACGCTCATGCCGGCGCGCAGGGCATCGGCGATGAAGAAGATGCGTTCCGCGCCAGCAGCCTGAAGCTCGCCCTTGATCAACCCCAGGTTGGCCTCACTGAATTCGCCGGACTTGTACTCAGGAAACTTGGAATCGAGTCCGTCGTTGCCGGTCTCTAGGCCGCGCAGCGCCTTCTGCAACGACTCTTGAAAGGTACGCCCGATGGCCATCACCTCACCCACGGACTTCATCTGGGTGGTCAGGCGATCGTTGGCCTGAGGGAACTTCTCGAAGGTGAAGCGCGGAATTTTGGTGACCACATAATCGATGGACGGTTCAAAAGAAGCCGGGGTCTTGCCGCCGGTAATGTCGTTTTGCAGCTCGTCCAGGGTATAGCCCACCGCCAGCTTGGCGGCAATCTTGGCGATCGGAAAGCCAGTGGCCTTGGAGGCCAGGGCGGATGAGCGCGACACCCGCGGGTTCATCTCGATCACCACCATGCGCCCGGTGTTCGGATCGACGCCGAACTGCACGTTGGAACCACCGGTCTCGACGCCGATCTCGCGCAGCACCGCAAGGGATGCGTTGCGCATGATTTGATATTCCTTGTCCGTCAGCGTCTGGGCCGGGGCCACGGTGATGGAATCGCCGGTATGAACACCCATGGGATCGAAGTTCTCGATGGCGCAGACGATGATGCAGTTATCGTTCCTGTCGCGAACGACCTCCATCTCGTACTCCTTCCAGCCCAGCAGCGACTCGTCGATCAAGAGCTCATGATTGCTGGAAAGCTCGAAGCCGCGCCCGCAGATCTCCTCGAACTCTTCTTTGTTGTAGGCTACCCCGCCGCCGGAGCCACCCATGGTGTAAGAGGGGCGAATAATGGTCGGAAAGCCCAGTTCGCTTTGAATCTCCCAGGCTTCCTGCATGGAGTGAGCGATTTTTGCCTTGGGACACTCAAGCCCGATGTTACGCATCGCCTTGTCGAACAGATCCCGATCCTCGGCCTTGTTGATGGCGTTGGCGTCGGCTCCGATCATCTCCACGCCGTATTTTGCCAGCACACCGTGCTTGTCGAGATTCAGCGCGCAGTTGAGCGCGGTCTGGCCGCCCATGGTGGGCAGGATGGCATCCGGACGCTCCGCCTCGATGATCTTTTCCACCACCTGCCAGGTAATCGGTTCGATGTAGGTGGCATCTGCCATCACCGGGTCGGTCATGATGGTGGCCGGGTTAGAGTTGACCAGAATGACCCGATAGCCCTCCTCGCGAAGCGCCTTGCAGGCCTGGGCGCCGGAATAGTCGAACTCGCAGGCCTGGCCGATGACGATGGGGCCGGCGCCGATGATCAGAATGCTTTGGATGTCGGTACGTTTGGGCATGACGATTTCCGCTGAAGAAGGTGACTAGCGATGAGGCAAACAGACTCGGCGTAATTATCGACCCGCGCTCAGCATGGCAATGAAGCGATCGAACAAGGGCGCCATATCCTGCGGCCCAGGGCTCGCCTCCGGGTGGCCCTGGAAGCTGAAAGCCGGGCAGTCGGTGCGCTCGATTCCTTGCAGAGTGCCGTCAAACAGCGAGCGATGAGTCGTACGAAGCGTGCTTGGCAGGCTGGTTTCGTCCACGGCAAAACCATGGTTCTGGCTGGTAATCATCACCTGACCACTGTCGAGATCCTGGACCGGATGATTGGCACCGTGATGGCCGTGGTTCATCTTCACCGTGCGTCCACCGGAGGCCAGCGCCAAGAGCTGATGCCCTAGACAAATGCCAAACAGCGGAATGCCACTTTTGAGCAGTTCACGAATCGCCGTGATGGCGTAGTCGCAGGGTTCCGGATCACCCGGGCCATTGGATAGGAAGATGCCGTCCGGCTTCAGTGCCAGCACCTCGGCGGCGGGCGTCTGGGCCGGCACCACCGTCAAACGGCACCCCCGGGAGGCCAGCAGACGCAGAATGTTGTGCTTGATGCCGTAATCAAACGCGACGACATGATAACGTGCCTCATCCGAGGCAGTTTCCGCATACCCCTTGCCTAGCGTCCAGTCGCCCTGGCTCCACTCATAGGTCGCCTCGCAAGAGACAACCTTGGCCAGATCCATGCCGGCCAGACCCGGGAATGCCCGGGCCGCTGCCAGGGCCCGTTCGACGGCATCGCCGCCCTCGGCATCTGGTCCGGCCAGGATGGCGCCGTTCTGGGCGCCCTTGTCCCGCAGGATGCGGGTCAGGCGGCGGGTATCGATATCAGCGATCCCGAGAACACCATGTTCCTGCAGGTAATCGTCCAGGCGCTGCTGGCTGCGAAAGCTGCTGGCCAACAGGGGCAGGTCGCGAATTACCAGTCCAGCAGCTCGAATGCGATCGGACTCGACGTCTTCCTGGTTCACGCCAGTATTGCCAATATGGGGGTAGGTCAAGGTGACTATTTGGCGAGTGTAGGAAGGATCGGTCAGGATCTCCTGATAGCCGGTCATGGCGGTATTGAATACCACTTCGCCAGTGGTTTGCCCACTAGCGCCAATGGCGCTGCCATGAAATACGCTGCCATCTTCCAGGGCCAGTATCGCGGGTCTGTTCAACGCAACGTCCTCCACTCTATTTGAATCCCGTTAAGCCGTTGGCCAAGGCCTTGCCAAGACACTCAAGTCGTAAAAAAGCGGGACGAAACCCGATGCAGACTGGTTTCATCCCGCTTGATTGTATTCGCTCGGCACCATGGCCCTCTTGACACCCGATTGTCTGGCCAAATTGGCGCGATATTACAGGATTCAGTGGATAGGTACTACCCTCCATCATTGGCGGGCCTTGTCATCACTTCAAGTCATCACTTCAAGCCCAGCACGTCCTGCATGTCGTAGCGCCCTGGGGGCTGCTCGCTCACCCAGCGCGCCGCACGCACTGCACCCTTGGCAAAGGTCATGCGACTCGAGGCCTTGTGAGTGATCTCGATTCGCTCACCCTCGGTGGCGAACAGCACCGTATGCTCGCCGACGATGTCTCCGGCGCGTATCGTAGCAAAGCCGATCTCCTTGTCCGATCGCGGGCCACACTGGCCGACACGCTCAAAGACACCGTGTTCTTTGAGGCTGCGGCCCAAGGACTCGGCAACCACCTCGCCCATCTTCAGGGCAGTGCCGGATGGCGCATCGACTTTGTAGCGGTGATGCGCTTCGATTACCTCGATATCGTAACCCTCGTCCCCCAATGCCTGGGCTGCCGTCTCGAGAAGCTTGAGAGTCAGGTTCACTCCCACGCTCATGTTAGGAGCAAATACCAACGGCACCCGATCTCGATAGCCATCCAGCTCGGCCAGCTCGCCTTCGCCAAGACCAGTGGTCCCGATCACCATGCATTTACCATGTTCGGCACAGAACGCCAGATTCTTGAGGGTAACGCGAGGAGCGGTGAAGTCGATCAACACATCGAACTCATCCACCGCGTCTGCCAAGGAATCCACTGCCAAAACGCCGAGTTTGCCCAGGCCAGCCAGCTCACCGACATCCGCGCCTCTCAACGAGCTTCCCGGTTCGACGACACCCACAGCAAGCTTGACCTGGGCGTCCTGGTCCAGGGCAGCGACAAGGGTGCGGCCCATACGGCCAGCCACGCCCACGATGGCGATGCGAGGAGGGTTTGAAAGCATGTAAACTCCTGCTTGATGAGCGAAATTGATGCCAGCATAGCAAAGCGCTTCGGGTACGTCTGTCATGCAGCCCGAACGACAATGGCGTAGGCTTTCAGAAGAGACTAGCGCTGCCAAGGAGGGTCCATGTTTCGTTTGCTGATCGTATCGAGTCTATTTT
>NZ_JIBT01000058.1 GCF_001039575.1 Halomonas sp. PR-M31
TTGACTGACACTTTTTGATGCAGCAACGCGGTTCGCGATGAAACGTCAACAGGCCCTAAGGTCCTGGTAAAAATCTCAATCCTGCATGCCGCCCCTTCAGGGGCGGTACGCTTTTAAAAACATGTCCACTGCGCCTTTTGCTATGCGGTCGAGCTCCGCCTGATCGAAGGTTTTACGGATGCCGAAAAGGCGTTTGTAGAAAATATCCGCCTTGCACAGCTGGTCGAACTGATGAGCCGCCAGCTCGACGTCGTCGATGGCAAGCTCATTTCGTGCCACCGCCGCTGCCAGGAATTGACTCAAGCGGCGCGTGCCCAGATCCGGGCCAGAATCATAGAAACTGCGCGCCAGTTCAGGAAAGCGCACGGCCTCCGAGACAGCAAGGCGATAAAGATCCTGCATGGAAGGAGACAAGAGCAGTGCGACAAGTTTGTGGGCAATTTCGCGCAGCGTCGCCTCCGTGTCCTCGCGGCGACTGGCGAGCTCGAATAATCGATTGGCCTGAGCGCTGCATTCCTCCTCGATGACGGCGGTGAAGAGCGCGCGCTTGTCGGGAAAGTAGTTGTACATCGTGCCCTTGGAGACGCCGGCGCGACGCACGATCTCATCGGTGCTGGCGCCTTCGTAACCAAATTCCAGAAAGGTCGCCTTGGCGCCCTTGAGTATCTGACGTGCCTTGGGGCTATCCAGGCTGCGTGTTGCAGTATCGTTCATTTTTGCGTTTTGTCTTGAATGGTGTACAGGATGGACCGATCACCAGAATATCTGAAATGAACCATCAACCCGAAATCAGGCCCTTGTATAAAATTTTATTGAACCGCTACAACGTACTGCTTTAGGCGTTGCACCGAATCGATGATCCTGAATTCCTGGATTCATAGAATAAACGTAACACCCAGAGCAACGGGGTGTCGGGTTCAGTATCCAGGGTATGTCGAGTGCCGTTGACGGTCAGGGTTGTCATCGTCTTTTCCTTCTTATTATGTGTCTCGATAGTTGATGTTAGTAGGCGCTAACCTCTTGTGCTCTGGTTTCGATGTGCTTCCAGCCGAAAAGCACCAGAAAACGATAGACGTGCCTTCAGGTTGCGCGGCTGGATTCCTCTTCTGGACTTGCCACGACCCGAATCAGTAGCGCGGCGGCGAGCGCACTCACAGCGGCCATGCCGGCGCCCACGAAAGCCGCCCCGGCAAAGCCATCGATCAACGCATCATCGCCTTTGCCTGCATCTATCAGTACCAGACCAAGCAGTGCCGTGGCGATCAGTCCGGCACTGCGCGCTATGGCGTTGTTCACCCCGGAGGCCACACCGACAAAATCATCCGCGACGCTATTCATCACGGCGGTGGTCAGCGGGGCGACGCTTACGGCCATACCGACTGCGATGATCAGTAGCGCGGGAAAGATGTCGGACCAGTAATTGAAATCCTGCGCGGGCAGACGAGCAATCAGTGCAAACCCCACCGCGACGCCGAGGGGCCCGATGGTCAGTATCCAGCGAATGCCAATCCGTTGCGCCAGACCGCCGGTATAACGGGAAAGCAGTCCCATGGTCAGCGGAAAGGGAAGAATGGCAGCCCCCGCGGCGGTGGCCGTGAATCCAAAACCGCTGATCAAGGTGTAGGGCAGCAGTACCAGCAGGCCGCCAAGCGCTGCATAAAGAAACAAGGTGAGCAGGGAGATACCGGCGAAGCTCGAGGTGGCAAACAGGGCAAGCGGCATCATCGCCCGGGAGCCCTTGCGATGTTCGACGATAAGGAATGCGACGACGAGTATCGCTCCCATCATGAACGCAAGTAAAACGGCCGGATCGACAATGCCCCGTTCGGGAAAGGCAATCAAGGCCCAGATCAGGACGCCCAGCGCCGCCGTTGCCAACGCTGCGCCCAGCCAGTCGAGCGGGGCGGTGATCCTGGCGTTCTCCCGGCTTTCCGTGATCGCCCAGCGCCCTATCAGAAACGCAGCGGCGGCCGGCGGGACGACGATGAGAAACGCCCAGCGCCAGCTGGCCACATCCACCAGCCAGCCGCCGAGTACCGGCGCCGCCGCCCCGGCCATGGCGCCCACCGCTGCCCAGGTGCCCACCGCCTTGCCCCGGGCTTCCCCAGAAAAGCTGGCGGCGATGATGGCCAGGCTGTTCGGTGCCAAGAGCGCCGCGCCGACTCCTTGCAAGGCGCGGGCTGCCAATAGCAGCGTTAGATTGGGCGCGAGCGCGCAGGCCAGGCAGCCGAAAGTAAAAACGACCAGTCCCAGCAGGAAGACACGCTTGCGACCGTAATGATCTCCCAACGCACCTCCCATCAACACCAGCGCACCGAGCGGCAGGAGATAGGCGTTGACGATCCATTGGGCGCCGGCGGCATTGGTCGCGAAGCTTGTCTGCATGGCGGGCAGCGCAACATTGATGATGGCGCCGACGACGAAGGCCAGGCTCGAACCCAGGATCGTTGCGGCGAGCACGCCCCGCTTGCGCGAGCAAGGAGTGTGGTCACTGCGGGTACGCAGGCTTTCGTCACAAGGAGGCGTGAGAGCGGTGGCCACGAATTGATCCTCCTGCGAGCCTGCAAACGAGGTTGACGCCTTGGCCTGCATGACCATCAAAAGAAATACTTTCAGACAACGATGGCCGACGTTTATCAGATTCGCGGGTTTTCTTGTCAGATTTCGACTTTGAACCAGGCGTCGATCTCAACTGGCGGCGAGTCGTCGTGAGCTCCTGCGAGTGACTCCCAGACGATAGATGAATGCCAGGATAAAAAGCCCCGTCAGAATCAATACGATCGTTGGCGCCGGGGCACTGTCGAGAAAGAAGCTCGCGTAGGTGCCCGCTAGCATCGAGATCGTACAAATCGTCACTGAAACGATCAGCATGGGGCCAAAGCTGCGCACTATTAGAAACGCGATGGCCCCGGGGGTGACGAGCAGCGCCACGGCGAGAATCAGGCCCACGGAGCTCAGGGTGGCCACGATGGTCAGCGATAGACTCGCCAACAGACCGTAATGCAGTAGCTTGGTGTTGAGTCCTACCGCCTGGGCCTGAGCGGGATCGAAGGCATGCAGCAGCAGATCCTTCCACTTCAGCAGCAAGAGCCCCGAGACGATGACGGCGATCAGTCCCGAGGTCCAGAGATCCTGACTGCCGACGCCGAGCATGTTGCCGAACAAGACATGATCAAGATGCTCGTTGGTATGGATCGAGGTATACATGACGATGCCGAGGCCAAACATGCCGGAAAACACCACCCCCATGACCGTATCCTGCTTTACCCGGCTGTTATGGGATAGATATCCGGTGGCAAGCGCGCAGGTCATGCCTGCGGCGAAAGCACCGACGATCAGCGGTAGCCCGAGAATCCAGGCCAGCACGATGCCTGGGAGCGTGGCATGACTGACCGCATCGCCCATCAGCGCCCACCCTTTCAAGACCAGAAAGCAAGACAGCAGGGCCGTAGGCGGCGCTACCATCAGCGCGATCCAGAACGCGTTCTGCATGAAGGGAAACTGAAAGGGCAGCAGTAACGTATCGACGGTCATGATTGAGCTTCCCGAGCTGAGGTCGATCCGGTGTCGGGGGGCGATTTCAATGCCTTGGCGGCCTTGCGCCTGGCTGCAAGCAGCCCGTGTTTCGGGGCAAAGACGAAGGCGATGAGGAAGATGAGCGTCTGCAGCATGACGATGATGCCGCCGGTTGCCCCATCGAGGAAATAGCTGGCATAGGCGCCAACGAAGCTGGTCAGGGTGCCGATCAGCACCGACAGCATGATCAGCCGAGGAAACCGGTCGCACAGGAGGTAGGCCGTGGCGCCCGGGGTTACCACCATGGCAATGACGAGAAAGGCACCGACGGTGATCATGGCCGCAACGATGGCCGCGGAGAGCAAGGCGAAAAAGATCACTCGCAGCAGGTCCGGACGCAGGCCGATGGAGCGGGCATGGTTTTCATCGAAGAACACCACCATCAGATCCTTCCATTTGGCCAGCAGAACCGCCAGGCAAACGAACCCGATGATGGCAAGCTGTAAGGTATCTTCCGGGGTGATGGCCAGGATATTGCCCATGATGATCGTCTGAATGCTGACCGCCATCGGGTTGAGGGAGATCATGAACAGACCCAGACCAAAGAACGACGTGAAGATGATGCCGATGATGACGTCGATCTTGAGCCCCGAACGCCCGGACAAGAACAGCATTGCACCGGCAGCAAGGCCGCCGGCAATGAAGGCACCGAGGGCAAAGGGCAGGCCGAGAATATAGGCGCCTGCAACACCGGGTGCCACGGAGTGGGACAGCGCGTCACCGATCAGCGACCAGCCCTTGAGCATGAGATAGGATGAAAGAAAGGCGCAGACCCCGCCGACGAGAGCGGATACCCACATGGCGTTGTTCATGTAGCCATAGCCAAACGGTTCAAGCAGAAGTTCCATCATCACTCCTCTGCCTTATCGTTCTCATCCGGAAGAGAGCCACGTTCGGCCGTACTGGGTATCGTCTTGATACGGCTCTTGGAATCGCGGCTATCACCGTATTGCACGAAGGGACGCTCGTCGTCGGTGATGATGCGCACTTCCCGCGGGTCGTCGTCATCGTGCAGATCGGCGCCGCCGAGGGTGAAGTGGCGCAGCACGCCGCCAAAGGCAAGCTCGAGATTTTCTCGGGTGAAGGTGGTTTCCGTGGGGCCCGAAGCCAGCACCGTCCCCTTGACCAGCACGGTCCGATCACAAAAGTCCGACACGGAGCCTAGATTGTGGGTCGATACCAGCATCACCCGGCCTTCGTCACGCAGTTCCCGCAGAAGCGCCACGATCTGATCTTCCGTTTTCACATCGACGCCGGTAAAGGGTTCGTCGAGCAGGATCACCCGTCCTTCCTGAGCAAGTGCCCGGGCCAGAAAAACCCGCTTGCGCTGACCCCCGGAGAGCTCGCCGATCTGGCGATGGCGAAAGTCGCTCATGTTCACCCGCTCGAGGGCTTCATTGACGGCCACATGATCGGCCCGCCGAGGCCGGCGCAGAAAGCCCATGTGGCCGTAGCGCCCCATCATCACCACGTCTTCGACGAGTACCGGGAATGCCCAGTCGACCTCTTCGGATTGCGGCACATAGGCCACGAGGTTCTCCCGTAGAGCATCTTTCACGGTGCGGTCAAGCAAGCGAATTTCGCCTCTCGCGAGGGGCAAGAACCCCATGATCGCCTTGAACAGCGTCGACTTGCCGGCGCCATTGACCCCCACCAGAGCGGTGATGGTGCCGCGCGGAATCTCGAAGCTGGCATTATGCAGTGCGGTGTGTCCATTACGGTAGGTGACCGTCACGTCCTGGGCCAGAATACCGCCGCTGATGCTTTCAGATTGAGCCTTCCCTTGCTTTGATGCGTGCAAAAACGAGTTCTCCTGTTGCAGCTACTTGTTGTAACTACTGATTTATCAGAGCAGAACAGCTTTCAGAGTACAATGCTTACGAAGGCTGAAAGAAGCGATCAATATGGCTGTTACTGCCGCGTCATGTTTTTCGTCAATCCGTCCGCGACGGTTTGGGACGTGACGCGTAATAGATCGATATACGTCGGTACCGGACCATTCGGCTCACTGAGACTGTCCACATAAAGAACGCCGCCGTAGGCGGCACCGGTTTCTCGTGCCACCTGCTTGGCCGGGGAGGTGTTGACGGTGCTTTCGCAGAACACGACGGGAATATCGTTGTCCGTCACGCCATCGATGACACTGCGTACCTGCTGCGGTGTCCCCGTCTGATCCGCGTTCATCGGCCAGAGATAGAGCTCTTTCATCTCGAAATCCCGGGCCAGGTAGCTAAAGGCGCCTTCACAGGTAACGAGCCAGCGCTTGTCTACTGGGATTTGAGAAATTTGCTCGCGCAGTGGCTCGATCGTGTCACGAATCTCGTTTTTATAGGCCTCGGCGTTATCCCTGTAGGCCTCTGCATTATCCGGATCGTGCTTTGCAAACGCCGTGGCGATGTTGTCGACATAAACCATGGCGTTGTCGAGGCCCATCCAGGCATGTGGGTTGGCCTGGCCTTCGTAGGCGCTTCGGTAATCGAAATCGGATCGATACCATCGGTCAAGGTCACCGAGGGGATGTCCCCAAGATTCGCGAGAAACTGCTCGAACCAACGCTCGAGATTCAGCCCGTTCCAAAGAATCAAATCCGCACCGTGAGCGCGAACAATATCCTGGGGGGTGGGCTCGTAGCCGTGAATCTCGGCGCCGGGTTTGGTGATCGACACCACCTTGGCGTGATCGCCTGCCACGTTTTGCGCCATTTCCGCCAGCACGGTAAAAGTAGTCACTACCTTCAACTTGTCCTCAGCGGCGTTGGCAGTTTGCGCGGCTGCGATGAGAAGTAGCATTGCCGCAAGTACTGTCTTCAAGCGTCTGATCGACATTTCACGAGCCCTCTCTAGCTGCGGCTGACAAAGTCACCCAGCGTCTTGCCCATACGCATCGGGCTTTCATCCGCATCCAATCCTTCACGAAAGGCAACCCTGTCGGAGAAGCACAGAATGACCGTGGAGCCGAGCTTGAAGCGGCCCATCTCCGTGCCCTTGGCAAGTTCGATGGGCGTGTCGAAGCGAGTGGTCTGGATCCGCTTCGACAAGGGTGTGATCTGACCTGCCCAGACCGTTTCGATGGCGGCGACGATCATGGCACCCACCAGCACCATGGCCATGGGGCCCCGATCCGTGTCGAAGAGACAGACCAGGCGTTCGTTGCGGGCAAACAGCCCCGGCACCTGGTCCGCGGTGGCAAGATTGACCGAG
Source organism: Halomonas sp. PR-M31 (assembly GCF_001039575.1). GTDB lineage: Bacteria > Pseudomonadota > Gammaproteobacteria > Pseudomonadales > Halomonadaceae > Modicisalibacter. Next base: position 6,777 of record NZ_JIBT01000058.1, read on the forward strand.
AAAAGCCGCCCCGGCACATAGGTCATTTCCCTTAGGGTGCCGGTCACGGGCATATGCACCCGGTGATAGTCCTTGGGAGAAAGATAGACCGTGGCAAAGCTTCCCTGCTGAAACGGGTCGGCACGTTGATCATCGCCGCCGAGCAGCGAGGATACCGAATAGGTCTGGCCCTTGGCTTGAATCAGGGTGCCATGCTCGACGTTGCCGAACTGGGATAGAAAGCCGTCCGCCGGGGAGACGATGCCATCGCCGATGGGGCGTGCGTCGTCTTTCAGCGCCCGAGTGAAGAAGTCGTTGAAGCAGGGGTAGGCGGTAGGGTCAGGCTCTTGCGCTTGACTCATGTCGACCCCGTAGGTGCTGATGAAGCGCTTGATCATCATGTTCTTCAGCCAAGGGGTGCGGGCGTCCGCCAGCGTGCCCGCCAGGCGCGAGATCAAATGATGGGGCAGGGGGTATTGAATTAGAGAGAAGAGCTTGTCTTGCATCACAAGTATCGGCTTCCAGTCTTTGTAGGCTGCTGCTTGGCGCAGCGTTTAGAGTGACATTAGCAAGAACGCTGACATTCAGATGACGGCGCGTGGCGATCGACAGGGATGTCGATCGAGGCGTGGCAAGAGGGATCTTGTTCCACGCCGACACGCAAGCCGGCATCTGAAATGCCAGGGTTTCGTTCTTGCGCGTCGCGATGAACGTCTGCAGGCAAGCATGTTCGCCAACATTATTTCTCGATGGGGGTGTCGTCGCGATTGCCCCACTCCTGCCAGGAGCCGGGGTAGCCGCGAATTTTCTCAAAGCCGAGGGCCTTACCCACCAGCCAGGTGAAGCCACTGCGATGATGACTCTGGCAGTGAGTGACGACTTCCATGTCCGGGGTCAACCCTTGGGCCTCGAGGGTCGTTATCAGTTCCGCGTAGTCACGAATGCGCAGATTGCGCTCCGGGTCCATCGCCTCGGTCCACTCCATGTTGATTGCACCGGGGATATGACCAAGATGCTTGTTCTGGCCTTTCTCGCCGCGATACTCCTGAGGCGCCCGGGCGTCCCAGATGGCAAATCCCTTTTCGCTCAGGCGCTCGATCAGCTCATCTCGTTCGATCAGGATGTCGGGATTGAGAATTTCCGCCTGATAGTCGCTGGATTTGGGTTGTGACGTCTCCGTCGATTCGGGGTGACCGTCCGCGCGCCAGGCATGGATGCCGCCATTGAGATAGGAGTAGCGGGTGTGGCCGATCAGTTCCAGCGTCCAGAGCAGTCGGCCCGCCCAGCCACCGCCTTCGTCGTCGTAGGCCACCACGTGGGTATCCCGGGTCAATCCCAAGGATGAGAACAGCTCGGAAAGCGCATCATCACTCGGTATATCGTTGGGAACGTCGCCCTGACCCACCATCAACCGGCGATGATCGAGAAAAATGGCGCCAGGCACATGGCCCGTTTCATAGCTGTCTGCCTTGAGCGGTACATCAATGATCAGCAGCTGAGGATCGTCCAGATGCTCCGCGAGTTGCTCCGGTTCGACGATCAGCGGTAACAGGTTCGTTTCGGAACGCATGACGCTCACTCCTTGATCAAGCGGGAATGCCCAGATGATGACATAGCTTTGCGTCTTTCGGCGACCAATTAGCGCGGCGTGAGGCTCTCGAGGATACGCCGATAGCTGGCGAAGCGCTGCTGGGAGACGCTGCCACGTTCCACTGCATCGATCAGGGCGCAGCCCGGCTCGTTGCGATGGCGGCAGTCACGGAAACGACAGTGACCGAGCAGATCGCGAAATTCGATGAAGCCCTCCGCGACCTGTTGCTCATCGAGATGTACCAGCCCGAACTCCCGGATACCCGGTGAATCGATCAGCTCGCCGCCGCCGGGCAGGGCGTAGAGTCGCGCGGTGGTGGTGGTATGAGTGCCCTTGCGGGAATCCTCCGAGAGCGCGCCGATGCGCAGGGCTTCGTCGGGCAGCAGGCGATCGATAAGCGACGACTTGCCCACACCGCTTTGCCCGACGAATACCGAGGTGCGATCCGTGAGCCGTTCGTGCAGGGCGTCCAGACCATCGTCGCGCTGGGTCGTGGCCCGCACCACCGCATAGCCCAAGCGCTCATAGTGGGTGAGCAGGGCGCCGAGCTCGCCCCCATCTTCCGGCAGCAAATCAATCTTGTTGAGTACCAGCGCCGGGGTAATACCGGTAGCCTCGGCGGCCACCAGATAGCGGTCGATGAGATTGGCAAAGGGTGCGGGTTCGACGGCAAAAACGATGAGGATTTGATCGATATTGGCGGCGACGGGTTTGAGCTGATGATACGGGTCCGGGCGTTCGAGCACGTTGTCCCGGGAATCCCGGGCGACGATGACGCCGCTGCCGTCCTGAGCCTCGCGCCAGATGACTCGATCGCCGGTGACCAGACTGTCGAGATTGGCCCGCACATGACAGCGGTGCAGGGTGGCATTCGCGGACTGAATGTCCAGGGTGCGACCGAAATGAGCGATCACCCGCCCGGCCACTTCCGGGCCATACTCGCCGGCTTCCAGGGATTCGGTTTCCCGGACGGCCTGCTTGTCGGCCCGGGCAGCGCGCTCGGCCTGAATCTTCTCGATACGCCAGCGCTGCTGACGGGAAAGCTTACGTTTGCTCATACCACCTCATGGGGCGCTGACAATGCTAGCATTGTAACCAGCAGGGCGACTTCTGTCCGATCTATGAGTTGTCTGAAAAATGTCTGTGCTCGCCAATTTTCAGACAACGCTTAATCTCATCCTCTACGGAGCCGTTACATGTTTGAACACGCCATCACCCCGCGCAAGGATCTGCTGGTCTGGATCGACCTGGAGATGACCGGTCTCGATCCCAACAAGGAGCGCATCATCGAGGTGGCGACACTGATCACCGACAACGATCTAAAGCTGATTGCCGAAGGCCCGGTCATTGCCGTCAAGCAGCCGGATAGTCTGCTCGAGGCCATGGATAGCTGGAATACCAAGACTCACGGCGAGTCAGGATTGGTGAAGCGGGTAAAAGCCAGCGAGATTGATACCGCTGCCGCGGAGCAAAAGACCCTGGCCTTTCTGAAAGCCTATGTGGTACCTGGCTCCTCTCCGGTATGCGGTAACAGCGTGCACCAGGATCGGCGTTTTCTCGAGCGTGAAATGCCCGAACTGCTGGATTTCTTTCACTATCGCAACCTGGACGTCTCCACGGTAAAGGAGCTGGCCAAGCGCTGGAACCCTCAGGCATTGAAAGGCTTCGAGAAACGCAACACCCACAAGGCCCTGGATGACATCCAGGAATCCGTGGACGAACTGGCGCACTATCGGAAGACGTTCTTGCGCCTGGAGACGCCAGGCGATAGCAACTAGGAAATTAGTAAAGACAGATCAGATGGCAGTGGCAATGATCTGGCTGGATTTTGCGTGTTGGCGCTCGAGGGCCCAGCGCACATGCTCTCGTACCAGATCGGAAGGGTAAGCTAGCCGTGCCCTTAGTGCGGCTTCCACTCCCTCGCTCCAGGGCGCATTGCCGAGCGCCACCGCAAGATTGCGCAGCCAGCGTTCATAGCCGATACGCCGAATGGCGCTGCCTTCGGTCTTGCGCAAGAACTCCTCTTCGCTCCAGGCGAACAGGCGCATCAGCTCCGCCCGGTCGAGATCGTGGCGCGGCGCGAAATCCTCCTCCTGACTTGCCCGGCTAAACCGAGTGAACGGGCAAACCAGCTGGCAGTCGTCGCAGCCGTAAACCCGATTGCCCATGGCTTCGCGGAACTCTTCTGGGATGCTGCCGTGCAGCTCGATGGTCAGATAGGAGATGCAGCGCCGGGAATCCACCACCTTGTCGTCGACAATGGCGCCGGTGGGGCAGGCAATCCGGCACTGAGAGCATTTGCCGCAGTGTTCGCTCTCGAAAGGCGCGTCGATCGGTAGGGGCAGGTCCGTATAGAGCTCGCCGAGAAAGAAAAGCGATCCGGCCTTGGGGTTGAGCAGCATGGAATTCTTGCCAAACCAGCCAAGCCCAGCCTTTTGTGCCAAGGCGCGCTCCATGACTGGGGCGGAGTCGACGAAGGCGCGATAGCCAAAAGCGCCGACTTCTTCCTCGATGGCCTTTGCCAATGTGGCCAGGCGCTTGCGTATCAGCTTGTGATAGTCCCGACCAAGTGCATAACGCGACACATAGGCCTTGTTCGGCTGACCCAGAACGCGAGTGGTTTCTACCTCCGGTGGCAGATAGTCCATACGCACGCTGATTACCCGCAGCGTGCCGGGCACCAGTTCCTCGGGCCGGGTGCGCTTGGTACCGTGCTTGGCCATGAAGCTCATTTCACCCTGATGACCGGCAGCCAGCCAGTGCTCGAGGTGGCGCTCGTGGCTTTCGAGATCGGTATCGGTAATGCCGACCTGCTGAAACCCCAGCTCCCGGCCCCAGCGCTTGATGCGCCCGGCGAGCGCATTCAGGTCAATATCGGATGGGCTGCAGTGATGTGCCATGAGTGTGTGGAAAGTAGAAAGAGGGAGCGTGGAAAAACGATGGAAGTAATGGCGAACTGGGCCGATGCGAGACGATTCACACTACACTAATGCACAGTGTCCGTCAGTCTATTCCAGGCGCCGATCGAGCTGGGCGTCAACTGAAAAGCGCTCATTAAAGGCGTTATGATCCTGTTCCAGGATGGACGGATTTCAAGAGGAAACCCCCATGTCGCGGTATTACGAACATCCGCTTTATCTTACGGAACAGGTGCGCGAGATCGACCGGCGCACCATCGCCGCTGGCAAGAATGACGGATTCGAGGGTTTTGACCTGATGCAGCGCGCCGCCAAGGCGGCCTATGACGAGCTGCGTTCCCGCTGGCCAAGCGCCCAGCGCCTGTGCGTGTTGTGCGGCGCCGGTAACAACGCGGGAGACGGCTACGTAATGGCGGCGTTGGCAGTCGAGGACGGGCTCTCGGTGCAGCTTTTTGCCCTTCGTGAGCCTGGAGAGCTCACGGATGATGCTGCCCGTGCCGTGGAAATGGCGCAAAGGGCAGGGGTCGATACGATCTCCTGGCAAGAAAGCATGGCGCTCGAAGGTGACATTATCATCGACGCGCTATTGGGTACCGGCCTTGGTGGCGAGGTGCGCGAGCCTTTCGCGGCGGCGATCAAGGCGATCAGCGCAAGTGCCCTCCCGGTACTGGCAGTGGACATTCCCTCCGGGCTCGCTGCGGATACCGGTGCGGTGCTCGGGTGCGCGGTAAAAGCGGACGTCACGGTGACCTTCATCGCCGACAAGCTGGGCCTGCATACCGGTCAAGCTGCCAATCATGTCGGTGAGGTTGTGTTCTGTTCTCTGGATATCGAGGCTCAGGCACATCAGGATTTAGTGCCGGTCGCGGATTTGCTGAACGAGACGGTAATCGCCATGGCGCTACCGCCGCGTCGGCGTGGCAGTCACAAGGGCGATTTCGGTCATGTGCTGGTCATCGGCGGCGCACCGGGATTCGGCGGTGCGGCACTGCTGGCCAGCGAATCCGCGGCGCGCCTGGGAGCCGGCAAGATCAGCTTGGCAACGGCGCCGGAGCATGTCGGGGCAAGCCTGATACGCACCCCGGAAGTCATGGTTCGAGGAGTGCGTGGTGTCAGCGACGTAATGCCCTTGCTCGAAGGCGCCAACGTGATCGTGATCGGTCCAGGGCTGGGCCAGGGCGCCTGGGGCCAGGGCATGCTGCAGGTCGCCCTGGCATCGAATAAGCCGCTGGTGGTGGATGCGGACGGCTTGAATCTGCTAGCCACCCACTGGCCTGACGAAAGACGCGACAACTGGGTGTTGACGCCCCATCCCGGCGAGGCCGCGCGTCTTCTCGACAGCAGTGCCAAAAATATAGAGGCGGATCGTCTAGCGGCAGTCCAGACGCTGCAACGAAAGCGCGGCGGCGTGATCGTGCTCAAGGGTGCCGGCACTCTAGTAGCAGGCCCAGAGCATGTCGCGGTGTGCCCTTATGGCAATCCCGGCATGGCCAGCGGCGGGATGGGGGATGTTCTATCCGGCATGCTGGGCGCACTCGTTGCACAGGGGCTCGAGATGGAGCAGACAGCGCACGTTGGCGTCACCCTGCATGCCCTGGCCGCGGATTACGCCGCTTTTGAGGCGGGAGAGCGTGGCCTGCTGGCGGGTGATCTGGCATCCTATGGGCGTTTTCTGGCGAATCCGGGTATGGCCGACTGAATAATGAACGCCTCTTATCTTTTGCATGACGAAACCGAACAGATCGCGTTCGGCCAGATGCTAGGCCAGGCATTGGAGGGTCGCGGGCAGGTGCATCTTCAGGGTGAACTTGGGGCGGGCAAGACCACTTTGGCCCGGGGGATACTGCGTGCCTATGGTCATCAAGGGGCGGTCAAGAGCCCGACCTATACCCTGGTGGAGCCGTATCAGCTTGACTCCATTCGAGTGAATCACTTCGATCTGTATCGTCTTGGAGACCCGGAAGAGCTTGAGTTCATTGGGGCTCGGGATCTATTCGAGGAAAACAGCCTGAATTTGATCGAATGGCCCGTTCGAGGTCAAGGTTGGCTGCCGGCTGCCGATCTTATCATTATATTGTGCGTCATCGACGTTGGACGCGAGGCTCGATTGACGGCGAACTCGACTTATGGTGAAACCGTTCTTGCACGGCTTGACGCGCTCGTTTCAGCTCGGTCGTTTTAGCGCGCCATTAATAGCCAGTTATAGCCAGTTATAGAAAGGACCCGCAACACTTCATGAAATGGTTGAGCAACATTCATTACCGTCTGCTTTCAAGACTCCGAACCCGGCTGAAAGGGTCGGACATACTGCTGTCAGCGCTATTCGCGATAATGTCATCTTCACCGGTTCTGGCCAGCGACGTCGATAATCTACGTATCTGGGCGGCACCGGATCACGCGCGTCTGGTCTTTGATCTCTCCGGGGCGACGAAGGCCAATGTCTTTTCGCTGAACAATCCGAATCGCCTGGTCATCGATCTTGCCGACAGCAAGCTGCAGCTGGATACCTCACGTCTGGACCTGAGCGGAAGCGCCATCAGCGCCATTCGTACCGGTGCACGAAATGGCGACGATCTACGGGTGGTACTGGACTTGAGTCGCAAGGTCGATCCCAAGCACTTCACTCTGGCGCCCAACGATACCTATGGCCACCGTCTGGTGGTGGATCTCGAGTACCCAGGCGCCAGTGCGATACAAAATCCCATTGACCCCATCGAAGCCAAGATTCGCGAGCAGGAGATTGCAACGGACCGTGCTCTGGCAGAAGCTCAGGCGAGCGGAGACCGTGCTGCAGAGGCAACGTTGGTCGCGCAGGAAAAGGCAAAGCCACATCCCAAGCGCGATATCATCATTGCAGTGGATGCGGGCCATGGCGGCGAGGACCCTGGGGCCATGGGTCCGCTAGGCACCCGTGAAAAGGATGTGGTGCTGGATATCGCCCGCAAGCTCGAGAAAATCATCTCCGATACGCCAGGCTTCAAGGCGGTGATGATTCGCGACGGCGACTATTATGTCGGCTTGCGTCAGCGCACCCTGCTGGCTCGGGATCAGAAAGCCGATTTCTTCGTCTCGATTCACGCGGATGCGTTCAAGAGCCCGCGTCCCAGCGGCAGCTCGGTGTTCGCCCTGTCTCAAAGTGGCGCGACCTCGGAGACCGCCAAATGGCTCGCGGTCAGCGAGAATCGCTCGGATTTGATCGGTGGCGTCGATGGCAATCTCGATCTGACCGATAAGGACGAGGTGCTGCGTGGCGTGCTGCTCGATCTGACCATGACCGCGACCCTCAACGACTCCTTGGCGGTAGGCGGGCAGGTGCTCGATCAGCTGGGTCAGATCAACAAGCTGCATAAGCCTCGGGTCGAGCAGGCCGGGTTCGCTGTGCTCAAGTCGCCGGACATTCCGTCACTGCTGGTCGAGACGGGCTTTATTTCCAACCCGAGTGAAGAGGGGCGCTTACGCAGTTCGAGCTATCAGTACAGTCTAGCCAAGGCTGTTTTCGCCGGCATCAATGCGCATTTCAGACGCAATCCGCCGCCGGCCAGTATGCTGGCCTGGCAGCGCGATCGTCAGCGCGGCGGTGAAACCAACGAATATCGTATCCAGCCTGGAGACACCTTGTCCGAGATCGCTTCCCAGCATTCGGTGCCGGTGCAGCGCCTGAGACAGGCCAACGAATTGAACGGCGACGTGATTCGGGTAGGGCAGGTATTGCATATTCCCCGAGGCTGATTCATACCCTCTCAGTGAGACGAGATGACCCAGACACAACGTATCCACGTTCTCAATCCACGATTGGCCAATCAGATTGCGGCCGGCGAAGTGGTCGAGCGGCCTTCCTCGGTAGTCAAGGAGCTGATCGAGAATGCCATCGATGCCGGCAGTCAACGCATTGAGGTTGAGCTGGAGGCAGGAGGCGCCCGGCTAATCCGGATTCGTGACGATGGCAGCGGTATCAATGAGGAGGATCTGCCCCTGGCGCTTTCCCGTCACGCCACTAGCAAGATCGACTCCCTGGAGGATCTTGAAGGGGTCGCGAGTCTCGGTTTTCGCGGCGAGGCGCTGGCATCGATCAGTTCGGTCTCCCGGCTCGAGCTCGTATCCAACGCCACGGATGATCCCACCGCCGGTTGGCGGGTCGTGGTAGAAGACCGTGACATGGAGTCTCGGGTCACGCCGGCGCCTCACCCCCGTGGCACGTCGGTCGCGGTGCGGGATCTGTTCTTCAACACTCCGGCAAGACGCAAGTTCCTGCGCACCGAAAAGACCGAGTTTTCCCATGTGGAAGAAGTCTTTCGACGTCTGGCGCTGTCTCGCTATGACATAGCTTGGACGCTGCGCCACAACCAGAAGACGCTGCATCAGCTGCGTCCTGCCAACGACGCAACAGGCAGTGAGCGCCGCATCAGTGCGCTGCTCGGCGGCAAGTTTCTCGACGATGCCCTGCATCTGGACATTGAGGCGTCGGGTCTGCGGCTATGGGGATGGGTCGGATTGCCGACCCATTCAAGAGCCCAGGCGGATCAGCAGTATTTCTTCGTCAATGGCCGAGTGGTGCGGGATCGTCTGGTCGCCCACGCCATTCGCCAGGCCTATCGCGACGTGATGTTCCACGGGCGTCATCCGGTATTCGTGCTCTATCTGGAGCTCGACCCGATGGTGGTCGATGTCAATGTGCACCCGACCAAGCACGAAGTGCGCTTTCGCGACGGTCGACTGGTGCACGATTTTCTGTTTTCCAGTCTGCACCGTGCGCTTGGCGAAGCGCGACCCAATGTTCACGCTTCTCAAGACAAGGACAGGGAGGAAAAGCAGGCCCTGGAGGGCGAAACGTATCGTCCCCAGGCAACGCCTTCTTCTCATGTTTCATCCCTTTCCCAAGGGCAGCCCGGTTGGCAGCAGCAAATGGCACTGCGAACTGGCCAGGATGACAGGACGCGTCCAAGCGCTGGACGAGTGCGGGAGTTCATGGCGGGTTATCTCGCTCTGCACCCGGAGCATGAAGAGAGCCTACTGACGCCTCAATCACCCTTACAGGACGGCCAGCAGTCGCAGGGAATCATTCTCGAGCGCGAAGCCAATCAAGTAAGCGCCGCGCCACGTTCGCTAGCGGAAGACGACCCCACCCAGGCACCACCCCTGGGCTACGCCATCGCGCAACTTCATGGCGTCTATATTCTTGCCCAAACCGCCCGGGGGCTCGTGATCGTGGACATGCATGCCGCTCATGAGCGTATTACCTATGAAGGCATGAAGCAGCAGATATTCATCCATGCCGGTAGCGGCGGGGCTCTGGATGCTCAGCCTTTACTGGTACCCGTGTCGCTGGCCGTGAGCGCCGCGGAGGTTGAAACCGCCGAGCAGTGCCGTGACGCGTTTTCGCGACTGGGGGTCGAGCTTGACGTGGCGGGCCCAGAGACACTTCTGGTGCGTCAGGTGCCGAGTCTGCTGGCGCAAGCGGATGTGGAGCCTTTGATCCGTGACATGCTCTCGGACCTCGAGCGCTACGGCCGCTCGGATCGCCTCGAAGCGCACATCAATGAATTACTTTCGACCATGGCCTGTCATGGCAGCGTGCGGGCCAATCGCCGCCTGAGCATTGCTGAAATGAATGCCTTGCTTCGCGACATGGAACGCACAGAGCGTAGCGGCCAGTGCAATCACGGCCGTCCAACCTGGACCGAGATGTCGATGCGGGAGCTGGATAAGCTGTTTCTACGTGGCCAATAAGTGATGGAGCAGGCATGAAGGATAACCGTCCGCTTGCCATACTGCTGATGGGGCCCACTGCGTCCGGCAAGACCGATCTGGCCATGGCGCTGCAGGATTATCTTGGCGCGACGCTGATCAGCGTCGATTCTGCAATGGTCTACCGCGGCCTGGATATCGGCACGGCAAAACCCACGCCTGCGGAGCTCGAACGCGCCCCTCATCGTCTGATCGATATTCGCGACCCTGCCGAACCCTATTCGGCGGCTCAGTTTCGCGAAGATGCACAGCATGAGATGCGACGTATCAGCGCGGCAGGGGGCACCCCACTTTTAGTGGGAGGCACCATGCTCTACTACAAGAGCCTGCTTGGCGGTTTGGGCAAGCTGCCTGCCACAGACCCAGCGATTCGCGCCGAACTCGAGGAGTGGGCTGCCAATGCGGGGCTCGCCGCCTTGCATGCAGAGCTCGAACGAGTCGATCCCGAGTCCGCACGGCGCATTCATCCCAACGATCCTCAACGCTTGATGCGCGCCCTCGAAGTCCAGCGCGGCAGCAAAAAACCATTGAGTGAATGGTGGCGTGAACAACAAAAGGAAACCTTTGCCTGGCAAACGTTGTCCATTGGGCTCGCGCCGGCACAGCGCAGCGTTTTGCATGAGCGAATTGCGCAGCGCTTCGCCCTGATGCTCGAAAGAGGATTCATCGAAGAAGTCGTTGCACTCAAGGCTCGCGAGGATCTGCATCTGGGGCTGCCGTCGATGAAAAGCGTAGGCTACCGTCAGGTATGGCAGTATCTAGACGGGATCTACGGCAAAGAGGAATTAACATTCAAAGGGGTTGTTGCCACCCGACAATTGGCCAAGCGTCAAATGACGTGGCTGCGTAGTTGGCCTACGCTTCACTGGGTGGATGCTAATGCAGCGACGGCGTTGCAAAACGTTTTGAAGATCGTGCGCCAGAGCGGTACTTAGCGTAAGATGCTACTTTCGCAAGGACGGCGTGGTAAGTGATCTTATCGAACCGTTGGGTATCTTGCCCAAGCGAATTAGACGACAACGATATCAACATCATAGAGACAGTTAGGGAGAGCAAAATGTCCAAAGGGCAGTCCCTTCAAGACCCGTATCTGAACATCCTGCGCAAGGAGCGTATCCCGGTATCCATCTTTTTGGTTAACGGGATCAAGCTACAGGGTCAGATCGAATCTTTTGACCAATTCGTCATTTTATTGCGTAACACTGTCAGCCAGATGGTCTACAAACATGCCATCTCCACGGTAGTGCCCTCGCGTAACGTACGCTTACCGGCCCAGGATCCAAGTATGGTGGGGCAGGAATAACTGATCGCGAGGTCTTGATTGTTTTTTGAACGACCCGACGCCGGTGAGACGGCAGTGCTTGTCCATGTGGATTTTCAGGATGAGCAGGAGCGTGAGGATCCAGGTGAATTCCTGGAGCTGGTGCGTTCTGCTGGCGCCGAACCGGCAACCTTGTTGCAGGGTAGTCGGCGCAGGCCTGATCCGCGTGCCTTTATAGGCACTGGTAAAGTGGAAGAGCTACGCGAGCTACTCTCCATTCATGCTGCAGAATTGGTGATCTTCAATCATGCGCTGAGTCCGTCACAGGAGCGTAATCTCGAGCGCACGTTGAAGTGCCGCGTACTGGATCGCACAGGGCTGATACTGGATATCTTTGCGCAGCGGGCACGTACCCACGAGGGCAAGCTTCAAGTAGAGCTTGCGCAGCTGGAATACATGTCCACGCGTCTTGTGAGAGGGTGGACGCACCTCGAGCGACAGAAGGGCGGGATCGGGCTGCGGGGCCCGGGTGAAACCCAGCTCGAAACCGACCGTCGTCTGTTACGTGGCCGGATCAAGTCGATCCACAAGCGGCTCGACAAGGTGCGCAGTCAGCGTGACCAGAATCGGCGTGCGCGCTCCCGCGCCGATATTTCCAGTCTCTCGCTGGTCGGCTACACCAACGCGGGGAAATCGACGCTGTTCAATGCCATGACCGATGCGCAGGTGTATGCCGCGGATCAGCTGTTTGCGACGCTTGATCCAACGCTTCGACGCCTGGAAGTCAATGATGTCGGGCCAGTGATCTTGGCGGATACGGTGGGTTTCATCAGGCATTTGCCGCATAAGCTGGTCGAAGCCTTCCAGGCGACCCTGCAGGAAGCCAATGAGGCAGCGCTACTCATACATATGATCGATGCCGCGGACCCGGATCGTGAACTCAATATTGCTGAAGTAGAGAATGTCCTCAAAGAGATCGGCGCCTCGGAAGTGCCCTGTCTGCGAGTCATGAACAAGATTGATCTGCTTGGCAGTGCACCGCGTATCGAGCGTAACGGTGACGGTTTGCCGGAGGTCGTGTGGCTATCGGCCCAGAAAGGCCAGGGTCTCGATCTCTTGACCCAGGCGTTGTCCGAGCGCCTGGCTGAGGATGTCATTGAGGCGCATCTCACGTTACTACCGGAACAAGGCAAATTGCGTGCTGGTCTACACGACCTGGGCGCAGTACGCGAAGAGGCCTTTGATGAGCAAGGGCGCACCTTGCTCGATATTCGTTTACCACGGCGCGATTTGATGCAGCTGCTTGCACGGCTGGGTGAAAGCGCCAAGGATTACCTGCCACCGCAGGACAGGGAGTCGATGGGGTGGTCTCAAGAGGCTTCAGAATCGCCTTAACGGGTATGTATGAGCCTTGAAAACAACATAATCGATGCATATCGCAAACAGTGCTTAGTGGAGACGACGTATGGCTTGGAATGAGCCTGGCGGTGGTGGCAATCAGCACGACCCCTGGAGTGGTGGAGGCCGACGCGGCAGTGGTAACGGCGGCAGTAACGGCGGCGGCGGTGGTAATGGCGGTGGCAACAACCAGGGCCCGCCGGATCTGGATGAAGCGTTGAAGAAATTCCAGGACAAGATCAACAGGATGCTCGGCGGTGGTCGCGGTAAGCGCAGCGGCGGGGGTAGTAGCGGCAGTGGCGGTGGAAAGCGCAACGTGTTCGCCTTGCCGGGACTGCTTTTGATCATTGCTCTGGCAATTTGGGCTGCAACCGGCTTTTATCTCGTCGATCAATCAGAGCGAGGGGTCGTACTACGTTTTGGTAAATTCCAAGAAATAGTCAATCCTGGTCTGCACTGGAATCCCCCCTTGATCGACGATGTCCGCATGGTCAACGTCACGCGGGTGCGCTCGATCACCCAGACTAAATCGATGCTGACTCAAGATGAGAACATCGTCGAAGTCGAAATGTCCGCTCAGTATCGCGTTGCGGACCCGGCAGATTTCGTGCTCAACGTGCGTAATCCGGACATCACCATCGAGAACGCTTTGGATTCTGCCTTGCGCCATGTGGTGGGGGGCACGGAGATGGATCAGATATTGACCTCCGGGCGTGAACTGCTGGCGGATACGGTTTCTACGCGTCTGCAAACTTATCTCAACAATTACAATATTGGTGTCACGATCCAGACGATCAACGTCGAATCAACTTCAGCACCGGATGCGGTGCAGGAAGCCTTCGATGACGTCATCAAGGCCCGTGAGGATCGCCAGCGCACCATCAACCAGGCAATTGGTTATGCCAATGCCATCATTCCGGTGGCACAAGGTCAGGCGCAGCGCATGATCGAGCAGTCTCAGGGTTATCGCGAGTCCGTCGTGGCGGATGCCCAGGGTAATTCCAATCGTTTCAACTCGCTGTTGTCCGAGTATCGCAATGCACCACAGATCATGCGCGATCGCATGTATATCGAGACCATGTCCGAGGTGCTCAGCAGTACCAGCAAGGTATTGGTGGATATCAGTGAAAGCAGCCCATTGATGGTGTTGCCCCTGGATCAGCTACAGAAGAATCAGGGCGGTTCAGAGGAGAGCAGCGAAGACGCCATCCGCAAGTCCGGTGGTCAGGCGGGCATGGACCCACGTCTGCTCGACCGCTTGCGCAATAACAACCAGCCCCAAACAAGCAACAGCATCCGCAGGGAGGGCCGTCAATGATCAACAATCGTTCCCTGCTCATCGTCGCCGGTCTAGCCGTGGTCGCTTGGGTAGGCAGCAACAGTCTGTATATCGTCGATGAAACCGAGCGCGCAGTGAAACTGCGATTTGGTGAAATCATCGAAGAGGACATTCAGCCGGGATTGCATTTCAAGGTTCCCGTCACCCAGACGATTCGTAATTTCGATGTGCGTATCAAGACATTGGATACGGATACCAGCCGTTATCTGACGCTGGAAAAGAAGGCGGTCATCGTCGACTCTTTTGTCATGTGGCAGATAATCAACCCCACTCGTTACTATGAGGCGACTTCAGGAGACGAACTCTCTGCCGAACGCTTGATCACCCCTCGAGTGGATGAAAGCCTGCGTAATGAGTTCGGTCGTCTCGAGCTTCAACAGATCATTGCCGAGAAACGCGATGCCCTGATGTCCGGTCCCACGGAGCAGCTCAACAAGCTGCTGCGAGATGAACTTGGGGTGGCGATCATCGATATTCGTATCAAGCGTATTGATTTGCCAGATCAGGTAACGCAAGCGGTTTACGAACGGATGCAGACCGAGCGTAACCGTGAGGCTCGGGAATATCGTGCTCAAGGTGAAGAGCAGGCCGAAAAAGTGCGCGCCAATGCCGACCGCCGGCAACAGGTATTGTTGGCCGAGGCGCGGGCCCGTGCCGAGACGCTTCGTGGTCAGGGGGATGCAGAAGCTGCTGCCATCTACTCCGATGCGTATCAACAGGATGCAGAGTTCTTCCGCTTCTATCGCAGTCTGAACGCGTATCGTGAAAGCTTCGCCAACAAGAGCGATCTTTTCATACTTGACCCGTCCAGCGACTTCTTCCGCTATCTGCAGGGGCCCAAGCCTCAGGGCTCCAGTTCCGGCGGAGAGTAGCCGGGCAACATGGCTCTGCGGGGTACGCCCGCAGAGCAAACATGATAAAATCTTTTTCGAACCGGGCGAGGCTCGGTTTTTTTGTGGCCATTCATTTCTGGCAGGATAGACCGATGACCATCGCTGACCGCTGGCTTCTTCCCGATGGCATGGACGAAGTGCTACCGCCCCAGGCAACTCGCATGGAGCAGCTGCGCCGCGCCTTGCTCGATCTTTATTATCGCTGGGGTTACGATCTGGTAATGCCGCCCCCGGTGGAGTTTCTCGACTCCTTATTAACCGGTATCGGAACCGATCTTGATTTGCAAACCTTCAAGCTTACCGATCAATTGACCGGTCGCATGATGGGGGCAAGCGCCGATGTCACGCCTCAAGTCGCCCGTATGGATGCCCACTCGTTGAGCCGCACGGGGCCTGCGCGCTTGTGTTATTGCAACTCGGTGCTGCGCGCTCAAGCGGATCAGTATCAAGGTGGACGAAGCCCGGTGCAGGTAGGGGTCGAGCTGTTCGGTCATGCCGGACTGGAAGCCGACCTGGAAATTCTACACTTGGCGTTGTCGAGCCTGGCCACCGCGGGCGCGAGGAAATCCATCTGGCCCTGGGCCATATCGGCATCTATCGCGATCTTATCTCGGCGGCAGATCTGGGCCCTATGAATCAGCGGGCCTTGTTCGAGGCCATCGAACGTAAATCCCCAGGCGATGTGGCCAAACAGGTTGATACGCAAATCCTGGATCCGCAGCTGGCGACGCTGCTCAAGGCTTTGACGGCTTTGCACGGCGGCGAGGAAGTGCTGGATGAAGCGCGTACGCTGTTTTCGGGTGCTTCGAATACGATCATGAACGCGCTCGATCAATTGCAGGCATTATATCGAGGTGTGAAAAATCGTTATCCAGATACAACGCTTTATTTCGATCTCGCGGACCTGCGCGGATATCAGTATCACACCGGCATGACGTTTGCTGCTTATGTACCCCACTATGGGCAGGCACTGGTCAAGGGGGGGCGCTATGATGATACCGGTCAGGTGTTTGGGCGAGCCCGCCCTGCAACGGGATTTTCGATGGATTTGAAATTGTTGGCGTCCTTGGCGGAGCACCCGCCTGCACAAGATGGTATCTGGGCGCCGATATGCGACACCGAGCCGGGCAGACAGCGTCTAGCCGAACAGATTGGACGCCTACGTGTGGCAGGCGAGCGGGTCGTTCAGGCGCTCCCAGGGCAGAGTACCGGTCCTGGGCAGCACCGCTGCAATCGCCACCTGGTCGAGACGGAGGATGGTTGGCAGATCTTCTCATTAACATAATGAGATCCTTGTGTTAGAGGTCTTTGAGCAGCCGAACGGTCATTCCAGTAAAAGACGATCATA
The DNA here is from genome assembly GCF_001039575.1 of Halomonas sp. PR-M31. Taxonomy (GTDB): domain Bacteria; phylum Pseudomonadota; class Gammaproteobacteria; order Pseudomonadales; family Halomonadaceae; genus Modicisalibacter. The sequence continues at coordinate 23,249 of NZ_JIBT01000058.1, forward strand.
CGATCAAGAGAAGGAAGCAATGGGCAAGAACGTAGTGGTATTGGGCACCCAGTGGGGCGATGAAGGCAAAGGCAAAGTTGTCGACCTGCTCACTGAATCAGCGTCGGCGGTGGTGCGTTTTCAAGGCGGACACAATGCAGGCCATACGCTTGTCATTGACGGGGAAAAGACCGTACTGCATCTGATTCCTTCTGGCGTCCTGCGTGACGATAAGATCTGCGTAATCGGCAATGGCGTCGTGCTTTCACCGGAAGCGCTGATCAAGGAGATCCGCGAACTCGAGACCAAGGGTGTACCGGTACGCCAACGTCTTCGGCTTTCGCCAGCCTGTCCTTTGATTCTTTCCTATCATGTGCGTCTCGACCAGGCCCGGGAAAAAGCGCGGGGTATTGCCAAGATCGGTACCACGGGCCGCGGTATCGGTCCAGCCTATGAGGACAAAGTAGCGCGGCGCGGCCTGCGCCTGGGTGACATGCTGCATCGAGAGCGCTTCGCGTCGAAGCTTGGCGAGGTGCTGGATTATCATAATTTCGTGTTGCAGCATTATCACGGCGAAGCACCCATCGACTTTCAGCAGGTACTCGACGAAGCCATGAACATGGCGGAAGAGTTACGCCCGATGGTGTGCGATACGGTCAGTCTGGTACATGCCATGCGCAAGGCAGGTGACAATATTCTTTTCGAAGGGGCTCAGGGTTCGCTGCTTGATATCGATCACGGCACCTATCCCTATGTCACCAGTTCAAACACCACCGCCGGGGGGACCGCGACTGGCTCCGGCGTGGGCCCCTTGTACCTTGACTACGTGCTCGGTATCACCAAGGCCTATACCACTCGAGTTGGTTCAGGCCCTTTCCCGACGGAGCTGTTCGATGAGTTTGGGCGCCATCTGGCGGAGCGCGGGCATGAATTCGGCGCAACGACAGGTCGGCCACGCCGCTGTGGCTGGTTCGATACCGTGGCACTGCGTCATGCGGTACAGATAAATTCGGTATCGGGTATCTGCTTGACCAAGCTCGACGTGCTCGATGGCCTGGAGACCATTCGCGTGTGTATCGGCTATCGCAGCAAGGACGGCGACAAGCTCGATACGCCGGTGGATTCGGAGGGCTATGAGGCAGTCGAGCCTATTTATCAAGACTTGCCGGGCTGGTCCGAGTCGACTCTTGGAATCAAGCGACTCGATGATCTACCCGCCAACGCGCGAGCATATATAAGTTTCTTGGAAGAGCAGACTGCAACGCCAATCGACATTGTTTCGACCGGACCGGATCGCAACGAAACCATCGTATTGCGCAATCCATTTCAAGCCAGCTGATCTGCAAGCCTAAAATGGGCAAAAAAAGCGCTGACTCGACCTGATCGGGTCAGCGCTTTCTCTTGAGTCGATCATGAACGCTCAGATCTGTTGATTCTCTCCTGTTGCTGCTTCCAGCGCATCCTGATCGGTCAGAAGCTCACGAAGAATCACCAGGGCATTGTTGCTGTCGCCATCGATCACGGTATCCAGCCATACTAGCGCCTGCTCCTGACTGGCATTCTCTAGTCCGTTGGCCCATAGATAGGCTTTGGCAAGAGCGAGACGTGCCGTGGGGTGGCCTTTCTGTGCCGCTTCAAAGAGGTATTCGGTACCTTTTTCACGGTCCTGAGGCAGGATATCACCGCGCAAATATTCGCGCCCCAAGGTAGCCATGGAACCGGCGTGTCCTGCATCTGCGGCCTCAATGAGTAACCCGCGCCCCCGTTCGATGTCCTGATCGACGGCCTGATCACCGTAAAGCAGGGCGCGTCCCAGGTATTGGCGTGCGGTCTGGTCGTTGGCGGCAATTGCTTGCTGAAGGTATTTTTCGGCCAGTTCGCCATCTTCTTCAAGGCCTTTGCCCTGCATATAAGCCGCACCCAGTAGCTGAGCAGCATAAGGGTCTCCGCCGTCCGCTGCTTCAACAAGGTACTGCTTGCCCTTGGCGGTATTTTGTGGGACGCCTTTTCCCGTCAGATAGGCCTGGCCAAGAACGATGCGCGCCGAAGATTCGTAGGGCGCCGCGGCTTCCAGCAATGCCAGTCCCCGCTGGGGGTCTGCGGGAACAAGTTTACCCTTGAGCAGTATTTCGCCCAGATCGGCTTTGGCGCCGGTATGACCTTGAGCCATGGCGCGTTCGAGATAATTGATGCCGCGCTGAGGATTCTGATTTACGCCTTTGCCCTCAAGATACATGCGTCCCAGGGTTGCGGTAGCGCCGCCGTGGCCTTCATCTGCCGCCTGGGTTAGCCAGCGCCGGGCTTCGGCATAATTCACCCCAACGCCGATGCCGTTGAGATAGGCACGACCCAGGTCCGCCATGGCGGGAACGTCGCCCAGCTCCGCTGCCTTACGCAACGCGTTGATATCACCTAGCTGACCCTCGGCACGATAATTGCGAGCCAGCGCACCCTTCGCGGAAGGGTGATTCGCGTTGCGAGCCTGCTTGAGCCAATATTCTGCGCGCTGAAAATCTCGTGGCACGCCAGTGCCTTCCCGATAAGCGCGACCCAGCACGATCATGGCGTAGGCGTCGTCTTGCTTGGCAGCATCCTCCAGCATGCCAACCGCTTCATTGGAGCGTTCGCTCTCGACGGTGCCATCCAGGTAAGCCTCAGCCAGCTTGGTGGCCGCCGAGGTATCGCCGGTGGCGGCAGCCTTGCGCAGCAGGCGCTCGGCCTCAATCGCATTGAACTCCATCGCTTCGCCTTCGAGGTAGGCTTCTCCAAGCAGGCGAGTGGCGAATATCTGGCCCCGCTGGGCGGCATCCGAAAGATATTGGATGGCCCGAACCGGATCCGGAGGCACGCCGTTGCCGTTCAGATAGGCGCTGCCCAATAGCGCCGTGGCATATTCGTTGCCTCCCTCATGACCTTTTTGCAGGTAGCCGACGGCACGAGCAGGCTGCGCCGGAACGCTTTCGCCGTTGAGATAGACATCGCCGAGAATGGCATAGGCCAGGGGATCGCCTTTTTGAGCGGTCTGTTCAAGCAGGCGAATACCTTGTTGCGTATCGCGCTGTAGCACATTGCCGGATAGATAGGCTCTGCCTAGGAATATTGCGGCATTGGTAGAACCTTCATCGGCGGCGGCTCTAAGCCAACGTTCCGCCTTGGCAGGGTCCTTTGCTATCGCGCCTTCGCCTAAATAAGCACGACCTAACTGGGTCATGGCTTCCAGATCGCCTGCCTCCGCGGCGCGCTGCAGTAGATCAAGGCCTTGTTGGCGCTCATCGGCGGATTTGCTGGTCAGCAGCAATTCCCCGGCTTCTCCCATGGCATCCGGGTCGCCGGTATCGGCGGCGGCCAGCAGCCATTTTTGATGCAGTATCGGCTGTGGGCCAAGCAGGCCGTCTTCGGCATATATCCTGGCCAGATTGATCATGGCACGGGGATCGCCGTTTCGAGCGGGTTCCTCTTGAGCCCGGGCGTAGCGTTCAGCGTACTGACGAGAAAGCTGAGAGTTCTCTTCCAGCCAGCCGCCGGGCGCATAAGCCTCGGCCAGGGCCATGTTGGCACGGGCCTGGTCGTTTTCGGCAGCTTCTTTGTACAGCGCTTCGGCGCGTCCTGGATCAGCCTCGACGCCTTGACCTGTCTGTAACATCTCGGCTAGATCGACCTTGGCGCTGGAGTTGTCGCCCTCGGCCTGTTCCACCGCCTGGCGTATCAGAAAATAAGCCAGTGTGGCGTTGCGTTCCACGCCGTCACCATCCCGATAAAGCCGGCCTAGACGCAGAGAAGCGTTATCCAGAATGTTCGACGGATTACGCAGCGATTCACCGTAGAGTCTTGCCGCTTTGCTTGGGTTGCGCGGCACGCCGATGGCATCGTCGTACATGCGACCCAGTTCGTAATAGCCTGGTGGGAAGCCTTGGGCCTGCATGGAGCGCAAAATACTGGTGGCTTCATCGATATCGCCATTTTCTATGGCTTGATAGGCAAAATCGATATGCTTCCAGTCGAATGAACTCATATCCGCTGGCGTACCGCCGTCGAACCAGTCATAGTACTGAGGATCGACGCTTGCGCGCACCTCGTCCATATGGCTGCTTCCGCCAGCGGCACATCCCCCCAGCAGGGCCAGAGATGCTACCAGCGCAAGTTTCTTTGAAATGTTGTCGTCTAAATAGCTCAATCTCGTAAGTATGGGTTTCACTTTTCGTGCCCTCTCGGCGCGGGTTGTAACGTTGCGAAACAAGCGACTCAATCTGCGTCTGGAATAATGACTTCGGCCTTTTCCGTCACCGCGTCGTCGACGGTTTCCATACGTTGCGTCTCTGGATCCATGAAGTACAGAGTAATGTAGCCGCCTGCGCTGCGGTTCTCTAACGGCCGATAGGGTCGTACGAACTCCTCAAGTACCTCATCGTCGCGATGGGATAGATAGATGTCAGCCCAGGAAAAATACTGTGCATCCTCCAAAAAGCCACGGTACTGTTCTTGGGGCGCATAATCGCCAAGCTTGGTGGGATCGTCGATGATCTCCATGGCATAGTCGACGGCGTTATGAATGTCATGGCCGTTCACTTCTAGGGAAAAAACGTCGTAGCCTTGACGGGAAACAATCTGCATGTTGGTTACCAGATACAGCAAGGCATAGTTTTGATAGTGGGTGGCGCGACGCCCCCGAGACAGTTCGAGCGGCAGCCCGCCTTCCGGAGTAAGATCGTGCAGCGCGGAATAAAAAGCGCTGACCCCAAAGCGAAACAGCTCGTCATCTTCGGTCAATACGCCAACCATCGAGGCGTA
>NZ_JIBT01000059.1 GCF_001039575.1 Halomonas sp. PR-M31
TGTTCGAGGAGTTGTCGATCAGCTCCTTGATCTGTTGGGCGGCATCGGCGCTGCGACCCGCCAGTTGGCGTACTTCAGACGCCACCACCGCAAATCCTCGGCCCTGCTCACCGGCTCGAGCAGCCTCTACGGAAGCGTTAAGCGCGAGCAGATTAGTCTGGAAGGCAATACCGTCCATCACCGTGACGATCTCTGCAATCTGCTTTGATGACGCATCGATCTCGTCCATGGTCTGCACCACGTTGGAGACCACCTGCCCGCCGCGAGTCGCCACTTCAGACGCTGATTCGGAGAGCTTGTTGGCCTGACGGGACGACTGGGCGGTGTGCTCGACGGTGCTGGTCAGCTGCTCCATTGAGGCAGAGGTTTCCTGAATATTCGACGCCGCCGTCTCGGTGCGACTGGACAGATCCTGCCCACCCATGGCGATTTCAGAAGCGGCGGTGCGTACGGATTCGCTACTGTCCCGCACGTCCAGCAATACGTCGTTGATTTTGTCGGCGAAGGCGTTGAACTGGGTGGCGAGCTCTGCGGTTTCGTTGCGTCCTTTCACTGGCAAGCGCTGGGTCAGATCACCGTTACCCGAAGCGATATCTCGCATGCGATCCGCCAGTTGACGCAGCGGCCGGGCGATACTGGAGCCCATGAACCAGCTGGCCCCCAGCCCCAGACCAGCAATCAGTAATCCCATCAGACTCATGCCTAGGATGTCAGTCCTGCGCTGTCCTTCCATGTCCGCTTGGAGAACGTGCAGATCCGCTAGAACGGCGCTTTCAGGTAAGCGAATCGACAGCACCCAAGGCTTGGAATTATCGCCTACAGAGAAAGGCCAGTAGAGCTCGAACTGGCTATCAGCCTCATCCAGGCCATAAATCGCATCGCCGCTCTGCGCTTTAGCAAGTCCTGCAAGCGCTTTTGCAGTCAACGACTGTTTGGCCAGTGTACTGAGATTATCTGCCTTTCCCGTATCGGCGCCGATCACACCGCCAGATGAGATCAACCGCATTTCGCCCGCGCCTTCATAAAGCGATTGATTGGCCTCATTCAACAACGATTGCAAAAAATCCAATGACAAATCGACTCCAGCAATACCGCGGAATTCATTATCAACAAGAATTGGCGCGCTAAACGAAGTAAGCATGGTCATTTCACCGTTACCGAAATCGTAAAGAAACGGATCGGTAATACAGGCGCGCTTGGTATCCTTTACGCACAGATAGTATTCCCCTGTACGAATCCCTCGGGAATCAAGCGCCTGATTTTCCATACCTTCCAGCGCAGAAATCAATAATTCGTCGTTTTCACCCCGATACCACAAGGGCATGAACCGTCCAGTTTCATCGGCACCCGCGACAGTTCTATCGAGGAAGTCCTTATCACTATCAAAGGCGTTTGGCTCCCATCCCACATAGGCATCCAGAATGTCAGGGTTTTCGATGACGGTATTGCGCGTCAGATTCGAAATTTCTTCGCGCCCGATATCCAAAAGAGAATTGCCGTTTTCATCGCGCTGACCCATCAAGGCATTGGTGTCTGCCAGATTACGACCCAGGGTCAAGGCATGCTCCAGCTGGCGCTGTACGGTCTCGGCTTGCGCCGAGGCCAACACCATTAGTCGCTCCTTGACGTTGTTTTCGATCAATTCCTGAGTCTGGGTTTCCACTGTTGCCTGGGAGCGAGACGTAGACACAATCGAATAGACGACCAGCGCGATGACGGCACTGAGAATACAGGCGCCGACAAGCATGACGACGAAGGTGCGTAGCGATCTGAAATGCATGGGCTGATGCCTCGATATCATAAATCTTATTTAACGCGGGTTTATATTGGTTATCGGCACCAAAGGAATAAGGTTGAGTTGTTATTGGTTAAGCCATGCTAATGGCTGCCCGATCTTCGCGGAATGGACTTCTTCAAACGCAAGCGGCCCAGGCAACTGCCCGGGCCGCTTTGTTTGTTGGATTCGATGTCAGGCTAGCTCATGCTCCTGATAGTCAGCGGTTTGCCGCGACGAGACAGGCTGTGTCAACGGCGCTCTGTGTTCTCGCCGTGCCGCTAATGTAAACGCCCCTACGATCTGAGCAAGCCGCTGGGACTGCTCCTGCAGGTGACCGGCAGCGGTGGTGGATTCCTCCACCATGGCGGCGTTTTCCTGGGTCATGCGATCAAGCTCCGCGACCGCCTGATTGACCTGGCCGATGCCCTGGCTTTGTTCGTTGGTGGCGGCGCTGATCTCGCCCAGCACGTCGGTCACTCGGGCCACACTTGCCACGATTTCGTCCATGGTGGCGCCGGCGTTACGCACCAGCTCCGCACCGGCCCGGGTCTTGTTCGAGGAGCTGTCGATCAACTCCTTGATCTGCTGGGCGGCGGCGGCGGCGGCGCTGCGACCTGCCAGCTGGCGTACTTCACTGGCCACCACCGCAAACCCACGACCCTGCTCCCCGGCTCGAGCAGCCTCTACGGAAGCGTTGAGCGCCAGCAGGTTGGTCTGGAAAGCAATACCGTCCATGACCGTGACGATCTCGGCAATCTGTTTTGAGGATGCATCGATGTCATCCATGGTTTGCACCACGTTGGAGACTACCTGGCCGCCACGGGTCGCCACTTCCGAGGCGGACTCGGAAAGCTTGTTGGCCTGCCGAGACGACTGGGCGGTGTGCTCGACGGTGCTGGTCAGCTGCTCCATGGACGCGGAGGTCTGCTGCAGGTTCGAGGCTGCAGTCTCGGTGCGACCGGACAGATCCTGGCCGCCGGCGGCGATCTCGGACGCCGCGACCCTTACGGATTCGCTGCTGTCCCGCACATCCAGCAGTACGTCGTTGATCTTGTCGGCGAAGGCGTTGAACTGGGTCGCCAGCTCTGCGGTTTCGTTGCGCCCTTTCACCGGCAAGCGCTGGGTCAGGTCGCCGTTACCTGAGGCGATATCCCGCATGCGATCCGCCAGTTGACGCAGCGGACGCGCGATGCTGGAACCCACGAACCAGAGGGCAATTAACCCTGCGGCAGCAACCAGTAGGCCAACCAGCAACATGCCGATGATACTGTTGGTGCTTTGGCTTCTCAGATCACTTTTAAGCAACTGCAAATCCGCCAGTACCACTGCTTCAGGCAATTGCACCAATAGCGTCCAGTACACCCCGGAGTTGGCGATCTCGAAGGTAGATACAGCTCAACTTGTCCTGCTTGTGTATCCCAATGTGTCGTTGGCTTGTTGCCTGTCAGACTTTTCAGATGCTCGGCTACATCCTTGTCGAGTACGTCTGCCGCCAAAGTACCTAAACGTTTGTCGTTCGGCGTATAGCCAACCAGGCCACCTAGCGGAGCGATCAGCGCCATGCTGCCGGCACCCTCGTAAAGCGCACTATTGGCCTTGACCAGACTTTGCTGAATGAACGCTGTGCCCAGGTCGGCGCCGGCTACGCCGCGAAACTCACCCTCCACAATGACTGGCACATTGAATGAAGTGGCGGATTCAAAAGCATCGTCGTCGAATTCGAGGGGCACCGGATCGATGATGCAAGGGCTCAGGGTCTGCTTGGGACAGGTGTAGTACTCGTTTGCTCGAACGCCGAGCGCGATAATTTCGTCACTGTTGATATCGTCGAGCAGATCGACATCGATCTCCCCTTCTTCGGTGCGATACCACCAGGGTGTGAAGCGTCCATTGGCAAAGTAGCCGTCCATTTCGCGACCGGTAAAAAACTGATCGACGTCAAAGGCATTGGGCTCCCAGCCAATATACAACGCGTCCAGCTCCGGGTGATCGCGCAGCGTTTCTCCAATCAGATTTGAAAGCTCATCTCGATTCATCCATAGCTGAGGCGTTCCATTGGAGCCTTTCTCTCCCATCAATTCGTTGGTTTTTGCCAACATGGAGGCCACTGCCATAGGTATGTCCAGCTGGCGCTGAATCTGCCCCGCCTGAGCCTGACCGAGCGCAACCAGCCGCTCATCGATAGCCTCTTCGAGCAGCGCTTGGGTGCGGGTTTCCACCGTGTTCTGAGTGTGAGAGGCAGTGACCGTGGTATAGACCAACAGCGCCGCCACCACGAACAGCAGACAGGCGCCTGCTAGCGCCACAATAAAAGTGCGAATGGATTTGAAATGCATGATCGATATTGTCCCGTTCCGGTTCTTGTACGCCTGGGATGACATGTAATGACTAGCACAGGGCGTTTAGCGTCCTATCGACCTGAAGGGGTAAAACTTTAGTCTTAACTAAAGAGACAAATGGAACAGAAGGGAAGATCAAGGGTGTTTCAAGGTAGCAAACGGCCGCACCCTGAGAGAGCGCGGCCGACAGGTTCATTTGGCGTAAGGTTTGGCGAGCTTTTCTGTGATCTCCTCGACGCTGGCCTTGGAATAGTCCTTATCGATTTCCTTGATCACCATGTCCCGGGTATTGGAATCCATCTTCTCGCGCAAATGCCCCAGAAACTGCGGCGCGGCAGCAATTACGAAATTGTCCGCCTTGCCTTGTGAACGCGCATTCTTCAAGTAATCTGCCACCTCCTTGGCGAAGAACATGGCGTGTTTCTCCGAAGTGGCGTCATCGTCGCCGGTTTGGTGCTGCTGCCCACTGCCGCTGGTTGCGGCACCTTCCCCACCGGTACGTAGATCGCCGGTATGCTCCCGGCTCTCCGGATGTACCAGATTGTCAATCTCTTGGGTATTACCTGCTGCGTGAGCAAACACACGGGCGCGGGCCGCGTCGGAAACCACGATGTAGGTGGTCATGACGTCTCCTTTTCCATTGATGATCCAGCGTATTAAACACTTTAAATAGTTGACGAATAACTGCCTTTTGGCAAGCGATCCAAACATGTCCAGGCTCGGTTGCAAAGGTGATAACGGCGTAATCAGTTCATGTACCCGGCGTGACTGATGACCATGGACTGGCCGGTCATGGCATTGGTCAGGAAAGCCGCCAAGAGCTTGGCAAAATCGTGACCGATACCGCTGGCGTTTCCGGTCACGATACAAACATTACCTTTCATGTTGATGACCATCCTGCTGTGAGAAACGTGAAGAAGTAAGAAATATTACTGAGAACAACTAGTCGTTTCCTGCAGGAGGAAACTGGTAGTATCCGGTTTTGATCAAATGCCGCGTCCTGAACGACCCTATCGACTATCCGGGAGTACTGCCGATGGGCACCCTCTTTTCACTGCGTCATCCTCTACCACGACGCACCTTGGTCTTCTGCCACAGCGTGGCGCAATTGTGTTGGCTGCTGGGCGGAATTGCCTGGCTGATCCGCAAGAGTCCCCTGATGACTTCTGCCACCTGGCTAGATGCCTGGCCGACCCTGGTATTCGGTGCGGCCATGATCCTGCTGGCCATGGTGGGCACTCGTCTACTCGGTGAGTTTTTGATGCTGCCTCATCATGTAAGACACCAGCTCCAAGGACTTCTACCCGGCTCGGTGGTGACTCGCTCTTTCGAGCGCCGTCCGGGCATGTACGATCCTGCGGATGCCTGGGTCAATGAGGTCAAGCCGGTGCCGGAAGACGAGGGTGTAGTCGGGGATGCCCGCGTGCTTGAGCCACGCCGTAAGCTGACCCCTCGAAACACGGCCGAGAACCCTGACGCGAATCGTCAGGGCACTAGTTTTCAATGATTAACCTTTCAAGATACGACGCATGAAGGGCGGGAGCGCCAAGGCTCCGCGATGAATCGCCGCGCTGTAGTAATCCAGAGCAAGCTCGGTCGTGCTAGCGGCGTCTTCCCGGAAGGTGTTTACATCCATTCCCTTGCCCGCCAGGGTGGCGCTCCACCAGCCGGAAGGATAAACGGGCTGTGGAAACGGCAGCGTGGCCACGCTATCGAAACCGGCTTTCTGCATGTCCTCGCGCAGTTCGCGAATGATGCTGCCGCTGTGATAAAGCGGTGACTCGCTCTGCTGCACCATCACGCCTCCATCGCTCAGCAGGCGGTGACATTTGGTCAGGAAATCGACCTTGAACAACCCTTCCGCAGGGCCGACCGGGTCGGTGGAATCGATAATGATGACATCGACACTACCCGCGGGGCCCGCATCTACCCATTTCACGCCATCCTCGAACAGTAGCTCCGCTCTCGGATCATCATTGGATTCGGTCAGTGCCGGGAAGAAGCGTTCGGACGCCTTAGTGACCTCTTCATCGATATCGATCTGGGTAACCTTTTCCACGCCTGGATGCTTCAACACCTCCCGCAGAGTGCCGCAGTCGCCACCGCCGATAATAACCACTCGCTTCGGATCGGCGTGAGTGTATAGCGCCGGATGCGCCATCATCTCGTGATAGAGAAAGTTGTCACGATCCGTGAGCATCACGCAGCCATCGAGCAACATCAGATTGCCATAGGTCTCGGTGGCATAGACCTCGAGGTGCTGATAAGCACTCTGTACGTCGTGGAGTTTCTCGGTGACCTTGAGGGAGAAGGCACTGCCTTCGCTTGAAAAGATTTCCGTGAACCAGCTGTCGTCGAGTCGTTCGCTCATTGGGTGTCCTTGCGATAGTTCTTCGAAAAGGGATAGTCGTTCAGAAGGTGGCGAAGGGCCGTAAGCAGTAGCACTGCCAGCGCCGCCCCTAGGGCATTGGCCAGCATGTCCTGGGGGTCGCCGCCGTAACGCCCGGGAGCGATGACCTGGGCATATTCGATGATCACGCCATAGCCTGATGTCACCAGCCAGGCAAGCCACAATCGCAGCCCGGCAAGCCCTGTCAGAAAACCGAGCACGGCGTAGCCGAGGAAGTGGTTGAGCTTGTCCCAAGGCAGGTTCTTCGGCATTTCATTGCCGGGGGTCAGGCTTCCCAACGCGATGGCCAAGGCGGCGGCCAGGGCCAACAGTGCCCATAGCCAACGCTTCTCGAGTAAGCGTCGTATCATACTCAACGCTGGTGGTACGCCGGACTCAATTCATGCAGCGCGTCCATGAAGGCGGTGACATGCTCCGGATCGGTGAACTGGCTAATGCCGTGGCCCAAGTTGAAGATGTGCCCAGGGCCGGCACCGTAGCTTGCCAGAACACGGGCTACTTCGGTCTTGATTGCCGCCGGATTGGCGAACAGTACGTTAGGGTCGAGATTGCCCTGCAGTGCCACCCGATCGCCCACCCGGTTGCGTGCATCGGAAAGCTCCGTGGACCAGTCGAGGCCGATCGCGTCGCTGCCTGCCTCGGCGATATGCTCGAGCCACTGACCGCCGTTCTTGGTGAACAGGATCACCGGCACCCGACGGCCCTCCTGTTCGCGGATGAGCCCCTCGACGATCTTTTTCATGTAGCGCAGGGAGAATTCTAGATAGGCTGGAGTCGACAGCGCCCCGCCCCAGGTATCGAAAATCTGTACTACTTGAGCGCCGGCGCGAATCTGGGCGTTGAGATAGTCAGTAACCGCCTGGGCCAGCAGATCCAGCAGTTTGTGCATGCTGTCCGGGTCGTCGTAGAGCATCGTCTTGACGTAGCGGAAATCCTTGCTGGAGGCGCCTTCGACCATATAGGTCGCCAGGGTCCAGGGACTGCCGGAAAAACCGATCAAAGGCACCCGGCCGTTGAGCTCGCGGCGGATCGTGCTGACCGCGTTCATGACGTAATCCAGGTCCCGCTCTGCATCCGGCAGCTTGAGGGCATCGACTGCCGCAGCGCTGCGTACCGGCTTGCGAAACTTGGGGCCTTCGCCGGTCTCGAAATAAAGCCCGAGCCCCATGGCATCCGGAATGGTCAGGATGTCCGAGAACAGGATGGCCGCATCCAGCGGATAGCGCTCCAGGGGCTGCAGAGTGACCTCGCAGGCCCGGGCGGTATCGCGGCATAGATCCATGAAGCTGCCGGCCTCGCCGCGTACCCGGCGATACTCAGGCAGATAGCGCCCGGCCTGGCGCATCATCCAAACGGGAGTGCGATCCACCGGCTGGCGGGCCAGGGCACGAAGAAAACGGTCGTTCTTGAGTTCCATCGAAGTCTCATCAAGTCGCGAATTTGCCGCCATTGTAACGGATGGCGGCTCCCGGCTGTTATAATGCGACTCTTTTCTCCGCGATCGCGTCCATGCCTTCCCGTGAGGCTCGCTCGCGTCTATCGAGGTTCAACGTGACGATTCGTTTTATCGCCGCTTCCAAGCTGCCGACTCCTTGGGCCACCTTTATCATGCATGGCTTCGAGGACGAGGCCACCAGTAAGGATCATATTGCCCTGACCCTGGGGGATATCACCGATGGGCTACCGGTGCTCGGGCGCGTGCATTCCGAGTGCTTGACCGGGGATGCGCTGTTCTCGATGCGCTGCGACTGCGGTTATCAGCTGCAGGAAGCTCTCAAGCGCATTGCTTTGGAAGGACGTGGCGTGCTGCTCTATCTGCGCCAGGAGGGCCGAGGCATCGGACTACTCAACAAGATTCGCGCCTATCATCTGCAGGATCAGGGCTTGGACACCGTCGAGGCCAACGAGCATTTGGGCTTTGCCGCAGACCTGCGCCGCTACGATCTGTGTGTCCCTATGCTCGACCATCTTGGCGTCGCTGCCCTCAAGCTGATGACCAACAACCCACGCAAGGTCGATGCGTTGACGCGAGACGGGGTGATCATCAGCGAACGATTGCCGCTGACCACGGGTCTAAATTCACATAATGAACAATACCTTTCGACCAAGGCTGGCAAGCTCGGTCATATGATGGCACTGGACGACTTCACCCGGGCCGGGGATGAGAACAAGCAGCACAAGCCCTGAGCAGTATTATCCGATGCTGTCGTTTTTCACTTGCAGAGGATAATCGATGAACCGCTCGCAACCGAAAGAAAGCGCTATCAAGACCAGCGAATATAGCGTTGTCGAAGAGCTGCTCAATAGCATCAGCCACGGCATCGGCGCAGCCTTGAGTCTTGCGGGCATGGTAGTACTGATCGTGCTGGCAAGTCTTGCAGTCCACGTGGACCCTTGGACCATCGTCAGCGTGAGCCTTTACGGCGCGACGCTAGTGCTGCTCTATACCGCCTCGACGATCTATCACGGTATCCGTCATCCACGTGCCAAGCGACTTTTCAAGCTGCTGGATCACTGTGCCATCTATGGCCTGATCGCCGGCACCTATACTCCCTTTCTATTGGTCAATATGCGCGGTCCTTTAGGCTGGACGCTGTTCGGCGTGATCTGGAGTCTGGCGCTCGGCGGTATCGCGTTGAAGCTGGTCTGGCCTCATCGCTTCGGCGTGCTGCGGGTTGCGATCTATCTGGTCATGGGCTGGCTGATTCTGCTCGCCGCCGGCGAAATGGGCGAATATATGTCCACCACCAGTATCGCACTGCTAGTCGCCGGTGGCGTCACCTACACGCTCGGTGTGATCTTCTACGCCATTCGCGCCATTCCCTATCATCACGCCATCTGGCATTTGTTCGTGCTCGGCGGCAGCATCTTTCACTACTTCGCGGTGTATACCGCCGTGCTGTCTTTCAAAGTCTGACGCTCTCTTCAACCGTTTCCGGCATCGGACTTCCCCACAGTCGGCTAAGCGCGAACGCCAGCAGCAGTAGTGTAATCACACCGGCCACAAACGCCGCGATGTTCGAGTCGGTCAATCCCACCACGAGAAAAGCCACGATGGCGGACACGCCTGCACTGATCGCATAGGGCAGCTGGGTACGCACATGGTCAATATGGTCACAGGATGACCCCGCCGAGGACAGGATGGTGGTATCGGAGATTGGCGAGCAGTGATCGCCGAAGATACCGCCGCTGAGCACTGCGGCGATGGCCAGGGCTAACGGCAGGTCGAGAGCTGCCGCTACCGGCATGGCGATGGGAATCATGATGGCGAAGGTGCCGTAGGAGGTACCGGTGGTGAAGGCTACCACGGCTCCTACCAAAAATAGCAGTACAGGAATCAGACTCGGTGCGATGCCCTGCTGAGCCAGGGTCACGATATAGTCCGCGGTGCCCAGCTCCGCGGTTACGTTACCGATCGACCAGGCCAGGGTAAGAATGATGTAGACCAAGGTCATGCTCTTGAAGCCCACGACCACGATCTCCATTGCCTCACGGAAATTGAAGCGCTTTTGCTGCATGCCCATGACAAGGCCCACTATCGATGCCAGAAAGGTCGCGATCAGGATCGACTTGCCGCCTTCGGCTTCCCCCACGGCGGTCACCAGATCGTTGTCGGGAAAGTTGCCGGTCCACAGGAATAGCGGCGGAATCAGACCCACCAGTACGGCGATAGGCACCAGCATGTTGCGCTTGCGGGACGCCAGGCCGGAGGTGTCCGCCATCTCGCGAACTTCCTCATCCGAAGGCGGCTGTGCCCCATCCGCCAGAAGCTTACCGGTACTGCGTGCACGATGCTCGGCCTGGGCCATGGGGCCAAAGTCCCACTGGGTAATGACCACCAACAGGATCATCAGCAGGGTCAGCCAGGCATAGAAGTTCAGCGGGATCGTGGTCAGATACATCAGATATTCGGAGCCGGTAATCTGCATCGCATTGAGTTGGGTGCCGATCAGCCCCATCAAGAAGACGACCCAGGTGGAAACCGGCCCGAGCAGACACATGGGAGCGGAGGTGGAGTCGACGATATAGGCAAGCTTTTCTCGAGAGACTCGCATGCGATCCGTGATCGGGCGCATGACGCTACCCACGGTCAGCGCGTTGAAGTAATCCTCGAAGAAGATCAGCACGCCGAATCCCATGGTAGCCCCTTGCGCGCCCCGAGCGGACTTCACCTTCGTCGAAATACTCTTGGCGATGGCATCGGCACCGCCGGTGCGCTGCAGCACCGTGATCAAGACCCCGAACAGACCGCAGTAGATCAGTACTGTCGCGCTCCATTCATCCCCGACGCTGGGAATGATGAAGTCGCCGAAGCTTGAGTAAAGTCCCGCTGCGGGGTTCCAGCCGTTAAGCATGGTGGCCCCAAGCCAGACACCGCAGAAAAGCGCAGGAATGACGTTACGAGTGAGTAGCGCAAGCAAGATCGCCAACAAGGGCGGCAACAGGGAGAGAAGTTCGAACTGCATATCGCTTATGCCTTGGCTTCATCATGGGCTGACTGTTCGCGCTGTTGAGCGGCGTCACGGGCGGGTCTTGCGTAGCAGCGCTTAAAATACGCCTCCAAGGCATCCGGCAATGGCTGTTTTGCACCCCGCGCCCAGCTCAGGGTATGTCCCAGCATGATATCCGCGATGGTGAATTCATCGTCTACCAGCCAGCCCTGGCCATCGAACTCGCGCTGTAATGCCGCCAGCGCCCGCTGGAACTCCCAGGCGGCGGTCGGAATCACGGCGGGCACACGACGCTCCTGGGGCAGAGCGAACTTATGCTTGCCTAACGTCCACAGCGGCTGCTCCAGTTCGCTTACGATGAAGAACAGCCACTGGTCGAGCTTTGCCCGCTTGATTGGATCGTCGGGCATCAATGCTCCCTGTCCATAGCGCTCGGCCAGATAGCGACAAATCGCCGCCGATTCAAACAGCGTCAGATCATCATCCTTGAGAGCCGGCACCTTGCCATCCGGATGGTGTGCCAGATATTCGCTACTTTGTCCCTCGCCGGAGGCCAAATCGACAAACTGGCAGCGATAATCGAGACCCAGCTCTTCAAGGGTCCAAGCAACCCGCAGCGAACGACTATTGTGGTAGGAATAGAGAGTGATCATTGAATGCCCCGGCTATTGCATGATGGGCGTAGTGTAGCCGGTAGCGGAATGCGTGACGTTGTTCCAGACACAAAAAAGGCCCTAACCGGGCCTTTTTCGAATTTGTGTGCCTGTGGCATCTTACCAATCGGTAGCGTGACCGACTTTAGGCTTTTCAGCACCAATATGTTCATTGGTATCAGTAAACTGAGTGCGATACTCGGTATGATTCGCGATGTAGCGTGCATGCTCCGCGGCGGCAGCACTTTCGCCACTGTAGCGCTGTTTGAAGTCGGTGTTGGCGAGTTCGTGACCTACGCTGCTGTGTTGCAGCGACTCACTGTTGGCTTCCATGGCGCGATGAGTGGCAACACTTGCCTGAGCTGCGACAGGTAGTAGTGCAATAGCGATAGCGGCAACCGTCATTTGTAGCTTCATGATTATTTCCTCTCTGTATTTGAGCCGATGTCTATTTGATGAGGATCATTATGCTACCAAGCTAATTAGACTGCTAACAAATATTGCCAATGACTTCGATTACTTTTCACTATCGCTTCATTGAGTTTTCTAGCTCGGCTTTTACAGCTTGCCTCGCCGAGACAAGCTGTAACAAGCACGCTAGGGCCTGTAGACGTTTCATTCACGGCCGCGCTGGCGCCAGTTTTTATTCGGGGCAA
>NZ_JIBT01000006.1 GCF_001039575.1 Halomonas sp. PR-M31
AAACATCAACGGGCGGAAAACTCTAATCGGCGGTGCCACTAAAACAGGGGTGTTTACACCATGACGACATTCGCTATGCCTTCACCTTGCTGGGCTGCTCACAGGTCTGCTTCAAGCAACCCAAAAGGCAATGTTGAAAGGACTTCTTACTTCGGTAGGGCGTTGATCCTGAAGTTGGCGCGCAGGAGGTCGGACATGGGCACGCCCATGGGCTCGAACCACTCGCTGTAGATCGTCTCGATCTCACCGGTGCGAAACAGTGCGGCCAACCGGCGGTTGACCACCAGACGGAACTTGCTGTCGTTCTGCGGGAGCATAATGGCGTAGGGATCGTAGGACAGGAAATCGCCCACTACCTCGTAGGTGTCGGGGTCCCTCGCCTTCGCGATCAAACCGTAGAGCAGGATGTCATCGGTCGAATAGGCATCCACGCGGTCGGTCTGCAACGCCAAAAACCCTTCCGCATGATCCCTCACGGACACGACGTTCACGTCCTGGATACCAAGTTCCTGGATGGCGGTCTTGACCACGCGCTCATTGGTGGTGCCTTGGGCCAGCGCGATGGGCTTGCCTGACAGGTCCTCAACCGTGACGATGCCGCTACCCTTCTTGGTCAGCAGCTTCGTGCCGGTGATATAGGTGATAGCAGCGTAATCTACCTGCTGCTGGCGGGTCAGGTTGTTGGTGGTCGAGCCGCACTCCAGGTTGAGGGTGCCGTTGGTCATCAGCGGTATGCGGGTCTGGGGCGTCACCGGCACCCACCTGATGTTCAACTCGTCGACACCGATTTCGCTCTTGATCTCGTCCACGATCTGCATGCAGATGTCTATCGTATAGCCAACCGGTTGTTGGTCATCGCCGATATAGGAGAACGGAACCGAGGTCTCGCGGTGGCCGATCGTGATGACACCGCTTTGTTTGATCTTGCTGAGGGTGGGGCCGAATTCCTGGGCGCCGACGGTGCCGATGGTCGACAGGCCGATCACTGCGGCGGTAAACAATGTTCCGAGACGTGTTATTTTCATTTTCATCCCCTTGCTCGGTTGAGCAGGCAGTCAGTTATTGTTGGGTGTTCTACCATTCCTATTCAAAAGCCCGGTCGCAGGCGAGCCACCGTCCGCCACTGGCAACCTTATTCATCTTAGTACGCGCCGGCCAATGTGGCTCATGCCAAGATACTCAAGAGCAATTGGTTTATTGCATAGTCGATGGAAATCACTTTGGTTTCAGCCCTCGACGGCCCTCACCACTTCCTCCGCCAGGATCTGCAAGGAATCATGAACGGGCACGGCGGTGTTCAAGTCGCTTTGGATAACCGATAACTCGGTACAGGCCAAAACCAGCACATCGGCGCCTTGTCTATCCAGGTCGTCGGCAGCGCGATTGAAGCCATCCAGGGTAGCTGCGTGGCGTCTCTCGCCCCGCTTGACGGCGCGAATGACCTCGAGCAGCGCATCCTCATCCTGGGGATACATCAGCGTCAGACCGACATCATCCGCGTAGCGCTCATAGAGGCCGATCTTGCGCAGCGCCGGCGAGGCCAGCATGCCGATCCGTGCGCCAGGCGCTGCTGTGTGCACGGCACTCAAGGTCAACTGAATCATGTTCAGTACGGGAATGGCGACGGCTTCTTGAGCATAGTCCCAGTAGTAGTGGGCCGTATTGCAGGGCATGGCCAGAAATCGAGCCCCGGCGTTTTCGAGGCGCTGCGCCATGGCGGCGATCGTGGGGCCGGGGTTTTCGCCATCCCCTTCGATCAATGCCTTGATGCGGGACGGCACCTTAGGATTGTTGTCGACCAGCAGGTGAATATGATCCGAGTCGTCCCGGGCCGGAGTGGCGTTGATGACCCGCTGCATGAACTCGACGGTGGCATCCGGGCCCATACCGCCAATCACGCCGACGATGGGATGCGCTTTGGCAGCGGGGCTCGGAGCTCTGGCGTCGGTCATTCGCTTTCCTGCAGTGCTTCAATGATGAGCCGTGCGATTGCCCGGCAATCTTCCTCATCGAAGGTCAGCGGAATGCGTAGATCACAAAGTGTGGCCAGCATCTTTTCCGTGTTAGGGACTGATCGCGTATTGCCCAGATAGCGCCAGCTGTCGTAGCGACTGGTGTAATCCTCGGGCTCGTGCTGGCCGTACCACTTGAGCGGTATGCTGCGCCGTTCGCAACCCGCAATGAAGGCGGCGATGCGTTCACGCGACAGTTCAGGCAGACGAAATTGAATGGAGCTGCCGACGAAGCCTTCCTCCGGCGGCCTTGGAATCAGGACAACCGATTTCTCTTGGCCGAAACCTTCCTCCAGCACGCGATAGAGACGATTCCAGCGCTCTCGCCGATCCGGCATTTCTGCCAATTGAGGCCGCAGCACCGCAGCGCGCAAATTGTCCATGCGTCCGCTGCAATTGGGGGTCTGCAGGCGTACATCACCGAAGCTGTCAGCGCCTGGAGCCGCCAGATGGCGGTCATAAAGCATGTAGGAACCGGAAAGAATGACCGCGCGGCGCATGATCTCCGGATCGTCCGTGGTCAACAGCCCACCCTCGCCGGAGTTGAGGTGCTTGTAGGTCTGGGTGCTGAAACAACCGATCTTGCCGAAGGTACCGCTTGGCTGCCCTTTCCAGGAAGCGCCCATGGTATGAGCGCAGTCCTCGATCAGCACGATATCCAGTTCGTTACAGGCCGCGACGATGGCCTGCATGTCGCCGATATGACCGCGCATGTGGGAAAGCAGGAAGAAGCGGGCACCGCTTTCTTCGGCAGCTCGACGCAGGTCGTCGACATCAACCGTGGAGTCATCCTGAATATCGACCAGCACTGGGACGCCGCCGGCGCCGTGAATACTGCCCGGGACCGGTGACAGAGTGAAGGCGTTACACAGCACCTTGTCACCGAATTGCAACCCTGCAGCGCGCAGGGCGATCTGCATGGCGTAGCCACCGGAGGCGCAGGCCAGGCAATAAGGTACGCCAAGACTGTCGGCGAACTCCTGCTCGAGCAGCGCGGTTTCGCCGCGTTCCCCTTCCGCTAGGTTGTAGCGATGCAGGCGTCCGCTGCGCATCACAGCCACTGCTGCCTCGATGGCCGCCTCAGGTATCGGCTCCTGCTGGGTGAAGGATTTTGAAAAGATGTGCATGGCCGCCCCCTTGCTCAGTAGCGCTGCTGATCGTGAACCGGGAAGTCCCACTCCTGCTCGGGAAAGTACTTGCGCAGCCGCCAGTCGCAGGCGCGGGCGTGTCCTTCCATGCCTTCGGTGCGCGAGATACGCGACCCAGCGGCACTAAAGGTCAGGTTGGCCTCTTCGCTCAACTGCTGGGTGGTCAACACCTTCATGAACTTTTGGACGTTAAGGCCGCCGCTATACCGTCCAGCGCGCTTGGTCGGCAGGATATGGTTGGTGCCGGAGCACTTGTCACCGTGGGTCACGGTGCTGCCCTCACCCAAAAACAGCGAGCCGTAGTTGTTCAGATTATGCTTCCACCACTGAAGGTCTTCGCACAGCACCTGCAGGTGCTCGCAGGCGTAGCGATCACTGACCTCGACAACCTCTTCGCGACTGTCGCAGAGGATGACTTCACCGTAATCTTCCCATGCCGCATGCACCACGTCCGCGTTGGGCATATCGTCGGCGACCTTGGGCAGCAGTTCGATCACCGCGCGACCCACGCGCTCGGAATCGGTGAACAACCACACCGGGGAGTTGGGGCCATGTTCCGCCTGGGAAACCAGATCGACCGCGATGGTCATGGGGTCGGCGCTGTCGTCGGCAATGATCGCCGACTCCGTGGGCCCGGCGAACACATCGATGCCCACCTGGCCGAACAACAGACGCTTGGCCTCGGCCACATAGGCGTTGCCCGGGCCTACCAGGATATCCGCCTCGCGGCCGGTGAAGAGCCCGAAGGCCATGCTGGCCATGGCATGCACGCCGCCCATTTCGAGAATCATGTCGGCGCCGGCCACGTCGAGCGCGTAAGTCACCGCGGGATCGATGCTGTCACCACGCGGCGGCGAACAGGCCACCACGAAGGGCACCCCGGCGGCCTTGGCGGTAGCCACGCTCATCAGCGCCGAGGCGGCATGGGCGTAGCGCCCACCGGGAATATAACAACCTGCACACTGCACCGGCAGTATGCGCTGGCCCAGGATGACGCCCTGCTCGGTCTCGATCTCGAACCCCTGCAGGCTGTCCCGCTGGGCTTCGGCGAAACGGCGTATCTGGCGGTGTGCAAAATCGATATCGTCCTTGACCGTTTGCGGTACCTTGGCGATCAAGGCCTGGCGCTTGTCATCGCTGAGCACGAAGTCGCCGGTCCAGTTGTCGAATTTCTGCGCATATTCGCGCACGGCAACTTCGCCGCGCTCACGAATATCATCGAGCATGTCACGCACGGCCTGTGTGACGCGCTGATCTTCGGCGTCAGCGCCGGAGGATGCGGCGGCGGATTTCAAATGTCGTATTGTCACTGTTGTCACCTCTCTCGCATGCTATCCAGGAAAATTATAATTGATCCGCATCGGTGGCCAGCGTTGCTCCGATCCTGCCGATCTCTTTTACCAACAGATCGAGATCCTCGAATCGCGTGCGGTGGTTCGTGATGTTGACCCTGATCGCGGTGTTGTCGTGAATAATGGTGGTCGAGGGGGCAGCGATGCCCTGGAGTTGCAGCTGGATGACGATCTCTTCATTCAAGCGATTCAACGCAGATGAATCCAACTTGGGATGGACATAGCGAAAGCAGCAGATATTCATCGCGACCGGCGCCAACACTTCCATATTCGACTGAGTCGCGACCTGTTCTGCCAGATAAGCCGCCTGATCGCAGTTGCGCGTGATCAGCTGACCCAGTTTGTCAGTGCCGTGTTCATTGAGCTGGGCCCAGATCTTGAGCGCTCGAAAGCCACGGGACAGTTCGGGGCCATACTCCACCGGCCAAGGGTTGCCGGCGGCCATGCCTCGGTCAGCCCCCTTGAGGTAGTCAGGACGATCGGAAAATGTTCGGCGGTGGGCGTCTTCGGACCGGATGAGGACGAAGCCGGCGTCGTAGTTGACATGCAGCCACTTGTGAAAATCGAACGCCAGAGAATCGGCGCGTTTCAATCCGCTCAGGCGCGGGCGAAGCCGATCACTGAGAACGCCAGTGGCACCGAACGCACCGTCAACGTGAAACCATAGGCCTTCCTGGGCCGCGAGATCTGCAATGGCTTCCAGGTCATCGATCGCGCCGACATTGACCGCGCCGGCAGTGCCGATGATGGCAAACGGCGTGCGCCCTTCTGCCCGATCCGTGGCGATCGCGGTTTCAAGCGCGTCCACATCGATCTGGAAACGATCGTTGACCGGAATCTTACGTAAGGCATCCGCACCGAGACCCAGAATATCGAAGGCACGTGCGACGCAGGAGTGGGTCTGCGTAGACGTGTAGCCGACCAGCGGTGCGTCGCCGACGCCTGCGTGCGACTGGCAAAATCGAGACACCGATCCCTTGCCACCTTCAAGGCAATCACGGTCGCAATCGATGTACCGGACACGATCAAGCCGCTGGCGGTCTCGGGGAACTCGAACAATTCCCGGCACCATTTCACCACTTGTTTTTCCACGTACATCGCGCCGTGGTCTCGACCGCCCAGATTGGCATTCATCGCCGCCACCGCGATCTCGGCGATCAGGTTTCCCGGGGTGCCGGACCCATGCACCCAGCCAAAAAACCGCGGGTGGGTATTGCCGATGCCGTAAGGCAGCAAGGCCTCGATCTGCTGCTGGGTCGCTGCCGCCCCCTGGCCATTGATCGGCAGTTCAGCTTGAAGCAACTGCTTCATTTCCGGCGGCACTTCATTCCAGACGCGGCCTTGGCGGGCGACCTGCATCTTATCGACCGCGGCATCTAGCATCTTATGGGCAAGCGCTCGAAATTCATCCCAGTCGTCGGGATCAAGAGACAAGTCTTCGGGGGGTTGTGAGGAATTCATGAGGATATACCTTCGGAGGATCAGGAAAGCACAGGCGCGTTATCGGACGCCGTCTCGTACTCTCTATGCCAGCTCGTAAGTGTCGAAAACAACAGTACCATGAGCCAGGACCCAGCATACGGATTCATGCCAGCGGACAAGGTCGAGATCATGGGCTGCTTGTAAAGCTTTGCAGTAGTGAGCGTCGGCGTGCCAGATGATTACCACGCCGTGAGGGAGGATGTAGAAAACGTGTTGGCATCATCGAGACGGGCACGTTTTTCAAGGCAGCCGAACGACGCCATGTTACCCAGCCGGCCTTTTCGCGTCGCATTCGCCAATTGAAGGAGCGACCACAATGCAAGAGACACCGCCTTCGGTTTGATCGGGATAGGCTAGCGCCAACGTTCCTTATGAGCAGGCCTCAGGGTGCTACGCCTTCACGAAGTTTGTAGAAGACAAGATCACCAATTTGATTCGTCTTGATGAAGTTCCTGCCCCAGCCCGGCGATATTTGCCGCTGATGGAAATACAGGGCGCCATCGATTCTGTCTGGCAGTTGCCCATTGAGGGCTCGTCGCGCAATTTCCTTGGCAAAGGTATAAGACTGCTCGTTTTGCGCATGATCCATACGGCCATCGCACCACCAGGAGAACTGGCAGCTTCCCTGCTCGCCACCTTGCCTGACTACCTCACATACCGTTTCCGGAAAGCCTTCATGACCCAGGCGATTGATCACCACACTGGCGACGGCCTCCATGGTGGCAACGCTTTCGCCCCGGGCCTCCCAGTAGATGGCCCGGGCAAGACAGGTAATCGGATCATCCAGGGGGGCCGTCCCGGTCGGATCGACGGCTTGCACCCCGGGTTTGGTGATCACCAGGGAATCGGGAGGATTTATATCACTGCCTTCCGTCACAACCGTCTGCTCCAGTGCCTCCGCTTTTTCCTTGGCAATTTCCGCTTTCTGAGCCCGGTCAGCTGCAAATACTTGACTGGAAAAAGAAAGAAAAAGTACTGCAACAAAGGTCACTATCCATTTCCAGCCTTGATACATGATCAAACCTCTTGAAGGAACAAACCTGCTTGTGACGGCTCGACGCGCTAACGAAATCGAGTTTGCTGCCACCAGTATTTAGCCACAGCCAACCGCGCTTGGCACCTGCAGGGTAGCGATGAATTTCTTAGACGATCGAACCAATTTGGGGCTCATAAAATAATATTGCGCGCCCCAATTTTTGGTGATATTTGATTGCCATACCTATAGCTATTGGCAAACAGAATGCTCTACGCGCTTAGTCTGATCGTGGGTGTTATCGTCTTGACCCTCGGCGGTGAAGGCCTGATCCGGGGCGCCATAGCAGCAGCCAAGCGCCTGGGGGTATCGCCGCTTTTGACCGGGCTTGTGATCGTGGGTTTTGGCACTTCCATGCCGGAGCTTGTGGTATCGGTGAATGCGTCGCTCAACGCGCAGCCGGACATTGCCGTCGGTAACATCGTCGGCAGCAATATCGGCAACACCTTGCTGATCCTCGGGCTATGCGCGCTGATCACACCATTGACGGTGCAACCCCTGGCGCTGAGACGCGATGGGCTGGTAGTGGTAGCCGCCAGTATCCTGTTCCTCCTGCTCTCCATGAGCGGCACCCTGGGGCGCACCGATGCAGCCATCTTCCTTACCTGCCTGGTCGTCTATCTGATCTGGGCCTATCGTAGCGAGAGCGGCCAGCATGACCCCGCAGCGGAAGTGCATAACGCCGAGGCGGAGACGGTAAGTGCGCTCCCGCGCAGCTGGTTCTTCATCGGTCTTGCTCTGGTAGGGGGACTGGCGCTATTGATCGGCGGCTCGCGTCTGTTGCTCTACGGCGCCATTGGCATCGCCCAGGCCGCAGGCATCCCTGAGGCGGTGATAGGCCTAACGCTGGTGGCGGTGGGCACCTCCCTGCCGGAACTTGCCGTTTCCGCCATCGCCGCGTTGAGACGCCAGGCGGATGTAGCCGTGGGCAATATCCTGGGCAGCAACATCTTCAACCTACTAGGCATTCTCGGCGTCTCGGCGTTTCTGCAGCCCTTGCCCTTGGCAGCGCGTATCCAGGCGTTCGATCAGTGGATCTTGCTGGGTTCGGCAGGCGTGTTAATGGTCTTTCTCTACACCGGACTGCGCTTGTCTCGCATAGAAGGGGCTGTTCTGCTGGCGAGCTACGCCGTCTATATATGGCTGAGCTTCACGATGTTTTAATCGGCCATCTACCTGAGCTCATACACCAGGGCGTGCAGGATTGCTACAATGGTGAGTAGCAGCTAGCGCGAACCGGATGATTGCCTCGCTACTTGACATTGCTATATATCGGGCCGGTCGCTTAAAAATCCACCACCACATTGCCTTTTGGCCTACTGCAGCAAGAGAGGATATACCCCGCCTCGATATCATCGTCGGTAATGCCGCCGTTATGATCCATTTCCACCTCCCCGGATTTGATGCCTACCCGGCAGGTGCCACAGATGCCCATGCCGCAGGCCTTGGGAATGTGCAGGCCCAGCTTGGCAGCGGCAGCATGGATCGTCTCATCAGGTTGAATGCGCACGCTCTTGCCGGAGCCGGCAAATTCGATACTAAGCATTTCGGCATAGTCGATCTCTTCCGCGGCGGCTTCGGCCTGCTCTGCCAGCTCCAGCACCTCCTCGCGCACTTCCAACGGCGTGGCACCAAAAAGCTCTTCGTGGTAATGACTCATATCGAAGCCATTATTTCGCAGGATATGCTTGATCGCGTTCATGTAGGGCGCGGGGCCGCAGCAGAAGATCTCCCGTTCGAGATAGTCCGGGGCCATTAGCTCCAGCATGGGCTGGGTCAGGTAGCCCCGGTAGCCAGCCCAGGTTTCACCGATATCGTCCTTGTTTTCACAGATCACATGCAGCTTGAACTCCGGAAGCCGCGAGAACATGTGAATGAGTTCGCGATGATAGATCACATCCCGGGGCGCCCGTGCGCTATGGATGAACTCGACGTCGACACTGGCATTGGTATCAAACAGCCAGCGGGTCATGGACATCAGCGGTGTGATACCCACGCCTCCAGAGAGAAACAGCAGCTTGTCCGCGGGAAAATCCATGATGTTGAAGTTGCCTACGGGCCCATGTACCGCCAGCTCGTCTCCTTCCTTGAGCGAATCGTGCAGCCAGTTGGAGACCTTTCCCCCGGGCATGCGTTTGACGGTGATCGAAAAACTGTAGGGGATCGAAGGAGAGCTTGAGATGGTATAAGAGCGCATGATTTGCTCGCCACCGATATCAAGCTCCAGGGTGACGAACTGGCCGGGCTTGAAGAAATAAAGTAGCGGCTGCTCAGCCATGAAGCAGAAGGTGCGCACGTCCGCGGTTTCCTGGATCGTCTTGACACAGCGCACCAGGTGACGGCCATTGGTCCAGGTCTGGGTAGTAACTGGGTTCAAGAAATTCATTGCCATTGTTATTCCCGTCCTGTCCCTTTCAACCTGCTCATGCTCGCATTCTGCGCATACCGCTTGAGACCAACTTGTCTCTCAGCGACACCGGCATACCTCAAACAGCCAGTCGAACGGCGTATTTTTATCCCCCAGGTCGTCCATGAATCGTCCCGCGTCGCACATGGACAACTGCGCTATCAAGACTTGCTCCACACTCAGCTCGAATACCACCTAACAATAATATTGACATCATCACCGTACTTAACGCCCCCCGGTGATGGATGAGGACCCTCGACATGAATCTGATCGCTCATTCCGGTTTGAATGATTCTCTGGCCCAGGCACGCGAGGCCGCCACTGAACTGCTGAACACGCGCCTCCCGAAATTTTCGTTGCCTCAACCGCTCTACATCGACGAGCAAATCTACGCCCTGGACCTGCAAGAGATCTTCGAGAAGGAGTGGCTGTTCGCCGGCATGACCTGCGAGATTCCTGCCAAGGGCAACTTCATGACCCTGCAGATCGGCAACAATCCGATCATCATCCTGCGGGGCGACAACGGCGTCATACAGGGCTTTCACAACGTCTGCCGCCACCGCGGGTCACGCCTATGTGCCGCTGAAAAAGGCAAGGTCGCCAAGCTGGTATGCCCCTATCATCAGTGGACCTATGAGCTGGATGGCCGCCTGCTGTTCGCCGGCGACATGGGGAAAAGCTTCAATCCTGCGGACTACCGTCTGAAGCCAATTCATGTGAGCACCGCCGGCGGCTATATCTTCGTCAGCCTGGCTGAAGAACCCGCTGACAATAGCGAATTTCTGACTCAGCTCGAGCACTATCTGGCACCCCACCAGATGGACAACGTCAAGGTGGCGGCCCAGTCCCATATCGTCGAGGAGGCCAACTGGAAGCTGGTGGTCGAAAACAATCGCGAGTGCTATCACTGCAACGGTTCTCACCCGGAGCTGATGAACTCGCTGCTGGAGTTCGACGACACCGAGGACGTGCGTGCCACCCCGGCCTACAAGACCCAGGTTGCCCGTATGCGGGATAAGTGGGACAAGTTGGAGGCGGCCTGGCAGCTCCAGTTTTTCGGTCGTCAGAACCGGCTGACCCGCACCCCGCTGAAGGATGGCACCAGCTCCATGACCCTGGACGGCAAGCCAGCCTGCAAGAAGCTGATGGGCAACATGATGGACCCGGAAATGGGGGCGCTGCGCATCCTGCATCTGCCCAACTCCTGGAACCACTTCATGGCGGATCATGGCGTCGTGTTCCGCATCCTGCCGTTGGGCCCGCAGCAGACCCTGGTGACCACCAAATGGCTGGTGCACAAGGATGCGGTGGAAGGCGTCGATTACGACCCGGTGGAAATGCGCAAGGTATGGGATGCCACCAATCTGCAGGATCGGCGTATCACCGAGGACAACCAGCGCGGCATCAACTCCGTGGCCTATCAGCCCGGCCCCTACTCTGAGACCTTCGAGTTCGGCGTGATCGATTTCGTCGACTGGTACAGCGAGCGCATGCTGGCGAATCTCAGTGACGAAGCGCCTTCGCTGCACTTGGCCAGAGGCTAGCCCGGAAACGCCTGCTGGGTTGCCGGCAGGCTGATCCAGACGGAGGTCTTTTGCCATGGCCGGAAAATGCTCCATGCAATTCCGGCATTTCCGCCATCCATGGCGGTCAGATGGCAAAAGTAGATACGGCCTGTCGACGGAATTAGCCCCAAGAGATTTGCGCTGTTCTTGCCTGGAGTCCCCTGATGAACACCCGCGATCCGCTGCTGCAGCCTTTTTCGCTACGCCACCTGACCCTCAAGAACCGCATCGTCAGCGCCGCTCATGAGCCGGCTTATTCCGAAGAGGCATGCCCAAGGCGCGCTACCGGCTTTACCACGAAGCAAAGGCCCGGGGCGGCATGGCCATGACCATGGTCGGCGGCAGCGCAGTGGTCGCCCCGGACAGCCCCCCGGCCTTCGGCAATCTGTTGCTGTACAAGGACGAAATCGTTCCCTGGCTCAGTGAACTCGCCGACGCCGTGCACCACTACGATTGCGCGATCATGTGCCAGGTCACCCACCTGGGCCGACGCACCCGCTACAACGCCGGCGACTGGCTGCCGGTGATCGCCGCCTCTGGGCTGCGCGAGCCCGCTCATCGCGCCTTTCCCAAGGTCGCCGAGGAGCACGATCTTGAGCGTATCGCCAGGGCCTACGCCGATGGTGCCGCGCGCTGCCAGGCCGCCGGTCTCGACGGCATCGAGATCGAGGCCTATGGGCATTTCTTCGACGGCTTCCTGTCACCCTGGACCAACCGCCGCGACGACGCCTGGGGTGGAGAACTGGTCAACCGCCTGCGCTTCCCGCTGATGGTCATCGACGCCGTGCGCGCCGCGGTCGGTCCCGATTTTCTCGTCGGTATCCGCCTG
This sequence comes from Halomonas sp. PR-M31, assembly GCF_001039575.1. GTDB lineage: Bacteria > Pseudomonadota > Gammaproteobacteria > Pseudomonadales > Halomonadaceae > Modicisalibacter. Next base: position 11,829 of record NZ_JIBT01000006.1, read on the forward strand.
GTGGTCGATGAGCTGTTGCCGCACGGTCTAGGGCGCGACGAAGGACTGGAGGTCTGCCGGTTGCTCGAACAGGGCGGGGCCATCGACTTCCTCAACGTGATTCGTGGCCACATCGACTCCGATGCAGGGTTGGCGGAGGTGATTCCCAACATGGGGGCGCCCACCGCGCCGCATCTGACCTTCGTCGGTGAAGTACGCCGCGCCACCGGGCTGCCGGTGTTGCATGCGTCACGCATCAACGACGTGGCCACGGCGCGCTACGCCATTCGTGAAGGCCTGCTCGATCTGGTGGGAATGGTTCGCGCCCACATGGCGGAGCCGAATATCACCGCGCTGATCGAATCCGGCGAGGAGGAACGCATTCGCCCTTGCGTGGGGGCCGGCTACTGTATCGACGGCATCTACGAGAACGGCGCCGCCTACTGCATTCATAACCCGGCCACCGGTCGCGAGGGAAGCCTGCCCCACGTGATCGCCCGGGACGTCGACGCACCACGCCATGTGGTGGTGATCGGCGCCGGCCCCGCGGGGCTCGAAGCAGCACGCGCCAGCGCCGAGCGCGGTCATCGGGTCACCCTGGTCGAGGCCAACGACATGGCCGGCGGCCAGGTCCGCATCGCCAGCCTGCTCGAACGTCGTCGCGAGATGCTCGGCATCACCGAATGGCGGCTCGCTGAATGCCAGCGTCTGGGTGTTGCGCTACAGTTCAACTGCTACGCCGAGGCTGACGACGTCCTGGCCTTCGAGCCCGACGTGGTGATCCTCGCCACCGGCGGCTTGCCCCAGGTGCATCCCGAACTCCAGGCCGGCGAGTCACTGGTGCAGTCGAGCTGGGACGCCCTGGCGGACCCGGTACGCGCCGGCGAGCGGGTGCTGGTGTTCGACGATCACGGTGGCTACCCCGCACTTTCCGCCGCGGAACATCTGATCAATCATGGCGCTCATGTCCACATCGCCACCCCGGAGCGCACCCTGGGTATCGAGGTCGGCGGCACCAACTTCCCTGCGTACTTTCAGGCGTTCGATCGTGGCGGGGCGCAGATTCATCTCAACCGCTTCCTGTGCCGGGTCGAATCGACCCCTGACGGCTTGCAAGCATCCCTGAGCAGCCCGTACTGCAGCGACACGCGGCAAACGCTGAGCGTTGATCGCGTTATCGTCGAGCATGGCACCGCCCCGCTGGATGAGCTCTATTTTGCGCTGAAACCCTTATCGAGCAACGGCGGCGAGCTGGACATCGACGCCTTCATCGCTCATGCCCCACAAGCAAAGCGCACCAACCCGCTGGGGCGTTTCCAGCTCTTTCGCATCGGCGATGCTGTCGCCAGCCGCAACGTGCATGCGGCGGTTTATGATGGGTTGCGCCTGGCACTGGGACTTTAGCCAGGTGTTTGGAGACTTTAGCCAAGTGCCTGGAGACTTTAGCGAAGTGCCGGTAGCAGGAAACGCTCAATGACTTGACGCACCTCAGGCAGCAGTATGTCGGACTTGCTCATCAGCTCCTCAACCAGCCTCTGCAAACCGGGCACCTCGCCTTGAATGTGCTGATGCAAGGTCCTGCGAGCGCATTCTTCGGGGTCCGCATCGGCGGGAATGGCAACCCCTAAGTTTACTAGTCGCGCCCGAAAATCATCATCATCGATCAATTCGGCAATCATCATGGCGTATCACCTTGTGCTGGTAATTTTAGCTGCGTGTCAGTATGCAACACGTCAGCGCAACACGCCTTCTTCCTGGAGCAATCTGAAGATCGCCTCGGCGCCCTGTTCCGGCGTCACATCCGCCAGTATCTGACCACCGCCGCCTTCGGCCTTGGCCGCGGCGGCCTTGAAGCGGTCCCGTGCCGAGGTCGCCTTGATGATCTTGAGGCGCTTGGGCCGTTTGCGCGCCGGCTGTACCCGCCACTCGGCGAAAGCCGCGTCCTGCACACTGGCATGTGCCACAGGCTCGAAAACGCCGCGCCGGGCCGGGCCAAAGGCGCTCTGGCGCGCGGCCGGCGCGCTGCTATCCACGGTGACAATCGCCGGCAGGCGCACCCGCAGGCGCCGTCGCTGGCCCCGGGGCAGTGCCTGTAGCAGCGTGGCCTCGCCCTGCTCGATGCGCTCTATCGAGGCCAGGCCGGCCACGATCGGCCACCCCAGGGCGTCGGCCAGCAGGTATGGCAGCAAACCGGACCCTTCACCGGTTTCCGCCCGGGCGCCGGTCAACACGAGTTGCGGGGCGGTTTCGCGCAGCCTGTCGCTCAGGGCCGCAATCACATCGGCCCCTTGTTCTTGCTCAATCAATTCGAGCGCATCGAACCCCATGCCCAGATAAGCTCGCAGGGCGGCCTCACTGTCCTGATCAAGCTGCCCCGCATGCAGCAATCGGGGCTGTGCGTCGCCCAAGGACAGTGCCATCTCCACGGCGCGCGCATCCTGATCGGCGCGCCGGGCCCGGCCGGTCAGCGGATGACGACCCAGCGAGATGAGCACCGCGACGCTTGGTTGCTCACTGATGTGTGCTTGCTTCCGAGCACTGGTCGGAGAGTTCGTATCATGCGGCATCACGTGACTCCTGCTGCTGTTGCCGATACTGCTCGACCAGCGCCACCAGCGCCTCGAGGATCTGGGACGCATCGCCCAGCACGGCAAGATCGGCGCGCTTGACCATGTCGCAGCCGCCATCGGAATTGATCGCCACGACCTTGTCGCAGCTCTGTATGCCTTGCAGGTGCTGAATGGCGCCGCTGATTCCTACCGCCACATAGACCCGGGCGGTGACCCAGGTGCCGGTCGCCCCGACCTGGCGATCCCGTGGCATGAAGCCATCGTCCACCGCCACCCGGGATGCCCCCTTGGTCGCCTGCAGCACCTCCGCGGCGCGGTGGTAGCCTTCCCAATTCTTGACGCCATTGCCGGCGGACAGGATAAACTCGGCCTCGGCGAGCGACACTCCTGCAGGATCGACGGCCACCGCGCCCATATCCCTGATGCGCGAGAGCGTCTCGGGCAGCTTCTGGGCAAGCTCAACGGGGCGCGCCGCATGACGCGCCTCATAGACCGGTTCGGCACATTCGGCAAGCGCCAGCACCACCCGCGGTAGCGGCCGCTGAATGTCGCTGGTCCCTGCCGCGCCTCGAGCGAGACACTGCCAGCCCCCGTTGCCTGCATCCGCATTCAGCTGCCAGACGCCGGTGGCCGGACGCTCGCCGAGTCGGGCCGCCAGCCGTCGTCCCAGGTCGGCACCGCCTAGGGCGGAGTCCGGCAGCAGCCAATAACGCGGCGCCCATTGCCGTTCTACTGCCAGCAACGCCGCCAGTCGCGCTTCCGGCGTGTAACCCGCAAAGGCGTCGTCATCGAGATGCAGCAGACGATCGATGCCGGCCTCACCCAGGCTATCCTCCTTGTGTTCGCCGAAGAGCACGGCCAGTACCGCCCCGGGACGCTGCGGATCCGCGTCGGCAAGCCTGCGCGCCAGGCCCAGCACATCGCGATCCTGGGACGACAGACGCCCTGCGCTCATGTCGGGCACTACGGCGACCACAAAGGCCGGCGTCTCGATGTCAATCCATTTGCGCGCATCCACCGCTGCGCCGCGCTGGCGGGTGTCGCTTGCCGTGGCGGCCTGCTGGGTGCCGCTGCGGTCGATACGCTTGAGGCCACTAGGGCCGATGAAGCCCACGGCATGCGGATCGCGGCGTGTCAGGCCGTTGGGGCCGAGCCATTCGGCAGACGCCGCCCCTCGCCCCAGCTCGGCCAGCACCCGCTGATGATCGGGATGCAGTCGGTTACGGGCAATCCACTCCTTACGCGGGTCGCGGCGTAGATCATCTTTCATGACACCAATGCCTCCTCGCTTTGCTGGGTACGATGGGTCGCGCGGCCTGGAGCGGGGTCTTCATTCAAAGCCTCGGCCACCAGCTCGGCGATATCGCGTACCTCGGCGCTGGTATTCACCACACCTTCCAGCATGACGGTGCACTGGGGGCAGCCCACCGCCACCAGCTCGGCGCCGGTTTCGCCTACGTCCTCCATGCGCATGTCGGGAATGCGCCGCTTGCCGGGAATGTCGGTGATCGGCGCGCCGCCGCCGCCACCGCAGCAGCGCGAGCGATAGCCCGAGCGCGCCATTTCCTTGACCTCGATACCCAGCGCCTGAAGCACGCGCCGCGGCGCCTCGTACTCGCCGTTGTAGCGGCCCAGGTAGCAGGGATCGTGATAGGTCACGCTGCCGCCTTTCCAGGCCTTCAGATTTAATCGCCCGCTGTCGAACAGCTCGGCGATGTAGGTGCTGTGGTGGAAGACGCTGTAGTGGCCGCCCAAGGCACCGTATTCATTTTTCAATACATGAAAACTATGCGGATCGCAGGTGAGGATATGTGTGAAGCGATACCGAGAAAGCGTGGCAATATTGCGCTTGGCGAGGCGCTGGAAGGTGGCCTCGTCACCCAGTCGCCGGGCCACATCACCGCTGTCCCGCTCTTCATTGCCCAGTACCGCGAAGTCGACCTCGGCGGCCCGCAATACTTTGGCCAAGGCGCGCAGGGTGCGCTGATTGCGCATGTCGAAGGCGCCGTCACCCAGCCATAGCAATACTTCGGCCTCTTGCCTGTCCGCCATCAGCGGCAGGTTCTGATCCGCCGCCCAGTTGAGCCGCGACCCAGGATCGAAGCCACCAGGGTTGTCGGTGGCGATCAGGTTGTCGAGCACGTCGCCGCCCTTGTTGGGCGTATTGCCGCGCTCCAGGGTCAAGAAGCGGCGCATGTCGACGATGGCGTCGACGTGCTCGATCATCATCGGGCATTCTTCGACACAGGCACGGCAGGTGGTGCAGGACCAGAGGGTATCGGCGTCGACAAGCGCCGTGCCGCCATTTGCAAAGGGACGCGCCACGATGGGCCCGTGGGGGTCGCCGGCATGCTCGCCGATCGGCTTGCCCGGGTAGGGGGAACCCGCGTAATGGGCATCGCTGCCGCCCACCATGCCCACCACCATGTCCTGGATCAGCTTCTTGGGATTGAGCGGCTGACCGGCGGCAAAGGCCGGGCAGACGGCCTCGCAACGCCCGCACTGTACGCAGGCATCAAAACCCAGCAGCTGATTCCAGGTGAAATCCTTGGGCGCCCCCACCCCAAGAGGCGCCCGCTCGTCATTCAGGTCCAAGGCCTTGAGGCCGGTGGAGCGCCCAGTCCCACCTTCTTTTGTGGAAAACCGTTCGGGGCGGCGGTGAAACGCCAGATGCAGGGCGCCGGCAAAGGCATGTTTCATCGGCCCGCCCCAGGTCATGCCGAACACCATTTCCGCCAAGCCCCAGGTCACGATGCCGGCCAGCACCAGCGCTGCTATCCAGCTGCCCAGATCCGCAGGCAATATTCCAACGCTTGGCAAGGTGATCACGAACACGCCCAGCGAAAACGCCATCAGACTCTTGGACAAACGCATCCAGGGCCCCTTTGAGAGCCGTGGCGGCGGCGGTCGCCGACGCTCGGCGACGAACAGACTACCAACGAACATGCAGGCACTCGCCGCCAGCAGCAACCAGCCCAGCACGCCCTCTAGCTTTTGTGAAGAACCGAGACCCAGGCCATGTACCAGGACCATTAGCACCGCCGCTGCCACAAATCCGCCGGCAGTGGCCACATGGGTGTTGGAGATGTACCTGTCCCGGGCCACCACATGGTGCAGATCGACCAGATAGCGCCGCGGCATCGCCGCCAGGCCCTTGGCAATGGGCACCGGCGAAGGACGCCCCTGGCGCCAAAGACGCACACGCCGTAGGGCACCGATGGCCGCCAGTGCCAGGGCAGCGAAGATCAAAATCGGCAGTAGGATATCGAGCATCGGGGTGGTCCTCTTAGAAGTCCTTGCATATCCGCAGGGCGTCGTAGATCGCCGCATGGGTATTGCGCGGCGCTGTACAATCGCCCAAACGGAACAGCAGGAAGCCGTCGCCGCCCTGCTCTTCATTCAGACTCGCCAGACAAGGCTGGGGCTGGATCGCGTAGAGCGCTTCTATATCGACCTGACCCTTGTTGCGGGATTGCTCCTTGAGGGTGTAGTAAAGCGTCTCATTGGGCCGCACGCCGTTCTCGACCACCACCTGATCGACCACCCGTTCTTCCTGGGCACCGGTGTACTCGTTCTCGAGTACCGCCACCAAGGAGCCGCCCTCACGATAGACTTTGTGCAGCATCAGGTCGGAGCTCATGATCACCTCTTTCTCGTAGAGGCTGCGGTAGTAGGTCGGGAAGGTGGTGCCCCCCACCGCGGCACCGGGCTTGATGTCATCGGTGACGATCTCGACCTTGGCGCCCTTGTCCGCCAGGTAATCCGCCACGGAGACGCCAGAGAATTCACAGATGGCGTCATAGATCAGCACGTTCTTGCCCGGCGCGACCTTGCCGCTGAGAATGTCCCAACTACTGACCACCAGGCTCTGCTCCGGGTGCTCCGAGTAGCCCCACTGCGGATGCTGCTCGAGGAAGGGATGGCCGCCGGTGGCCAGCACCAGGATGTCTGGACGCAGATCCTTGAGCGTGGCCTCGTCGGCGCGGGTGCCCAGACGCTGATCGACCCCGAGCCGGGTCAGCTCCAGCTGATACCAGCGGGTGATACCGGCAATCTGATCACGCTGCGGCGCCTTGGCCGCAATCGTAATCTGGCCGCCCAACTGCTCCTCGGCTTCGAACAAGGTGACGTCGTGACCACGCTCCGCGGCCACCCGGGCCGATTCCATGCCGCCGGGGCCGCCGCCGACCACCACCACCTTGCGCTTCGGGCCTTGGGACTTCTCGATGATGTGCGGCAGCCCCATGTACTCCCGCGAAGTGGCGGCGTTCTGGATGCACAGCACATCGAGGCCTTGATACTGGCGATCAATGCAGTAGTTGGCGCCCACGCACTGTTTGATCCGATCGACCTGCCCCATCTTGACCTTGGCGATCAGGTGCGGGTCGGCGATTTGCGCCCGGGTCATGCCCACCATGTCGACATAGCCGGCCTCGAGAATCCGCTCAGCCTGATTGGGGTCCTTGATGTTCTGGGCATGGATCACCGGTACGCTGACCACCTCCTTGATCCCCGCCGCCAGATGCAGGAAAGGTTCCGGCGGATAGGACATATTGGGAATCACGTTGGCCAGACTGTTATGGGTATCGCAGCCCGAGCCAATCACACCGAAGAAATCGACCTGGCCGGTGGCATCAAAGTAGGCGGCGATCTGCTTCATGTCCTCGTGGGTCAAACCATCCGGGTGAAACTCGTCGCCACAGATGCGCATGCCCACCACGAAGTCGTTACCCACTTCGGCACGCACCGCCTTGAGCACTTCCATGCCGAAACGCATGCGATTTTCGAAGCTGCCCCCCCATTGATCGGTGCGCTTGTTGACCCTCGGGCTCCAGAACTGATCGATCAGGTGCTGATGCACGGCGGACAATTCGACACCATCGAGTCCGCCTTCCTTGGCCCGGCGGGCGGCCTGAGCGAAGTTTTTGATGATGCGCCAGATCTCTTCCTCTTCAATGGTCTTGCAGGTCGAGCGATGTACCGGCTCGCGAATCCCCGAAGGAGACAGTAACGTCGACCAGTCGTAGCCGTCCCAGCGCGAGCGGCGGCCCATATGGGTGATCTGAATCATGATCTTACCGCCGTGCTTGTGCACCGCCTCTGCCAGATTCTGAAAATGCGGGATGATGCGATCGGTGGAGAGATTCACCGAACTCCACCAGCCTTGAGGGCTGTCGAGGGAGACCACCGACGACCCGCCGCAAATGGACAACCCGCACCCGCCCTTGGCCTTTTCCTCGTAATACTTGACGTAGCGCGCCGTGGTCATGCCGCCATCCGTGGCGTGAACTTCCGCGTGGGCGGTGCTGACCACGCGGTTACGAATGGTCTGCTTGCCGATCTGAATCGGCTCTAGAAGTGCGTCGAATGCCATGGGAAACGGTCCTCAGCCCTGGGGATGTTGAGCAAGCGGTGTGACGATGAAGAGGCCGTGATCGCAGCCTTCTTCGGCGGCGCTTTGTGTCTGCGCGGCCAGGGTACGCAGTTGGCTTCCTCGCGCCGCGAGAATCTGGTCCATGGCACCGGCGAACCAGCCGGTGAACATGTACTCGACTCGGTAGCCCGCCTTGCCCATTTGATACACGAAAGCGCTGTGCTCGAGATGCACTCGGGCAGTACCGGCCTCGAGATCGATGTCCTGGGTGATGAACTTGCCCCAGCCGCGCTGAGAAAGACGCGTCATGTAATGCTTAAACAGCGCTACACCGCTCAAGCCGTGCAGCTCGGCTTCCTTTTCGCACCAGTACCAGGCGCTCTTATAACCCGCGTGATAGAGAATCTCGGCGTATTTCTCCACCCCTAGCGCCTCTTCCACGGCGAGATGATTGTTAATGAAGAAATGGCGCGGCACATAGAGCATGGGCAGCGCATCGGTGATCCACACGCCGGTCTCGGCATCCACCTCGATGGGCAGTTCGGGGGCCATCTTGGTCACGGTCGTATTCCTCGGAAATAATTGTTCTGTCAGGTGAGCGGCGCCGGGGATAGGTCGTAGAGGGGGTCTTTTGCCATGGCCGGAAAAAGCTCCATGCAATTCCGGCATTTCCGCCATCCATGGCGGTCAGATAGCAAAAGTAGCGTCCAGGGAGGGATTCACAGCGCCCCCTCGTAGACCTATCGCCGGTAAAGCCGCATCTTTGGACGGGAGCCTACCCCACCACGGCGGCTTGCCCATCAGGCACCCCAGACATCCTTCAAGACACGCATCCAGTTTCCCCCCATGATCTTGCGCACCTGGGTCTCGCTTAGGCCACGCCGCAACAGCGCCTCGGTCAGATTGGGGAACTCGCCGATGGTGCGAATCCCCTCGGGATTGATGATCTTGCCGAAGCGGGTCAGGCGCCGGGCATAGCCCTTGTCATGGGTCAGCCATTCGAAGAAGTCAGGCCCATGGCCCTGGGTGAAATCCGTGCCGATGCCGATGGCGTCCTCGCCGACGATGTTCATCACGTACTCGATGGCCTCGACATAGTCGTCGATGGTGGCGTCGACCCCGGCGCGCAAGAAGGGCGTGAACATGGTCACACCGACGAAGCCGCCGTGGTCGGCGATGAACTTGAGTTCTTCGTCGGACTTGTTGCGCGGGTGCTCCTTGAGCCCCGATGGCAGGCAGTGGGAGTAGCACACCGGCTTTTGCGATTCGAGAATGACCTCCTCGGAAGTCTTGGCACCGACGTGGGACAAATCGCACAGGATACCGACGCGATTCATCTCGGCGACGATTTCGCGACCGAAGCCGGACAGGCCGCCGTCACGCTCGTAGCAGCCGGTACCCACCAGATTCTGGGTGTTGTAGCACAGCTGCACGACACCCACGCCGAGCTGCTTGAAGATCTCGACGTAGCCGATCTGGTCTTCGAAGGCATGGGCGTTTTGAAAACCAAAAATGATGCCGGTCTTGCCTTCTTCCTTGGCTCGGGTGATATCAGTGGTGCTACGTACCGGGCGCACCAGGTCGCTGCATTCGCGCATCAAGGCGTTGGTCTTGACGATATTGTCGACGGTGGCCTGAAAACCTTCCCATACCGAAACGGTGCAGTTGGCCGCGGTCAGGCCGCCTTTGCGCATGTCCTCGAGCAGTTCGCGGCTCCACTTGGCGATGATCAGGCCATCGATGACGATCGCGTCGTTGTGCAGGTCGGCAGGGGTCATGGTCGGCTCCAGCGCTAGTGGATAAAGGGCGTCTTGCGGCCAAGAATAGCGCTTTCCACCCGCCATCCGGCGCTTGGAAACGACAGTGAAAATTCTAAAAACGTCATGCCGGCCAATTTGCGACATCTGCTGACATGCACGATCGTCTATCAGCGACTAAAGGCTTTCTATGCGACTGCTCCACCATGAAACAGAGGGTGCGTACGTCCGTCGGCGGTTTCCTGTTCGCATCGGTGACGCGGTAGCCAGTCGCAATGTGCACGCGGAGGTCTACGACGGCCTGCGGCTCACGATGGATCTTCGCTGAACTGAAACAGCACTGGAACTAAAAGAGCCCGCTACCAACATTGTCGGTAGCGGGCTCTTTTCATGAGCAGAGTGACTATTCTTTCTTGCCTTTCCTTTGTTCCGGTGGCTCGGGTAGATCCGTACCCGGCATGGCTTCACCCCCGGAGCCAAAACCGGCCTTCTCCTGTTTGACCATACCACCTTCGGTATCGCCCTCGGGTTTATCCTGCCTTTTGCGGATATCCCCTTCCCCTTGTCTCGCTGATGCCTGGGGGCCGCTATCCTGCATCGCCGTCGTAGACTGTTGCGTGGGCTTGTCAGCCTCACTTTGCTCATCTTCGGCGAACGCCGGGGCTTCCATCGTCAATCCAAGTACGATTCCCAGCATTCCCAGTTCCTTGAGCAGTATCTTTGCCATCGTAACAAGCCCCCTCCATGATGATTGACTTGAGCGTAGACACTCCCTTTTTTGCTCGGGTTCACTGCTCGGCGTTTTAGCATCGCTTTTTGCACACTTGTTGTGCATTTCGCTTTATCGTTTCGCCTGCTGGCTTCTCTACTCCACGGCGGACAGTCGACAAGCCGCATACTTGAACTCGGGAATCTTGCCGTAGGGGTCAAGGGCCGGATTGGTGAGTAGATTCGCCGCCGCCTCAGCGTAGCAGAACGGCACGAACACCATGCCTTCCGGCATCAATGGATCGACCCGGGCGGTCAGGCTGATCTGTCCGCGTCGGGTGGTGATGACCAGCTGCTCCCCCGGCGAAAGTCCAAGGCGCGACAACTCCCCAGGCGCGAGACTTGCCACTGCCTCCGGCTCCAGGGCATCGAGCACCGAGGCACGTCGGGTCATGGAGCCGGTATGCCAGTGCTCGAGCTGACGCCCGGTGGTCAGCACCGTCGAGTAGACCTCATCCAGCGGCTCGTCCGGCGGCAGCGGCCGGGTCGGCGAGAACCTGGCACGACCCGAGTCGGTGGGAAACGCATCAGAAAACACCACATCAAATCCGGGCGCGTCTTCTGCGGGGCATGGATAGGTTACCGATTCTTCTTGTTCCACCCGTTCCCAGCTGATGTTATCCAGCGACGGCATGCCCCGGGTCATCTCGGCGAAGACGTCTTGCGGATGCTGGTAGTCCCAGGGCAGTCCGAAGCGCTTCGCAATTTGCTGAATGATCCACCAATCGGGCTTTGCCTCGCCGGGCAGCGGCATGGCCTTGCGGCCCATCTGCACCTGACGATTGGTATTGGTCACGGTGCCGTCCTTCTCCGGCCAGGCGGAGGCCGGCAGGATGACATCGGCGAACTGGGCGGTCTCGGTGACGAACAGATCCTGCACCACCAGATGCTCGAGCTTGGAAAGCGCTGCCCGAGCGTGATCCAGGTCCGGGTCGGACATGGCCGGGTTTTCCCCAAGAATGTACATGCCCTTGATGGTACCGGCAGTGATGGCGTCCATGATTTCCACCACGGTGAGGCCAGGCTTATCGTTCAGCGGCGTGTTCCACAGCTCTTCAAACGCGGCCCGCACCTGGGCATCGCCCACCGGCTGGTAATCCGGCAATACCATGGGGATCATTCCCGCATCCGAGGCGCCCTGGACGTTGTTTTGGCCGCGCAGCGGATGCAGGCCGGTACCGGGGCGGCCCGTCTGGCCGCAGGCAAGGGCCAAGGAGATCAGACAGCGGGCGTTGTCCGTGCCATGGGTGTGCTGGGAGATGCCCATGCCCCAGAAGATCATCGCCCGCTCGGCGTTGGCGTAAAGCCGCGCCACGTCGCGAATCTCTTCAGGAGAAATGCCGCACAGCCCGCTCATCGCCTCCGGGGTCATGTCGACGACGTGGGTCTTGAGCGCCTCGAAGCCCTCGGTATGCTCGGCGATATAGCGCGAATCAAACAACTCTTCCGTGACGATGACGTTGAGCATGGCGTTGAACAGCGCCACGTCCGACCCCGGGGTGAAGCGCAGGATCTTGTGGGCATAGGCATTCATGGCCTGGCCCCGCGGGTCGATGATGATGATCTTGGTGCCGGCCTTGGCGGCCTGCTTGAAGAAGGTCGCCGCCACCGGGTGGTTCACCGTCGGGTTGCAGCCGGTGAGAATCACCACATCCGCTTGGCTTGCCTGCATGAACGACGCCGTGACCGCACCGGAACCGATGCATTCCATCAGCGCCGCCACGGAGCTTGCGTGACACAGCCGTGTGCAGTGATCGACATGGTTGGAGCCGAAGCCGGTGCGCACTAGCTTCTGGAATAGCCAGGCCTCTTCATTCGAGCACTTGGCGCTGCCGAACCCCGCCAAGGCGTCGGGACCGTAGGCATCTTTCAAATTTACCAACCCGCCGGCGGCCAGTTCGAGCGCTTCTTCCCAGCTCGCCTCGCGAAAATGCGTGGTCGGGTTGGCCGGGTCGAAGTCCGGATCGAGACCCTTGGGCGCATCGGGAAGACGAATCAGCGGTACGGTCAAGCGTGAAGGATGGCGTGGATAATCGAAACCAAAACGCCCCTTCACGCACAGCCGATTGTGATTCGAGGGACCATCCCGGCCGGAAACGTGCAGGATGGCGTCGTCCTTGAGGTGATAGGTCAGCTGACAGCCCACGCCGCAATAAGGACACACGGAATCTACCGTCCTGTCGGCAATCTTCGAATCACCCCGGCCGCGTGCATCGATCAATGTCGCCGGCATCAATGCCCCGGTTGGGCAAGCCTGCACGCACTCGCCGCAGGCCACGCAGGTGCTCTCCCCCATGGGATCATCGAAATCGAAGACGATCTTGGACGACGCCCCACGATGAGCCAGGCCGATCACGTCGTTGACCTGCACCTCGCGACAGGCCCGTACACACAGATTGCACTCGATGCAGGCATCGAGATTGACGTTCATCGCGCTATGAGAGGCATCGTGATTCGAGCGCTGGGGCTTGCTGCCTTCCTTGTCGATCGCTTCGTCGATGAAGAATTCTTTCACGGGATTGCGCGCCGGCAGCCAGCTCTTGACCGCAGTGGCGTCAATGTCGAGCTTATCCGCCATGGCCCAGAAGTGGCTGGCGCGATCCGGGCTATCCTCCCGCGCCGGCTGGTCCGCGATCAAAAGCTCCATCACCCCTTCCCGCGCCACCCGGGAGCGCTCGGAGGTAGCACTCTTGACTACCATGCCGGGCCTGGCCTCACGAATGCAGCTCGCGGCCAAAGCCCGCTCTCCCTCGATCTCCACCATGCACACACGGCAGTTGCCATCGGCGCGGTAGCTATGGCTGTCCTTGAAGCACAGATTGGGAATGAAATCGCCGACCCGTTTGGCTACCTGCCACAGGGTCTCGCCGGGCAGGGCGGTAACTTTCTGGCCATCCAGGGTCAGCTCAAACGTCTCTACCGAGGATTCAGGAGAAACAAGGGTATTCATGATCGATTCTCCTCACTCTTTGACGATGACGTTCTGGGCGACCAGCACATCACGAAAATCTCGCAGCAAGCCCAGCACCGGATTGGGCGCGGCCTGGCCAAGTCCACAGATAGAGGCATCTATCATCACTCGGGAGAGCCGGGTGAGTTCCGCCATGTTCCATTCGTCCCGCTCGAGCAGCGCCAGCATCTTCTCGGTGCCCACCCGACACGGCGTGCACTGGCCGCAGGATTCGTCGGCGAAGAAGGCCAGCAGATTGGTGGCAACGAACTTGAGATTGTCCTGATCGGAAATCACCATTACCGCTGCAGAACCGATGAAGCTGTCGTGCACCTGCAGGGTGTCGAAATCCAGCGGAATGTCCGCTTTCGAGGCGGGCAGAATGCCACCTGACGCACCCCCGGGCAGATAGGCACACAGCACATGACCCTCCTGCATGCCGCCGGCGTATTCCTCGACAAGTTCGTTCAAGGTGATGCCCGCCGGGGCCAGATGCACCCCGGGGTTGGCGACCCGCCCGGACACCGAGAAGCTGCGCAATCCCTGGCGCCCGTTGCGGCCCTGGCGTGCAAACCACTCGGCGCCACGCTCCCAGATGATGGGAATCCAATAGACGGTCTCGACGTTATTGACCAGGGTTGGTCGATCGAACAGCCCTTTCTGGGCAACGAAGGGTGGGCGATGACGGGGCTTGCCGGGTTTGCCTTCCAGGGATTCGATCATCGCGGACTCTTCGCCGCAGATGTAGGCTCCGGCACCGCGACGCAAAATGATGTAATCCGACTCGACGATCCCGGCGATTTCCAGCTCTCCGATGGCATTTTTCAGTACCCGATGCAGCGCCGGGTATTCATCTCGTAGATAGATGTAGAGCGCCTTGGCCTCCACCGCCCAGGCGCTGATCAGCGCGCCTTCCAAGAAGCGATGCGGCGAGCGCTCCAGGTAATAGCGATCCTTGAAGGTGCCAGGCTCCCCCTCATCGGCGTTGATGGCGCAATAGCGCGGACCCGGTTCGGCCCGCACGAAGCCCCACTTCTTGAAGGTGGCAAAGCCCGCACCGCCCAGGCCGCGAAGGCCTGCCTGCTCTAGCGTTTGCACCAGCTGTTCGACGCTTAACTTGTCAGCCCGGCAGTCGTTCAATAGCGCGTAGCCACCCTCATCGCGGTAGGCGTCGAGGCGCTGCCAATCCAGGGTCTCGACGGGCAGTTCATCGGCTATCAAGACCTCGCCTATTTGGGCAAGGGTGGCATGGCCCATATGCCAATGATGGCCCTTGGAGGAAAGCTCCACCACCGGCGCGACGGCGCAGCGTCCCATGCAGGGCGCGCGGATGACGCGCACGGCGCTTGCGTCGGCACCGGCCTCGAGTTCCTGGCGCAAGGCATCCGCCCCGGCCAGCTGGCAGGACAGTGAATCGCATACGCGAATGGTGGTCGCCGGTGGCGGCGCCTGATCGTCATGGACGACATCAAAGTGGGCGTAGAAGGTTGCGGTTTCATAGACCGCTGCCATGGGCAGGTTCATGAAGGCACAAAGCGCCCGCAGGTGGCGCAATGAAAGATGACCATGGCGGTCCTGAATCACGTGCAGGTGTTCGATCAAAAGATCACGGCGCTTTAGAGCAGGATCTTTGGAATCGCCCAATAGCGCTTCGATTTCGGTCAGGGCGGCAGGATCAAGATTGCGACCGCGAGGTTTTCCTCGGGCGCCACGTCGCGGCGGCGTTACGGAACTGACGGTCATGGTCTGGCGCTCGTTGTTGTCGCTATCGACCCATGGTCGCACTGCCTCGCCCAATCGGCAATGACGATCCGAGACCTCTTCTCTCAATGTCGATCAGTGCCATTTCGATGTCGCTATGGGCACACTAGTCGCGCCCCTGGGTCATCTCTCGCACCGCCTTGCGCAACGCTTCACCGCCCTCGTCCGGGCACCCCTCCCAGCCATCGAAGTGCAGCAGCTCCTCAAGGGGAAGTCGCGACAGCCAGCCGGCCTTCTCCAGTTCGGGCCGCTCGTGGAAGTGACTGACATAGCCCACGCAGAGATAGGCGATGGGCATGATGTGGTGGGGGATGTCCAGCGCCTCACGTAGGGACGACTCATGAAAGATGCTGACCCAGCCCACGCCGAGCCCTTCGGCACGGGCGGCAAGCCACAGGTTCTGCACGGCGCAGACGACGCTGAAGACGTCCATCGTCTTGATGTGGGTACGGCCCACCACCACCGGCCCGTGACGCTTCCGATCGCAGGTGATACACAGATTGACCGGCGCTTCGACGATGCCCTCAAGCTTGAGACGCCGGTAGGCCGCCTGCCTCTCACCTTCGAACATCTTTGCCGCCTCCTCGTTGGCCTGGCGGTAGAGCGCCTGCACGCGACGCTTGACCGCCGGCGAGCGGATGACCAGAAAATCCCAGGGCTGCATGAACCCCACCGAGGGAGCATGGTGGGCCGCCATCAGCACCCGGGCCAGCACCTCATCGGGCACCGGGTCCGGCAGGAATTCGCGGCGCACGTCGCGGCGGGTGAAGATCGCCCGGTAGACGGCGTCGCGCTCATCGATGCTGAAATCCGGGGCGTGTTGCATTTCTGACCGGGTGTCGTCGTTCATGACCATGCCTCGTTGGTGTCAGGTATCAGTGCGCCAGGCGATTAATCGCTGGAGACCGGGGGGCAACCAGGAGCAGCTTGGCTCAGCGGCGGATCAGCGCCCACAGTTGGTCGATGTCCAGATGCGCCTCGACGGTGTCCGCCAGCCGGTCGAGCTCACGCTGACGATGCGCCGCATGGTCCACTGCTGCGCTTTTATCGGTCAGACCGCAGCGCGCCAGCAGTGCCGCACAGGCCTCGGGACGCTCGAATAGACCGTGCAGGTAGGTGCCCATGATTTGACCATCATCGCTGATTGCTCCATCCATGCGCGCTTGCTTGCCGTCTTCGAGGGCGATCAGCGGACGCGCCAGCGCCGCTCCTTCGCTCACGCCATTGTGGATCTCGTAGCCGTTGATGGGCACCGCCTCCGGCAGCAGCCTGCCCGCCACGTTTCTCAACTGCTTGCCGGCGACCATGCGGGTCTCGAAATCCAGCAAGCCTAGTCCCGGCGTGGAGCCCTCCGCCCCCTCCAGACCGTCGGGATCGTGGACGGCGCGCCCCAGCATCTGGAAGCCGCCGCAGATACCCAGCACCCGCCCGCCATAGCGCAGGTGACGCCATATGGTGGCCTCCCAGCCCTGGTCGCGCAGCCAGGCGAGGTCGTCTCGGGTGCTCTTGCTGCCGGGCAAGATGATCAGGTCCGCCGGCGGCGCGGGCTGATTGGGACCGACGAAGGTGAGTCGTACCCGGGGATGCAGACGCAGCGGGTCGAAGTCATTGTGATTGCTGATGCGCGGCAGCGCCGGGACCACGACGCGCAGCCCCGGCTCGCCCTCCTCTCTCCCCTCACGACCAATGCTGTCCTCGGCGTCGAGCAGCAGACCCTGCAGGTAGGGCAGCGTGCCGAGCACCGGCTTGCCGGTGTGGGCGGTGAGCCACTCAAGCCCCGACTCTAGCAGTGCCGGATCGCCCCGAAAGCGGTTGATCACTAGGCCTCGGGTGCGCTCCCGCTCACTTTCGCTGAGCAGCGCCAGGGTGCCCACCAGCTGGGCAAAGACCCCACCCCGGTCGATGTCGCCCACCAGCAGCACCGGGCAATCGACCATCTCGGCGAAGCCCATGTTGGCAATATCGTTGGCCCGCAGGTTGATCTCCGCAGGGCTGCCCGCCCCTTCGGCAATGATCACGTCGAAGCGGCTCGACAGGGCCTCCCAGGCGGCCAGCACACTGTCGCGCGCCTCGCGCTTGTAGGCGTGATAGTCGAGCGCATCCATGTGGCCGAGTACCTGGCCGCGCAGAATCACCTGGGCGCCGCGGTCGCTCTCGGGCTTGAGCAGCACCGGGTTCATGTCGCTGTGCGCTGGGATACCACAAGCCAGTGCCTGCAGCGCCGTGGAACGACCGATCTCGCCACCATCCATCGTCACCGCGCTGTTGAGCGCCATGTTCTGGGGCTTGAACGGCGCCACCGCCACGCCGTGGCGGGCCAGCATCCGACACAGCGCCGCCACCAGCGTGCTCTTGCCCGCATCCGAGGTGGTGCCCTGCACCATCAGGGTGGCCATGGTTAAAGCTCTATGCCTTTTTGCGCCTTGATACCCTGCTCCTTGAAGGCGTGCTTGACCACCTTCATCTCGGTGACGGTATCAGCAAGCTCGATTAGCTCTCGCGGCGCGTGGCGCCCGGTCACCACCACGTGCTGCATCGCTGGCCGCGCCTGCAGATCGTCAAGCACCCGGTCGAGATCCAGGTAATCGTGGCGCAGGGCAATGTTGAGCTCATCGAGCAGCACCAGATCGTAACTCTCGTCGGCCAGCATGCGCTGGGCCTCGGTCCAGGCGGCCTCAGCGCTGGCGACGTCTTTGTCGCGATCCTGGGTGTCCCAGGTGTAGCCCTCGCCCATAACCTGGTAGTCGACGTTCGGTTGCTGGCGGAAAAACGCCTTCTCGCCGGTATCGAAGGCGCCCTTGATGAACTGCACCACGCCCACCTTCATGCCGTGGCCGAGGGCGCGGGCGAGCATACCGAAGCCGGAGCTGCTCTTACCCTTGCCCGGGCCGGTAAGCACCAGCAGTACGCCCTGTTCCTTGTCGGCGCGGGCGATACGCTCTTGCATGATCTTTTGCTTGGCGGCCATACGCTGGGCATGGCGCTCCGGGTCTTTAGCGTTATCACGCATGTCGATTCTCCTGGGATGGCATCAGGGCCACGGCGACTGACCGTGGAAGAGTGCGGCCACCAGTTCCGGGGCCGAGGGAAAGTAGCCATGAAGGTAGCTGGCGATGAGGGAGCCGTCGCGATAGACCGGCTCGGCCGGGCTGCCCGCCAGGCGATGCGCCCGCGCCACCGGCTCGCGGTCAGTCTCCAGGCGCGAGTGGTGATAGGTGTGGCCGCGCAGCTCGCCAAGCGGCGTGACCAGGCTCTGCAAGCCTAAAGCAGCGAGCCTGCCGGTCATCCGAACGGTTCCGGGTAGCAGGCCAAGCATGGCGTGTGCTTGCCCATCGGGGTCGTTGAGCCACTCCATGCAGGCCATCAGCCCACCGCACTCGGCCAGTATCGGCTTGCCGGCGGCGTGGTGGGCGCGGATCGCCGCACGCATCGACGCATTGGCGGAAAGCCTGGCGGCATGCAGCTCCGGGTAGCCGCCGGGCAGCCACAGGGCATCGCAGGCCGGCAGTTCGACATCCGCCAGCGGCGAAAAGAAGGCAAGCTCCGCGCCCATGGCTGTGAGCAGGTCGAGGTTGGCAGGATAGAGAAAGGCGAAGGCAGCATCACGCGCCACGCCAATGCGCCGCCCTTCCAGCAGCCGCGGCGGCGAGGCAGGCAGCTCGGCTTCCAGCGTAACCGGCGCCGGCAGACGATCCAGGCCGGCCTCCTTGAGCACCTCCGCGGCGGCGTCCAGCTGCTGGTCCAGCCCCTGGAGTTCGCCGGCCTGCA
The DNA here is from genome assembly GCF_001039575.1 of Halomonas sp. PR-M31. Classification (GTDB taxonomy): domain Bacteria; phylum Pseudomonadota; class Gammaproteobacteria; order Pseudomonadales; family Halomonadaceae; genus Modicisalibacter. The sequence continues at coordinate 30,756 of NZ_JIBT01000006.1, forward strand.
CCAGTCCCAGATGACGATCGGGAATCCGCAGGGCGTCACTGCGCGGGATGGCCCCCAACAGCGACAGCCCTTCCGGCATGCTGTCGGCGAGCAACCGACCGTGACCGGGACTGCCGACGCGATTGGCGATCACCTCATGGATCGCAAGCCCGGGATGGTAGTTCGCCAGCCCCTGAGCCACGGCGCCGAAGGTCTGGGCCATGCCTGCGGCGTCGATGATCGGCAGCGCCGGCAGGCCGACGAGAATCGCCAGATCGGCGCTCGACGGCTCACCGTCGAACAGTCCCATGGAACCCTCCACCAATACCACATCCGCCTCCCGGGCAGCCTGGGCAAGGCGCCAGCGGCACTCGGCCTCGCCGGTCATCCAGGTGTGTAGCTGATAGACCGCGCGCCGGAAGCGACCTCCAGCACCATGGGGTCCAGGTAGTCGGGGCCGTGCTTGAAAACGCGCACCTGGCGCCCGGCGTTGCGATGCAGGCGCGCCAGCGCGGCCGTCACCAGGGACTTGCCCTGGCCGGAACCGGGGGCGGTGATCAAAGCGGCGTGGGTCTCGCCGCGCATTAGAGTAGCGTTCATGTCACCTCACAGGGACGAAAACAGGGGCGCCGTCGACCTCGGCGGTAGCCAGGCGCTGACCGTAGAGGCGTTCCAGAACGCTCGGCACTAGCATGGCGTCGCGCGGGCCCCAGCACATGTCGCCGTCGGGATAGAGCAGCAGCACCTGATCGCACCAGCGTGCGGCCAGATTGAGATCGTGCAGGCACAGCATGACGGCCCTGCCGGCCCGGGCTTCATCAGCGAGCAGGGACATGGTTGCGGTCTGATGATGCAGATCGAGGTGATTGGTGGGCTCGTCGGCAAGCCAGATGGCCGGCGCCTGGGTGAGCACCGTGGCGATGGCCAGGCGCTGGCGCTCGCCGCCGGAAAGCGTGCTCACCAGCCGCTCGGCGAGATGGGCGATGTCCAGACGCTCAAGTGCTGCCTCCGCCAGCCGCAGATCCTCGCCGCCCTCCATCTGCCAGGGCGAAAGCCAGGGGTGGCGGCCGATCAACGCCGTCTCGCGCACCGTGGCGGGAAAGCCGTCCTGGCGCTCCTGGAAGATCAGGCCCAGGGCGCGGGCGATCCGGCGGCGCGGCAGCAGGGTCAGCGATTCCCCGTCGAGGCATACCATGCCACGACGCGGCGCACGCAGCCCCGCCAGGGTATGCAACAAAGTGGTCTTGCCGACACCGTTGGGACCCAGCACGCCCCATACCTGCCCCGGCTCCAGCGTCAGATCCAGCGCCCGACCGTCACGACGACCCGGCACGTCGATGATAAGCTCTCGCGCCTCGAGTCGGCTCATCAGCGGCTCCGGTAGAGCAGGTAGAGGAAGGTGGGTACGCCGAGCAGCGCGGTGATCACCCCCACCGGCAGCTGCTCTGGGGCGATGAGGGTGCGTGCCAAGGTATCGGCGAGCATCAGCAGGATGCCGCCGGCCAGGGCGCAGGCGGGCAGGATCAGGCGTTGGTCGTTGCCCAGCACCAGGCGCAGCATGTGCGGCACCACCAGACCGACGAAGCCGATGCTGCCGGCAGTGGTCACCGCCGCGGCGGTAAGCAGGCTCGCCGTGATGTAGATCATCCACTCCAGCGGGCGCACCGCCACTCCCAGAGCCACTGCCTGTAGCGCGCCCCGGGCCAACACATTGAGGCTGCGCCCCAAAGGGAAGGCGAGCAGGCACACCCCCAGCAGCAAGGCGAGGGGCAAGCCGGGGGTGCGGGCGTAGGAGAGATCGCCCATTAACCAATACAGCATGCCGGGCAGCCGCTCGGCGGGGCTCACCGCCAGCATCAGGGTGACCACCGCACCCCAGCCGGACGCCACCACCACGCCGGTGAGCAGCAGACGAGCCGGCGTCCAGCTGCCGGTGCCCTGGGCCAGCCCGAACACCAGCAGCGTCGAAGCGAGCGCCCCGACAAACGCCGAGCCGGAGATCACCAGGCCGCCCAGCCCGGCCAGCATGGCCGCCAGCGCCCCCACCGCAGCGCCGCCGGAGAGCCCCAGCACGTAAGGGTCCGCGAGAGGATTGCGCAACAGGACCTGCATCAGCGCCCCGGCCAGCGCCAGCAGACCGCCGGTGGCGAAGGCCGAGAGCGAGCGCGGCACGCGCAGCTCCAACACCAGAGTGCGCGACAGGGCATCGCCCCCGCCCAGCGCCACCCGCCACAGCTCGGCGGGGGTGACGGTGACGCTGCCGATCGCAACCGACAGCACCAGGGCGGCCAGGGCCGCTAGCGCCAGCACGCTCAAGGGGAAAGCCAGCCCGCGGCGCCCGACGGCGGCCACGTGATACCTAGCGACGTGCACGGGCGTCCTCCAGCTTCTCGCAGAACAGCCGGCTGCCCTCGAGCAGACGCGGCGTGGGGCGCTGGATCAGCGACGGTGGCACGAAGAAGAGATTGTCTCGGGTCACCGCCGTCAGGTCGGGATACTGCGCCCAGTGGGTGAGCCAGTCGCGATTCTCCTCACCCATGCCGCCCGCCAATATCGCCTCCGGGTCCGCGGCCAGCACCGAGGCGTCGCCGATACGCGGCACCAGGCGTTCGAGATCGCCAAAGACGTTGACCCCGCCGCAAACGGTCAGCACCTTGCCGATCAGATGGGTGTCGTTGATGGTCATCAGCGGTTTGTCCCACACCTGATAGAAGACCCGCACCGGCGCCCTGTGGGCATAGCGCTTACGAATCTCGGCCATGCCCTCGCGAAAGCGCCTGGCCTCACGGTTCGCCTCATCGGCGGTGCCGGCAAGCGTGCCCAGCCGCTCGATGGCGCTGGCAACACCTTCGAAGCTGCGCGGCTCGACGTAGAACACCGGTATCCCGAGTGCCTCGATGGTCTCAAGCTGCTCCGGGGGGTTGCCGGTCACCCATCCAATCACCAGCGTCGGGTGCAGGGCAACGAGGCGCTCTACGTCGATGCGCGTATGACTGCCAAGCGAAGGAACGTCCTGGGCCGCCGGCGGGTAGTTGCTGTAGTCGACTACGGCCACCACCTTGTTACCGGCCCCGGCGGCATAGACGAGCTCGGTCGCCCCCGGGGAAAGCGCGGCGATACGCGCGGCCGGCGTCGGCAGGCACACCTGGCGGTCCGCATCGTCGGTGGCGCACACCTCGGCCCGGGCGGGCAGTCCCAGGGCAAGCAGCAGTAGTCCAGCCCATAGCCCAAGCGCGCTTTTCCTCCGACAAACGCTCATGCCCTTCTTCCTTTTAGTTGCGACCCGATTCGTCGATCAGGATCAGCTTGCCGCTCTGCGGATCGCGGTAGACGCGCCCGACGCTTTCGTAACCACTACCGGCTGCCTCCATCCCTGCCGGCAGTTCCGGCATCTCGCGCCCGGCCTCGAGTTCAACGCCGCCGCTCGACCCGGTGTCACGTGAGGCAGCCAGCGCCACCATCAGCCCCACGGCGAACACCAGCATGATATCGGCAAGATTGGCGAGCGGCCCCAAGGGCTCTTCGTCCACACTGTCGAAACGACTGCGCCGGTAGTTGGGAATACTCATGCGGATGCCTCCAGGGTGGCCATGGCGGCGTCATACCAGCGCCGCCGCAGGCGCCCCAGCAGGAAGCCAAGGATGCCGATGAGCAGGCCCATGACCGTCGTATTGAAGGCCACGGTGACGGCCTGGGCCAGCACATCGAGCTGACCACTGCTCAGGGCGGCCAGGCCCGGCCCCAGCGGGATCAGAGTGCCCATCAGTCCCAGCATGGGACCGATACGCGCCAGCAGGTCGGCCCGGTCGATGGCGCGGCGCGCCCGTGTCGTCAGACGGTCGATGCGCCGCGCCGCGACCAGCCGGCGAATGCCGCCACTGCGCTCGCCGATGGCAAGCCCCGTCTCCCATAGCGACAGCGCCACCAGAACGAGCAGTGCCAGGATGACCGGCGTCAGCAGCCAGCCCACCAGGGTATCCATGATCTCCAGTGTGGCCTGTGTCAGATCCCATTTCATCTCGCACGTCTCCCGTAAAGCATGCCCCCAAGCAACAGCACCAGGGCGGCAAGGCCAAGCAGCCAAGGCAGCATGGCGACGCCCCCCTCGGCGATGGCCGAAGTTTCGTTTTCCTGCGCTTCGGCCCCGGAAGGCGCCGTCGGGGCCTCGTTCGGTGGCGTGGCCTCAGCGGGGCTGGGCTCGACTTCGCGAATGGTGGTTGGCGCCGACTCGGGCTTGCGAAACTCAAGCCGTGCCGCCTCGATCACCGCGTTGAAGGCTTCGCGCCGCTCGTCGTCAAGGCGCGCGGCGATCCACGGCAGCAGCGGGTGATCCGGGTGGGCATGACCGCTGCCCGGCAGGCCGTGTTCGATCACCGCTTCGGCAAACTCGCCGCTGAGTCGCTCGAGGGTCGCCTCGTCGGCGTCCCAGTAGCCGCGCTTGGCGGCAAGCAGGGCCGTGGCCTGCATATGTGTCTTGACGTGGACGTTGTGCCCTTCCGCCAGGAAGTCGTCCAGCCCCAGGTCATGACGATCCTGAAAGTAGACGGCGTCGACCTCATCCCACACCCAGGAGCGCACCACCTGCGGGCTCGTCACCTGCCAGCCCCAGAGGTTGTCGAGAAAGTCGCTGCCCATGGTGCGGGCGCCGGCGTAGCCGTGCTCCATCAGCGGGCGCAGCCATTGAGGGTTGAGATTACGCGAGCGCAGCTCTCCGAGCAGCGCTCGTTCCAGGCTCTCGACCTTTGGGTTGTCGGGATCGGCGTGCTGCAGCACGCGGTTGTCCGGCGGTGTGCCGGCAAGCTGCTCCACGGCATTGGAGAGCCCGCCCTGAAAGTCGAAGCCGTCGTCGTTGTCGAGCAGTCCGTAGAGATGGCTGGCACGCCCCAGGTAGGTGCGCCCCACCCGGGCGAGATTGGCGTCGAAGGCGGCGTGGGCCGACTCACCGCCCTGCTCTTGGCCGTAGACGTGCCCCATGCGCCGTCGGTAGGCGCTGCCCAGCTCGTCGCGCTCTTCCCAGGCACTGGAGCGCGAGGCCAGACGGTTGACGCCGGCGCCGTAGGCCCCCGGCGCGGTGCCGAAGACCCGCCAGGCCGCCTGATCGCCCGCCGCAGTGGCCGGCTCGCCCCGGGCCATCAGTTCACGAGTGTCGGCCACCCAGCGCGCCGCGACGCGGTTGTCGGCAAGCGCCTCGCGGCCCGGATCGCGCATCTCTTCGGGCAGCGGGTCAAGCGCCGCCGCCAGCGCCCCGGCAAGCTGTGGATGTTCGGCGCGGATGGTCTCGCTCGCTGCGTCGAGCGCCAGGCGCACGGCAAGATCGAGCCACACCAGCTGGTCCTCATAGAGATCGCGGAACAGACCCGAGGTGGTGAAGAGCACGTCGCGGCGCTCGCGCCCCTGCTCTGCGGCATCTTCATTCAAGTCTGCGTTCAAGGGCAGGCGTTCGAGCCCCTGGACGATGCCACGCGAATTCCAACGCGGCTTGACGCCTAGCATGTCGAAGCCGAAGGCAATCATCACCCCCTCGTCGCGCACCGTGTCCGAAGCCCATAGCACCAACGCCTCGCTGCCCTTGGCCGTCTCGGCGTCCCGGGAGCGGGCGGTAGCCGCCATCTCGCTGCCCAGCGACCAGGCTACCTGAGTCGGCACCAGATCGCTTGACAGGGCATGGAAGTTGCGCCCGGTGGGCAGCACCTCCGGCGTGCGCAGCGGGTCGTTGCCCGGTCCCGGTGGCACGAAGCGCCCCGCGAGGGCGCCCAGGAAATTTTCGCGCTCGTGGCGCGGCGAGGCCTCAAGACGCGCCTTCCGGCCTGCCTGCTCCTCGGCACCGGGCTCGGTATCGCCGGCCATGGAGGCGAGCATCGTCGCCACGGCCTCCTCGTCCCAGTCGCGGCCGAAGACGTGCAGCCCCAGGGGCATGAAGCGCTCCTGCATGTCGGTGACGTAGTGCCCGGCTTCGTGCACCAGCAGCTCGGCGGCGACCTCGTCCAGGTTCACCTCCTCGGCGGTCAGGCCCAGGTCACTGGCGATCTCGCGCTCGAAGGCCTCGGTCAACTCGAGGCCCTCGATGCGCTCGCGCAGCATCGTCACCGCCCGATGCCGCGTAGGGCTATCCGGATCGGTCGCCACCTCGAAGGTCTCGACCAGCTGGCGCAACTCGAGCAGATCATCGTAGAGTTCGGTGGCGGCCAGTGGCGGGGTCAAATGGCCGATCATCACCCCCAGGGCGCGCCGTTTGGCCTGGATGCCCTCACCCACGCCATCGACGATATAGGGGTAAATCAGCGGCAGGTTGCCGCCCAAAAGCTCCGGGTAATCGTCCTCGGCGAGCCCCGCCCGGCGCCGCGGCAGGAATTCGCGAGTGGAGTGACGCCCTACGTAGACCAGGGCATCGGCCGCGAAGCGGGTGCGCAGCCAATGATAGAACCCCAGGTACTGGTGGGTAGGCGGAAAGGTGGTGTTGGCGTGCAGCAGTTCCTCGTCCACCTCCCAGCCTCGTGGCGGCTGGGGGCCGATGAAGATGTTACCAAAGCGCAGCCCGGGAAAAAGCATCCTGTCGTCGACAATCATGGAACGCCCCGGCGGCTCGCCCCAGCCGGTCAGACCGGGAATACCCGTCGCCACCAGGGCGTCACGCAGCGATTCGAGCGTCTCGCTCTCGACCGCCTGCTCATGGTCGAGCCGCGCCTGCCAGCCTTGCACGTACTGATCCAGCAGGTCCAGCGCCCGCTCCCGGGCCGGGTGATCGTGCTGTTCGAGCAGATGGCGCAGATCCTTGGCCACCCGCGCCAGCACCTCGCGCACCAGCCCCGGCTCCCCCTGAGCATCGGCCTGGGCGAGGCGCGCGTGCAGATAGCCCAGCGGCCCCTGCACGAGCTCGCCGCGGATAGTCGACGGCAGCGTCGCGAAGTAGCGGCGGTACTCCTGGCCGGTGAGCGACGCCACCTGCCCGGCCATCGCCTCCAAGGCGCCGCGATCCTCGGGCAGGTTGACCCCGCGTGCCTGGATCAGGTCGTGGAGAGCTTCAGGCTTTCCGGGAGCTCGCCGGTGTCGTAGCCGGCCTCGCGCAGCCGGGTAAGCATCTCGTAGAGCGAGGCCGGCACGTCGAGATTGTCGGCGCCGACGTTCTGCCGCCCGGGCGGATGGTTGTAGTAGATCAGCGCCACCTTCTTATCGGCGTTGTCCAGCGCGCGCAGGCGCTGCCAGCGGGCGAAGCGCTCCGCAACGGCGTCGACGCGAGACGCCAGCGGCCGTGACAGCGTCAGCGCCACACCGGTGCGCGGGTCGATTTCGCGCGGGGCAGCCACCGCCAGCACCATCGGCTGGCTTACCCCCTGCAGCTCCGGCATCGCCAGCTGGTAGTGCACCGACTCGCGCGGCAGGCCATCATGGGAGAGTCGCCACTGCGCCTCGCTGCGCTCGGCAAGACGCAACCCCTTGATCACAGGCACGTCGAGCTGACCTAGCACCTGGGTGGCCGCACGTCGTCCCTCGCCCCCTCCCAAGGTGAAGTCCTGCAGGCTCAGCACCCCGGCCAGACTCGCCTCGCCAAGGGTCTCGGGCAGACTCTTGAGGGCTGCCAGGGTGGCCCCGCCCCAGCGCGCCAACACCGCCACGCACTGCAGATCGCGCTGCGCCAGCGCTGCGCAGGCGCTTTCGAGCAATTCGTGGTCGCCGGGACGATCGCCGCTATCGAGATCGAGGATCGCCACCGCCGGCCCGTCGTTCAGCCCCAGGGCGGCAGGATCTGTTGTGGGCGTATCGCTGTTACGACCCGGTCGGTAGTAGCGGATCGCCGCCCGCGGCGAGGGCTCGGGTACCGTCAGATCATGGCCGGCTGCGGCCATCAGCCAGCGCAGCAGGCCGTCAAGGTGCTCGGGCTACGCCCTTGGTAGTAGGCGCGTCCGGTCAGCCACTCGGCCTGGCCGGGAAAACGCTCGCGCTGCGCCGCCAGATGCTCGGTCGCCGCCTCCTCGGCGTCAGGGCTTGCCACCAGCTCGCCCAGGGTTGCCGCATCGAGTCCGGCCAGCGCCCACTCGCCGCTCAGCCTCGACAGTCGCGTCAAGCGCCGGTCACCGTTGACGGCGAGGATCGGAAAGTCGCGCCGGGCGGCGGCGGTCTCCACCAACCGCGCCAAGCGTCCTGTCTGCTCACCGAAAACAGCCGCCAACAGCAGCGCATCGGCGTCGTTGAGCAGCTCATCGAGCTCGGCGTCATCCGTCTTGGCCAGCTGCTCCGGTGTGCGCAGAACCACGCGATGGTCCGGGTAGGCGTCGAGAAAGCGTGCCGCGCCGGCGGCGAGTTCAGCGGCGGAGCGCTCCGAAACGATGCCCACCAGCGTGCCCGCCGATGCCAACGTTGGCAGCAGGACGAGCAGCAGTACCAGGCAAGCCCGCATCATCACAAGGCTCCGTAATCCACACTGAGAAAGACCGCGCGACCGGCGTTGATGTAGTTCCGGGCGGTCTCGTACTGCTTGTCGAGGGCGTTGTTCACCGTCAGCCGGGTCGACCAGTGCGGCGCAAACGCCCAGCCGGCGCGCAGGTTGAGCAGACCGAAGCCGCCCAGACGCTGCTCGTTGGCGGCATCGTTGTAGCGGTGGTTCTGAACGATCCAGGAGCCGCCCATGGACCAGTTGCCGAGCTCGCGATCAAGATCCAGGCGCAGGCTGCGGGTGGCCCGGCGCGCCAGATCGTTGCCGGTGTCGCGATCTTCTGGATCGAGATAGGTAAGCGCGCCCTGCAGGGTCCAGTCGCCCAGTTCCGCGCCGGCGGCAAGCTCTGCCCCGCGAATGCGCGCATCATTGACGTTGGTCGGACGGTAGCGCACCACGCTCGGCGCCGGTGAGTCGCTGGCCCAGTCGATCAGATCGTCGATGTCGGTCTGAAACAGCGCCAGATCCCAGTAGAACGGCTGGTAATCGCCGCGCACCCCCAGCTCATAGGAAGTCGACGTCTCGGCCTCGAGGTCTTGATTGCCTTCGGATATGGAGGTAGCGCCAGAAAAGGTGCTCTCGCTATAGGGGTAGTAGAGATCATTAAAGGTCGGCGCCCGGAAGGCGGTGGCGACGCTTGCGCGCAGCCTGTGCCAGTCATCGAGGGCGTAGCCCAGGGCCAGGTTGCCGGTCAGCTCGTCGCCGAAGGCCTCGTTGTCATCGTAACGCAGGCCGGCCTGCAGGCTGACAGGGTAGAAGTCCAGCAGCCCCTGGGCGAACACCGCAGTGTTGTCACGGCTGTCCTCGGCGTAGTTCTCGGTGGTCGTGATGTCGTCCCGGGTGAACTCCGTGCCCACGATCACCTCGTGGGGGCCGACATCCAGGGTGTTTTGCCAGCGCGCGGTGCGCTGGCGGGTATCGAAGGTAGAGTTGCCGAGGGTGCGCTGGCTGTCCTGCTCGTCCCGGGACTCGCTCAGGGTCAGGCGGCTGCGCCAACGATCGGTGACCGGCAGCTCTCCGTAAATCCCCGCGACCTGCTGCACGAAGTCCGTCTCGCCGCCATCGAATTCGGTGTTGCCCCGGGCCCGCAGCGCGAGCACGCCGACTTCACTACCGTCGTCGAAGGTATGCGAGAGGCGCGCCAAGCACTGGTGTTGTCGAAGCCCTTGTCCTCGCCGCCACGGCGAATGGGTGCGCCGTCGGTGGCGAAATGGCTGCCGGCGAAGCTGTAGCGCGTGCCCCCCTCGCTGCCGGAGAGCCTGGCGCTGAGCCGGCGGGAATCGAAGTTGCCACCTCCTACCGAGACCGCGGCGCCTGGGCTGCCCTCCTGCGCCTGATGAGTGAAGAGCTGCACCACGCCGCCTACGGCATCGGCGCCATAGAGGCTGCCAAGCGGGCCGCGCACGATCTCGGCGCGCTCGAACATGCGCGGATCCAGGTACTGCCAGGCAGAACCACCCGCGGTGGCCGAGCGCAGCCGGATGCCATCGATCAGCAGCAGCGAGCCTTCGTTGTCCACGCCGCGGATGAAGACGCTGCTCTGCTTGCCGAAGGAGCCGCTGGTGCTGACATCGACGCCGGGCTGGCCGCGAAAGAGCTCGGTGACGCTGGTGGGGTCATGGCGGCGCAGCGTCGCTTCGTCGAGCAATGTGACGGAGGCCAGCGTTTCGTCGGCGGTGCGCGGCGCCAGGGTGGCGGTGACCACCAGGGGATCGAGGTCGACGCGGGTAGCGTCGCTGCCGGTCGCAGCCTGAGCGTGAACGACCAGTGGAAAAAAGCCCAGACTAAAGACTGCCAGGCCGCGGAAGGTGTCGCCTATGATGATCATGCATGTCCCTTGCTCGCCGTGCCTGCCCGCACGACCATGGTGCTGCAATCACCGGGCGGCGAGGAACGAGAAAGGGCGAACGGCGGCGCCGGCCCTGGCTCTGAGTCGCCCACCGCAACCCGACATTGAGGAAAACACGCCACGATCTGGGCGAGCGAATGGCTGCAAGCGCCTTGCGCTTAACTCCGTTCGTCGATTTGATCGTGACGCGTTTCTAAGCTCTCGGGCCGGTCTCCGGGCTGACGAGTGGACGCAAAGCGTCCCGAAAGGCCACCTTCCCATGCCGAGGCACAGTGGTATAGGGCATTCCCAGGAGCCTGTCGGATTTGACCGATCGTCACGAGAGATTCGGGTTTCGAGACAAGTGCATCGATCTGATGAGGCGAATAGCTCGCTATTTAACGAGTCAGATCGAATGCAATTGGCCGAAAGGCCGGATCTAGCAGTAGATCAGCGTTAAGTCCGATAGGCTCCTAAACTCGATCACCGTTGCGGGGGCAGCGTCGGACTGGCACGAGGCGCACCGACTTCCCGTTTCACCCCGACGCGCCTGCGCGGCTGGGGCACCTGAGAGTGGGCGCTAAGCTAGCAGTCCGGCTTGACGGGGTCAACGACGGCGGCGAGCCGGACTGCAACACGCCTGTCATTTCAGGCGCTTGACGAGCCCATGGCGGACGTACCAGACGGCCTCGGCGCGCTCAGTAGCATCCTGGGCCAGCCAGCCGGCCAGGTCACGTAGACGCCGTTTCAAAGGCGACATGGGGACGATACCGCGCCCCATCTCTGGCAGGATCAGCACCACCGTCGGGCCACCTTTGCGCTCGACTGCGACCAGCTTATCGAGGGCGGCGGCGAGTCGCTCGCGTAGTCGATCGTCATTGGGCTCATTGTCCAGGGCCGCCTCGAGCCATGCCGTCCAGCCGGTCACCACCAACGGCAGGCTTGAGACGGCCGATCCACGCCAGCCATCTAGCGGCGCGCCGGCGTCCAGGCGATGCCAGTGGGCAGTGGGGTAGCGCTTGCTTACCGCGTCACGCTTGCCGGCGCAGGCACCGCCAATGAAGAGCTGCATTGCCACGCCCCTTTTTGTTGCAGGAAGATTAACCGGCGGCCCTCGGCCTGGCCCAAGCTGCCTTCCCAGAAGTCGATCGCCTCGAAGCGCCGGCGCAGTTCGCGGATCACGCCGCCATGGGTGACGACCAGCACCCGCTCAAGCGCCTGGGACGTTACCTCGGCGAACAGATCGCTAAGCCACGCATCGAGTCGCCTGCGCAGAGCTCGGGTGGACTCGCCCCCGGGCGGTGCCTGCTCGCCCAGGCTGTCGATCCAGGCGCGGTAGGCGGGCAGCGTCTTGAGTTCTTCATAGCATTTGCCCTCGTACTCGCCGAAATCGAGTTCGCGCAGCCGGGCATCGAAGTGTGGCATCACCGTATTGCTCCGCCCTGCCATGAGATGCGCCAGGGTCTGGCGACAGCGCGTCAGGTCGCTTGCATGAATGGCATCGAATGACTCCCCCTCCAAGGCGTCGCGCAGCCGATCAAGACCGGGTCGCGCCTCGGGCAGCAGCAGGGGAATGTCCCGCTGCCCCTGATAGCGGCGCTCACGATTCCAGGCCGTCAGGCCGTGGCGAACGACCACCAGCTCCAGGTGATCAGCAACAGCCATAGCTCTCCTCCTTCGATGGCGGCACCCAGGATATCGCCGTTGATGCCGTTGAAGCTTCGTGTCATGACAGTACCGTATAGCAGCAAAAAGGCGAGCAGCCCGGCCAACAGCCAGAGCCAGCCCGGCAGCAACCAAAACAGCGGGGCCAGCGTCAGCAGCGCCAGTGGCAAGTCACGCAAACCAAGGTGTTGGCGCCACTGCCACGCCAGCCCCTCGCGACGCGCACAAGGTGCCAGCCGCAGCAGCACCGCCGCGCCAAAGCGCGCCAACGCCGGCACCGCGATCAGCACGCCCAGGGGCGCTCCGGCGACAAGCAGCGCCCATAGCAGCATGGCCTTCCAAGCCAGCAGGAAAACCAACGCCAGAATGCCGAAGCTGCCCACCTGAGGGTCCTTCATGATCTCCCAGCGACGCGCCAGGGGCGCATTGCTGCCCAGGGCATCGGCCACGTCCATCAGCCCGTCCAGGTGCAATCCGCCGGAGAACGCGACCCATAGGCTGAGCAGCACGAGCGCCAGCAGCGGGGCCGGCAGCGCATCGGCTAACAGGACGGCGGCCCCAGCCAGCAGGGCACCGAGCGTCAGTCCTACCAGGGGGTAACTGCGCAGCGCCCAACGGCTGGTGGCCGGCGACCAGGGGCAGGCCACCGGTATCGGCAGCCGGGTCAGGAACTGAAAGGCCAGCAGCACGCCGAAGCCCGCGTCCTTCATCATGTCGCCTCCCTGCCCTCTGTCCAATCAATAGCCACGCCGGCTACCACCTCGATGACCCGGTCGGCTTGGCCAGCCAGCGCACGGTGCAGGTGCTGCAAAAAGGCTATATAGCGCCAGGTCTCGACGTCTTGCGGCAGAACGTCTTCGTTAAGATCATTGGAGACCACCACCAGGTCCAGCGATCGCACCCGGGCCGCGACCAGCAGCGCCTCGAGCTGGGTCAGGCCCGCGGCGGTGTCGTAGCGCGCCTCGAAGAGCGCCCGGGCGGCCCACAGCGTCAGGCAGTCGAGCAGTACGCTGGCGCCGGGTTCGACGTTATCGAGCGCCGTGCCCAACGCCAGGGGCGCCTCCCAGGTGCGCCACGCATCTCCCCGCTCGCGGCGGTGGCGAGCGATGCGCACGGCCATCTCGGCGTCCGAGGCGGTTGCCGTGGCCAGGTAGTAGAGTGCCCCGCCGCGGGCCCGGCAGCACTCCCGGGTCAAGCGCTCGGCGACTTCACTCTTGCCGGAGCGCGCCCCACCGCTGACGAAAACGATCATGCGGTCCTTTCCTCACTCAGCGCAGCAAGCAGCCGGGTATTGGCGTCACCCTCGCGCAGCGCCAGGCGCAGCCAGTCGCCGTCGAGTCCGGGAAAGCCATGGGTATGGCGGGCCAGGATACCGGCGCGCAGCAGTCGCTCGAAGAGGGCCGCGCTGGCTGTTTGAGCTGAGCCGACGACAGTTTCTAGAGGAGGCCGCACCAGAAAGAAGTTGGCGCGACTCGGTATCACCTCGAGACCCTTGGCGGCGAGACCGGCCTGCAGGCGCGGGTGCTCCCCACTCAACCACTGGCGGGTGCGGGCCTGGAAAGCGCCATCGGCCAGCAGCGGTGTCACCAGCTCCGCGGCCAGGTGGTTGACGCTCCAGGGCGGCTGGCAGGCCTGAAGCTCACGCACCAGTGATGCGCTTGCCAATAGGTAGCCCATCCGCAGCCCCGGCAGCGCATAAAGTTTGGTCAAGGAGCGCAGCAGGATGAGGTTGTCGAATCGCGCCAGCAGCGGGGCCAGGCTCTCATCAAAAGGCGTGACGAAATCGATGAAGGCCTCGTCGATCACCACGCGGCTGCCGCGCAACGCCGCCAGAGTCAGAAGCGCCTCAATCGTCTCCCGAGGCAGCAAGGTGGCGGTAGGGTTGTTGGGTCGGCACAAGAACAGCAATGTGCCGCGATCCAGGCTCACAGCAAGGCGCGCTGGGTCAAGGGAGAAGTCCGGCGGGGTCAGGCACACGTCGTCAATAGCGATGGCAAAGGCACGACAGGCTCGGGCGTACTCGGTAAAGGTGGGTTGGACGATCACCGCCTGCCCGCCGGCGTGGGCCGCTGCCACTAGAAAGATCGCCTCGGCGCCACCATTGGTCAGCAGCACCTGTTCCAGGCTCACGCCCGCCTCCCGGGCGATCGCTTCCCGGGCAAGGCGATAATCCGGGGTCGGGTAGCGCTCAAGGCCCTTGGCCGCGGCGGCCAGGCAGGAGGGCACCCAATCCGGCGCCCCCAAGGGATTCAGGTTGGTGCTGAAATCCAGCAGCGGATGGTCACATGGTAGTCCAAAGCGCGTCAGCAGCGGCGCTGCCTGTCCGCCGTGGGACGGCCAACGCGTATCCTGGGTCATGTCAGGCCCTCCTTGATCCACACCGCCAGCGCCATGAGCAGCAAAAACACCAGCCAGCCACCGTGCATATGACGGATGGCCTGCGGGATGTGCCCCACCGCCAGCGGCTCGCCGCCCTCTTTCAACGAGACGCCCAGCACCGCGCGCTGCGAGGCCACGCCGGAGTAGACATTGGTGCCGCCGAGCTGTACCCCCAGCAGCTGGGCCACCATGGCCTCCGGCCAGCCGGCGTTAGGGCTCGGATGGCGCGGCGCCTGGCGCCAGGTGGTGGTAAGCGTTTCCTTGCAGCGAGCACCGGGCATCGCCCAGGCAGCTAGCCACAGGGTCAGGGCGGTCAGCCGTGCCGGCAACCAATTGGCCAGGTCGTCAAGCTTCGCCGAAGCGTAGCCGAAGTCGGCAAAACGTGGACTGCGGTAGCCCACCATGGAATCCAGGGTGTTGACCGCCTTGTAGGCCAGGGCCAGCGGCGCCCCACCGAGCAATGCCCAGAACAGCGGCGCGGTGATGCCGTCGACGGTGTTTTCGGCCACCGTCTCCACGGCGCCGCGAACGAGCTCGGCCTCGTCGAGGCGCTCGGTATCGCGACCGACGATCATCGCCAGTGCCTCGCGGCTGGCCGGCAGGTCATCCCTCGCAAGCGGCGTTGCCACGGCCCGGGCGGCGTCAGCCAATCCCTTGATGGAAAGGGTCGTGGCCAGCAGCCATAGCTCGGCGGCGAACGCAAGCCAGAGATTAACCCGTGCCAGCAGTGCCAGCACTGCCCAGGCGAGCGTGTAGGTGCCGACCACTACCAGCGTCGTGAGCAGCGCACCGCGCCAGCGTCGCGCTCGCGATGTGCCATGGTTCCAGGCCTGTTCCAGGGCGGCGATCATATGGCCAATACCGACCACCGGATGGGGCAGTCGGCGTGGGTCGCCGATGCACAGATCAACGAGCACGGCTAGGCTTACCAGCGCCAGCAGCGCTAGCGACAGTGGTGGCAGACTCATGACCTGACCTCCTGCCCCAGTGACTTCGCTGTACTCAATTGGCGTTGCCGGCGCTGATAAGACCGGCGCTTTCGAAGGTCGCCATCTCCCGGAGAATGCGCGTGGCCGACTCTAGCAGCGGAAAGGCGAGCGCCGCGCCGGTGCCCTCCCCAAGACGCAGCCCCAGATCGAGCAGCGGCTTGGCATCGAGCGCGGCAAGCGCCTGGGCGTGCCCTGGCTCGCAGGAGCGATGGCCGAAGATCAGGTAGTCCCGCGCAGCGGGAGCCAGCCGGCAGGCAACGAGCGCCGCCACGGTGGCGATGAAGCCATCGACCAGTAGCGGCATGCCTCGCGCCGCGCCGGCCAAGTAAGCGCCAGCCATGGCGGCGATCTCCAGGCCGCCCAGCTTGGCGAGCACCTCGAGCGGGTCATCACGATTCGGCGCTCGCGCTGCCAAGGTGCGCTCGATGACCGAGCACTTATAGGCCAGGCGGCTCTCGGCGATTCCCGTCCCTCGCCCAACAAGGCCTGCCACCGGCGCCCCGGTCAGTACCGCCAGCAGTGCACTGCTGGCGGTGGTGTTGGCGATGCCCATTTCGCCAACGATCAGGCAGCGACAGCCAGCCTCGATGGCCCGTTCGGCGGCGCGAATGCCCGCCTCTATGGCCGCTACGGCCTCATCCTGGCGCATGGCGTCCGTCTCGACCATATTGGCCGTGCCATGACGCACCTTGTCATCGATCACACCTTCGCAGGTCAGATCACCCGCAACGCCGACGTCAATCACCTCGAGCCGGGCGCGATCTGGCGGGCGAAGACGTTGATGGCGGCTCCGCCGGCCACGAAATTGTCTACCATCTGCAGGGTGACGGTCTGAGGAAAGGCAGAGACTCCCTCGGCGGCCACACCGTGATCGGCAACGAACACTAGCACTCCGGGCGGCGAAACTTGGGGAAAGGCTTCGCCAGTCTGGACCGCAAGAGTCACGGCGAGCGACTCCAGCTGGCCGAGACTGCCCCTAGGCTTTGTGAGGTTGTTCAGGTGGGAGGTGACAGTCGTGGCGATGGTACGATCAGCGGGTTTCAGCGCAGCGAGGATATCGGTGAGCATGCAAGGCGTCCTGCTGGGGCATGAAAACATAGAAGGATGCCATCATAGCAGCCCGTCAACATCCACGACCATGCCGGGTACTGCTACGGTTCATGCCTGCCACAACAAGGTCTGCGTCACCATGCCCTTCTCTGACCCGCATGGGATTTCTCACCTGCCAACTCTCACTCAACAACTCTCACTCAACAACTCTCAATCAACAAAAAGGGCCGCCAACCTGGCGACCCTCATCATGCTCGACGTACTTCGTCTTCAGCCGAAGGCTGTGCGCTTACTGACCGTTCTGGGCCATGTCCTGCACACGCTTCATCAGTTCAGGGTCCTGCTGGATTGCCTGACCGATGGCGTTGAAGGTTTCTACATCCAAGCCACTGTCTTCGACGACACCGACCATCTTTTCATTGGCTTCCATGCGGATGTCCTGCTGCTTGGCCTGGTCGTCGCCCGCTTCCTGCAGACGCTGGGTGTATTCCTGGGAGATCTTGGCAATCTCTTCTGAGGTATCAGCAAACTGCTGAAGCTGCTCATCGGAGAAGTCCTGAGCCGTAGGCTGGGACTGTTGCGCTGCCGGGTCTTGCTGCTGGGCTGACGAATCCTGGGCCATCACTGGCGTGGCAATCATCCCTGCAGTCAGCAGAGCGGCGGAGAACAGGGCAGTCATCTTATGCATGTAGATACTCCATTACGGTTGTGTGTCCGATGTCTGATAATTCTATCGCACAGTGGTTCCCTTTTCTGTGTAAAGAAAAGAGGGTAAAGATTTTCCCATCCTTTACAAATGTCTATAAAAAGAGACGTTCAATAAAAAACTCAGCTCTTATGCCCATGGTTGAGCCATTCTACAATAGCGATTATTCCCTGAATGAGAGTCGTTGTCGTCGCCTGTTCGAGAATCGTTTGCTCACTTTTCATCAATGCTGAGCCATCGAAATCCACATAGGCCAGTCGAACGGTGAGTTGATCAGGGCGACAGCCGAAAGCGCTGCCTGGCAGCAAGGCCACGCCGGCGTCCTCGAGCAGCCGCGCGGTCAGTTCGGCGCTCGTCGTGATTCCCCTCGCCGCCAGACTTTCACGATGAGCCTCGAAGTCCGGGAAAAGATAAAACCCCCCGTCCGGTGCATGGGTACGTACATTCGCCTCATTCAGGCGTGCAGCGCACCACTGGCCTATCTCGCTCAACACGATGCGCTGACGCTCGATGTAGGCGTCAAGTTCCGGTGTGCGAGTGTAGGCGGTAATGGCCGCATACTGCACAGGGCTGGCGACGCTCGACCAGGTTTCGGAGGCCAGACCCAGTATGCGTGCGAAGAGCTCAGTGCCCAGCTCCGCGGGAACGTGCATCACCCCAAGGCGCCAACCGCCGGCGCCACACCACTTGGAAAGCCCGCTGGTGGTCACGGTGCCTTCCGGGTAGTCCAGGGCAAAGGCGCGATGCTCACCACGGTGATGCAACTGGCCGTAAATCTCATCCGCCAGTACCAGTACGCCGTGTCGACGCGCGACACTGGCCAGACGCTTTTGCGTCTGCATATCAAAAGAGAGTCCGGTGGGGTTACCCGGGGCGTTGAGAATCAACAACTTGAGTCGCCGTGGATTCTCGACGCAGTACGCCTCGAGCTGCTCGGGTGTTATCTGCCAGCGAGTCTCGAAGGAGGCCTCGAGCTTAACTGCCCGCTGATCTGCCATGCGTGCCTGGGGCGCATAGGACACCCAGGACGGCGCCGGGATCAGGATGTCCGCTTCGGGCAGGGATTTCATCAGGGCAAACAGCAATAGCTTGCTGCCGGGGCCGACGACAACGCGCTCGGGGTTCCAGGAGACATGATCGGTGTCGCTATGAAACCTGGCGACCTGCTCTCGCAATGCTGGCAACCCTTGCACCGGCAGGTAGGCTTTCTCGGCGGCATGCTCTGCAAGCGCCTGCACGGCGGGGTCAAATACCGGGAACGGCGATTGACCAAAACCGAATTTGAAAATGCGCTTTCCTCCAGCTTCGAGTAGCCGCGACTGCTCGTTGATCAGCAGGGTGTCGGAAGAGCGCGTTGCTTCACCTGCACCACCGTAGCCGTTCTCCAGACGATCGGCGACACTGGACTGGGTTTCCGATCCTGACAAGTCAGCGGAACTGGATGGATGAGAAGTAGGGGTCATGAAAGATCTCCTTGAGAATGTCGAATGGCCGCGGTGGCTTCATTCGATGCCAAAACGTGCAATCAGCGCCTCGCGCTGGCGGATGCTGGCAACCGCTTCGCTTCCAAGTTCCCGGGCAACTCGCGACAACACCAGTTCCACCAGTAGAAAAAGACTACTCATCGGGTTGAAGAAGAATGGCCCTTCCGCCGGCGCAACGAGACAGCGGTCGGTCAAGGCCGCCAATTGCGAGCCAGGATGGTTGGTCAATGCCACCAGGCTGGCGCCCTGCTCCAGGGCCAAGCGACAGTAGTCGAGACTGGCGCGGGTTTCGGGACGAAAGGCGATGCCGATGACCAGATCCTTTTCATCCAGCGGCAGCGCCTGCTCGATGCCGACGCCCGCCGAGGGTGAGATCAACTGCACGTCTTTGCGTAGATAGTCCAGGTAGTAGGCCAGGTAGTGGGCGGCGCCAAAACTGGCCCGCAAACCGATCACATGCAGCCGTCGTGCTGCAATGATGGCTTTCGTCACCTGCTCGAGCACGGTGCTGTCGAGATTTTCCACCGTGGCGGAAAGGTTGGTCATTTCCTGCTGCCACAGCGCCTGATCCTGACTCGTTGCAGGGGACGTCCGTGGTGTTTCACCGAAATCCAGCAGGCGCTCGGCCCGGGTCGAATAAAACGCGCTGCTGGCCAGACTCTCTCGAAAAAGCGCCTGGAATGTCTTGAAACCGGAAAAACCCAGCGCCCGAGCCAGCCGGGTCAGGCTGGAGGGATTCACCCGGTGGCGTTCTCCAAGTTGGGAAATACTCGACAGACCTGCCGTCTCCGGGGCTGCCAATAATGCATCGAGCAGTGCCAGTGCCTTCATCGACAAGCGAGGCGCGCCATCGGCTCCCGATCGACTACGCTCGGCAAGGGTCTGAAGCTCGGTAATACACGTCGGTGGCTGGGCGAGCATGGTTGTCTCATGAGTCAATGTTGCATGAGCATAAAAACTGCGGCACGTTTTTGCAAATTTATTTGCAGATAAAATATTTAATTTTCATTTTGCGCTCTTTAGCAAGATGCTCTCAGCCCCCAACCCGTGCCATGCATATTCACGTAGTTTTTTTTATCTTTTTTTGCTAAATTTTCGCCAAACATACAGCTATGTATGTTCTGGCCGATCATTACATAAGGAAGTGGCATGCACTCCCCTCTCGCTTTTCCTCGTCTCTTCTCCGGGACGGCACGCACAGGACTGCTCCTGGCAGGCATATTAAGCGCCCCCCTTGCTCTGGGAGCGGATCTTTACTCCATCAAGGTGGAAAACGATGCGTTCTCCAGCACCGACGAGGATGGCCACTACACCAACGGCCTGGAGCTGACGCGCATCATTCAACCGGACGCTGCCCATTGGTCCAGAACGCTGGCGGACTGGCTTCCGGGCTGGTCGGCAAGCGATCTTGACGCGGTGGGTTATCACTTCATTCATCAGATCTATACCCCGAGCGACATTGGCCGTGAGCGTCTGATCGAAGACGATCGACCCTATGCCGGCTTGTTACTGGGAGGGCTTTCGCTGTTCGACGATGAGCAGAACGAGGGCTGGCGAGAGATTACGGATTTACAGCTGCAAATTGGGTGGGTGGGCCCTGCCGCCGGTGGCAAGCCCATTCAGAAAGCAGTACACAAAGTGACCGGGAGCGAGAAGCCCGAAGGCTGGAGCAATCAGCTCGACAACGAGCCGATCGTCAATCTGGGGGTGAGCAAGTCCTGGTGGTGGCTTTCTCGTTTTGGTGGGCTGGAATGGGAGTATGGCCCCAGCGCCTCGATGAATGTCGGCAATCTTTACGATTACCTGGGTGCCGGCGGTGCGCTGCGCTTCGGCCGCGGCCTGGAAAAGAGCTTTGGCATTCCTGCGGTGGCGCCCGCCCAAGGCGGACGTCAGGCTTCGTACCGGACGCCGGCTTCGGCTGGTATGGCTTTCTCGGCACGGAAGGGCGCTTCATGGCTCACAACCTGCTGTTGGACGGCAATACCTTCGAGAGCAGCCACGACGTCGATCGCCGTGAATGGGTCGGCGATCTGACCGCTGGCGTGGTGTTCAGCTGGGATCGTTTTCAGGTCGCACTGACCAACGTTTGGCGCACCCGAGAGTTCGAATCCCAGGATGAAGCGGATCAGTTTGGCTCGATAACCCTATCGACCTGGCTATAAATTGGCTATCTCGCGATAAACTGGCGCTTTATCGAGCAATCTGTTGTGCTTGGAAGATTCTTCCCGCTACAGGAAGCCATGCCATGTCCCGTACTCGTGCTGCACTATTTTTCACGATCTGCTTGATCGTCTGGAGTCTTGCCGTGCCCAGTGCCTTTGCCGCCGATAACCCGGCCAATCCGCTGATCACCGATCGCGGCAAGTTCCGTCCGCTGATCCTGATCACGCCGGACATCGATAACGAAGACTACATTCGAATGCGCGAGCAGCTGCAGCGCCATCGAGAGGAGTTCGACGATCGACGAATGGTGCTCTACAGCGTCGAGGGCGGTAACGGTCATCGCGCGGGACGCCCCATGACGAGATTCGAGACTGAGGCACTATTCGAGGCCTTGGAGGTAGACCCCCAGGGGCCGATGAAAGTGATTCTGGTCGGATACGATGGCGGCAAGAAGATGCAGCTCGACGGTTTCGTCGATCCACGTCAGGTGTTCGACATCATCGACAAAATGCCCATGCGGCAGTCGGAACAGCGTCGGACGACGCCTCGCGAAAGTCGTTGATGAGTTCTTCGCGCAACCGTGTCGGTACAACCCCGGAGATGACCGAATCCGAACCTGATCGGCACCTGTGGCTTGCCATGATGCCTGGGGTCTTCGTGCTGCTCTGGAGCACCGGCTTCATCGGCGCCAAGTTCGGCTTGCCCTATGCAGAGCCCTTCACTTTTCTGTTCATCCGCTGTGTTCTGACACTGCTTATCATCATACCGCTGCTGGGATTGCTCAAAGCCCCCTGGCCTTCATCGCCGGTATTATGGGGGCATGCCGCCGTGACCGGCCTGCTGGTCCATGGCGCCTATCTGGGTGGGGTGTTCTATGCCATCTACCTGGGCCTGCCGGCAGGTCTTGCCTCACTGCTGGTCGGACTACAGCCACTGCTCACCGCTGCATTGGCCTTGCCTCTATTGGGCGAACGTCTTTCTTTCTGGCAATGGCTGGGGCTACTGCTGGGCCTGGTCGGCATTACTCTGGTGCTGAGTGGCAAGCTTGCTCCTGGAGAGTCGGGGCTTTTCGAGGGTTTTGGTCTGGGGGCGCTTACCTGCGTATTGGCGGCGCTACTGGGCATCTCCGCAGGCACCCTGTATCAGAAGCGTTTTTGTACCGGCATGCCGCTGCTCGGCGGAAGCACTGCCCAGTACCTGGCCGCCAGCACCCTTTTCGGCGTTGGGGCACTGCTGTTCGAGACCCAAGACGTTACCTGGACGCCCACCTTCGTGGCCACCCTGGCCTGGCTGGTGCTGGGACTCTCGATCGCTGCAATTCTACTGCTGATGGCGCTGATTCGGCGCGGCGCCGCTTCTCGGGTGGCCAGTCTGTTTTACTTGGTGCCGCCACTGACCGCCCTGGAAGCCTGGTGGCTGTTCGACGAGACCTTGAGTCCGGTGGCGCTAATTGGCATGGCGATCGCCATTACCGGGGTTGGCCTGGTAGTGCGTGGCAATCGCCCACCTCGTTGACTATCCTTTGTGTAGAAAAGATCTTAAGTATGCTGAACCGCTACCGATAAAACAGAGACTGGATGGCAACAAGCCTCTAGCGGTAAAGGATCAAGAGAACACTCATGCCCCATTGTGCTCGCGTCAAGGCGCGCTGCGGTCGTTGCGACGGCGACCTGCCCTTCGACTTCACCATGGCATTTCAGCCCATCGTTGATACGCAGCGGGCGCGCATCGTTGCCTATGAAGCATTGGTGCGCGGCGTTCAAGGAGAATCCGCCTACAGCATTTTGTCCCAGGTCACTCCGGAGTTGCTGTATCGCTTCGATCAGGCCTGCCGGGTACGCGCTATCGAACTGGCCAGCGCCCTGGGCATGCAAGAAGCGCTATCGATCAACTTCTTGCCCAACGCCGTCTATGATCCCGAGGCTTGCATACAGGCGACTCTAGAAGTATCAGCCCAGGTTGGCTGGCCCACGGAGCGCCTGATCTTCGAGATCACCGAGACCGAGCGGGTCGCGGATCGTCAGCATCTGCGCAACATCATCGATACCTATCGCAGCATGGGGTTTACCACCGCCATCGACGACTTTGGTACCGGCTACGCCAATCTCGATCTGCTCACCGATCTACAGCCTGACAAACTCAAGATCGATCGCGAACTGATCATGGGCTGCAACCAAGACACCCGCCGCCAGACCCTGATCAAGTCCCTCGTGCTGATGGCCCAAGAACTGTGCATTGGTCTGATCGCCGAAGGGGTGGAGACCCAGGCTGAGGCAATCTGGCTGACACATCAGGGCATTACTCGCCAGCAAGGATTCTACTATGCCCGTCCGGCCCTCGAAGCTCTGTGTTCGGGGCTTGATGACTCGTTATCAAGATTACACGATGCGGCGAACGTATCCCGCTAGCATGGACGTCTTCTTATCAAATGAAGCCGCCATCAGGGCGCCAACAATAGCCAACAATAGCCAACAATAGATAGCGACTACAGACGCTCAAGATAGCGGGTTCCGCCCAGCTGGCGCATTTGCCTGCGAATCCACTGGCTTCGCTGCTGGATGTAGGGAGAAGGATTGGATGCACTCCACTGCCGAGGATTGGGCAGGATGGCGGCCAGATAACTCGCCTGGGAGGCGCTCAAATTCGCCCCGGAAACACCAAAATAATGCCGTGCCGCGGCTTCCAGACCGAATACGCCGCTATCCCACTCGACGATGTTGAGATAGACCTCGAGGATGCGCTCCTTGGGCCACAGCAGCTCGATGAGCAGGGTAAACCATGCCTCCAAACCCTTGCGTAGCCAATTACGCCCCGTCCACAGAAATAGATTCTTGGCGGTCTGCTGGCTGATAGTACTGGCACCGCGCAGGCTATTGCCGGATCGCCAGGCAGATACGGCCTTACGCAGCTGGCCCAGATCGAAACCATGGTGAGCGGGAAACTTCTGATCTTCTGCCGCAATCACGGCAATCTTGGCCTGATCGGACAAGTTGCTCCAGGAAGCCCAGTCCTGGCGAATATTCAGGGATTCTCCCGATATCCAGGACTGCACCTTGCGCTCGACCATCACCATGGAACCGAATACCGGCACCACTCGAAAGATCATTACCAGTAATACGGAAAGGGCCACAAAGCCAACAATGGCAATCAGTGTGTAGCGCAGTAGCCGACGCGGCCAATCCTGGGTCATGCGGTTTCTCTATATTTGTGAAATGACCCAGTATAACAATGCCGCCTCCCCTGGCGGAAAGACGGCATCAAGAACCGCTTGATAGACTTAACTTCCGTTTATCTCAACGGCACGCTCGCATAGGTTGACTCGCCCCGCGCACTGGCGAGCGCCGCGACTGCCCTCGAAATAGGTTCTTTTTCTAACATGTCCGGCACCACCGCCAACCTCCCTTGCTCATCCTGAAGTTCACGACCCGAGCGTGTATACAGACGTTCTTGCCGAGGCGGCACGCCATAAAATTCGCGATAGCACTTCGAGAAGTGCGGCGTGGAGACGAAACCACAGGCGGATGCCACGTCGATGATCGGCATCGACGTCTGCTTCAAGAATTGCCGCGCACGGGTAAGCCGCAGACGCAGATAGTAGCGTGATGGCGAACAATGCAGATACTTTTGAAACAGCCGCTCCAGCTGACGGCGCGAAATGTCGACATAGGCTGCCAATTCATCGAACCCGATGGGCTCCTCTAGATTGGCCTCCATCAATGCGACGATCTCGAGCAACTTGGGCTGGGTAGTGCCCAACATATGTTTGAGCGGCATGCGCTGATGATCTTGCTCGTTACGTACGCGCTCGTAAATGAACATCTCGGAAATCGCCGCAGACAGGTCATGGCCATGATCACGCCCAATCAAGGTGAGCATCATATCCAGGGGCGCGGTACCGCCTGAAGCAGTGAAGCGGTTACGGTCGATGGAAAAGAGTCGAGCAGAGAGTGCAATGCGGGGAAACGCTTCCTTCATGGCGGCCAGACATTCCCAATGAACGCTTGCTTCGAAACCATCAAGCAGTCCAGCCCGGGCCAGGGCCCAGCTGCCGGTGCATACCGCTCCCATGCGACGTAGCTGTCGTGTCTGGGACTGCAGCCAGCTGACGTGTTCCCGGCTGATGCTTCGATTGGCGCCCACGCCACCACATACCACCACCCAGTCCAGGGTCAGGGGAATGGCAATGGACGCATCCGGCGTCACCTGTACACCGTCACTTGCATGGATCGGCAGGCCATCCTGACTCAAGGTATACCAGCGATACAGCTCGCGACCCGCAAGCTGATTGGCCATGCGCAGGGGTTCGATGGCGGATGCCAGCGAAATCAGCGTGAAGTTGTCCAGCAGTAAGAAACCGAGGGTCTGGGGAGTGGCGGTCTTGGGAGCTGCGGGTGCTGCCTTCGTCACGGTAGGCGTCGTCATAGGCCCCTCTCTTGAGGTGTTGCCCTCTATTTGATCAATGAGGGTCTTATTGTGATTGGGTGTCGCTATTTGATCATGCCGATCTCAATATTCACTGTAAGGGCCATGTCGTTTTGCGCCATCAAAATTTCATTTTTTTGATAAGAATGAGAAGTTTTGAGGCAGCCGTGTCGCTAATGAGCCTATGAATGTCGTTTTCAACTCAAAAAGCACCATGAAAAACGACGCTCCTGAAAGCAGGAGCGTCGTTTGCGTGCAAGTCGGCTTTGCGTCTATTGATGTCAGGCTATCTTGAGATGCTTGGCATGATAGCGCAGATGCTCTTCGATGAAGGTGGCGATGAAAAAGTAGCTGTGATCGTAACCAGGCTGACGCCTCAATGTCAGAGGATGATCGCGTTTCTCACAGGCAGCTTCAAGATTCTCTGGCTTCAACTGCTCTTCGAGAAAGTTATCGTCCTCGCCCTGATCGATGAACAGCGGCTGCCGAGAAGCGCCTTTGGCGACCAGCTCGCAGGCATCGTACTGGGTCCACTTGCCGCGATCGTCCCCTAGATAATTGCTGAACGCCTTTTGCCCCCAGGGCACTTCGCTAGGATTGACTACCGGAGAAAACGCCGATACCGAGGCAAAACGCCCCGGCTGGCGCAGCGCCATGATCAAAGCGCCATGACCGCCCATGGAGTGCCCACTGATGGACTCGCGCCCGTTGACCGGGAAGTGCTGGCGTACGACTGAAGCCAACTCCTCATTGACGTAATCGTACATGCGATAGTGCTTAGACCAGGGCTTTTGTGTCGCATTGACATAGAAACCGGCCCCGGAGCCGAAATCGTAACTATCGTGCTCGCCGGGCAGATCCAGCCCTCGCGGACTGGTATCCGGACAGACGATCGCCATGCCAAGCTCCGCGGCCACGCGCTGTGCCCCTGCCTTCTGCATGAAGTTCTCATCAGTACAGGTCAGGCCTGAAAGCCACCACAGCAGCGGCACCTTGCCCTGCTCTGCCTGGGGCGGCAGATAGATCGAAAAGGTCATTTCGCAATCAAGCGCTCGGGCGTGATGTTTGTAGCGCTTGAGCCAACCACCGAAACACTTGTTGGCGGACACCTGCTCTAGGGTTTCGGACATGCTCATGAACGACTCCTTGATCGAAATACTCGCTGTTCGGTTGCAGGCGCTTGTTAATAACTCAGCACGCTGCGAATGCTCTTGCCCTGATGCAGCAGATCGAAGGCTTCGTTGATCTGCTCGAAGGCCATATTCTGAGTAATGAACTCATCGATCTTGACCTTACCGTTCATGTAGTCCTCAACGTAGCCGGGCAATTCGCTACGCCCTTTTACGCCGCCGAAGGCAGAGCCTTTCCAGACTCGGCCAGTGACCAGCTGGAACGGACGCGTGCATATCTCCTCGCCGGCGCCGGCCACGCCGATGATGATCGATTCGCCCCAGCCCTTGTGACAGCACTCCAGGGCCGAGCGCATGACATTGACATTGCCGATGCACTCAAAGGAGTAATCTACGCCGCCATCGGTCATATCGATGAGAACTTGTTGAATGGGATCGCTATAGTCCTTGGGGTTGACGAACTCGGTAGCGCCGAACTTACGAGCCAGCTCGAACTTGTCCGGATTGACATCGATGGCGATGATGCGCTCGGCCTTGGCAATCTGCGCCCCCTGGATGACCGCCAAACCGATGGCACCGAGGCCGAACACAGCAACCGTCGAACCCGGCTCGACCTTGGCGGTATTGCGCACTGCGCCGATACCGGTGGTCACCCCGCAGCCCAGAAGACAGATCTTGTCCATGGGCGCTTCCTTGGAGACCTTCGCCAGAGAGACTTCAGGTACCACGGTGTATTCAGAGAAAGTCGAGCAGCCCATGTAATGATGAAGCTTCTTGCCCTCAAAGGAGAAACGCGTGGTGCCGTCCGGCATCAGGCCCTGACCTTGGGTTGCGCGCACGGCGCTACATAAGTTGGTCTTGCCGGATAGGCAGAACTTGCACTTGCCGCATTCCGCAGTGTAGAGCGGGATCACATGATCGCCAGGCTGCACGCTGGTCACACCTTCGCCGACTTCCTCCACGACTCCGGCGCCCTCGTGGCCAAGCACAGAGGGGAAAAGCCCTTCCGGATCGGCGCCGGATAAGGTGTAGGCATCGGTATGGCATACGCTGGTGGCAACGATGCGTACCAGTACCTCACCCGCTTTGGGGCCTTCAACATCGATTTCAGCAAGCTCCAAAGGCTTACCGGCTTCCAGGGCAATGGCAGCACGGGATTTCATGGCGACTCCTAATGGACGGATTGAACGAACGTCAAATGGATTCGGGTAATCGCTGATCGCTCCGAATCGTTCTCTAGTGTAGGCGAAAACATTATTTGAACAATACAACCCGGTCGATCCGGTAATGGCTCCCGAAGGACAGGCAGGAGTTTACTGGCGACTGTTGAGAAGCTGACGACACCTCGAGCGGTATCGGGCTTATTTGGTGGCCAGACTACTGGACTCGTTCTGGCGCTCCTGTCGCTCAGAATCGTCGAAAAGCGGCCTTAGGCTGTCATTGAGATAGCGATTGTCAAATTCCGCTACTTTCGCCAACGCCTGAGGATCCGGCAAGCACACACGATGACGCTCTCGCAGCACCAGCTTTTGTTCCCGCAGGCTGCTGAAGGTACGACTGACGTGCACTGAACTCAATCCCAAGGCATCACCGATCTGCTCCTGAGAAAGAGGCAGCCGGAAATGTCCGCCGTTGACCGCACAGGTCTGATTAAGGCGCTCATACATTTCATAAATAAAATGCGCCAGACGCTGCTGTGCCGAGCGCCGGGCCAGATTGACCAGGCGCTCGGTCAGCAGTGCCTGTTGGCGGCTGACGATGGCAAACAACACTGCAGTCAGCTTAGTGGAGGTGCGGAAAACTTCCATCAAGCGATGATGGGGAAAATGACAGATCACGCCGTCATCGATCATTGCGAGTCCGGTGAGCCGCTGGGAAAAGGCGAATTCACGCATGCCGATGATATCCCCGGGGAGATACAGCTCGAGAATCTGACGGCTGCCGTCTCCCATGTTGCGGAAAGCGTAGGCCCACCCCTTGCTAATCGTGCAAAATTCCGTCGCCTTATCGCCCTCCTTCCACAGTGTTTGACCGGCTTGCACCTCGACTGGACTCTCCTCGAGCCTGTGCAGCAAGCGCTTGTCCTCTTCCGATAGAGTGCAATAGTTGCTGAAAAGCCGAACGATACAGCTGTCTTCTTTTTCCACGATCAAACCTTCCTCGTCTTGATTGGCAATAGGGAACCTTCATCCCGAGTCTAGAATTCACGAGGTATTTGAATTACCTGCTTAGGCCGCCAAATAGCTTATGTAATTTTTATGGTCGCTTGACAATACTTCAGCAACTTTTTGTCAGCCATTCTACGCCCATCCAGCAGCATCGTATCACCAGTGCCAAAAATAAGCCTAAAGCATTAAAAAAGACGCTCTTCGGAGCGCCTTTATTTAGCAATTTTGTCTAATCAACACTCGATGGTGTTGACCGCTAGCCCCCCGCGAGAGGTTTCCTTGTACTTATCCTGCATGTCACGACCGGTATCGCGCATGGTCCGGATGACCTTGTCCAGGGAAATGAAATGCTCCCCATCACCTCTAAGCGCCATTTGAGCGGCATTGATCGCTTTCATCGACGCCATGGCATTGCGCTCAATGCAGGGAACCTGAACCAGGCCGCCCACCGGATCGCAGGTCAGTCCCAGATTGTGCTCCAGCCCAATTTCCGCAGCGTTTTCGACCTGCCCGGGAGACCCGCCCATGACTTCTGCCAATCCTGCCGCCGCCATGGCGCAGGCGGAACCCACCTCGCCCTGACAGCCCACTTCGGCGCCGGAAATCGAGGCATTTTTCTTGCACAGAACGCCCACGGCTCCTGCGGCCAGCAGGAACTCGACCACGTCTCGCTCACAGGCGTCAGGTTGAAACTTCATATAGTAGTGCAGCACTGCCGGAATGATGCCGGCTGCACCGTTGGTGGGCGCGGTGACCATACGATCGCCAGCGGCGTTCTCTTCGTTGACCGCCAAGGCAAAGACGTTGACCCAATCCATGGCCGAAAAGGTAGAGGTAATCAGACTTGGGCTCTCTTCGACGTTTTGCAGGCGCTGATGCAGCTGCTTGGCCCGGCGCTTGACGTTGAGACCGCCTGGCAGAACACCCTCTTGTTGCACGCCATGATCGACGCAGGCCTTCATGGCCTCCCAGATACGCCACAGCTCGCGGCGAATCTCATCCTCGTCTCGCCAGACTTTTTCGTTCTCCAGCATGATCTCGCTGATACGCATGTTGTGCTTACGACACATGGCCAGCAGTTCTTCCGCATTATTGAAATTGTAGGGCAAGACCGTCGTATCCGTGTCCAGCTCCCCGGCCTGTGCCTGTTCGTCATTGATGACGAAGCCACCGCCTACGGAATAATAGGTATTGCGGTAAAGCTCTTCGTTGTGACCATGGGCGATCAAACGCATGGCATTGGGATGATGAGGCAGATTCTCTTCGAGTAGCTGCATGTCTCGCGCCCAGACGAAAGCTACCGCTAGCCGACCGTCCAACATCAGGGTCTGGGCCTCGAGAAGTTCTTCGATACAGGGATTGATGATGGCGGGATCGATGACGTCCGGACGCTCTCCCATCAAACCCATGATGATGGCACGATCAGTGCCGTGCCCGATGCCCGTGGCGGACAACGACCCATAAAGCTGCACCTCGACGCGAGCCACTCGCTCGAGCATGTCCCGTTCACGCAGCTCTTCGACGAAGTCGTGAGCTGCCCGCATCGGCCCCACGGTATGTGAACTGGACGGGCCGATACCGATCTTGAAAAGGTCGAATACGCTGATAGCCATGATACTTTCCTCACCTTTGTCGCCGATGTACATCGGAAATCGAACCTGCAGAACAGGCTGACTGAGACAACTCGGCTAATTGTGGAATTTAGTTCCAGCCTGCCCAGGTCAACGCGTTAAGGCAATCGAAAATAACTGACCAACAGTTTAGTATAGCTATAGTGAAAACGTCAGACGCTGGGCTCAATACCATTAGAAATTCAAATATGGGCATAAAAATGCGTGTTTCATTACTGCGCTTCACCACCGCTAAACCATGAACCGTTCTCTCAATGGTCAAACCCATGCCTGGCTAAAGGTTTTTGCGGTCAGCGCCCATCATCTCTCCTTCACCCGTGCCGCGGAGGAACTACACGTAACCACTGGGGCGGTGAGTCAACAGATCAAGCAGCTCGAAGAGCGCTTGGGATTCAAGTTGTTCCGTCGCTTGCCGCGCCAGCTGGAACTGACCGATGAAGGGCGCCGCTTGGCGGCGGTGGTCGATGAGGCCTATCAATCCGTGGGACAGGAAGTGCGTCGCTTGCGCAGCGGCGTCATGAGCGGCGTGCTGCGGCTGCGCTCGGTGCCCTCCTTTCTCGACAAATGGTTGATGCCACGCCTGCCTCGGCTACAGGCTCGTTTTCCTGACATCGAGCTGCGTATCATTGCCGAAGACAGCAATATTTCGCTGCGGGCCGGTGAGTTCGATCTGGCGCTGGATCTCAACGATGGACGCTATCCCGGGTTTCATATTACGCCGTTGATGGACGAAGTAATCTTTCCGGTTTGCGCGCCTTCACTACTGCGCGGTAAACCGCCTCTCACTCGACCCGAAGATCTCGCCTGGTATCCTCTATTGCATGATGTTACCGCCTGGCGGGGTAGTCACGATTACGCGGAATGGGAGCACTATCTAAATGCCATCAAGGCCCCACCGATCAATCTGCGTCGCGGCTATACCTTCAATCGCAACCAGCTGACCATTGATGCCGCCATCGCCGGCATGGGGGTGGCCATCGCACGGCGCACTCTGATCACCAACGAACTCAAGACCGGCGCGCTGATCGCCCCTCTTTCGCAGCGGGTCGCAACGGATAAACGCTATGGCATCGTCTATTCTCAAGGCGCGTTGGACGATCGGCGAGTACGCGTCGTACACGATTGGCTGGTGGAAGAAGCCCAGCGCCACAGTGATTATCCGCACTAAGTATTTAAAGAAGTTGTGCAGCGACTGGGGTAAAATAGCTCGCTAACTAGTTAGTATCGAAAGGACTCGAATGACCCCAACATCTTTTCCGGGCCAGATAGGCTTTCGCTTCCTGTGCCTACGTGGCATCACCTACATTCTTCTGGTCACCGCCGTGATGCAGGGCGTATTTTACGAAACCGCTTCCCGGGCCGGAGGTCGTTTCACAGAGTACGGCATTACTGAAATAGCGCAGTCGCTGTTTTTGCTGATGGCGATAGTATTGGCCATCGTTGCAAGGATGATCGATCGAACCCTTGTGTCTCAGGTGAGCTTGCTGCTGATTGGTTTACTGGGCGCATCGCTCATTCGAGAACAAGACACCTGGCTCGACAAGCATGTCTTCGATGGTGCCTGGCAAATGCTGGTTGGTTTACTCGCAATACCCATTTTATTCATGGTGATTCGCAAGCGAAAAACCTTTGCCCTTCAAATGGAACGCTTGGCCAATACCTTCGCTTTCGGCATGTTCGCTGCCGGTTTTCTAACGGTCTATGTCTTTTCCAGGCTTTTTGGCAGAAGCGAGATGTGGAAAGCCGTTCTCGGTGAGCACTACCTGCGTATTTTCAAGGACGCAGTCGAAGAGACCGCCGAGCTGTTCGGCTATACCTTACTGCTGATCGCCATGTTCGAACTCGTGTTACTGATTCGTCGCTGGCAACGCGCGTCGGTAGCCCGTTGACGTTTTGAACGGTTTTGCTGTCCTTGACATGAAAAGCCAATGGCAGCACCAACGACACCGCCCGCGGTTTTATCCGCGGGCGGTGTCGTTTTATATCCACTTCAAGCCCTGAATTCAGAAGTCTGTGCTCTTTTTAACCTACTCGTCGAGAAAAGAGCGCAGCGGTTCGGAGCGGGAGGGATGACGCAGTTTACGCAGCGCCTTGGCTTCGATCTGACGAATACGTTCGCGGGTCACGTCAAACTGTTTGCCGACCTCCTCGAGGGTGTGATCGGTATTCATATCGATGCCGAAACGCATGCGCAACACCTTGGCTTCCCGAGCAGTCAAGCCGCCTAGCACGTTACGGGTCGCCTCTATCAGGCCCTCGCCGGTGGCGGAATCGATAGGCAGCAGCATGGAGCCATCTTCGATGAAATCCCCCAGATGCGAGTCATCGTCATCACCGATGGGCGTTTCCATGGAAATCGGCTCCTTGGCGATCTTGAGCACCTTGCGCACTTTGTCCTCAGGCATTTCAAGGCGCTCGCCAAGTTCTTCCGGAGTGGGTTCGCGCCCCATCTCCTGCAGCATTTGACGAGACACACGATTGAGCTTGTTGATGGTCTCGATCATGTGCACCGGAATACGAATGGTGCGGGCCTGATCCGCAATCGAGCGGGTAATCGCCTGACGAATCCACCAGGTGGCATAGGTGGAGAACTTGTAGCCCCGCCGGTATTCAAATTTATCCACCGCCTTCATCAGACCGATGTTGCCTTCCTGAATCAGGTCAAGGAACTGCAGCCCCCGATTTGTGTATTTCTTGGCAATCGAGATCACCAGGCGCAGGTTGGCCTCGACCATCTCCTTCTTGGCTCGGCGCGCCTTGGCTTCACCAATGGACAAGCGGCGATTGACTTCCTTGATTTCGGCGACGGTCAATTGACTCAATTGCTCTTCGAACGCAATCTTGCGTTGAGCGCGCTTGATATCATCACGAAACACCTCGAGCTTATCGGCATGCTTGGTGTTCTTGGCCAGGAATTCATCAAGCCACTCCGCGTTGGATTCATTACCCGGAAATGACTTGATGAAGGTCTTGCGTGGCACCTTGCCTCGCTTGACAAAAACTTGAAGGATCGTCTTTTCCTGCGTCCGCACCTGATCGACGCTGATACGCACCTGACCAACCAGCCGTTCGAAGTGCTTGGGTACCAATTTGATAGGGGAGAACAGCTCGGCTAAACGTGTCTGCTCCGCACGCCCTTCCGGCGACTTGGGCCCATGTTTCTCGAAAGCGGCTTTGGTTGCGGCATTCTGCTCGCGAATCTGCTCGAAACGCGCCTTGGCCTCTTCTGGATCGGGACCGCCGACACTCTCTTCTTCGGCTTCCTCATCGTCCTCGGCATCCTCGTCACCTTCCGCGTCCTCATCGCTGGCAACGGGTTCTTCTTCCGGCACCTCGGCCTCGGCAACCCCCGGGATACCTTCGTCGGGATCGATGAACCCGGAGAACAGATCCGATAGACGCCCCGGCGCCTCTTCGTCCTGAGTGGCGTCATAGGCGTCGAGAATGGATTCCACCGCACCGGGCAGATAGGCCAGCGCGGACATCACTTCCCGAGTGCCTTCTTCGATACGCTTGGCGATCGCGATCTCGCCTTCTCGCGTCAGCAGCTCCACGGTACCCATTTCGCGCATGTACATGCGCACCGGATCCGTCGTCCGGCCGACATCGCTTTCCACCGCAGCCAATGCCGCCACGGCTTCCTCGGCGGCCTGCTCGTCGGTGGATTGATCGGACATCATCAACGTGTCTTCATCAGGGGCTACTTCAACGACACTGATTCCCATGTCGTTGATCATGCCGATGATGTCTTCTACTTGATCCGGATCGGCGATATCCTCGGGAAGATGATCGTTGACCTCGGAGTAGGTTAGATACCCTTGCTCCTTGCCCCGTGCGATCAACTCCTTCAAACGCGATTGCTGTTGCGCATTTCCAGCCATAGAGACCCTATCTCGACGAAGAGGAATGAAACACCCGGATGAACCAATAGCCAGAATTCGATTAGCCGCGAATTATAGCGGCTAACATAACCAGCCCACCAGTATCCTGTTTGCACCTTCATCCAGGTGTGTTAATTTGATCAGTTGCGTTTATCAATATTGCCTTTAGATGGTGGCGATCAAGCATAATTCAACCCATTCAATGCTCGCCTGCATCGTTACCTTTCAGCAGCATCAACAATTTCATCAAACGCTGTTTCTCTTCCCTGGATAGTTTCTCGCCGTCCTTTTCCCTGGCCAGCAATGTGTCATATTCATTTTGCGGAGAACTGCGGTATAAATGCCGCTTGAAGTACTCGATCAGTCCATCCAGCTCCGCTGCCCTGGCAGCTTTCGGTATCAACAGTTCGCGTTGCGCCAATGTTTCCAGACGGCTGCCTTCATGAGTCCCGTGAAAATGCGCGAGCAAGACTTGAGAGCTACGATACCGCCCTGCTCGCAGTAATCGGATCACCTCACAGCATAGCGCACCATCGTCTTTGTCGATGCACCAGTCCAACGTATCCGGCAAACGCTCTACCAATTCTGGCTCATATAACAACAACTGCAAGGTGCGGGCCATGAGACTCAGCGGCCCATTACGTTCACGTTGTCGCCCAGTCGCCGAGGATGCACTGGCCTGGGACTCATGAGAAGTGCCCGTAGCCGACGCTTTCATGTCACTCAGAGCCTGCTTCCTGGGTGTTTCCTTAGCCTCTAGAAGCGCTTGAAAACGACTCTGTTCGACGCCGGTCCGGTTGGAGAGTTCTCGCAACAACAATGACTTGAGAACACCCTCCGGAAGCTGACCCAAGGAGGTGAGCACGCGACTGACGAAACGCTCACGATCTTCGACCTGCTGCAAGTTGCGCCCTTTTGCGGCCTGATCGAACAGAAACTCCGACAAGGGGCTGGCACAGGTGATGCGATCGTTGAAAGCGTCAGAACCTTCGCGTCGAACAAGCGTATCCGGGTCTTCTCCTTCCGGTAGAAACAGGAAACGTGCCTGGCGACCGTCGATCATCTGAGGCAATACCGTGTCCAGTGCGCGCAGTGCCGCCTGCCGTCCCGCATTGTCGCCATCGAAACAGAACACGACTTCATTGACCAGTCGAAACAGACGCTTGAGATGCTCTTCGCTGGTAGAGGTGCCCAAGGTCGCTACCGCATTGCGGATACCGAACTGCGCTAGGGCCACCACATCCATGTACCCTTCGACGATCACCAAGCGCTCGAGCTGCCGGTTGGCCTTACGCGCCTCATAAAGACCGTAAAGCTCTCGTCCCTTATGAAAAACCGGCGTTTCCGGAGAGTTGAGATACTTGGGTTTGGCATCTCCCAGTACGCGGCCGCCAAACGCAATCGTGCGCCCCTTGAAATCCCTGATCGGAAACATCACCCGATCGCGAAAACGATCGTAGCTGCGCCCGCTATCTTCATGCTGTACCAGCAGGCCATATTCAACCTGCACTGTTTCGGAAACACCCTGTCCTACAAGATGCCGCTTGAGCGCATCCCAGGCAGACGGCGCATAGCCTACGCCAAAATCCTTGAGCACATCCTGTGATAGCCCGCGCTGCTCCAGATAGGAGCGCGCCTCCTTGCCTTCCGCCATGGGCAAACGCTCACGAAAAAAGCTTGCCGCCAACTCGAGCAGATTGACGCCTTCCTTGCGCTTCTTCTCGCGCTCTTGAACCCGAGGATCGTCGGCGCCCTCTCGGGGAACCTCGAGCCCCAGGCGGGACGCGAGCTGTTCCACTGCCTCGGGAAAAGGCAAATTGTCGTACTCCATCAGAAAGCGCAGGGCATTACCGCCTACCCCACAGCCAAAACAGTGATAGAACTGTTTGTCTTGACTGACAGAGAACGACGGTGATTTTTCCTGGTGAAAAGGACAGAGCCCGGTGTAGTTACGGCCTGACTTTTTCAACTGCACCCGATCACTCACGACCTCGACCACGTCGATACGGGCAAGTAGATCGTCGATGAAGCTTTGAGGAATCTGGCCAGCCATAGGCTTAGGAGAACCCGAAAGGCGTGAAAAGGGAGGCGTGAAAAAAGCGTACTTACAAAAACAAACGGCCACCGAATGGTAGCCGCTTGGCATCCCTCTGAGGTAGCAAGCTACCCCCAGTACGGATCAATACATCCGTTCGAAACGCTTACGCTCACGCTGCAGCTTCTTCGCGTGACGCTTGACCGCTGCCGCCGCTTTACGCTTGCGTACCGCAGTCGGCTTTTCGTAGTTCTCGCGACGACGTACTTCAGACAGTACACCGGCTTTCTCGCAGGAACGCTTGAAACGGCGCAAAGCGACGTCGAACGGCTCGTTATCGCGTACTTTGACAGAAGGCATTAAGCACTCACCTACCTTGAAATCATGAGTTCGGTTTGACGTGCATCAGTTGGGCGCCGCTTGACATTATATGTTCTCGACTACCGAAGCAGCAGACGACAAATACAGATGCAAAGAATGATACATCGACACCGGGATACACGACCCAGTTTTGCAGAGCAGAGTATTTTAGTCCTCGCCATGATGCTTTGCAAATCGATTTGCCCACACCCCTGCCGGCTGCAGTCCAAAAGCCGTACCATAGGCGTTTTCAAGAACCTAAGAGCCAACACGATGCGCGTACTGGGGATCGAGACCTCCTGCGACGAAACCGGTGTCGCACTTTTTGATACGGATCACGGACTACTAGCGGATGCTCTTTACAGCCAGATCGTTATGCACGCCGACTATGGCGGCGTGGTTCCTGAGCTGGCCTCCCGGGATCATACCCGCAAACTGCTGCCCTTGGTTCAGCAAGTGCTCGATGAGGCAGGGCTCGCTCGACGCGATCTCGACGGCATTGCCTATACTGCCGGGCCCGGTCTGGTTGGCGCCCTGATGGTTGGCGCATCCACGGCTCACGGCATGGCCAAAGCCCTATCCATTCCGGTACTCGGGGTGCATCACATGGAAGGACACCTGCTCGCCCCCATGCTCGAAGATGAACCGCCCGAGTTCCCCTTCGTCGCGCTGCTAGTGTCCGGCGGCCACACCCAGCTGGTGGCAGTGCAAGGTCTGGGTCAGTATCGATTGCTGGGCGAGTCCGTGGATGACGCCGCCGGCGAAGCCTTCGACAAGGCTGCCAAGATGCTCGAGCTTGCCTATCCGGGTGGCCCGGAGGTAGCGCGTCTCGCTCAGCAAGGCGATCCGAAACGCTTCCGCTTCCCGCGCCCGATGACCGATCGCCCTGGGCTCGATTTCAGCTTCTCCGGCCTCAAGACTCACACTCTCACCACCGTCAATGGCCTGCGCAGTATCGGCGAACTCAATGAACAAGGGCGTGCAGACGTTGCCCGCGCCTTTGAAGATGCGGTCGTGGATACGCTGGTCATCAAGTGTCGGCGCGCGCTGGATCAGACGGGGCTTAAGCGCCTGGTGGTAGCCGGCGGCGTCAGCGCCAATACGCGACTGCGCGAACGCCTGGCCATCGAAGTAGGCAAGCGCGGCGCTCGGGCCTACTATCCGCGCGGACGTTTTTGTACCGACAACGGGGCAATGATCGCCTATGTGGGCGCGCAGCGCCTGCTGGCGGGAGAACGTGACGACTCTGCCATGAAAGCGGTACCCCGTTGGCCGCTGGATAGCCTAGCAGTCCCGGCTGCTTGATCGCACAAAAACCAGGTTTTATCTGAAAAGTCAGCGAGCGCAGGTACTTTTCGGGCAAAGCCTAGCCGCCCGGGAATCTCGGTTCACTCCCCTCCCCCAGCCGCTGAATGTTCCAGACATGGCGCACCAGCACCAGCAGCGTGAAAGCGATGATGACCCATACATAGTCGTGAGCAAGCCAGACGCTTGCCAAGGGCGCCAGGGCAGCGCTGGCAAGGGAGGCGATCGCGGCGGTACGCACCCGCCAGGCAAGCAGTGTCCAGCAGGCGGCGCATATCAGGGCCACCGGGGGTGTCAGTACCAGCAGCACGCCGAAGGCGCTGGCGACCGCCTTGCCTCCCCGGAAACGATGCCAGACAGGATAGCTATGCCCTAGTAGCACGCTGAAACCCACCAGCCCCTGAACCCAGATCGGCAGCCCGCTGTTCTTGGCCAACCATAATGCCGGCATGCCCTTGAGGGCATCGAAGGCCAGTGTCGCCAGCGCCAGTCGCTTGCCATACAGTCGCAGCACATTGGAAAATCCCGGGTTGCGAGAGCCTCTCAAGCGCGGGTCTGTGACGCCTGCCAGACGGCATAGCCATACTGCCCCCAGACAGGCAGCACAGAGATAGCCCAT
The DNA here is from genome assembly GCF_001039575.1 of Halomonas sp. PR-M31. Taxonomy (GTDB): domain Bacteria; phylum Pseudomonadota; class Gammaproteobacteria; order Pseudomonadales; family Halomonadaceae; genus Modicisalibacter. The sequence continues at coordinate 68,981 of NZ_JIBT01000006.1, forward strand.
TGCCATTAAAAAGATGGCCTGCAGCGCGGCAGACGTAGCAAGCGAGGAAAACGACATAAGATCTTCGCTAACAAAGCGGAATCATGATTCTGCCAGCTCGCTGCCGTAGAATCGAAAAATCATACATTTTCAGGGAAGCGTCATGGATTGCGTGCTGATCGAGGGATTGCGGGTCGAGACCGTCATTGGAGCCTACGACTGGGAGCGCAGCATTCGTCAGCTTCTGGTGCTGGATCTGGAACTGGCAACCGACATCCGCCCTGCTGCAGAAAACGACGACCTGTCCAAGGCTCTGGACTATGCGGCCATCAGCACTCGCATCGATGAGTTCGCCAGGGCCAGTCATTTCGAACTGGTGGAAACCTTCGCCGAGCGGCTGGCTGCCCTGTTGCGTCAGGAGTTCAACATCTCCTGGCTGCGCCTGACCCTACGCAAGCCTGGCGCCGTAAGCCAAGCCACCGCCGTCGGGGTACGTATCGAGCGCGGCCAGCGCTAATGGCGCAAGTCATCGTTGGCATCGGCAGCCATGTCGATCGAGAACATCACATCAAGACCTGCCTGGACGCCCTGGAAGCCGAGTTCGGCGAGTTGCGTATTTCCCGAATTTTCAGCGGCCAGTTCGAAATCACGTCTGAAGACGACTACATGGCCACCGAAGCGCGCCATGCTGTCCATAATCTGGTGGTGCCTTCGAAAGCCAGGCTTCCGTCGGCGATTTGAAAGCGTGGTGCAAGAACGTGGAGCGGACCAATGGCCGAACCGATAAAGGCCCGGTGACCCTGGATATCGATCTACTCAGCGTGGGCGACCTTGCTGGTGTCATCGATGGAGTAAGCTTACCCCATGAGGATATTCTACGCCGCGCCTTCGTGCTCAAGCCGCTGGCGGAACTGCTGCCTCGGGAGTGCCACCCGGTTACCGGCCAACGCTATGCCGAGCTTTGGGCCCACTTCCACTCAGGAGATCAGTGCCTACGTCCGGTGGACTTCAGCTGGCGGGGAAGCGTAATTTCCAGGGCGAACTAGAGCGGCAGGTTTGAAGCCATCGTCAATCCGCCTCGTTCGAGCTTGCACCTCTCTCCTTTACAAGCTGCGCCATCAGCTCCGCTGCGGGCAGCTCCCGGGCCAAGGGTGCGCCTTGTCCGGCCCACTGGGCGGCAAATTCATGGTTCCCGTGCTTGGTGGCGGCCGCATTGAGCCGCTTGGTCGCGTCATAGGCGACCGGATAGTCCGCGGGAGACGGACTGCCCTCTGCTTCACCGAACGAGATCAGACGATTGGTCATGCCCCGGGCGGCTCGCCCGGATAGAACCCTGGTCAGGTGTGTCTGTGTGGCTCGTTCGCTTTTCAGGTTCTCGCGATAGGCGTCATTCGCCGAGGACTCCGGGCACAAGACGAACGCCGTGCCAAGCTGGGCGGCCGCCGCACCGAGTTCCAGCACGGATTTCACGCCCTGACCATCCATGATGCCGCCTGCGGCGATAACAGGGAGCCTCGTGTGCTGCAACAGCAGACGCACAAGCACCATCGTGCTCAGGCCCTCGTCCGTTGCCTTGGGATCGAACATGCCTCGATGCCCGCCGGCCTCGATACCCTGGGCCACGATGGCATCGATTCCTGCTTCTTCTATTCTTCTGGCCTCATGAAGACAGGTGGCCGTTGCCATCATGTAGATACCTGCCTCGCGCAGTGCGTCGATACGCTCGCGTGAAGGCAGGCCGAAATGAAAGCTGACTACGGCGGGCTTGAGGTCGAGCAGCATCTCGAAGGTATCGCTGTCCTCGAGAAAGGACGTGTAGATTTCATCGAGGGTGTCGGGTACTTCCGCGCCGACCTCGGCGAACAGCGGCGCAAGATAGTGAAGCCAGGCAGCCTCGGCTTTCGCGTCTCGACGGGCTGGCGCATGACAGAACAGATTTACATTGAACGGTCGTTCAGTCAGCGCCCGGATCTCTTCGATCACCTGCCGGGCCTTGGCAGCGTTACTGGCCCCGATCCCCAGGGACCCCAGGCCACCGGCATTGGAAACCGCCGCCGCCAATGCAGGTGTGGCAACGCCCGCCATGGGTGCTTGAATGATGGGATGGCGGATACCCAAACGTTCGAGAAATTGACTGGAGGATTGCATGGCGACTCCTTTACTTCCGAAAAATGAACAAAAGCCTACCGGGAGTCCGTCAACCGGTGGCCAAGGCCGCCTCGATCTCGGCTTGCCTGCGCCTGGCCAGCTCCTGGCCCAGCTCGCCGCCTTTGAACCCTTCATCGACCAGTTGGCGTGGCGATACCTGGGAGGCCAGACGCCAGGCCAGAGACAGATTCGCGGCCAAGGCGTCATTTTCGAGACTGACCAGGAAAAGCAGCGGCGTGACTCGCTCGCTACGCCGCCAGGCATCGATTCTGTTCAACCAGTCAAGGATACCCTCGGCGTTTGGCCCATGCTCACTTGTCTCATTCCACAGCTCTCTTGTCAGCATGACCTGACGCGCCAGGTCACGCCAGGCATTGGGAATACGCAGGCGCTCCTCCAAAACCTGGCGCACTGGATCGTCAAGATGCTCACAGAGTCGCGCCCAGCGCCAGCGCGCCAGCTGGCCGTTATCCTCCGGCAGACGTTCCATACGTGCCAGAGCCGCCTCTAGCCCGGCGTTTTCGGCAAGTTCGGGCATCAATGCTTCAAGCGCTTCACAATCGCGTAGGGTTTCAAAGTAGGCTTGGGGACAAGGTTCACCGAGAGCCTTTTCGGTCTCCTGCCAGACCCGCTCCGCAACCAGATGGGCAATTTCGCCGTTCAGCGCAAGCTGGCGCATCAGGGCCAGGGTGTCCTCGGCAATGACGAACCCAAGCCTCTGATAGCGGGCCAGGAAACGCGCGGTGCGCAGCACTCGCAGCGGGTCCTCGACGAAGGCCAGTGAGACGTGCCGCAGCACGTGGGCTTCTAGATCCCGCTGACCCTGGAACGGATCGATCAGTTCGCCATCAAGAGTCTCGGCCATGGCGTTGATGGTCAGATCTCGTCGGGCCAGATCCTCTTCCAGGGTGACCTCGGGGCTTGCGTGCACCTCGAAGCCAGTATAGCCGTGGCCCTGCTTGCGCTCGGTGCGGGCCAGCGCGTATTCCTCTTGCGTAACTGGATGCAGAAACACGGGAAAATCTCGCCCGACGGGCTTGAAGCCGCGCTTGCGCATGGCTTGCGGTGTCGCACCGACCACCACCCAGTCCTGATCCACCACCGGCCAGCCGAGACGTGAATCCCTTACCGCACCGCCAACGCGATAGACGTTGAGCCCCTTGATCGCCGAATCCCTGCCGGTCACCGCGCCACTCGCTGAGGATGTCTGACTTCCCAGTCGACGAAGCCGCCATCCAGACTGTAGACCTGATCGAAGCCCTGTCCCGCCAGCCAGCTTGCCGCCTGTTGGCTGGAGTGCCCGTGATAGCACACCACGACCAGGGGTTGCTCTCGAGAGATATCCTTTAACAGATCGCCTACCGTGGTGTTGTCGAGATGACGACTGCCGGGAATATGGCCCTGGGCATAGCTCAAGGGATCGCGAATATCCACCAGGGTCAGCGGCTGAGCATCGTCCAGCCACTGTTTCAAAGTAGCATGATCGAGATGTTCGAAAGATTGGCTCATGAGCACCTTCTACGTGATGTGATTAATCTTGCTGGCTGGGCTCGCTGATGCGTTGGCCACTGTCGAGATTCAAAGCGGTCAGGCTGCCGCCCCAGACACAGCCGGTATCCAGCGCCTCGGCTCGTACAGCGGTATCCGGTGTCTGTCCTTGCAAGGCCGCCCAGTGGCCAAAAAGAATGTGGGGATCGTCTTCTCGAGGATAGGTGAACCAGGGATGAAACCCAGGAGGTGCCGAATCGAGCCCTTCCTTGGCATCAAAATCAAGGGTGCCGTCCGCGGCGATGAAGCGCATGCGGGTGAACGCATTGACGATCATGCGCAGGCGATCGATGCCCTCAAGGCTGTCATCCCAGCGAGACGGCGAATTGCCGTACATGCATTCCAGGAAAGACCCCGAGCGCCCGCCTCCCAGTACCGCTTCGGCCTCCCGGGCGAGCGCCCGTGCCTTATCGAGAGACCATTGAGGCAGCACGCCGGCGTGGGTCATCAGCCTGCGTCGGTCACTGTCGCTATCGTCATCGACCCACAAGGGCTGGGCCTGCAGCCAGTCGAGGAGCGTTTCACGATCCGGCGCCGCGAGAATATCGTCCAAGGTGTCGGATCGCTTGGTGGAGGCTCCCCCCCTAGCGACCGCCAATAGATGCAGATCATGATTGCCCAGCACCACTCGCGCCGCCTCGCCCAGATCACGCACTTCGCGCAAGCACTCCAGGGAGCCTGGACCGCGATTGACCAAGTCGCCGGCCAACCATAGGCGATCCCGGCGCGGATCGAAGCTCAAGCGCTCCAGTAGTGCGACGAATTCACGGTGGCAACCCTGAAGGTCACCGATGGCATAGGTTGTCATGATCGCTTTTTCAAACCTGATGAATGCGGTGGAAAGTGTTCAATGCACCTGATTGGGGCCCGCCAGACGAAACGGCGGAATGGCGACTTCGAAGGATCGATGTACGGAGGTATCCACACAGGTGTAAGCGCCCTCCATGACCCCAACCGGACAATCCAATACCGCGCGACTGGTGTAACGAAAGTTCTGACCTGGCCCGATCATGGGCTGCTTGCCGACCACGCCCTTGCCGCGCACCTCCTGTACCTTGCCGCTGCCCTGAGTGATCTTCCAGTAGCGGGCCAGGAGCTGAACCGGGTGAGAGGAGTGGTTGTGTACCGTGATGGTATAGCTGAACACGAAACGCTGCTCGGTCACCGACGACTCATCGGCACGATAAGCTGGCTCTACATCGACCTGCACGTCCTGACCTTGTTCACTCATGCGCCTTCTCCCGCCAGATGATTGGCGATGTTCACAAACTCGGCCACGCTCAATGTCTGCGGCCGGCGACCCGGATCGATGTCCAGGGACTCGAGAGTGGCAACATCGATACGTTGCTTGAGATTATTGCGCAGCGTCTTGCGCCGCTGTCCGAAGGCTTCCCGCACCACGTCGGCAAACAACCCCTCGTCCCTTGCCGGATTGGGCAGCGTCTCATGGGGGACTAGCCGAACGATAGCGGATTCGATCTTGGGCTGGGGCACGAAGGCCTCCGGCGGCACGCTGAACAGCGAATCCACCCGACAATGGTACTGGGCCATGACCGACAATCGCCCCCAATCACTGCCGCCCGGTGCCGCCGCCAGACGCTCAACCACCTCTTTTTGCAGCATGAAATGCATGTCGGCTACCGCCCCTCGCGTTGCGAGCAGATGAAAGATCAGCGGTGTCGAGATGTTGTAGGGCAGATTGCCTGCGATACGCAGCAAAGGTCCCTCTCCCTTGAGGGCAGCGAAATCAAAGGTCAATGCATCGCCTTCGTGGATCACAAACTCAGGATAGTTGAAGAATTGAACGCGCAGGCCAGGAATCAGGTCTCGGTCGAGCTCGATCACCTCGAGCTTGCCGGCAGCTTCGAGCAGCGGTTCCGTCAGGGCACCTTGACCCGGACCTATCTCGATCAGACGCTGATCGGGCCGCGGGGCAATGGTTTTCACGATACGAGAAATGATACCGGGGTCACGCAGAAAATTCTGACCGAAGCGCTTGCGCGCTCGTGGCGTTGGGGGGCGAGATGCCATGGGAAAAAAGAGTCCTTGCTTGCCTATTTAGGGTCTAGAGGAGGCATTGGCCATTTCGATCGCCATGTCGATCGCCACCTGCAGGCTACCGATATCCACGTTGCCGCTAGCGGCAAGGTCCAGCGCGGTGCCATGATCCACTGACGTGCGCACGATAGGCAAGCCAAGGGTAATATTGGCAGCGCGTCCGAAGCCTGCGTACTTCAAGACCGGCAGCCCTTGATCGTGATACATGGCCAGCACTGCATCCGCCTCATCGAGATGTCTGGGCGTAAAAAGAGTATCCGCCGGCAAGGGGCCCTCCAGCAATAGCCCTTCTTCACGCAGCCGGGCCAGCGCCGGGATGATCGTATCGATCTCCTCTCGACCCAGGTGCCCGCCTTCACCGGCGTGAGGATTCAAGCCGCATACAGCAATACGCGGCTGGGAGACATCGAAATAGCGCGTGAGATCACGGGCAAGAATACGTAGCACCCGGCTAAGGCCATCGACGGTGATGGCATCCGCCACCGCCCGCAGCGGCAAGTGCGTGGTTGCCAGGGCCACCCGCAGCTCTCTCTTCATGGCGCGAGCTGTAGCGCGGGTAGCCAGCATCATCACCACTTCTTCGCTGCCGCAGGCGTCCCGCAGATATTCCGTATGACCGGTGAAATGCGGATGACCGCCCTCGATGATCACGCCCTTGTGCAGTGGCGCCGTCACCATGGCCTGGGCCTGCCCTTGTCGACAGGCCTCGATCGCCCGATCCAGCACGTCAAGCACATAGCCTGCATTGGCTGGATTCAGCCGGCCCGGTTCAGTCGGCGCCGCAAGCGTCACTGGCCAGACCGGTAGCATCCCGGGACGCGAATCCGGCACCTCGTCACTCTCCGCGAGTACGCAAAGCTCAACCTCCAGCCCTAACCCTGTAGCACGCTGCGCCAGCAGGTCCGGATCGCCGATCGCCACGATCCGCGCAGGTGACAACACCTTGGCGCATACTAGCTTTAGTATCAGATCCGGACCGATACCCGCAGGTTCACCGCTGGTCAGCGCCAGCACCGGCGCATTCATCCGGCGCTGTTTTCCAGACGGTTGTCGACGTAGGCTTCGTTGCGAATCTGCTGCATCCAGGTTTCCAGCTCGTCGTTGGCTTTGCGCTGGAAGAGCGTTTCGCGTATCTGGTTGCGCTGAGCCTCGTTGGTAACATCCTGCTGACGACGCTCCAGCACTTCGATCAGATGATAGCCAAAACGTGAGCGCACCGGCTGGGAAACTTCACCCACGGGCAGCGATGTCATGGCCTCTTCGAAACCCGGCACCATCTGCCCGGGACGCACCCAACCCAGATCGCCGCCGTTGAGAGCACTGCCCCGGTCGTCGCTGACCTCCTGGGCTACCGTGGCAAAATCCTCGCCGGAGGCGATACGCTGACGCGCCTGCTGCGCCAGGGCCTCGGCCTGCTGAGCATCCTGAGTGGGGTTGGTCTCGATGAGGATATGACGCACGCGCTGCTCGTCGACAACGGCTTGCTGTTGACTACCATCATCCCGCGCCTGCAGTTTGATCAGGTGATAACCGTTTGGGCTGCGAATCGGCTCGCTGACCTGCCCCACGCCAAGCTGTGGAATCGCGTCGGCGAATACGGCAGGAATCTCGGCGGCACGCTGCCAGCCCATGTCGCCGCCTTCCAGGGCATTGGAACCATCAGACTGAGCCGCGGCCAGTTCGGCGAAATCTGCACCGCTCTGCAACTGCTGATAAAGCGCCTCGGCTTCTCGCTGAGCTGCCTGAACCTGCTGCGGGCTCGGCGATTGGGGCAGTCCCACCAGGATATGGCCAAGCCGGTAGCGGGTATTGTCGCTACCTGTCTGCTGCTCTAGATAGCGCTGCACCTCCCGGTCGGAGACCTTGATACCACTGGCAACCCGGCGCTGCTGAAGCTGTCGCATCAGCATTTCACGGCGTATCTGCTCGCGTACTACCGCCAGGGAAAGACCGTCCGCTTCCAGGGTATCGGCAAACTGATCGAGACTCATGCCGTTGTTCTGAGCAATCGAGCGCACCGCGCGGTTGAGTTCGGTATCGTCTACGGACAGATTGGCCTCTTCCGCCATCTGCAGCTGAATCTGCTCGACGATCATGCGCTCCAGCACCTGATTGCGCAGCGCCTGTTCGTCCGGCACGGCGATATTGCGACCCGCAAGCTGACTGCGCGCTTGAGTGACGCGATCTTCAAGCTCGCTCGCCATGATGGCGTCATCGTTGACTACCGCCACGATGCGATCAAGCGGCTCGGCGGCCAGCACATAGCCTGTCGCGCTCAATGTCAGTGCCAATGTCAAACCCAACGATGCAAACATGCGTTTGCCCATGCAAAACCTCACTCACTATCTAGAATTGTGTCGGTTGATAACCCGGAATGGACTCTTCGAAGAAGGCATCGGTTCCTTGACCGACACCACCCAGTCCCTTGAATACGAAGGTCAGGAAAATACCGCGATCCCTGTAGTCATCTTCGATGGTATTGGCGGTATCGTTATCCTCGAGCCATTCCCGCCAGGCAACCTGCACGCCGTAACAGCAATCGTTCCATTGGATACCGGCCAACTGCTCGAGAGAGCGGCTGTTGGTGTTGTCATAAGTATAGCGACCGATCAGATCCAGGCTTGGCGTGGCCCGATAGGCAAAGGATACGTCGTACTCTTCCCGATCATAGCCTAGTTGATCTTCTGGATCGCCGGAGGGATCGAAGCCTTCGAGCTGCCAGCGATAGCCGAGATTGAGCACATGCCCGGCAGGATTACGGTAGCGCAGATAGGTGGCGGTACGTTCGGTCAAATTGCGGTCCGTGTCGTAGAACCACTCATAGCGGGTACTCCAGCGATCGTTTATCTGCCAATCGAGCTGGGTCACGACCGGTGAACGGTCCCGAGTGGCGTTGTACCACCGCTCGAAGTTCGTATCCCGGTCCGGCAAGGTATCCGGGTCGCCGTCCATGTCAACATTACGGTCTTCGAAGTAGGCGCTTTGCCCCACGGCCAAAGACAGCCGCTGCCGGCCGCTGTCGTCTTCGAGAAACCGCGTGGCCAGACCATAGGAAAGCTTGTTGGTATCGCCGATCCGGTCGCGCCGGTGAAGCGATAGGGCGACCACAGCTGGCTATAGGACAAGGCCTGCTCGTCCGTATCGAAGTCCGGGAAGTCGCTTTGATCCCGCTCCGGCACATAGGCGTAGTAAAGACGCGGCTCCAGGGTCTGACGCCAATTCGAGTCGAAGGCGCTCAGGTCCCGCTCGAAGATCAGGCCGCTGTCCACGGAGCTGACCGGCACGGTGCGATTCAGATCCGTATCACGGTCGGTATTGAGCCGATCGTAGTCCAGGCTGTAGCTGGTGTTGAGCAGTTCGAAACGCGGCTCGAAAAAGCCCCAGGATACATCCTCGCGCCACCCGACCGCCGGTGCCAGGTGCACTCGGGAGCCCGTCGCCGCCTCCTCTATCGGCACCTCGGTTTCATTGATGTCGCGCCAGAAATAGGTCGCGTTGGAGCGCCACTGCTGATACAAGCCATTGTCCTGGGACCAGGCCGCATTGGCGGTCAGACTCGGCAAGCGATAAAACGGCTTGTCGTTGTCGTTCAGCGGGAATTCCATGCGCTGATAGCCCTGGGTCTTGGCTTCCAGGAACCAGGTGTTGCCGGTGTAGTTCAGCTGAGCCAGGCGCGACAGATATTCGGTATCGTTTTCGGCGAAATTGCGCCCGAAGTCCTCGAAATAACGCCCGTCACTGGCGGCACCGTAGCGCAGATCATAGCGCAGACGCGGCGTGAAGCGACCACGATGGGCATAGTCGATATACCAGCGATCCTCGCCTTCAAAGGCGTCTCGGGGAACGTTGGGATTGTTGTCGTCGCCACCGTCATCGTCGGATAGATAGGCACCCTCGATCTGCCCTACGTCTTCAGAAAACAGATAACGAAACTCGCCCCCCAGCAGTAGCCCATGATTGGTGAGCCAGCGCGGCGTGAGGGTGGCGTCGTAATTAGGCCCCAGATTGAAATAGTAGGGCTGGGCGTAATCGAAGGAGTCGCCGGAAAAGCCAAGGGTTGGCCACAGGAAACCTGACTGACGACGATCGTCGAGAGGAAAACGCACCCAAGGCCAATAGAAGACCGGCACATGGCCGACTTCCAAGCGTGCGTTGGTGGCGGTGCCGACGCCTTTTTCACGATCCAGAAGCACGTCGTTGCCGATCAATCGCCACAGCTTGCTGTCCGGTTCGCAGGTGGTAAAACTGGCCTCAGACAGCCGATAACGACCATCCTCGAGCCGGGCCAGACGCTGGGCATCGCCCCGCAGACGCTGTCGATGTACGACATAGTGCGCGCCGTCGATTTGAGCGGCGTCACTGTCCAAGGCCATCTGCGCCGAATCACCGCGCACCAGCAGGCCCTGGTCACGCATCGTCAATGGCCCTTCGGCAAATATCGTGTCCCGGGCCGCATTGACGCGCACCTGGGAGGCTTCAAGTTGACTGGTGTCGCGACGCAACACCACATCCCCTCGCAGCAGTGTCTCGCCTTCGGTGCCATACTCGGCGCTGTTCGATGAGGACAGCACCTCTTGTGGCGTTTTGCCTGGGGCAAGCTGATATTCCGGAATGACATAGCGGCCTCGACATAAGGCATTGGCGGGGGCATCTTCACCCCAGGCCTGCCAATCGAGCTGATCTGCCGGAAGCGGCGTAGGCGGTGCCGCGTAGGCGCCGTTCGTGACCAGACCGGCGAGGGCAGTCCACAACAATCGCTTGCCCATGTATCCTCGGTGTCCTTGGCGGTTGGAATCGGTATTATACAGTCCCTGTGCCGCACGTCTTCTTCTCGTGGGCATGGCGCTAACAACAGGGATTGCGCTAAGAGGTCCTCAGCATGCGGCGACCAATCGATCCCGTCAACCAAGGAGTTCTAATGTCCAACGCAGGAGAAACCGCCCGCCTGGACGCTCTGCGCGAGTGGGTAACCGTCCGTCACCATCTTCCTGCGGATGCACGCCTGGAACTGGCCGCGGGTGATGCCAGCTTTCGCCGCTATTTTCGTCTATGGCTGGAAAACGGCCGCACTCGCATTCTCATGGATGCGCCACCGGAGAAGGAAAACAGCCAGCCCTTCGTGACCGTCGCCGAGGCCTGGCGAAGCGCCGGGCTGCCCGTCCCCACGCTGCATGCCACCCATCTTACCGCCGGTTTCATCGAGCTGGAGGATCTTGGGGATATGCCCTTGCATCTCTCTCTTGGCGAGTGCGAGGGTGCAAAGAGCCTTGCCTGGCACGAGCGTGCCCTGGCGCTGATCGGCGAGCTGCAAAATCGCGCTCCCTGTGACGCCCTGCCGGTTTACGACTCCAGCCTGTTCGCCCGGGAGCTGGATCTGTTTCCCGAATGGTGTCTCGACAGGCTGCTGGGTATCGCACCGCCTGCCTGCTGGCAGCATCTGCACCAGCGTCTGATCGCCCTGGCATTGGGTCAGCCCATGGCGGCGGTGCATCGGGACTTCGACGCCATGAATCTGATGCTGCGAGATGACGAGCTATGGCTGATCGATTTCCAAGATGCGGTGCATGGACCCATCACCTATGACCCGGTCTCCTTGCTGCGCGGGCGCTATTGTCGTTTTTCTCGAGAACGCTATACCGCCTGGCTGGAAGCATTCCGCCGCCAGGCCGTCGCCGATGGCCGCTTGAGAGCCAGTGTGGACAGTGCAAGCTTTCTGCATCTTGCCGATACTATGGCCGCCCAGCGCTCTCTCAAGGTATTGGGCATTTTCTGTCGCCTGACCCTGCGTGATGACAAATCCGGCTATCTGGCGCGCCTGCCCCACTTCCTGGATCATTTGTACGACAGTCTCACGCCCTGGCCTGAGTTCGATGAATTCGTCGAGTGGCTCGACGAGACCTTTGCCCCGGCCCTCACCCAGGAGCTGACTCGGCGCGGCATTCCGGGAGCGGCGTCATGAAAGCGATGATTCTCGCCGCAGGGCTGGGCACCCGTATGCGGCCATTGACGGACCACACCCCTAAACCGCTGCTCAAGGTCGGCGGCAAGCCTTTGCTCCAGCATCATCTCGAACGCCTGAAAGCCATCGGCATCGGGGATGTCGTCATCAATGTCAGCCATCTCGGCGAGCAGATCATCGAGGCGCTGGGAGACGGGGGGCGCTACGGCGTCCGGATTCAGTGGAGCCAGGAAGAACGACCACTGGAAACCGGCGGCGGTATTCACAAGGCGTTGCCACTGCTTGGTGAATCGCCGTTTCTACTGGTCAACGGCGATGTCTGGTGCGATCTCGACCCGGCCTGGCTTTCGCCCTTGAACGGCGATCTGGCCCGCCTGGTGCTGACGGATAACCCGGATCATCATCCTGGCGGCGATTTTCATCTCGACGCCGACGAACGCGTGCACGCCACGGGCGATCCATGTTTGACCTTTGCCGGCATCAGCCTCATCGATCCTGCGCTGGTGGCGAATCAACCCGCCGATGCCTTCCCGCTGGCGCCGCTTTTGCGTAACGCCATGGCGGAGGGCCGGGTCGGTGGCTGTCACTACACCGGGCTCTGGATCGACGTGGGTACCCCCCAGCGCTTGCAGGAACTCGACGAGCGGATTCGCGGCCAATCAACGTGACAGCGTCAGTGAATGAATCTATGTGCAACTATGCTGTGGCAGCCATGAGCGATCATCTGCCCGAGTAACCATCAAAAGGGAACGACAAGACAATGAAAGCCAGTGTCAAATGGACCGAGGGTCGCCAATTCGTCGCCGAATCCGGCAGCGGCCACAGCGTGGTGATCGATGGTCCACCGGATCATGGCGGTCGCAATACCGGTCCGCGCCCCATGGAAATGCTGCTGATGGGCATGGGCGCCTGCACGGCGTTCGACGTGCTCGAAATCCTGGAGAAGTCCCGAGCTCCGGTGAGCGACTGCAGCGCAAGCCTCGAGGCGGAGCGCGCCGACGACATACCCAGCGTCTTCACCAGGATTCACGTGCATTTCACCGTTATCGGCAACGGCTTGAAAGAAAGCCAGGTCAAGCGCGCCGTGGAGCTTTCCGCGGAGAAATACTGCAGCGCCTCGATCATGCTGACCCGTGGCGGCGTCGAGGTAACTCATTCCTACGAGATCGTCAGCGAATAACCTTCGACTTTTTACATCGCAACGAGTGCGCCCCGTGCCAAGGATGTGCATAATACGCGCCTTTCTCAAAGGTCAGCCTTAGAGGTAGGCCAAGGGCATATGCCGTGGCGCGCCTTCAGTATTACGGCTTGTCTTCCTCTGCTCCGGCGTCTGTTCGCCGGCTAGTCATCCTTCGATCGATTAGGAGGTTTGAACATGAGTGGAAATCTTCGACTCCACGGGTTCAACAACCTGACCAGCTCCTTGAGCTTCAACATTTACGACATCTGCTACGCCAAGACGGAAGAACAGCGTGAAGCCTATATCGACTACATCGACGAGCTGTACAACGCCGAGCGCTTGACCCAGATATTGAAGGACGTGACCAACATCATCGGCGCCCATGTGCTCAATATCGCCCGGCAGGACTATGAGCCTCATGGCGCCAGCGTGACCATCCTGATTGCAGAGCACGAACTCGACGAAACCGATGCGGATCAGACAGTACCTGGCCCAGGACCGCTCCCTCAAGCCGTCGTGGGTCATCTGGACAAGAGCCATGTCACGGTGCACAGCTATCCGGAATCCCACCCGGACAATGGCATCAGCACCTTTCGTCTGGACATCGATGTTTCGACCTGCGGCATGATTAGCCCGCTCAAGGCGTTGAACTATCTGATTCATAGCTTCGATTCGGACATCGTCACCACGGATTATCGCGTCCGCGGTTTTACCCGGGACGTGAATGGCCGCAAGCTGTTCATCGATCACGACATCACCTCGATCCAGGATTACCTGGCGGAGGACACCAAGCACGCCTATCAGATGATCGATGTGAATGTTTATCAAGAGAACATGTTCCACACCAAGATGCTGTTGAAGGATTTCGACCTCGACAACTACCTGTTCGGCACGTCCCGCCGGGAGCTTACCTTCGAGGAAGCGCGGGATATCTCGAATCGGCTGCGTAACGAAATGCTCGAGATTTTTTATTCTCGCAATCTGGAGTAGGGCCGGTCATGTCTAGCCTCGCTTACACTCTTGTCATCAGCTGACGTAACAGCGGATTGGGAAAGCGCCTTGACAGGGTGACCGCGTAGAACGTCTCACTGAGCCGAGGGAGCTGATCTGCCTCCACGAGCATGCCGCTGGCCAGCTCGTCCTGGACGACGATCGGGGGAACGACGGCCAGCCCGATACCCTCCCGAACCAGGAGTCGAATCATTGCCATGTCGTCGACTTCGGCGGCAATGCGCACTTTGATAGCCAGGCGATCGACGAGCGCATCGAACCCGGTGCGTACGCTGCTACCTAGGCTTGGCAGCACCAGCGGTTCACTAGCGAGCAACTGCTTGAGCGTTCTACCCTCGCGGACCCGCTCAGGCGTCCCCACCAGACTCACCGGCTGCTCGGCGATGGGGTGCGATATCCAGGGCGTCGCCGCATCCTTGAAGACCGGCACGTTGACCAGCACCACGTCAAGCTGATGCGCCCCTAGACTCTGCAGCAAATCCCTTAGCGCGCCTGAGCGCACCATCACTTCGACATCCTCCCGACCAAGCAGCGGGCGCAGAAACTCGAACTGGAAGTTTCTCGAAAGCGTGGCCAAAGACCCGACTCGCAGTATCAGGCGTCGCCCTTCCGGTCGGTCCCTCAAGGTGCTGACAAGCTCTTCCCCGGAAGCAAAGATGACATCGGCATGATCGAGGGCAATACGACCGGCCTCTGTCAGCAACAACTGCTTGCCCCGACGCTCGAACAGGTCGTGCCCCATCTGCTCCTCCAGCTTGCGGATCTGGATCGACAGCGCAGATTGAGAGACGCCCAGGCGGGCCGCGGTGCGAGTCAGATTCCCATCATGGGCAACGGACCAGAAATAGCGCAGATGCTTGTAGTTCAGGTTAGCCATGGAGTAATTCTATTTTTTATATCGATACGTTAATAACAATGAATTTTATAGAATCTAAACCGATCGATATGATACCGGCAATCCAAAATTCGTTGCCGGAGTCATGATGTCGTCATTTCTCGCCTCTCTTGTACTGCTGGCGCCCTTGGCGCTCATCACCGTGGCACTTCTTTCTTTTTCCGAACCCGGTCTCAGGCCTAACCGAATACTCAAGATGAGCCGCCTGGCCACCATAGGCGCCTTTCTGCTCGCCCTGGGAGGAGCCATTCTGGTGGCGCTGGCAGGGGCTCTTACGAGTCCTGTCATCGGTATCGGTGAGTTTGGCTTTTCCGTGCGCCTGGATGCACTCAGTGGCGTGATGCTGCTGCTCGTCTCTTTCGTCGGGGTGATCGTCGTTCGCTTCAGCCGCCATTATCTTGATGGCGATGCCCGACAGGGCGTCTTTATTGGCCGACTCTGCCTGACCCTGGCCGCGGTGATGCTGCTGGTGAGCGCCGGCAACCTGCTGCAGCTGGTCGTTGCATGGATCGCCACCAGCCTGGCGCTGCACAGCCTGCTGCTTTTCTATCCCGAGCGACCCGCCGCGATCATCGCGGCGCGCAAGAAGTTCATCACTGCCCGTATCGGTGATGCCTGTCTCATCGGTGCGGTCATACTGCTGTTCCAGGGCTTCGGCACCTTGGATATTGCCGACATTCTGACCCAGGCGCGTAATACCCAAGATGGCATGAGGCCGCCGGGGATTGCGCTCGCGACACTGCTGATCGCCATCGCTGCCCTGCTCAAGTCGGCTCAATTCCCGACTCACGGTTGGCTACCCGAAGTCATGGAGACACCGACACCGGTCTCGGCACTTCTGCACGCCGGGATCATCAACGCGGGAGGATTCCTCGTCATCCGTTTCGCCGACGTGATGCTGCTCTCCATGCCATCGCTGCATTTCATCGCCATTGTCGGCGGCTTTACCGCCCTCTTCGGGGGCGTGGTCATGCTGACCCAGCCCAGCGTAAAGGTCTCTCTCGCCTGGTCGACGGTGGCCCAGATGGGCTTCATGCTCCTGCAGTGCGGGCTGGGCGCTTTCTCGATGGCAGTGCTGCACATCGTCGCTCACTCGCTCTACAAGGCCCACGCCTTCCTTTCCTCTGGCAGCGTCATCGATATCGCCAAGACCGCCTGGACACCGGATCTGAAAGCCCGGCCATCCATGGGTCTTCTTTTCTTGAGCCTGGCGCTGGCCCTGGGACTCTATGCCGGCATTGGCGGCTTGTTCAGCGCCCTCGTCGATGAGGCTTTCACCGTTCTGGCGCTGGGAATGATCCTCATCATGGGGCTGACGCTGCTGATCGCCCAGTCGATGCAGGGCGAAACCCAGATGGAGGTCGTTGGTCGCACCCTCGTTGCGGCAGCCTTCGCAACGGGGATCTATTTCGTTCTGCAGGCCGCGGCAGGATGGCTACTATCACCTGCCCTACCTCCCATTCCGACCCCCGACATGGCCGGATTCGCCATCATGGCGCTGGCGGTCGTCTCTTTCGCCGCGGTGACCGTGTTGCAGGTCCTGGCGCCGGTGTGGCTGGACTCGCCCACCTGGCGAGCGGCCCGGGTTCACATCGCCAATGGCCTGTACGCCAACACTCTATTCAATCGTATTGTCAGCACTCGCAAGCTGCTGTCGCGCAATCCGTCCTGATGGAGACCATACACGTGAACACCTATACGGCCACTCCAGAGACGGACAAGAAGACGTCAATGACAACATCCTCTCACTCAGGCAATACCGATATTCTGACTGCGGCCCAGGATGCCACCCGCAGGATCGCCCCGCTCTGGCCCTTGAAGCACTTCGTGGCGGTGAATCCGTTTCTCGGCCTGACGGAGCAGCACTTCATCGATGCGGCCCAAGTCATGGCACGAACCGCCGGCGCTCGCATGACCATGCCACGCTCTTTTTATGCCGAGGCCATTGCGAGCGGCCGGATCACCGAGGCGGATCTCACCGCAGCGCTGGCTGATACCGGGTCAACGGCAACGCTACCCAAGGACCATGCCGCCTTGACGATGCTGGCCCAGCAAGCCGAGCCGGAACGTCCGGATATCATTGCCACCGTGGCGGATGTGATCACCCGAGTGACCGAACGGGATTGGGTGGGATTGGTTACCCAGCGCCTATCGAACTGGGCGGCGAGTTATTTCGATGAGGGGCAGGTAGCCTGGCGTTCGCCCTGGCGGGATCTGTCCCCCTATGCAGCCTGGCGCGCGGAGACCCTGATCGATCGCACACCGGAACTGATGGGCCTGAACGGCTTTCGGCAGATCGTCGCCGGCTTGCCAGAGACCGCAGACGACATGCTCATCGAGGGCGCTTCACGACTCGGCTTGGATGACGCGGGGCTAGAGCTCTGGTTCCACCGGCTGCTCATGAGCGTTGGCGGCTGGGCCAGCTATGCCCGTTATCGGGTCTGGGAGAGTGAACTCAACGGCGGCTCGGACACCACCCTCGTCGAACTCCTGGCAATTCGTTTGGCCTGGGACACGGCGCTTCTCGAGGCACAAGGCCACGACCCGAACGTGTTGGCCGCCTGGACTCAAGCTCGTGACAGCCTGTCCAAGAGCATGATGGGTGAGGAATCGGCGTTTGCCGTCGATGGCGTGCTGCAGCTCGCCTACGAAAAAGCCTGGCAGCGCACGCTGCTCGATAAACTCAGTGACCCTGCGACGCAAGATGATCTGCAGCGCCACGCTGTGCAGGCGGTTTTTTGCATCGACGTGCGCTCCGAGGTCTTTCGTCGTGCTTTTGAGGGCGTGTCGTCGACGATCGAAACCCATGGCTTCGCGGGGTTCTTTGGTTTTCCCATCGAATATGTGCCTCTGGGTCATGAACGCGGAGGTGCTCAATGCCCGGTGCTGCTGACACCGAAATTCACCGTTTGCGAAACCGTTCAGGCCGCGGGCGAGAATGAAGAGAAGGCGCTGCTCGGGCTCCGATTGATCCGCAGGCGTACGGCGAATGCCTGGAAATCCTTCAAGATGGCCGCGGTATCGTCTTTCGCCTTCGTCGAGACGATGGGGTGGACCTATCTCGGCAAGCTCGCCACTGATGCTTTCGGTCTCACTCGCCCAGTGCCCCATCCGGCGATCGACGGCATCGATGCGAACATTCAAACTCGGCTTGGCCCAAGAATCGATTCCCGGGAGATCGACGGACGGCACACGGGGTTCAGCGACGAAACACGACTCGACATGGCGACGGCGGTGCTCAAGGCCATGTCGATGCAGCAAGGCTTTGCGCGTCTCGTGCTGCTGGCGGGTCATGGTTCAACGACGGTCAACAACCCCCACGCCACCGGGCTCGATTGCGGTGCCTGCGGCGGCCATACCGGTGAGGCCAACGCCCGAGTCGCAGCGGCCATCCTGAACGACCCCAAGGTGCGTGCAGGACTCCTGGGCCGCGGTATCGCGATCCTCGAAGACACGGTTTTCCTGGGTTGCCTGCACGACACTACCACGGATGAGGTGACGATCTTCGATGAACAAGCGGCACCGGCAAGCCACGCTCAAGATCTCATCCGGCTCAAGAAATGGCTGAAGATGGCAGCACAGCGCACACGGGCAGAGCGCGCTGTGCTGTTCAACCTCGATGAGAACGCAGAGACCGATCGGCAAGTGATCGCTCGCAGCCGCGACTGGAGCCAGGTACGCCCGGAATGGGGGCTCGCCGGTTGCGCCGCCTTCATCGCTGCCCCTCGCAGCCGAACCGCGAGATGCGATCTGGGTGGCCGCGCCTTTCTGCACTCCTACGATTGGCGTCAGGACGAGGACTTTAGTGTACTCGAGCTAATCATGACCGCCCCGATGGTCGTGGCGAGCTGGATCAGCCTGCAGTATTACGGCTCGACCGTGGACAACCGAGCTTTTGGCAGTGGCAACAAGGTATTGCACAACGTGGTCGGCACCCTGGGCGTATTCGAAGGCAATGGCGGCGATCTAAGAGTTGGTCTGCCCTGGCAGTCGGTGCAGGACGGCACACGCCTGATTCACGAGCCGCTGCGCCTGTCGGTGTGCATTGCAGCACCGAGTGAAGCGATCAACGCAGTGATCGCCAAGCACGATAACGTGCGCCAGCTCGTCGACAACGGCTGGCTGCACCTGTTTGCGCTAGGCGATCCCGGCGACGCCATATCCCGCTACACCGGGTCGTTGACCTGGAAGACGGCTTAAAGACGAGAGACGCTGGACGTCATCACTTTCGATATCAATCGCATGCCCAGCTTGACCGGCAAAGGGAAGCGGCTGCCGCCGGCCTCCAGCGCCCAGTGTTCATGATGCGCCTCATCGATGCGCATCTGTTCGAGAATGGCGCGGGAGCGACGGTCGCCGCTAGGCAGCCGATCTAGATGGCTATCAAGATGCCGTCCCACCTGCTCTTCCGTCGCCGCGACGAAGCCTAGGCTGATGTTGTCGCCTACCGCGCCGGCCAGCGCCCCCATGCCGAATGAAGAGGCATAGAACAGCGGATTGAGATAGCTGGTGCGGCCATCAAGCTCTGTGAGCCGCGCATCGCACCAGGCCAGATGATCGATCTCTTCCCGGGCGGCCTTCTCCATTTGAGTCCGAGTATCAGCCAGCTTGGCGGTCAGGCCCTGGCCTTGATAAAGCGCCTGGGCGCAGACCTCGCCGGTATGATTGACGCGCATCAGACTTTCGGCCTGGGTGCGCTCGCTTTCGCTCATTTCGATGTCCTCATGACCCGCGGCCGGCGACGGGCGAGACGACTGAGCGGCATGGGGCACCAGTGTGCGCAGGATGGTGTCGAACTGATGTATCAGATTGTCGGTGCGGCTGAGCTTACGATCCATGATGAACTCCCGGGAAGTACGTTGCTTATTGTAGACGAGCATTGCGGGGAGCAGAAGCGACGGCTGTTCTCGTTCATGATCTACCGTTAAAGAAGCTGAAAAATATGCGCATTTTGGGTCACCATAGCAATGACATCCCAGGACAAGAGATGTTCTCATGATCCCGCTCATAGCCTTTGGCGAAGCCTCGTCGACATGCTCTCCAGCCGCCTGGGTAACGACACCCAAGAGGGAACGGAGACCTTCACGCCCTATGCCGGCGGTGCCCCGGCCAACGTGGCCGTGGCCTGTGCTCGCCTGGGTGTACCCAGCCGCTTCCTGGGCATGCTCGGCGCGGATCACTTCGGCGACTTCCTGGCCCGGGAGCTCGCCGCCCATGGGGTCGACATCTCGGGCGTAGTGAGGACGAACGATGCGCGTACGGCCTTGGCCTTCGTTTCCCGGGACGCGGACGGCGAACGCACCTTCGACTTTTACCGGCCGCCGGCGGCGGATCTGCTCTACCGCATCGAGCACCTGCCCGCGGGGGTTTTCGAGGCGCCGGCCATCTTGCACCTGTGCAGCAACAGTCTGACCGAAGAGGCTATCGCCGACACCACTCTGAGCCTAGCCAGGATGGCGCAGCGCGCCGATTGCCTGGTCAGCGTCGATGCCAATCTGCGTCATAACCTCTGGACCGAGGGAAGTGCCGACACCGCCTTGGTGACGCGCCTGCTGGATCACGCACGGCTGGTCAAGCTGTCCCGGGACGAACTTGATTATCTGCGCGGCGATCATCCGGCGGATGTCTGGCTATCCGGACGCCTGGCCGCGGGGGTGCGTCTGATCGTGATCACCGACGGCGCCGATGTGGTGGAAGCACGCGGCGTGAATTTATTGCTTAGCGTAACGCCACCCAAGGTAAAAGCCGTCGACACCACGGCGGGGGGAGACGCATTCATTGGAGGGCTGCTGGCCATGCTCGCCGAGGATGGCATCGACGGCGAGTGGTATCGCAACGAGCCGCGCCTGCGTCGGGCGCTGGATATCGCCTGTCGTTGCGGTGCCCATGCGGTGACCCGCCCCGGGGCTTACGCCGCTCTGCCTACCCGAGCCGATATCGCGCACTTGAAGGCGTGAACTCATCCACTGCAATCCAGCGCGGCACAATAGAAAAGGCCGCTCCCGATTGGGAACGGCCTCGTATGCACGGATGGCATCATACACCTGCAATGAATGCGCCGCACATGAGGTGAGACGCAAACTGCCGACTATCCCGCCGGCCAGGAGAAGCGACGACCGCCCATTAGATGCATGTGTATATGATAGACGCTTTGGCCGCCGTGTTCGTTGCAATTCATCACGACGCGATAGCCGTCCTCGGCAAACCCGAATTTCTTCGCCAGTTGAGCGGCGGTATATTGCAACCGGCCGATCAGGGCCAGATCGTTTTCCTCGATATCGTTCAGCGTCGAGATATGCTTCTTGGGGATGATCAACACGTGGGTTGGCGCCTGGGGATTGATGTCATTGAAGGCCAGCACATGCTCGTCTTCGAAAACCACGTCCGGCTCGATTTCCCGCGCGATCATCTTGCAGAACAGACATTCCATGAAACACTCCTTGTGTGACGCAATCACTTTTCGAAAAATTTACCGAAACCTGCGCTGATCCAACAAGTGTCGCATCACCGGCGCCAGAATCAACTCCATGGCAAGCGACATCCGCGCCCCGGGCACGACCAGAGTATGCGGCCGACTC
Source organism: Halomonas sp. PR-M31 (assembly GCF_001039575.1). Classification (GTDB taxonomy): domain Bacteria; phylum Pseudomonadota; class Gammaproteobacteria; order Pseudomonadales; family Halomonadaceae; genus Modicisalibacter. The sequence goes on from NZ_JIBT01000006.1 coordinate 90,337, forward strand.
ATGAAAGCATCATGAATCATCGTCAACAGATAGGGAAAGTCCACCGTCGATGGATCGCGAAAGCGAATTACCACGAAAGACTCCGCATCCGTGGGAATGTCCTGTACCTCGAAGGGATTGGAGGTATCTACCGTAGGCACACGCTGAAAGTTGATGTGGGTGCGCGATAACTGGGGCTGAATGTAACGCACGTAGTCGTGCATGCGCCCAACGATGGTGTCGATCACCGCTTCTTGAGAGTAGCCGCGCAGCTTGGTATCGCGATCGATCTTCTGAATCCATTCCAGGTTCATGGTCGGCGCGACCCCGACCAGAAGATCGACATGGCGGGCAATATCGTGCTGACTCGTGACGAGCCCGCCATGCAGGCCTTCGTAAAGCAGCAGATCGGTGCCTCGCGGTAGCGCCTGCCAATCGGTGAAGGTGCCGACCTGATGGCCCGCCTCGATCATCTGCTTGTCGTCGGCATGAATATAGTGGCGATAGGTACCGCTACCGCGCTCGCCGTACTCCTGAAACAATGCCTCGAGCCGATCGAGTAGATTGGCTTCGACGGCAAAATGCGACAGTTCGTCCTTACGATCCGGCTCCTCGCGAAAGATGCGCGTCAGCTCTTCCTTGGTATAGCGGTGAAAGGCATCGCCGTCGACGAAGGCAGCATGCACGTCCTCTCGAGCGAACATACGCTCGAAGGTGCGACGTACCGTGGTGGTACCGGCTCCGGAAGAGCCCGTGACGGCAAGCACTGGATACTCCCGGGACATCAGTCGTCTCTCCGCTGCTTCATGGCATCCGTCGCCGCATTCAATGCGTCCGGTATCCTTACAGGCTTACCTGCCTGGGGATCGAGGAGCACCAGATTCAGTCGCGCCACGGCAATGGTGCGCTTGTCCGCGGGGCGCTGCAGACGCTGGTAAACGCAAAAACCATGCCCTTCGGCTGGAGGAATCGCCGTCTCTACTTCCAGCGCATCCGGCCATTTGGCCTCGGCACGATATTGAACCGCCAGATCCGCCACTACGCTTGGATAACCCGCCACATCCCACTCACGAAAACCCAGGGCGACAAACATCTGGGCCCGGGATTCGTGAAACAGTGTGATCACGGCATCGTGCCCCAAATGACGGCCGTAGTTCATGTCACCGATGCGTACGGAAAGTGGATATCGATGCACGAGATCCGTGTCCGGAAACTCAAGCTGCAAACGCTCCATGAAGCCCTCCAGTCGTTGTTATTAATAGTCATTCCACGTACAGACAGGCGCGCGATCAGCGCCGATCAATGGCCCGATGCGCGATATCTCGACGATAAAGCGCATCTTCCCAGGTAATCGAAGCCACACCTGCATAAGCGAGATCCCGTGCTTGCGAAACGGACTCGCCAAGGGCCGTCACACATAATACACGCCCGCCACTTGTGGCGAACCGACCCTGCTGGTCCAGATGGGTACCTGCATGGAACACCTTGCAGCCAACGGCTTCAGCCTCGTCGAGACCGCTAATCGCATCATTCTTGCGATACTCGCCGGGATAACCTGAAGCCGCCATGACAACGCCGACCGCGGGTCGCGAATCCCACTCACCGCTATGTTCATCGAGCCGTCCTTCAACGCCGGCCAGACACAGCTGCACTAGATCGCTTTTCAATCGCATGAGGATCGGCTGAGTTTCAGGATCGCCTAGCCGGCAGTTGTATTCGATGACCCTGGGCCTGCCGCGTTCATCGATCATCAGGCCGGCATAGAGAAACCCGGTGTAGGGGCGCCCTTCTTTCGCCATGCCCTGTACCGTAGGCAGGATCACTTCATCGAGAATGCGCTGATAGACCTCATCGGTAACCACTGGCGCCGGGGAATAGGCCCCCATGCCACCGGTATTGGGCCCGCTGTCGCCGTCACCCACACGCTTGTGATCCTGGCTGGTGGCCATGGGCAATATATGGTCGCCGTCCACCAGGACGATAAAGCTGGCCTCTTCCCCCTCGAGAAACTCCTCGATCACGACCCGCGCCCCGGCATCGCCGAAAGCATTGGCCTCGAGCATATCGCGCACCGCCGCGACGGCTTCGGCTTCGGTCATGGCGACAACCACTCCTTTGCCTGCCGCCAGGCCATCCGCCTTGATCACGATGGGCGCACCCTGTTCAGCGAGGTAATTCAGCGCCGGTTCGATCTCGGTAAAAGTGGCGTAGTGCGCCGATGGAATATGGTGTCGAGCAAGAAAGTCCTTGGTGAAGGATTTAGAGCCTTCAAGCTGAGCCGCTGCCTGGGTAGGGCCGAAAATCTTGAGCCCGGCAAGACGAAAACGATCGACGATCCCGGCGACCAAAGGCGCTTCCGGGCCCACGATGGTGAGATCGATTGCGTTGTCTCGAACAAAGTTTTCCAGGCCCTCGAGATCGTCCACGGCGATATCGACATTGGTCAACGCCGGCTCATGCTCAGTGCCGGCATTGCCCGGCGCCACATAGACGCCCTCCACCTGGGGCGATTGCGCCGTTTTCCAGGCCAGTGCATGTTCACGACCGCCGCCGCCGACGATCAGGACCTTCATTGCTTGCCCTCGTCATCGTCTTCCTTCTGCTGCGCCTTGGTGATGGTGTTTCTCCAGAAGCGCATATTGTCCTCGGCCATTTCACGCATCAGCTCCATGGGAGAATTGCGCATGGCTTGTTTCCATTGATCCTGCAGGCGCTTTTGCTGCTCCAGCATGAGCTGGGTGCCCTGCTCGAGATAACGCGCCAGCGGCAAGGGTCGGGCCATGGCGTAGACACGAATCAACTGCTGCAAAAGATCGTTGGAAAAGACTTCGGAATCACCGTCTGCCTGCTCCTGCTCGATGATGATCGAAAGTAAGATGGTGCGTGTCAGATCCTCTCCGCTCTTGGCATCTTCGACGCGAAACGGCTCCTCTTCGAGAATCAGGCAGCGCAGATCCTCGAGAGTGACATAGCGACTTTGCTGAGTGTCATAAAGCCGACGATTGGCATATTTGCGGATTACACGCACGGCGCCCCCTTTTTTCTTCATAGAATCGCATTTCATAGATTACGCATACTGCTTTTGTGTTGCGCCTCGTTGATACATTGTGCATCGCACTATGCTACTTGCAAACGCCATACTGCCATCGCTCTTGCCATTGACAAGACCAATGACGCTTAATGCCCTCAAACAACCGACTCATGGAGGCCGGCATGAATCTGATCCTGCTCGACCTTATGGATATCGACGCCGAGGGTTACGCCTGGGTCCGCGACCCGCGTCGAGTACGCCATTTGCAGGAGGTACAGAGTGCGGAAATTGGCACTGAAATGACCTTGGGTATCGTGAATGGCGCGATAGGTCGCGGCCGATTGATCAGCCTGGAGGAGCAAGGTGCCTGCTTTGACGTGACACGGCTTGAAATGTCACCACCTGCACCCTTGCCGGTACACCTGATATTGGCCTTGCCGCGCCCGCGTATGCTGGCGCGCTCGCTGGAACACGTGACCGCTCTTGGGGTCAAGCATATCACGCTCCTGCACACCTGCCGTGTAGAGAAGAGCTATTGGCAATCGCCGGAGCTTTCAGCGCAGAAGATTCACGAACATCTGGTGTTGGGTCTGGAACAGGCCAGGGATACGATACTGCCGAGTGTGACCCTGGAAAAACGCTTCAAACCTTTTATCGAGGACAGCTTGCCTGGGTTGTTGCGGGATCGCCGTGGTCTCTTTGCCCATCCTGGCATGCCGACGGCCTGCCCTCGCGGTCTAGCTGAGGCGTGCGTGCTGGTGGTGGGCCCCGAAGGAGGATTCATCCCTTACGAGGTGGGATGCTTGCTGGAAGCGGGCTGCGAGGGGATTCATATCGGCGAGCGAATCCTGAGAGTCGAAACTGCGGTGACTACCCTGCTCGCCAGGCTCTTTTGAATAACCCATTCAGGCGCCTGTTCACGTCCAGGAACATATCGATCCTGGGGTGTTGGCCCCGAAGCAGGCGCTAGCGGGCATTTACTCCTCCCTGCCAAAATTCGCCTGGTAGGCATCGACGAAAGCGTTGCGCAATACCGATACGAACGCCTGCCAGCCGCTGATGTCCTGCTGCTTGAGATTGCCGCTGATATCGATCTGGGTCGCGAGACGATCCTTTGATTTATTGCGAAATAGCCATCCAGCTCCGGCCACCAGGGACTCCCAGGCAGCGCTTAGCACCCCTTTCTCAGCGTCCTCTTCGAGATCGAGTATATCCACGTTGTTCAACAGCGGCTTGGCATAGCCCTGAAGCTGTCCATCCTTGGCATCGAGCTCCATGACGAAATCCCCGGAACCGGATTGAAAGTCGAAGTTGCCGTAAGCCTGAGTCAACTCATTGAGCCGAGTCAGATCCGCATCGCTCACTCGAAGCTTCATCGAGAAATCCTGCATGTCGCCCAGAGGATCGAGGCTTGCATGCAGTTCCGTCGCGGCCTGATTGAGCAGCAACCCTTGAACGTCGACGTCGGCAACCTGGGCGCCTTCACGGCGGTCCGCATTACTCAGGTTGGTGATGGTCGCATCGATCTCGGAGATCTCGAGATCTACCGGGGGTTGCGAACTGAAATTGCGAAAATGCACGCGTCCTTTATTGATGGTGATGCGGTTGAGCTCGATGGGCAGTAGATCCTGAACGGTTTTCTGCCAATCGGCCCCTTCTCCGGACTGGCTGTTTTCCTTCTGGGGAGCATCGACGAAATTGAGCACGGGCTTGAACACCGCAATTTCCGCCACGATCCTGCCTTTCCAGAGTGCGCTCCAGCTAACGGATAGATCCGTGGAATCGACGCTGACAAAAGGAACCGGTACCTCACCGCTGGTCTTGACGATATTCAGTCCATTGATCCCGTAGGCTCCTCGCCAGAGGTGGATATCCACGTCGTCGATATGGCCCTGATAGTCTCCCATGGCGGCAAGCTGATCATTGAGGTAATCCCGGACCAACCCAGGGAGTGCGGCTCTGAGCGCCACGAGCGCCACGAGCGCCACCACCAATACGACAACGACAACCAGCGGCCAGGTAAATCGTTTTTTCATCATTCGAACATTCCTGTTAGTTTCACGGGCTTCTTACAGCGTAGCCCTGCCCTTGACTCAGGGTAGTTCACCGTTGCCAGACATCATTCTTCGCTGCGTAAACGCTGCAATAGCGTCAAGGTAGCAAAGCCGTCCGGGGTTTTACCTAGATGACGCTGATACTCACGAATGCCCTGGCGCGAATTAGGACCCAGGATGCCATCGGGCTTACCCACGTCCATGCCTTTGGCGTTGAGTAGCGCTTGTAGCTCTTTCACCTGGGTGCGAGAGAGAGCCTTCTGTGCTCGCGGCCACTTGCCTTGAACACCTGCCTCTCCGGTAATGCGCTTGGCAAGCAGCCCCACCGCCAAGGCATAGCTCGTTGAGGCGTTGTAGCGCATGATGACGCGGAAATTATGTCCGACCAGAAATGCCGGCCCTTGAGCGCCGGCAGGAGCAATGATCGAGGCATTCTCCAAAGAAGGGAGCGTCGTTCCGTTTACCGCCGTCACCCCTTGGTCAGCCCAGGCCTGGCCCGATTGACGATTGGCAAGTTCGGTTTGAGCGTAGTCGAAATTCTCTGGCAGGCGCACTTCCAGGCCCCAGGGTTCATTCTTGCGCCACCCGGCCTTGGCCAGATAGTTTGCCGTAGAGGCCATGACGTCCGGGATGCTGCCCCAGATATCACGCCGCCCGTCATTGTCGCCGTCCTGGGCATAGGCTTCGAAGCTCGAAGGGATGAACTGAGTATGGCCCATGGCACCGGCCCAGGAACCACGCATGTGATCCCGATCGATATCGCCACGCTGCAAGATGCGCAGTGCCGCCATCAGCTCGCTGCGGGCAAAATCGGGACGGCGTCCGTCGTAGCCCAAGGTGGCCAAGGCATCAATGGTCGAAAAACTGCCGAAGTTGCTGCCGTAATTGCTTTCGATGCCCCAGATGGCGACGAGTATGCTGCCAGGAACGCCATAGCGCTCGCTGGCCGCTTCGATGGCGCGGCGGTGCTCGTTGAGTCGTGCCTTGCCTTGAGAGACCCGGGCGTCAGACACCGCGCTATCGAGATAATCCCATACCTGGCGACTGAATTCCGGCTGACTGCGATCGAGCTCGATGATACGTGGCTGCAACTGGATCGGATCGAAGGCGGCGTTCAAGGTGACGTCATTGATACCTTCGGCCCGGGCATCGCGTTTGAAGTCAGCGACCCACTCCGAGAACTCGACTTTATCGCTCTGGCTTGAATTTCTGGTCGAGGACCCGCGGGCTGCATCATCGGCTTCAGCTATAAGGGGGGCGCTGGCTTCGATATTGGCGCTGCTGCTGGTTTCGACATCGGTACCCGCAGTAGCCTTGGCGTGAGATTGGCAACCGCTCATCGAAATCAAAAGAGTCAGCGTCAATAGAGAAACGCTGCTGAAACGATAATGCATGAGATGTCCTCCCCGGTGGCAAAAGGGACATTCTCCCCCAGGACGGTAGCAACGACCAGCGTCTTTAATGCATTGAGATCACCCCATTATATTAAGCCGCACCAATACTGCGAGATGACAAAGAACCACCACTACCGTCAGTAAACTACGCAAATTCTGATACCACCGCGGTAAACGTTTGGTGCTGCTGGCTTGACGCTCATATAAGCGTATTAGAAGAAATCCGATCATCAGGACAAGAACGCCGGCAACGTAGTTGAGCAAAAGCGCCGGCCAGGCTAGCAGACTGGGCACCATGCTCAATACCAGCCGCACATTGAAGCCTTTAGTGCCCGGCGCATCCTGGCTCATTGCCACGCCCCAATGAATGCCCCCTAAAAAAGATAAAATGACAGCGCTATAGAAAAGAAACGCCTTGATCGCCAATGCCTGCCACAATATTGGTGCCACAAAGACACAAACGGCACCGACGAAAAAAGGAATCAGTCCTGCGCATCCAAGCCAAAAGGGTAAACCTGGCGATGGGGAGTGTTCTGGGTTGTTCATGCAGTTTTCTTGATACTCTGATTAAAATAGAACAGGGAAGAAGCGCGTATCGACACTGCATGCTAACGAGCTCGACTATCGGCCGCCAGTGTCGCGGCTGTAACGGTGCTGACCAATGATCGCCGCTGGCGAGGGGCTGGAGAGCCGTGGTAGAGTCGAACCATCGTTGAGGCGGCACCATTGATCGCAAGAAATCCCATTCACTTTCGGACTGTTAGAATTCGTACACGGGATATTTGAAGGCCATGTTAGGAGGTAGGAGTCCGTGACTGACCGCCATCACTCGAGATTGATTGATCCGCGTGTACATTGCCATGTCACGACCTTGGCTGACCATGCTTTCGACTGTATAGCGCTTTGGATACTGTCGCTGCGAGCGGCCAGACATCCTTTTCTGCCCGACCCTCCACCTTTGGATGCTTGATAGCCGGCGGATTACCGGCTGAACTGTGAACTGATCGGCTTGATGCTTGTTGCCTCGAGCCTGCGGAATGCTAACGATAAGAGTGGGTCGTTCATGCCATTGCTTCTGATAATACTGCTTCCTTTGCTGGGCAGTCTGATGCCCTTGTTGGGCTCCAACCACAAGCGCAATAACTGTGCCCTGCTCACGGCACTGGCGCCTGCGCTTGCGTTAGGCATTCTACTGACCCAGGCAGGCAGCGTTCTCGATGGTGAGGTGCTGCGCTTCTCACTACCCTGGGTTCCGGCACTCCATCTGGATCTGGCATTGCGCCTGGATGGCCTGTCGCTGCTGTTTACCCTGCTGATCCTGGGCATTGGCTTGTTGATCATCCTCTACACGCGGTTTTATCTATCGCCAGAGGACAGCATGCCACGCTTTTACGCCTTCTTGATGCTGTTCATGACCGCCATGCTGGGCATTGTCATGGCAGACAACCTGATTCTGCTGTGGGTATTCTGGGAGCTGACCAGCCTCACCTCATTTTTGCTGATCGGCTTCTGGTATACCCAGACCAACGCCCGTCGTGGTGCGCGAGCTTCGCTGACCGTCACCGCACTAGGCGGCCTTGCCCTGCTGGCTGGACTGTTGCTCATCGGTGATATCGTGGGTTCCTACGATATGCAGGTGGTACTCGATAGCCGCGAGATCATTCAGTACGATTCGCGCTATGTGCCGGCGGTGCTGCTGGTCCTGCTGGGCGCATTCACCAAGTCGGCTCAGTTTCCTTTTCAGTTCTGGCTGCCTCAAGCCATGGCCGCGCCGACCCCGGTGTCCGCCTTCCTGCATTCCGCCACCATGGTCAAAGCCGGCGTCTTTTTGCTGGCACGCCTTCATCCAGCCCTGGCGGGCACGGACCTCTGGCTCTACCTGGTCGGCCTGACGGGCCTGACGACCATGATCTATGGCGCCTACTTCGCCATCATCAAGTACGACATCAAGAGCATTCTGGCCTTTTCCACCGTCAGCCATCTGGGGCTCATCACCATGCTGTTCGGCTTCGACAGTCGCCTGGCGGTGGTAGCTGGAGTCTTCCACATTCTCAATCACGCTCTGTTCAAGGCCTCCTTGTTCATGGTGGCGGGTATCGTGGATCATGAATGTGGTACTCGGGACATCCGCAAGCTGAAGGGGTTATGGCGCTACATGCCCGTCACCACCCTACTGGCGACCCTGGGCTGCGCCTCCATGGCCGGCGTACCGTTGCTGAATGGCTTTCTGTCCAAGGAAATGATGCTTGCGGAAACCCTCGATACCCAATTACTTGGCGGACTTTCCTGGTTGATTCCGGCGTTGGCGACGTTGGGCAGCGTGCTCTCAGTCACCTATGCGCTACGCTTTGTCCGCAACATCTTCTTCGACGGCCTGCCTCGGGAAGTGGCCAAGACACCTCATGAACCGCCCTGGCCGATGCGGGCACCGGTCATTCTGATGATATCGCTATGCGTGCTGATCGGGCTCTTCCCGGCCATCACCGTGACTAGCTTGATCTACGCCGCCGCGGATGCCGCCTTGATGGCCTCCCCCCCAGAGCTGCACCTGGCGATATGGCATGGCTTCAATCTGCCTCTACTGATGAGCGCCATCGCCTTGATCGGCGGGGTAATCGTCTATCTGCTGCGTCAGCATCTATTCAACTTTCAGCGCCAGTTCGCTGCTCTCGATCCACTATCCGTCTACGAAGGCTTCATGCAGGCCATCGTGAAAGCCTTTCAATGGGGGCTTGAAACCTTAGAGAATGGCTCGCTGCAGCGTTATATGCTGTGGCTGGTGATTGCCGTGCTGGCCTTGGCCGGCAGCAGCCTGATGGAAGTGTCTTCACTTTATGGTGGCAAACCGCTGCAGCCGCTCGATGGCATTCTGATCATCGGCGGGGGCATTACCCTCTTTGCCGGCCTTGCTACTGCCTGCCTGCACCGTCGGCGTTTGATCTCGATTCTCATGCTGTCAATCGTCGGCCTGATGACGTCACTGATCTTTGCACGCTTTTCGGCGCCGGATCTCGCCTTGACCCAGTTAGCCGTCGAGGTGGTGACGATGATCCTGTTGATGCTGGCGCTCTTCTTCCTGCCCCAGCGCACACCCAAGGAATCCAACGGCCGACGCGTGGTGCGCGACATTCTCGTATGTACCGGTTTTGGCGGCATCATTGCCAGCCTCAATTACGCGGTGTTAACGCGGCCGGTATCGTCAATTTCCGATTTCTATCTGGAGAACAGCGTGCCCGGCGGCGGCGGTCACAATGTGGTCAACGTCATCTTGGTGGATTTCCGCGGCTTCGATACCTTAGGTGAAATCACCGTACTGTGCATCGCCGGTATCGGCATTTACAAGCTGCTCAATCGTTTGCGTCTATTCATGCCATCCAGTGATTTCGAGGGTCGCCCCTGGTCGCCGGATCGTCATCCCATGATTCTGGCCACGGTATCCCAGTCGTTGATGCCGATAGCACTACTGGTCTCGATATTCATTTTCCTGCGCGGTCATAACGCGCCCGGGGGCGGCTTCATCGCAGGGCTCGTTACGGCGGTTGTGCTGATCCTGCTGTACATCACTCGTGGAGTCGAATGGACACAGCAGCGCCTGGATTTTCAGTTTCAGCCGGTTGCGGTGGTCGGCGTTGGCATTGCGACGCTCACAGGACTTGGCAGCCTACTGTTCGGCTATCCCTTCCTGACCTCGAGCTTCGGGCATTTTCATATTCCGCTAATTGGTGACGTGGAGCTGGCCACCGCCTTGTTCTTCGATCTGGGGGTTTACTTCACCGTCATTGGGGCGACGCTGATGATCCTGGCCAACCTGGGCAAGATCACCACACCCCACCGGCCCACGACACAACCTACCCCGCAAAAGGAGCCAAGCTGATGGAAGCGCTTTACGCCACGATTACCGGTGTACTGGCAGCCTGCGGCCTTTTTTTGGCACTACGCGGGCGAACCTTTCCCGTGGTAGTCGGGCTGACACTGCTGTCCTATGCGGTCAACCTGTTTCTGTTCTCGACTGGAGGATTGAACACCGCCGCGGCGCCGGTCATCAACGGTCACGGCGGTCAATATACCGACCCGCTCCCTCAAGCCCTGGTGCTGACCGCCATCGTCATCGGATTTGCCATGACCGCCTTCTCGGTCATTCTCGCCATCCGTGTGCGAGGTGAGCTGGGCAGCGACGACGTGCATGCTGGTCGCACCAGCGAGTCCCGGGAGAACAAGTCCTGATGCAGCACTTGCCCATCCTGCCAATCCTTTTGCCGCTATTAGCCGGCTTACTGTTACTTGTCAATCGCGATGGTGCGACGCGTCCACGGCGTATCATCTCGCTGATTTCAACCTTGCTGCTGGTGGTCATTGCAGCCACGCTGATGTTTCAGGCAACGGACGATGAGATCCGTTACTACGCTCTCGGTGACTGGCAGCCCCCCTTTGGCATCATTCTAGTGGTCGACCGTCTGTCCGCCATGATGGTGATGCTGACATCGGTACTGGCATTGGGAAGCGTGATCTACGCCTGCGCCGGGGAGGATGATAAAGGCACGAACTACCACGGTCTTTTCCAGCTTCAGCTGATGGGTATCAACGGCGCGTTCTTGACCGGCGATCTGTTCAATCTATTCGTCTTCTTCGAAGTGCTGCTGATCGCATCTTATGCGCTGCTCATGCATGGCGGGGGCAAGACACGCATTCATGCGAGTTTCCATTATGTTGCGCTCAATCTGGCCAACTCGGCGCTTTTCCTGCTCGCCGTGGGAACTCTGTATGGCGCTACCGGCACTCTCAATATGGCCGACATGGCGATGCGCATCGAGAATCTCGAGCCCGAACAGACGGAGTTGGTCAAGGTCGGTGCCATGCTGCTGCTGGTGGTGTTCGGGCTAAAAGCGGCCATGCTGCCCCTGTATTTCTGGCTGCCCCGCGCTTATGCTGCAGCGCCTGCCCCAGTGGCCGCCTTGTTTGCCATCATGAGCAAGATCGGCGTTTACGCCATCATCCGTGTCTATACCCTGATATTCGGCTCTCATGCCGACCCCCTGCACAACCTCGCTCAACCCTGGGTCTGGTGGCTGGGGCTGGCCACCCTGGTACTGGGCACTATCGGCGTGGTAGCCGCCCGAGACCTGCGTGGCCAGATCGCTTACCTGATCATACTCTCCGTGGGCACGCTGCTGGCGGGTATCGGCATGAACAGTCTTGCGGCTCAGAGCGCCCTTCTCTATTACCTACCTCATACCACCTTGATCACCGGTGGCCTATTCCTGCTGGCCGACAGCATTGCGATGCAACGCGGTCAGGCAGGCTCACGCATCGTGCGGGCGCGGGGAGTGAAAGAACCGGTGCCGTTGGGATTGTTCTTCTTCATTGGTGCCATGGGCATCGCGGGTATGCCGCCGTTCTCCGGCGCCATCGGCAAAACCCTCTTGTTGCAGGCAGCGGTCGGACCGATCCAGCAGGCTTGGCTGTGGGGCGTGTTGCTGGTCAGCGGCTTGCTTGCCATCATTGCCATGAGCCGCGCCGGCTCGACGATATTCTGGCGTGCTTCGCCCAAAGACGAGACATCCGTTGCAAACCTCGGTATCAGGCGCGGCATCGCCATCGGCCTATTGATTGGCGCCTCGCCGATAATGGCGTTGTTTGCCGGCCCGGTGACTGAGTATACCCAGGCTACCGCAGAGCAATTAGCGGATCATGATGCCTATATTCGCACCATCATCGGGCCTCAGGAACCAGGAGAAGTGCCATGACTCGACCGCGTCGCTGGCTGCCCATGCCCATACTTTCGATTGTCTTGCTGGTGGTCTGGTTGCTATTGCAGCAAAGTTTTACCCTGGGCCACTGGTTGCTGGGTGGCATATTGGCTTTTTTGATTCCGCTGACGGTCGCCCCTTTCTACGAGCAGCCATCGATTCTCAAACGACCTGGATTGCTGACACGTTATGCGCTGCGGGTATTCGGCGACATCATCGTGGCCAATTTGCAAGTATCCTGGATCATCCTTGATCCGCGTGGGCGCATGAATCCCGCCTTCATTGAATATCCACTGCAACTCAAGGAAAAGTTCCCGATCACGATACTGGCCAGTACCATCACCCTGACGCCGGGCACCGTTTCCGCGCATCTGCGTATGGACGGGAAGAGCCTATTGATTCACGCCCTTGATGTGGATGATATCGATGCGGTGATTCATGAAATTCATGAACGCTATGAGCGCCCACTGATGGAGATCTACGAATGCTAGACGTGGCCCTGTGGATCAGCCTTGCACTGTTTGCGGCATCGGTTCTGCTCACTCTTTTTCGCGCCATCATCGGGCCGAGCTTGCCGGATCGTATTCTGGCCCTGGACACCATGTACATAAATTCCATCGGCCTGATCATTCTGTTCGGCATCTGGATCAATTCCAATATCTATTTTGAGGCGGCCCTGTTGATTGCCATGCTTGGCTTCATCAGTACGGTGGCGGTCTGCAAGTACTTGCTGCGCGGCGATATCATCGAGTAAAGATCGAGCAGGAGATATGTCATGATTGGCTTTTATACATTCATGGAGGGCGTGATCGCCTTCTTTCTCATCGCCGGGGGTATGTTCGCCTTCATTGGCGCCCTGGGGCTGACACATCTGAAAGATTTCTACATGCGCCTGCATGGCCCGACCAAGACCTCGACCCTGGGGGTGGGGTGCGTGCTGATCGCCTCGACTTGCTATTTCAGTCTGGCTCAAGGAGGAATCAGCGTTCACGAGTTGCTGATCACCATTTTTCTTTTCATCACCGCCCCGGTTTCGGCTCATCTGCTGGCCAAGAGTGCGCTGCATCAGAAACTACCTCACGACCCGCGCACGCAAGGCCATCCTGAAGAACTCGATGAAGAAGAAGAAAATCCCAAACCTCAGGAACGAACCGGGATTACACCACCCCCCTGATACCCATGGGTCGACTCACCAGCCTTGGGTATGTTGCTCCACTAGGCTTACGAACAGCGCAATATGATCGTCACGATCGTTCAGCGCCGGAATATAGCGATAGGTCTTGCCTCCGGCCTTCATGAAATTGTCTCGATTCTCTACCTCCAGCTCCTCAAGGGTTTCCAGGCAGTCCGAAGAAAAGGCCGGGCTCATGATGTCCACATGCTCGACACCCTGTTCTGGCAGCGCCATCAAGGTATGGTCGGTATAGGGCTTTAGCCACTCCTCACGGCCGAAGCGCGACTGGTAGGTCATTTGCCACTCGCCCTCTTGCAGGCCGAGCGCTTCGGCCAGCAGGCGGCTGGTGGTCTCGCAGTGTCGCGGATAGGGATCGCCCGTATCTGCATAGCGCTGCGGGATGCCATGATAGGACATCATCAAGCGCCCGCGCCGCCCGCCATGCTGCTGCCAGTGCTCCCGTACGCTGTTGGCCAGTGCCTCGATGTAGGCAGGGTGATCGTGATAGTCGCGAATGAAGCGCAGCTCCGGCAAGTGCGGACAGGGCTTGAGAGCCTTGGCCAGCCGATCGAAGACCGCCGCGGTGGTGGAGCGCGAGAACTGTGGATACAGCGGCAGTACCAGGATGCGTTCGACGCCGGCATCTCGCAACCGTAACCCGGCCTCTTCCATGCTCGGCTTGCCGTAGGTCATTGCCAGCTCGACGGGAATATCCTCTCCCAGTCGCTCCGCAAGTCGCGTCTTGAGCGCCTGCTGCTGACGACGTCCGAATACCAGCAGAGGCGAGCCCCCCTCTTCCCAGACCGCTGCGTACCCCTTGGCGACCTTGCGGGGTCGAAAACGCAAGATGACGCCATTGAGAATCAACCACCACAGTGGCCTTGATACGTCGACCACTCGCTCATCCCATAAAAACTCCGCCAGATATCGCCGCACTGCCTCGGGGGTGGGGGCATCCGGCGTACCCAGATTAGCCATCAATACGCCGAAACGAGGGGTGGACATCAGCTCTCTCCTAACCCTGGTGAAATAACGAAAACGTTAACCGCATCCTGTCAGAATGGGCAATGACGCTATACTATCAGACAGTCTTGTATAACTTGTGGTTAATTCATGTCAAAGCCATTGATTCTCGTGCTCGGCGATCAACTCAGCCTCGATCAGGCAGCTCTTCGCGATGCCCCGGCGAATGCGGTGATTGCACTGTGCGAGGTTACAGAAGAAGGACGCTACGTTCCTCATCATCCTCAAAAAATTGCGCTGATCTTCGCCGCCATGCGCCACTTGGCACAGCAGCTGAGGGACAAGGGCCGACAGGTTCACTACAGCGCGCTGGAGGATGATGACAACTGTCAGGACCTGCTCGATGAGGCCGAACGCCTGACAACGCTTTATGACTGCGATGAAATCCGCGTCCTGCATCCCGGAGAATGGCGACTCTTGGCGCGGATGAAGACGCGCAAGGCGAACTGGACGATCATCGAGGACGATCGCTTTTTTTGCCGTCTAGAAGACTTTGCGGCCTGGATCGAGGGACGAAAGCAGCCGCGCATGGAGAACTTCTATCGCTATATGCGTCGAAGCACGGGGCTTTTGATGGAGGACGGCGAGCCTGCCGGCGGGCAGTGGAACTTTGATCACGACAATCGTCAACCCATTGATCGTAACCTCGAGGTTCCAGACCTGCCTCGTCATCGTCACGATGATACGACTCGTCAGGTGCTCGCCCTGGTCGAAAATCACTTTGGCGAGCATTTTGGCTCGCTGAAAGGTTTCAACTGGCCTGTCACGAGACGCCAGGCCCTGGCCGATTTACGCCACTTCATCGAACATGCCCTACCGGATTTCGGTCGCTATCAGGACGCCATCAGCGATACCGAGCCCTATCTTTTCCACGCCAGACTTTCGGCGGCCATGAACATCGGTCTGCTCGATCCTCGGGAAGTCTGCGAAGCCGCCGAGGCGACCTATTACCAGGGTAATGCGCCGATCAACGCGGTAGAGGGATTCATTCGACAGATACTTGGCTGGCGGGAATACGTACGCGGCATCTACTGGCACAAGATGCCGGGCTACAAACGTGAAAACCATCTACATGCCAAGCGCAATCTGCCCGCCTTCTACTGGACTGGCGACACCGACTTGCGCTGCCTTAAGCGCGCCTTGGAAATGACGCGAGACAATGCCTACGCCCATCATATCCAGCGCCTGATGGTCACCGGCAACTTCGCCCTGCTGTGCGGGGTCAAGCCGGAGGCGTTGTGCGACTGGTATCTGGCGGTGTACGCCGATGCCTTCGAATGGGTCGAGCTACCCAATACCCTGGGGATGGTGCTGCACGCGGACGGCGGCTTGATGGGCTCGAAGCCTTACTGCGCCTCGGGTAAATATATCGATCGCATGTCGGATCATTGCAGCCAATGCCGCTATGACGTCAAACAGGTGACCGGCAAGAATGCCTGTCCCTTCAACAGTCTGTATTGGCATTTTCTCGAGGAACATGCTGAGCATCTGGAAAAGAATCACCGCATGAAACTGATCTATGGCTCACTCAAGCGCATGAACGACGATAAACGTGCCGCCATGCGCGACCAGGCCCAGAGCTTTTTGAAAAGTCTGGCGTGGGAGCCCGCCTATGGCCAGGGTGATCATTTAGACGGCTATAGACGCGCTCGAGACAGTGAACGCAAATCAGTGGATTAGAACGCAAGCGGAATGCGGGAGCTGAGCGGTTCGCGATAGTGAGGTTCGCGGCCGATCATTTCATCATTGGCCACGAACTGAACCAGATAGGCCCGATGAATACCGGCGCGCTTGAGTTCGAGATAGACATCATCCAAGGCACGAAACAACATCGGCTTGTCACGTTGAGTCAATGAGTGTCGTTCGCCCTCCATGTCCTCGAGCTCGACCTGATAGCAACGGCTGCCCGCATGGCTGATTACGCGAATCTCGAAATTATCGTGATAGCGTGCATAACGTTTCAGTTCTTTAATTTCCATGGCTCTACTCCCGGTCAATGAATGGAATGCGGCGAACCGCATTCCCAGGCGTCGAGCCTGATCCGCGCCTATTACGATTTCATTAACCCAGGATGGTTCAGCGTCTACCAACGCCAGCGCGCCCCCACCTCATTCCGACTGATAGCTCGACGGATCAATTGCTACCCCCAAGGAATTGCGATCCACCCAGTTACCTGCCTTGGTTTCCTTATAGCGGAACACCACTTGATCGCCGGTCGTCACCGGCAGCTCCTTGTCTTCGGTCTGATAGCTATAAGCCTTGCCATCAACAACCAGATGGTAGCGATACAGATCCGGCATCCCTAGCCACTCCTTGAAAGGCCCTTCTCGTTCTACACTTTCAAGCTCACCCCGCGCTTCGAGCTTGGGGATGCGTTTACGATTACCGCGCCGAAAGCCGCTTGCCATGGGGTCGTTCCTCTATTCGCCAAAATGCTGTCCGTAGCTGTCCGGAGCCAGATCCTCGAAGCGGGTATACTTACCAATGAAGGCCATATGCACGGTCCCAATGGGACCATTACGCTGCTTTCCGATGATCAGCTCAGCCAGCCCTTTATTATCCGGGTTATCGCTATTATAGACCTCATCGCGGTAAACGAAGGCGATGACGTCTGCATCTTGTTCAATTGCGCCTGATTCGCGTAGATCCGACATCACCGGGCGCTTGTTCGGGCGCTGCTCCAAAGAGCGGTTGAGCTGAGACAGCGCAATCACGGGGCAACCGAACTCCTTGGCCAGGCCCTTGAGCGAACGGGAGATCTCCGATATCTCCCCGGTACGGTTTTCAGAAAACCCTGGAATCTGCATCAGCTGAAGGTAATCGATCATGATCAGGCCCAGATTGCCCTGCTCGCGTACCACCCGGCGAATGCGTGAACGCATCTCGTTGGGCGAAAGCGCCGCCGTATCGTCAATGAAGAGCTGCTTGTCCTTGAGCAGGTTGACCGCCGAGGTCAGGCGTGGCCAATCCTCGTCCTCGAGTTGCCCGGTACGCATCCGGGTCTGGTCGATGCGGCCAAGAGACGACAGCATGCGCAGCATGAGGGAATCCGCAGGCATCTCCATGGAAAACACCATCACCGGTTTATCACTGGAAATGACCGCATGCTCTACCAGGTTCATGGCAAAGGTGGTTTTGCCCATGGAGGGGCGTCCGGCGATGATCACCAGATCCGAGGGTTGCAGGCCCGAAGTCATGTCATCGAGATCGCGAAATCCCGAGGACAGACCCGTCATCTGACCCTGCATGTTGAACAGCTCGTCGATGCGATCGACCGCCTTTGTCAATAGCTGGCTCATGCCCACGGGGCCACCGGTCTTGGGCCGGGACTCGCTGATTTGAAAGACCATGCGCTCGGCCTCGTTGACCAGTTCATCCGAAGGCCTTCCCTGGGGGCTGAAGGCGCTCTCGGCGATCTGATTCGCCGCCTGGATCAGCTTTCTCAACGTGGCACGCTCGCGCACGATGTCCGCATAGGCGCGAATGTTTCCCGCCGAGGGCGTATTACGGGCCAGCTCGGCTAAATAGCCCAACCCACCCACGGTATCGAGCTGATCGCGATTCTCCAACGCCTCAGATAGCGTTACCACGTCGAGTGGATGGGAGGATTCCGCCAGCTGGATCATGGCGTTGAACACCAGCCGGTGCTCATAGCGATAGAAATCGTCCGCCACCAGTCGCTCAGAGACGGTATCCCAGGCATCGTTGTCGAGCATCAACCCACCCAGCACCGACTGTTCGGCCTCCAGAGAGTGCGGAGGCACCTTGAGCGCCGCGGTTTCCTGGTCAAGTTCGTGGGTGTCACTCATTGAATGTTCCGCAGGATTGGTTCGGCTTATGATGCGTCATGCATTCTACCCAAAAAAAAACGCGGCAGACGAGCTGCCGCGTTTCGATGCATCCAGGACCAATTATTCGGCCACCACTACCACGCGAATGGTTGCGTTGACTTCAGGATGCAAGTGCAGCTGAATATCGTACTCGCCGGTAGCGCGAATCGGACCTTCCGGCATACGAACTTCGCTCTTGGAGACTTCGATGCCGGCTTGATACAACGCATCCGCCAGATCGCGGGGGCCGATCGAGCCAAAGAGCTTGCCTTCGTCACCGGCTTTGGCGACCAGAGACAGCTCGATGTCGTTGAGCTGTTCGGCGCGATTCTCGGCTTCGCTCTTGCGCTCGGCTGCCTGAGCTTCGAGTTCGGCACGCTGCGCTTCGAAAGCTTGCACATTTTCCTTGGTTGCCGGTACGGCCAGGCCGTAGGGCACCAAGTAGTTACGACCATAACCGGGCTTGACGGTGACCTTGTCACCTAGCGCACCCAGCCTGCCAATATTGTCGAGCAGAATGACTTCCATCTCGTTAACCTCTTGTCATTGGCTGCGGGCCATTCGGCCGCGAAAATCCGCGAAGGTATCGATTAAACCCAGCAGCAGCACAATCAAAATCATGGGCCATGTCGTCAGCAGCAGTATATAAAACGCCACTAGCCACAGCTTGTTCATACCCTTGAGACCGACAAAACCGTGTATCAGCGCGACGCCACTTACCAATAGCGGTATCCAGGCCAGCATGGCGAGAGCAGGTAACGCCAGCACCATACCTATGACGCCCAACCCCACCAGCAGCGCCAGTTCCTTGACCGTAAGCCGCAGTGCATGGAACTCACTGCGAAAACCGCCGGGATTGTACAAACCCGCCTGCCAACTACGCGCCAGCGCAAGACATGCCACCGCTGCCAGCAGTACGATCAATCCCGTGACGCCACCGATTATCAAGCCAGCCAGTTGCTCGGTAGCAACCCCCTGCGCGTTGA
Source organism: Halomonas sp. PR-M31 (assembly GCF_001039575.1). GTDB lineage: Bacteria > Pseudomonadota > Gammaproteobacteria > Pseudomonadales > Halomonadaceae > Modicisalibacter. The sequence goes on from NZ_JIBT01000006.1 coordinate 109,555, forward strand.
GCTGCCCCAACATACGCTCGATTTCCGGCGAGCTTTGCTGCAGCTGTTCAAGCAGCGGCCCCGCTCCGCCGGGTGGCAGGAAGATTCCCAATTGAATCATCACCGCACCAACCAGGGCACCTACGATCAACGCCTCGTTCCAACGCATGCGGGCACGCAGCACGGTGGCCATCAGTGTCACCAGCAGCAGGCTTGCCAAGGGAATGACATCTCCTTGGCTCCACCACCAACCTGCGGGCACCGCCGCAGCGATGATCACTACAAGCGCTGAACTCAGTCCAAGACGTAAAGTGACCAAAGCAGCTACCGCAGCGCTGAACCAGAATAGCCAAGGCACGATAGCCGCTAGTGCAGCAGCACCGGCTGCCTGGGGAGTACCGCGCATTACCCAGCGGGCCAGAGGAAGCATCACGCCAACGTCTTACTGGTGACTATCGGTATAGGGTAGTAGCGACAGATAACGAGCACGCTTGATGGCAGTCGAAAGCTGGCGCTGATAACGCGCTCGTGTGCCGGTGATACGGCTCGGAACGATCTTGCCGGTTTCCGTGATATAGGCCTTGAGCATGTCGATATCCTTGTAATCGATATGCTTTATGCCTTCTGCGGTGAAACGGCAGAACTTACGGCGACGGAAAAAACGTGCCATGAATCATCCTCCTAGAAGTGCGGATCACTGGGCGTCGGCGGTTTGCGGACGCTCGGAGCTATCGTCTGAGTGCTCACGACTATCGTCGGAACGCTCACGGCTGTCATTGGAACGCTCGCTGCTGTCGTCAGAACGCTCGCCACGGGGCTTGTCGGAGCGATCTTCACGACGCGGACGACGATCGTCAGCGGGCTTCATCATCGGTGATGCTTCGGTGACAGCTTCCTTGCAGCGCACGACCAGGCTACGGATGATCGCATCGTTGAAGCGGAAGATATTCTCGAGTTCGTCGAGAGTCTCGCCGCGGCATTCGATGTTCATCAGCACATAGTGGGCTTTGTGGATCTTGTTGATCGGGTAAGCCAAGTGGCGGCGGCCCCAATCCTCAAGACGGTGAACGGTACCGCCGTTGTCGGTAACGAGCCCGGTGTAGCGCTCGACCATGGCAGACACCTGCTCGCTCTGGTCCGGGTGGACCATGAAGACGACTTCATAATGACGCATGAACTCTCCTTTCGGTTTGACAGCTTCCTAGGGGCAGGGAAATCCCACCGCGGGAAGCAAGGAGTCGTGGTTTACTAGATGAACTAGATAGGGTGTTCGAAGAACCGCATTATTGTAGTGATCGCTCCCTCTTCTTGCAAGAAAAGGCAGCAGCCTGTCAACGCCGTTGACGCACCACTTCATACAGACAGATACCGGCGGCTACCGATACATTGAGACTGGAGACACTGCCGGCCATGGGTAACGTGATCAGCGTGTCACAGGCTTCCCGGGTCAGGCGCCTCAATCCCTTGCCTTCGGCGCCCATCACCAGCCCGCAAGGCCGGTCAGATCGATGTCGAACAAGCTTGTTTGCGCTTCACCGGCCGTTCCACTCAGCCAGACTCCGGCCTCTTTAAGTCTTGCCATGGCCCGCGCCAGATTGGTGACTTGATAGACCGGCACGCTCTCTGCCGCACCCGAAGCCACCTTGCGTACCACTGCATTGAGAGGCGCGGACCTGTCCTTGGGTAAAATCACGCCATGGGCGCCCGCCGCATCGGCGCTGCGCAGACAGGCGCCGAGATTGTGCACGTCGGTCACGCCATCGAGGATCAGCAACAAGGGCGGTTCTTGATGCGGCCAGCCGTTGAGCCGCAGCATCAGCTCTTCTTCACTATGGACCGTGAGCGGCGTACAAAAAGCAACGACGCCTTGATGAGTGCCACCCTGAGCGACCTCATCAAGTACTTCGCGAGGGTGATGGGTCAAATGCGTGCCAGCATGGCGCGCTTTTTCAACTAGCGTGGATAAGCGCGTTTCCGCCTGTCCTTCCTGCACCCACAGCTCTCGCGGCATAGCATCCTGACTGAACAGAGCCTCGACCGCGTGCATGCCAAACACGGCATCCAAGCCGTTGGGTCTGGCCACCCCGGTCGATGGCGGGTTTTTGAAAGATTTATGCCTTGAACCCCGGGGTGAATTGCGGGGGCGGGATGAACCAGCGCGACTCACGACTTGTTGCCTGCGGACTTGCGCCTACCCCGCCGGGAACGGCTTGGCGTACCGTCCTTGCCTTTTTCGCGCTCTTTCTTGCCCGGCCGTGGCTTGCGTTTATTGGGCTTCGCCTGCTCCGTCTTTTCGCTCTCGGACGCCGGGGCACCTGCAGCACCGGCCTTGGGCTTGCGCGGCTGACGCTGCTTGCGAGGCTTTTCATCGATCAGCTCGAAGTCGATCTTGCGATCGTCGAGATCGACCCGAGCCACCTGCACGGTGACCCCATCCCCAAGACGATAGGCCATACCGCCACGTTCACCCTTGAGACGATGCTTCTCGGGCTCATAGTGATAGTAGTCCGAGGGCAATGAAGTGACATGGACCAGCCCTTCCACATACACATCATTGAGTCGCACGAAGATACCAAACCCGGTCACCGAGGCGATGGTGCCCTCAAAGATTTCGCCTACCTTGTCGGACATGAATTCGCACTTGAGCCAGTCGGCGACATCTCGGGTGGCGTCGTCGGCGCGGCGCTCCGTCATCGAGCAATGCTCACCCAATTCGACCATCTGCTCGAAGGTATAAGGGCACCATTGACTGGGTTTCTCCACGGGCGCCCCTTCGATTCGCTGTACCGTCGCGGTCTTGCGCGGCCCTCGAATTACCGAACGGATCGCCCGGTGCACCAGCAGATCCGGGTAGCGGCGAATCGGTGAGGTAAAGTGGGCATAGGCTTGATAGGCCAGTCCGAAGTGCCCTTCATTTTGGGGAGAATAAACCGCTTGGCTCATGGAGCGCAGCATCACCGTCTGAATGATATCCGCATCCGGTCGATCCTTGATCACTTCGCGCAGCGCCTGATAATCCTGAGGCGTGGGATCATCGCCACCCCCTAGGGACAAGCCCAGCTCGTTGAGAAACAGGCGCAGCTTGTCGAGGCGCTCAGGGGATGGCGGCTGGTGAATACGATACAGCGCCGGCAAGTCATGCTTATCGAGGAAACGCGCGGTCGCCACGTTGGCCGCCAGCATGCACTCCTCGATCAGCTTGTGGGCATCGTTTCGGGTGCGTGGGACGATGGCCTCGATCTTGCGCTCGGCGTTGAACAGGATTTCCGTTTCCGTGGTTTCGAAATCGATGGCGCCGCGTTGGCTACGGGACTGCCGCAGTATCTTGTAAAGCGCATGCAGGCTTTTCAATGACGGCAACACTGAGCGATAGCGATCGCAAAGCGCCTGACCTTCGGCGCTGTCCGGCGACTCGAGCATTTCCCCGACTTGGGTGTAGGTCAGTCGAGCATGGGAGCGAATGACCGCTTCATAGAACTTGTAACGACTGATCGCCCCGGTCTGGGAAATGTTCATCTCACACACCAGGGTCAAACGATCGACGTCAGGATTCAGCGAACAGAGGCCATTGGAGAGAAGCTCGGGCAGCATCGGCACCACCTGACCAGGGAAGTAGACCGAATTGCCTCGAGTATGCCCTTCCTGATCCAGCGCCGAACCGATGCGCACATAATGAGACACATCGGCAATGGCAACCAGCAGCTTCCAGCTCCCGGACTTGGTCTTCCAGGCACAGACCGCGTCGTCGAAATCCTTGGCGTCCTCGCCATCGATGGTGACCAGCGGCGTATCTCGCAGATCGACCCGATGCTGCTTGTCCGCCTCGAGTACTTCCGCGGAAATACCGGCAATCTCGTCTTCGACTTCCGGCGGGAAATCCGCGGGGATATCGTGACTACGAATAGCAATGTCGATCTCCATGCCTGGGTCCATACGCTCTCCCAGCACCTCGACGACTTCACCCACCGGCTGCATTCGGGTGTCCGGCTGCTGGGTGATCTTTACTGAAACGACCTGCCCATCCTTGGCACCACCCGTCGCCTTGTTGGGAATGATCACTTCGAGCGGAATACGCGAATTCTCGGGAATCAGTACACTGAATTCGCTGGAGCGTTCACGATAGATACCCACCAGTGTCTGAGTATTACGCACCAATATCTCGACAATAGTGGCCTCGTCGCGGCCACGCCGATCCCGGCCACTCACACGCGTCAAGACATGGTCACCATGAAAGACCCGGCGCATCTGGCGAGGCGGCAGCACCAGATCCGGTTTCTTACCGTCGTCACGAATCAAGAAACCAAAGCCGTCGCGATGCCCCAGCACCTTGCCCTTGACCAGATCGAGCTTGTTGATCAGGGCATAATTGCCACGCCGATCCCGCAATATCTGGCCGTCGCGCTCCATGGCCGCCAGGCGACGACGCACGGCTTCGAGTTGGTCCTCGTCTTCCAGGCCCAACAGCCGGCTCATGTTCTCGTGGGTAATGGGTTTACCGTACTCCTCAAGCCGAGATAGAAGATACTCCCGGCTGGGCACGGGCCGATCGTATTTGTGTGCTTCGCGCTCCGCCTGCGGGTCGTCGCTCAACGTCCAGTGGTTCATGAATGAAGCTTCCTCGAGAAGAAATGGGCGTGGGGCAGTCGGTATGAAGCAAGATAAGAATAAAGTGTCATGGGCGCAGTATAGCGCCGCCAGGGAAACGACCCAACCATCGCCTTTTGAAACACCACCTTCGGCGGCTGAAACGGTGTTTTCCTGCTTGCAATCCGACGCAGAATCGGTAATATGCGTGACCACTTGCCCGGGTGGCGGAATTGGTAGACGCGCTAGCTTCAGGTGCTAGTATCCTTACGGATGTGGAGGTTCAAGTCCTCTCCCGGGCACCAGCTCAAAGATTTCAGCAACACAAGCAACGATGATGCGCCCAGGTGGCGGAATTGGTAGACGCGCTAGCTTCAGGTGCTAGTATCCTTACGGATGTGGAGGTTCAAGTCCTCTCCTGGGCACCACACGCATCGCATCATCTACTGCTGCTTTCCCCTCGTTTCTGCTGTCGTTTTCCACTTGTCTTCTCGAATATTCAATAGCGTGACGGCAATCTGGCTACTTTGTCCAACCCCCATCCCTGCTTTCGAATACCGCTCTCCAGATTTGTTTCGACGTCATCCGGCAATAGAGCAAAGAAATCCAGGCCTGTCCGCGCCTCAATCTCGTCGATACTCACTAGATAGCGATCCAGCGGTTCGTTTCCCTGTACCGTTTGCGGCATGAGAAATGCCAGCGCTTTGGGCTGCTTGCTCGGCACCACGATGATCTTGTAGAACGCCTGGGGCACTTCGATCAGATCGACCCGGTTGAAGACATTATCGAGAAAATTCGATGGAAAGACGGGGCCCGTGATTACCTCAACAACCCCAAAGCGTGACACAAAGTGATCAATGACCACCTCTTCGAGGCGTTGCCAGAGCTTGCGGTTCAAGTTCGGTCGCTGGGGCGAAATGTTCGACATCAGGAAAGTTTGTTCCTGTGCATTGCGCCCATGCACCGTGGCAATGGCATAGTTGGGCGCCAGGTGGCCTCTATCGTAACCACTGCCAAAATAACTCTCTGGCGCAATAGGCCATAACGTTCGCCAATCCCGCTTGAAGTTAGGACGCTTGCCGCTATGAGGATCGTCGATCTCTCGCAGCTGATAACTCACCCACAATGGATTCACTCGCAGATCCGACCAGCCAATCAAGGTGCCATCGTTGCGCAATACCCGGTGGACATTGGTAAAACCGAGGGTGTCCCAGGTTGGCACACCCATCCAGCTCAACTGATCTCGAACGTCTTGCTCCTGCCAATACCACAAACCAGTGGCAACCGACACGAACAGCAATGAAATACCCAGGTTGCGCACCTGGCGGCGTACAAATGAAAAAGAAAGTAACATCGATCGCTTATTTGAATTTTATGTTGAAGCCAACCTATAAACCGACGCTGAACATGGTCTCCAAATCATGCCGGGAATGCACCTGCATGGCATTGAGCGTTTCGGTTTCACGAATGCCCTCGACTCGCATGAGTTGCTCTGTGACCAGCTCTGCCAGACTTTCGAAGTCACTGGTCCGAGCAATGGCGACCAGATCATAACGACCACAGGTCGAATAGACCTCGCTGATACCATCGACCTCTGCCAGACGTTCGGCGACGCCCTTGATCTGGCCCTTCTCGGCATTGATCAAAATCACCGCGTTTTGCATCGAAGGACTCCTTGCTTGTACAGCCGTTGAATATAGGTAAACGATTGTCGTAATGGGGCTACCCGATACTGATACGCAGTATATCAGCTATTCGTAAACCCGAAGCAGTTCAAATCCTGCTGACGCGCAGGTAAGCGCTCCAAACCGCTTCACAGTTTGCTGCTGTCGCCTTATTGCGCGACCAATTGCCGCGATCACAGTTATCCGGAAATTAGTGATTGCTGCCAGCATCGACTAGGATAGAAGCATCGAAACGTGGCGTTTCGATCTGCTGCAAGCATGGCAGCACAGTGCAGCAGTGCAAATTAGAGGCGAAAAACGCCCAAAAACCGTGACTTATACATGAAAAATCAAGGAGATACCATGGCTCAGCAAAGTCGCCGTGCGTTCATGCGCAATAGTCTACTCGGCCTCGCCGCTCTTCCCTTGGGCGTCGGCATTCTTTCCCAACGGGCTTTCGCCCAGGACCTGGAGCCCCTCGACCCCGAGAACCCTCAGGCAAAAGCGCTGAATTACGTCAAGAAAGCTGAAGAAGCTAGCGACAATCCGGCTTACGAAGATGGCGAAGTATGCTCTAACTGCATGTTCTTTCAAGAAGCCAATAACGGTTGTCAACTGTTCCCGCAGCATAGCGTCGAGCCTAATGGCTGGTGCCAGTCCTGGACCGAGAAGGCCTGATTCTTCGTCCGTAGGCTCAAGCAAAACGCGCTGGCATGCCCAGCGCGTTTTTCATTTCGAGTAAGTGCCGCATACAACTGACAAGAAGTGCGACTGTAGTCCGCGGGTTACCTTTCGCTTGTTTTGTCCGGCAACGGCCATTGATACCGTCGCACGATATCATCGCCTTCAAGAGAGGCCAGCTTGACCGGAAACCCCCACAAATGATGCAAATGACGCATGACCGGATAGACACTTTTGGCAAGCGGCCGTCGCCGATCTTGAACGTGATGCAACGTCAGCGAACGATCGCCGCGTATGTCCGCTTTCCAGACCTGAATATTGGGTTCGCGCACCGATAAGGCATACTGCACGGAAAGCGCTTCACGTACCCGCTGATAACCTCGTTCGTCGTGAATGGCCTCGATGGACAGCAGCTCTTCACTGTCATCATCCACAAGAGAAAACAGCTTCAGATCGCGAATCACCTTGGGTGACAGGAACTGCTGTACAAAGGACTCGTCCTTGAAGTTGCGCATGGCGAAATGAAGGGTATCGAGCCAGTCACTGCCTGCAATATCGGGAAACCACTCGCGATCCTCGTCCGTTGGTGTTTCGCAGATCCGGCGAATGTCGCTGAACATGGCAAACCCCAGCGCATAGGGATTGATGCCACTGTAATGGGGACTATCGAACCCTGGCTGATTGACTACCGCCGTGTGGGACTGGAGAAACTCGAGAATGAGTCCTTCATCCACCAGCCCTTCATCGAACAGCCGATTCATCAGCGTATAGTGCCAGAAGGTAGCCCAGCCTTCGTTCATGACCTGGGTTTGACGCTGAGGATAGAAGTACTGCGCCAGCTTGCGCACGATACGCACGATCTCGCGCTGCCAGGGGGCTAGCAAGGGGGCGTTCTTCTCGATGAAATAGAGCAGATTTTCCTGGGGCTCTTCTGGATAACGACCTTGCTGATGAAGACCTAGAGGATCTTCGTGGTCGTCCATCAGAGGCGTATCCAACGCCTCCGAGCGAGGAATCGTACGCCACAGCATGTTGACCTGGGATTGCAGATACTCCTCACGCTCGGTTTGACGCCGCGCCTCCTCCTCGGCGGAAATCGGTGATGGCCGCTTATAGCGATCGACGCCATAGTTCTGCAAGGCATGGCAGGCATCCAGCAATTGCTCCACCGCCGCCACGCCATGACGCTCCTCGCACTCGGAGACATACTTGCGGGCAAAGACCAGGTAATCGACGATGGCCGAGGCATCGGTCCAGGTACGAAACAGATAGTTGCCTTTGAAAAACGAGTTGTGACCGTAGCAGGCATGGGCCATGACCAGCACCTGCATCATCAGGGTGTTCTCTTCCATCAAATAGGCAATGCAGGGGTCGGAGTTGATCACGAGCTCATAGGCCAGCCCCATCTGCCCACGACGATAGGCCTGCTCGACGGAAAGAAACTGCTTGCCGAAAGACCAGTGATGATAGCCTACCGGCATGCCTACGCTGGCATAGGCATCCATCATCTGTTCCGAAGTGATGATTTCGATCTGGTTGGGATAGGTATCCAGGCGATACTCATCCGCGAGCCGTGCAATTTCGTGCTCGTAATCGGTGAGTATTCCAAAGTTCCAGTCGGAACCGGTGGCGATGGGGGTTTTCAAGTTCATGCTGCCTCCTGGCCATCCGCTATACGTCTTTCATTCACATGTTCCAGACTCATGCCTCGGCACGGCGGCGAAACAGTTCACGGAACACGGGATAGATATCCCCTGCCTCGACGATCTGACGCATGGCGAAGCGTTCGGGAAAATCGTCCTGCACACTCTCATACTCTTCCCACAATGCCTGGTGAGCATGGGGAGTGATCTCGACATAGGTGTAATACTGCAGGCGCGGCATTAGAGACTTGACCAGCAGCTCACGACAGGTCGTGGAGTCGTCGTCCCAGTTGTCGCCATCCGAGGCCTGAGCAACGTATAGATTCCACTGGGCGGTGGGATAGCGTCTGGTAACTATTTCGTCCACCAGGGTCAAGGCGCTCGAGACGATGGTGCCACCGGTTTCCCGAGAGTAGAAAAACTCCTCTTCATCGACTTCCTTGGCGGCAGTATGGTGGCGTACGAAGACCAGCTCCACCTTCTCGTAGTTTCGCTCGAGAAACAGATAGAGCAGCAGAAAGAACCGCTTGGCGATGTCTTTGTGGGACTGGGTCATTGAGCCGGAGACATCCATGATGCAGAACATCACCGCCTTATTGGATGGCTGGGGCTGATTGACCAGATGGTTGTAACGCAGATCGTAGGTGTCGATGAAAGGCACGGACTCGAGTCGTTTTTCAAGACGCTCGATCTCTGCCCTCAATTCGGTGACACGGGAAGGGTTGCGCAGCACTGGATCCTTGCGCTCTTCCATTTCCAAGGCTTCGATCGCCTCGCGCAGTGCCCGTCGAATGGGCGCCCGCATGGCAATACGCCGCGCCTGGGCCTCGCGCATGGAGCGCACGATATTGATGCGAGAAGGCACGCCGTCTTTTGAGATGCCCGCCCGCACCGGTTTGACTTCCTCGAGATCTACCAGCTGCTTTCGCTCCAGATGAGGAAGCTCCAGGCCGTCGAAGACGAACTCCAGGAACTCTTCCCGGGTCAGCGAGAAGGCAAATTCATCCATGCCCTCCCCTTGATCGGAGGCCCCTCCCTCTCCGGCGCCTCCGCCACCTCCCCCAGTGGGTCGGCGTAGACGATCCCCTTCAACGAACTCACGATTGCCGGGACTGACGATGGTGCGCTCACCCCCCGGCCCATGCTGAAATACCGGCTCGGAAATGTCCCGAGCCGGGATCGAGACCTTTTCACCCCGTTCCATGTCGGTGATCGAACGGCGATTGACTGCCTCTTCCACCGAGCGTTTTATATGTGTGCGATAACGATCGAGAAACCGCTGCCGATTCACCGCGCTCTTATGCCGTGCGTTGAGTCGACGGTCGATAAAGTAGCTCATTCTCACCTCCCTGCGCGGATTGCGCCCCGGCAAACAGAAAATACGTTTAAATATCGTCTATCTGCCGGGCAACGGGTCCTGCTACTGCGACTTGCGTACCCGTAGATACCACTCGGACAGCAACCGCACCTGCTTTTCGGTGTAGCCCCGGTCGACCATGCGCGCGACGAAATCCTCATGCTTGCGCTGATCCGAGGCGGACGCCTTGGCATTGAAAGAGATTACCGGCAACAGATCCTCGGTATTGGCGAACATTTTCTTCTCAATCACGCCCCTGAGTTTCTCGTAGGACTGCCAGCTGGGGTTCATGCCATTGTTTTGCGCTCGGGCGCGCAAGACGAAGTTGACGACCTCGTGACGAAAGTCTTTGGGATTGGAAATCCCGGCCGGCTTCTCGATCTTCTCGAGCTCTTCGTTTAGCGCTTGGCGATTGAACTGCTCGCCGGTCTCCGGGTCTCGATACTCCTGATCCTGGATCCAGAAATCCGCGTAGGTCACGTAACGGTCGAAGATGTTTTGGCCGTACTCGCTGTAGGATTCAAGATAGGCGGTCTGAATTTCCTTGCCGATGAAGTCCACATAGCGCGGTGCCAGGAACTCCTTGATGAAACGCAGATAGCGCTCATGAGTCTCTTTTGGCAGCTGCTCATGATCAAGGCGTTGTTCCAGCACATAGAGCAGATGCACCGGGTTGGCGGCGATCTCATGGGTGTCGAAGTTGAAGACCTTGGACAGGATCTTGAAGGCAAATCGGGTCGAGCGCCCATCCATACCTTCGTCGACCCCGGCGGAATCCCGATACTCCTGGATCGATTTGGCCTTGGGGTCGGTATCCTTGAGATTCTCACCGTCGTAGATGCGCATCTTGGAGTAGATGCTCGAATTCTCCGGCTCCTTCAAGCGAGACAGTACGGAGAACTGGGCCAGCATGCGCAGGGTATCCGGGGCACAAGGCGCGTGATCAAGAGAGGAGTGTTCGAGCAACTTCTTGTAGATGTTGATCTCTTCGGAAACCCGCAGGCAATAGGGCACCTTGACGATATAAACCCGATCAAGAAACGCTTCGTTGTTGCGGTTGTTGCGAAACTGCTGCCATTCGCTCTCGTTGGAGTGGGCCAGCACCACGCCATCGAAGGGAATGGCGCCCATACCTTCCGTGGGGTTGTAGTTGCCTTCCTGGGTCGCGGTCAGTAGCGGATGTAGCACCTTGATGGGCGCCTTGAACATCTCGACGAATTCCATCAGACCCTGGTTGGCTTTACACAACCCACCCGAGAAGCTGTAGGCATCCGGGTCGTCTTGGGAATAGAGCTCGAGCTGACGGATATCCACTTTACCTACTAGGGACGAGATATCCTGGTTGTTTTCGTCCCCGGGCTCGGTCTTGGAGATCGCGATTTGATTGAGCCGGGAAGGGTGCAGCCGCACCACCCGAAACTTGGAAAGATCACCGCCATATTCCTTAAGCCTTTTGGAAGCCCAAGGCGACATCACGCTCTTGAGATAGCGCTGCGGGATGTTGTATTCGCTTTCCAGCAATTCGCCGTCATGTTCCGGTGAGAACAGCCCCAAGGGGGATTCATAAACCGGTGAGTCCTTGACCGCATAGAAAGGCACTCGCTCCATCAGCAGCTTGAGACGCTCCGCCAGGGACGACTTGCCGCCCCCTACCGGACCAAGCAGGTACAGTATCTGTTTGCGCTCTTCGAGTCCCTGAGCCGCATGACGGAAGTACGCCACGATCTGCTCGATGGCATCCTCCATGCCATAGAACTCGGAGAAGGCTGGGTAACGACGGATGATCTTGTTGGCGAAAATACGTGATAAACGCGAATCCTTGGCGGTGTCGACCACCTCGGGTTCGCCGATGGCCTTGAGCATTCGCTCTGCAGCGGATGCATAGGCGGAAGGATCTTTACGGCATAACTCCAGGTACTCCTGAAGACTCATTTCTTCTTGCTGAACCTGTTCGTAACGGTTCTGCACATGATCGAAGATGCTCATTGAAGCCTCCTTGGTCGCGATCCCCGGTCACTCGACCCACGTCTGAGCTTTCCGGACAGGCGCATTTATCAGCATAGACGGATAAACTAGCTGGCGAGGGAGAGCTTGCCCTGCGTTTTCAACGCAACCTCATCTCACGCTCTTATTTAATTATTATGAACATCAGGGTTCTAGATTGGTTCGCCCTCGCAAATAAGGAAGTTGTGTAACAAAATTGTGTCACCCTTCTCATAAAGCTGCGGCCAGCCGTGTGCCTTGATCGATGGCGCGCTTGGCGTCGAGTTCTGCCGCATCAATCGCACCGCCGATCACGTGCACCGATACGCCAGCGCTCTTTAAAGGTTCAAGCAACTCCACCACAGGCTCCTGGCCGGCGCAGACCACGATACTGTCTACCCCCAGCAATCTTGTCTGATCATCGATACGCACATGCAGGCCTTCATCGTCGATCTTGAGGTAGTCGCATCCGGGAATGGCTTTGACGTCACGATGTCGCAACGAGACGCGATGCACCCAGCCGGTGGAGGTTCCCAACCCCTTACCCGGCTTGGAGGTCTTGCGCTGCAGCAGGTAGATTTGTCGCGGCGTATCTGGGCGCTGAGGCGCCTTGAGCCCACCGCGGTTGCTCACCGTGAGATCGACGCCCCATTCATCGTACCAAGCCGTTGAATCAAAGGTTGGATGCCCTTCATGAGAAAGTAACCCAGCCACGTCGAAACCGATTCCCCCGGCCCCAATGATGGCAACGCGGGCTCCGACGCGCTCTGGATGCAGGATCGCCTCCGCATAGCTGATCACCATGGGATGATCGCTGCCTGGGAGGGTGATCCCGCGGGGGCGCACACCGGTGGCGAGAACGACCTCATCGAAGCCGCGCAGGGTTTCCAGATTCGGCTCCGCGTTCAAGCGCACGTCGACACCATGCTTGTTCAGCATTGCCCGGTAATAGCGCAGCGTTTCGTCGAACTCTTCCTTGCCCGGTATCTTGCGCGCGAAGTTGAACTGCCCCCCGAGAATGTCATTACGCTCGAACAGCACCACATGATGGCCGCGACTCGCGGCGGTTATCGCACTGGCCAGGCCCGCTGGCCCCGCGCCGACTACGGCGATGGCTCTCGCTATATCAGCGGGAAGAATCTCGAGTTCGGTTTCATGGCAGGCCCGCGGATTGACCAGACAGGACGTCAACTTGCCCTGGAAGGTATGATCGAGACAGGCCTGATTGCAGGCGATGCAGGTATTGATCTCGTCGCTGAGCCCGGTCTTCGCCTTGGCAAGCCATTGCGGATCAGCGAGAAATGGTCGGGCCATCGACACCATGTCCGCGTGACCTTCCGCCAATACGCGCTCTGCCACTTCCGGCATGTTGATGCGATTGGTGGTGATCAGTGGAATCGAAAGCTCCATCTTCATGCGCCGGGTCACCTCGGTGAATGCCGCCCGAGGTACGCTGGTGACGATGGTGGGTATGCGCGCTTCGTGCCAGCCAATACCGGTATTGATCAGACTCGCTCCAGCGGTCTCGATGGCTTGGCCCAATGCCACCACCTCTTCCCAGGTACTGCCTTCCTCCACCAGATCGATCATCGACAGGCGGTAGATGATCAGAAAATCCTTACCCAGAGACTGGCGGATGCGTCTTACGATCTCCACGGGAAAGCGAATGCGATTGACGAACTCGCCGCCCCACTCATCCTCGCGCTGGTTGGTACGCAGACACACGAACTGATTGATCAGATAGCCTTCGGAACCCATGATCTCGACGCCGTCGTAGCCCGCCTCACGAGCCAGCTGGGCGCAATGCACATAGTCATCGATTTGAGTCTCGACCTCCTGGGCCAGGAGCGCCCGAGGCGTGAACGGATTAATGGGCGACTTGATCGCGGAAGGCGCCACCAGCTCCGGCGAGTAGGCATAGCGACCGGCGTGCAATATCTGCATGCAGATACGACTGTTCTCGGCGTGAACCGCCGCCGTCACCTCTTGATGCTGGGCTGCCTCCTGTGCACTGGTGAGCTTGGCGGCCCCTTGAAATACGGCGCCTTCGGTATTGGGGGCAATGCCGCCACTGACGATCAACCCCACGCCAGCCCGGGCACGTTCGGCATAAAAAGCTGCCAGACGCGTAAAACCGCCAGGCGCTTCCTCCAGGTTGGTATGCATGGACCCCATCAGCACGCGGTTCTTGAGCGTCATGCTGCCCACATCGAGGGGCCGAAAAAGATGGGGGTAGGCAGGCATGGCGCACTCCTCGCTCACAACGAGTTCAAACAATCGTATGAGCAGTGTAGCGAAGCACTAACAGGACACAAACCCGACTAAAGGCGCAAGATTCAAAAGTGTTGAAACCATGAATGAGTTGAAAATAGGAAGGGCTAGAACGACGAAACCCCAAGTCACAAGACTCAGGTTGGTATTATCAAACAACAATCGACGGTGGCGGACCGGACGGGACTCGAACCCGCGACCTCCGGCGTGACAGGCCGGCATTCTAACCGGCTGAACTACCGGTCCTTTTTAACTTCCGTGATTTCAATATGGTGGGTGGTACAGGACTCGAACCTGTGACCCCCAGCATGTGAAGCTGGTGCTCTAACCGGCTGAGCTAACCACCCTATCGATATGGCTATCAATAAAGCTTAGTCGATCAAATCGCATCGACTGAATTTATCTCACTGAATGACCAGATGGCGGACCGGACGG
>NZ_JIBT01000060.1 GCF_001039575.1 Halomonas sp. PR-M31
CCATCGGCGTTACCGGCGGTATTGCGTCGGGCAAGAGCGCCGTGGCTCGCGCCTTCGAGGATCACGGCATCTCCTGGGTGGATGCGGACGATGTCGCGCGGGAAGTGGTGATGCCTGGAGAGCCGGCCCTGGCCGAAATCGCCGAACATTTCGGCCCTGACGTGATCGATGCCGAGGGGCAACTGAATCGACGTGCCCTGCGCGCAATCGTCTTCAAGAACGAGACCGAGCGACGCTGGCTGGAGTCCGTTACCCATCCGCGCATTCGGCAGCGCATACTCGACTATCTTGAATCCATGCGCGCCAGCGGCGCCCCCTATCATTTGCTGGTCTCTCCTTTGCTGTTCGAATCCGGGCAGCGGGAACTGGTGGATCGCTGTCTGGTCATAGATGTACCGGAAAGCGTGCAGATTGCCCGCACCATGGCGCGAGACGACAGCGACGAAGCCCAGGCCAGATCCATCGTGCAAGCGCAAATGCCCCGTCAACAGCGCCTGGCATTAGCGGACGACGTCATCGATAATCAGGGCGATCATAAAGCACTGGCTGAACAGGTAGCACAGCTCGATGTTCGCTACCGGGAACTGGCAACACTCACCTCTGATGGTAGACATGAATGACCCGCGACGACTCTCCAGCGCCTGAAAACACCAAGCAATCGCCACTGCAGGTCGCCTGCCCGGAATGCGGCACCAAGGTGGCCTGGTCCACGGACAACCCTTCTCGCCCGTTTTGTTCCAAACGCTGCAAGCTGCTCGACCTGGGCGCCTGGGCGGATGAGTCTCACCGCATTGCCGGGGAACCGGCCATGGATGAAGCCGATATGGACGCCTTGATCGATCGCCTGGAGCGTGGGGGCCAGTAAATAAATAGCGGTACACGAAACAACAAGGCCACGCATTCGCGTGGCCTTGTTGTTTAGACAGCCTGGAGAGAAGACGACAAGGAAAGCAAGTCTGATCGAGTATCGTCTATTTCCAGAAATGCCGAATCGATGCGATGCCCTGGGCGCCCACCGCTCGAGCGCGATTGGCATCTTCACAGCTCATGCCACCCAAGGCGTACACTGGCGTACCGGCATATTCAACGAGCTGCTGAAAGTCGTGCCAGCCAAGCGGCGAGGCTTCCGGGTGAGTTGGCGTCGTGCGCAGCGGCGATAGCGTGACGAAATCGCAGCCGATACGATTGGCCTGCTCGAGCTGCAGACGATCGTGAGTCGAAGCACTCAGCCATTTTCCCGCAGGAACAGGACGCCGCTCCAGAGCCATCAAGCGCTCGCTGGTCAGATGGATGCCATCCGCATCGATCTCGTCCAGCAACCCCGGATCGCCGTTGAGCAATAATCGTGCATCGTACTGGCGGCACAGGGCAAGACTCTCGGCAGCCCGCGCCTGATAAGCCTTGTCGTCCAGTGTCTTGGCCCGCAGCTGTACCAGACGCACGCCGTCCTCTTTCAGTGCACGCTCGAGGCGGGATGAAAACACCGCTTCATCGTCTTCCTCGGCGGTAATCAAATATTCCCTGGGCAGCATGACCGCTCGCAGTATGGGCAGGTTGGCCGCCGGAAACGCATAGTTGTAAAGATCTTCGAGGCGCACCCAGCGTACCGCCTGACCTTCTCGCCCATAGGGTTCTCCTTCAAAGGCATGAACCTGCCATACATCCAGCAGTACATGCTTGTCGGGATATTCGTGGGGCACGCGAATCAGCGGTTGCGCCTTCTTGATCGTGATGCCGAGTTCTTCGTGCAATTCCCGCTTGAGTGCCTCGAAGCCGGTCTCGAAAGGAGCAAGCTTGCCGCCGGGAAACTCCCACAGTCCACCCTGATCGACAATGGAGGGGCGCCTTGCCAGCAGGACTTCCTGGCCATCGCTGCTGAAAATGGCGGCTGCCGCGACATGTACCCTGCGCTTGATCATGTTGCCTACTGTCCTCGTCTGCCTGGTTTCAGCTGCGGTAGTCTGCATTTATCGTCACATAGTCGTGGGAAAGATCCGAGGTCCATACCGTTGCCGCACTCTCGCCACGCCCGAGCGCAATGCGAATGACGATATCGTCCTTGGCCATGATGGCGCTGCCCGCCTCTTCAGTGTAGCTCTCGGCGCGCCCGCCCTGCTCTACCAAGCGCACATCCTCGAGATCGATGGTGACCCTTGCAACGTCGAAGTCATTCACCGGCGCTCGCCCGACCGCTGCCAGAATACGCCCCCAGTTGGCATCCGAGGCATAGAGCGCTGTCTTGACCAGCGGTGAATGGGCAACAGTAAAGGCGACGTCCAGCGCTTCCTGGTGGGAGCTTGCCTGACTCACCTCAAGGGTGACGAACTTGGTCGCGCCTTCCCCATCGCGAATGATCTGCTGGGCGAGATCGATCAGCACCTTGTCCAGCGCCTCGCGAAAGGCAGCGATCTCATCATCGCCCGTCACGGCGGCGCCGCGCCCCGTGGCGATTAGCATGCAGGCGTCGTTGGTCGAGGTATCGCTGTCGACGGTGATGCAGTTGAAGGAGCGCGCCACGCCTTCGCGCAACAACGACTCGAGCAGCGAGCGTTCGATCGTGGCATCCGTCGCAACGAATGCCAGCATGGTGGCCATGTCGGGTCTGATCATGCCGGACCCTTTGGCGATGCCGTTGAGGGTGACCGTCTGACCGTCGATCTCGCAGGTGGACACGGCCCCTTTGGTGCGAGTATCCGTGGTGAGAATGCCTTCTGCCGCCTGTTGCCAGGCCTCGCCGTCATCATTCAGGCTCGCCAGGGCCTCGAGCAGACCGAAGCAGATGCGCTCAACCGGCAAGGGTTCGCCGATTACCCCGGTCGAGAACGGCAGCACCGCGGTATGCGCTATGCGCGTCAGATCCGTGAATGCCATGCAGCAGGCCCGGGCATCCCGCAGCCCCTGCTCGCCGGTGCCGGCGTTGGCATTGCCGGTATTGATCACCATGTAGCGCGGCGTCTGCTGTGCCAGATGCTCGCGCGCCACCAGCACCGGCGCCGCACAGAAGGCGTTGCGGGTAAAAGTGCCTGCGACGCTTGCGCCCTCGGCAATTTCGATGACCACGAGATCGCGGCGGTCAGGTTTCTTGATACCTGCCATGGCGGATCCCAGTCGGATTCCTTCGATTACCGGCATGTCGGGAAAGCTTGTCTGACCCACCGCCATCACCCTTCTCCCTTTGTTGATGTTTTAATTAATTCAATTTGCCATGACACTGCTTGTATTTCTTGCCAGATCCGCAGGGGCAAGGATCGTTGCGCCCGACCTTGGGTCCTTCACGACGCACGGTCTGCTGCGGTTCCTGTTGTGATGCCTGAGCCCCTTGGTCGACCTCGCTGGCAGCGTCTTCCCGGGCGGAATCTTCCCGAGTCTGCTGGGCGGTTGCCTTCTCTCGTTCCAGGGTTTCGCGGCGCTGACGCTCGAGCTCATCGACCTCTTCCTGACGACGCACCTGCACATGGCTGAGGATACGGGTGACATCGTGCTTGATGTTGCCAAGCAGGGATTGAAACAGCTCGAAGGCCTCGCGCTTGTACTCCTGTTTGGGATTCTTCTGAGCATAGCCGCGCAAATGAATGCCGCGACGCAAATGATCCATGGATTGCAGGTGCTCCTTCCAGCGGGTATCGAGCACCTGAAGCATGACTTGTTTCTCGAAACGGCGCATCAAATCCTCACCGATGGCCTCGATCTTGGCAGCATAGATCTCCCGGTGGCTGGTCTGCAGCCGTTCCCGCAGCAAGTCCTCATGGAAATGCTCATCTTCCTGGGCCCAGTCTGTCACCGGCACATCAAGATTGAACTCCGTTTTCAGATGCTGCTGAAGGCCTTCAAGATCCCACTGCTCCGGCAGACTTTGCGGCGGCACAAAACTGCTGATTGCGCTGTCGAGCATCTCGTCACGAATGCCGGCGACATTATCCGCGACATTGTCCGCCGCCAGTATCTCATCGCGCTGCTCATAGATGACACGTCGCTGGTCGTTGGCCACGTCGTCGTACTCAAGCAGCTGCTTGCGAATATCGAAGTTGCGCCCTTCGACCTTCTTCTGAGCCCGTTCGACCGCGTTGGAGACCATCTTATGCTCGATTGCCTCGCCCCGTTCCAGCCCCAATGCCTGCATCAAGCGCTGCACTCGATCCGAGCCGAACAGCCGCATCAGATTGTCTTCCAAGGAAAGAAAGAAGCGGGTCGAACCCGGATCGCCCTGGCGACCGGAGCGGCCCCGCAGTTGATTGTCGATGCGCCGGGATTCGTGGCGCTCGGAGCCGATCACATGCAAACCGCCGGCTTCGAGCACCGCATTGTGACGCGCCTGCCATTCAATTCGGGCCGCTTCAATCTGCTCCTGGCTGGGGTTGTCCAGCCTGGCGATCTCCGCCTCCCAGTTACCTCCTAGCACGATATCGGTACCACGACCGGCCATGTTGGTGGCAATGGTAATGGCGCCAGGCTGGCCCGCCTGAGCGATGATTTCAGCCTCGCTCTGGTGCTGCTTGGCATTGAGCACGTTATGCGGAATCTGGCTCTGTTTCATCAATCCGGACAGCAGCTCGGAGGTCTCGATCGAGGCCGTACCCACCAGAATGGGGCGACCCGCATCGCGTTGGACTTTCACATCCTCAATAATGGCTTCGTACTTCTCCTGAGCGGAGAGATAGACCAGATCGTTGAAATCCTTACGCTGGATTGGCTTGTTAGTGGGAATCACCATGACATCGAGGCCGTAGATCTGACGGAACTCGAAGGCCTCGGTATCCGCGGTGCCGGTCATGCCGGCGAGCTTGTCATACAGGCGGAAGTAGTTCTGAAAAGTCGTTGAGGCCAGTGTCTGACTCTCGCGCTGAATCGTCACCCCTTCCTTGGCCTCGACGGCCTGATGCAATCCCTCCGACCAGCGCCGCCCTGGCATGCTGCGCCCGGTGTGTTCGTCGACGATGACGACGTCGTCACCGTCGACGATATAGTCCACATCCCGGTGGAATAGATGCCTTGCGCGCAGCGCCGAGTGCATGTGATGCAAGAGCCCCAGATTCTGCGCCGCGTAAAGTGAGTCGTCTTCAGCAAGAAGACCTTGCTGGCGCAGCAGCCCTTCCACCTTGGAATGGCCTTCCTCGGTCAGCTCGATCTGCTTTTGCTTTTCGTCGAGAATGAAATCGCCGCTATCGGGTTCTTCCTCGTTGTCACAGCGTACAAGCTCCTTGGCAAGGCGATTAGCAACCTTGTAAAGCTCTGTGTTCTCTTCCACCGGGCCGGAGATGATCAGTGGCGTACGGGCTTCATCGATGAGAATCGAGTCGACCTCGTCGACGATGGCGTAGTTCAGTTTACGCTGTACCTTGTCCTCCAGGGAAAAAGCCATGTTGTCCCGAAGGTAATCGAAGCCGTACTCGTTGTTGGTGCCGTAGGTGATGTCACAGGCGTAGGCCTCACGCTTTTGCTCGTTGGTCTGGCCTGAATAGATGACACCAACGCTCAGTCCGAGAAACTCATAGAGTGGACGCATCCAGTCCGCGTCGCGCCGGGCCAGATAATCGTTGACGGTCACCACATGCACCCCCAGAGCGGGTAGCGCATTGAGATAGACTGCCAAGGTGGCTACCAGGGTCTTGCCCTCCCCGGTTTTCATCTCAGAGATACGCCCGCGATGCAGGGTGATCCCGCCGATCATCTGAACGTCGAAATGGCGCATGCCCATGACGCGCTGACTTGCTTCACGTACCGTGGCGAAGGCCTCGGGCAACAATTTGTCCAGACTTTCCCCGGCGCGCAGACGCTCGCGGAATTCGTCGGTGCGCGCCTTGAGCTCCTCATCGGAAAGCGCCTGTACCTGCTCTTCCTGGGCGTTGATCTCGTTGACCAGCTTGCCCATGCGCTTGACTTCACGATCGTTTTTCGAGCCGACCAGCTTGCGTAATACGGTGTTTAACATGCGATGTCCTGAATTCTTGGGGGCATACGAGACGGCGTTTGGCCGTCATCTGCTTCGTCGCGATAAATGATCATGGCGCAGGCGGACCACGACGACTCAGGACATCATGACCGGCACAGAAGCGCTGAAGAGCAGGGGGACGCCACAAAGGCGTCGATTTGAAACGAGGACGACGGCGCGAATGGTGCAGGCACCAGACGATACGTCTATTGATCCGTCGGGAATGAGCGCGAACGACTCTGGATGCGATCAGGCAGTGTTGAGTCAGCCGCTCGACCAGCCGCAGGTTTTCGCCCTGAGCAAGCGCGCCTGGCAACAGACAGCCCACCAGCAGCCCAGCCAACCACCACCGGGTAGCCCCGCGACGAAGCGAGGACGGTGTCGTCGTGGCAACGAGTTTACCGGCGGGGGTCATGCTATCGATAGGCTCCTGGCCGTGTTAGATTGCCTGGAATGACGTCAGGGAGTTCGTGAGCAAGCCCGTGAGTATAAAGCCTAAGCGGTTTCGAGCCCAGCCCATGACCCGGCTATTGGCGGGGAACTCTTCCAGCCCAGGAGACCTGGGTAACTTGATGCGCATGGCCCGGGTCATTGATCGCGCGCAGCAATATCTGCGCGAGCACCTGCCTCAGGAGGTGCGTGAGCATATTTTTGTAGGGGGTTACCGCCAAGGCAAGCTGACCCTGATCACCGATCGTGCGGTATGGATGACCTGGTTGCGTTACGAACAGACACGACTGTTGCAACTGCTTCATCAGCTGCCCGAATTCGAAACCGTCACCGGCTTGATCTTCAAGGTGCGCCCTGTCAGCCCACCCAAGGTTCCTCCCCGGCTGACGCGCGGGCTCTCTGCTCGGGCCGCTGACGAAATTTCCTGCTGTGCCGCAGATGTCGACGATCCGATGCTCAAGCGCTCATTGGAAAGGCTGGCCACTCATGCGGAAGCAAACGAAGACTCCTCTTCCCCCTTGAAGTAGCATCAATGAAAACGCCGATTCAACGTGGTTGAATCGGCGCAAATCTTTCTATTGCTGATCTTGAGAGGGTCTTGATCGTCTACATGGCCATCGCCGGTGCAGAGTAAGAAATCGGCGCTTTCTGACGGGCACCTTCGAAGGTGACGATCTCCCAGGCATCCGGGTTGTTCAGCATGGCACGGCACAGCTGGTTGTTCAGCGCATGCCCGGACTTCACCCCCCGGAACTCGCCGATAAGGCTATGACCAAGCTGGTAAAGATCACCGATGGCGTCAAGCACCTTATGTTTGACGAACTCGTCGTCGTAGCGCAATCCACCTTCGTTGAGGACGCGGTAGTCGTCCACCACGATGGCGTTGTCCAGACTGCCCCCGAGGGCCAGATTCTGGGAGCGCAGGAATTCAAGATCCCGCATAAAGCCGAAGGTACGCGCCCGAGAGACTTCCTTGACGAAGGAGGTCGTCGAGAAGTCCACGGTTGCGGTCTGCTTCTGCTGGTCGAAGGCAGGATGATCGAAATCGATGGAAAACGACACCTTGAAGCCGTTGTGAGGCGTGAATACCGCCTCCTTGCCATCGTCATTCACCACGATTTCACGCTTGATGCGAATAAACTTCTTAGGCGCGTTCTGCTCCTCGATACCCGCAGACTGAATTAGGAAGACGAAAGGGCCAGCGCTACCGTCCATGATCGGCACTTCCGGGGCGTTGAGCTCGACGAAGACGTTATCGATACCCAGACCCGCGAAGGCCGACATGAGATGTTCTACCGTCGACACCTTGACACCATCACTGGACAGGGCAGTACAGAGCGTGGTGTCGGTGACGTTTTCCGCACGAGCCGGAATGCGCACTTCGGGATCAAGATCGGTACGCACGAAGACGATACCGGTATTGACGGGTGCCGGACGGAGTGTCAGGCGGACCTTTTCACCGGAGTGCAAACCGACTCCGGTAGCGCGCATGGTATTTTTGAGCGTACGTTGTTTGATCATGGGCAAGGGCCAAGGTGTCGTAAGAATTGTCGAACGGTGTTCACTATAACAGCGAACATACGATTTAACAAAAAAATATCACCTGGCTCCTACCTATGCCTCCGATAGTCTCGCTCAATCAGCCTGACGGCGCAGGAACGCAGGAATATCCAGATAATCATCGAGTTCCTGAGACTTACGCTTCTCCTGACGCGCCTTCACCGCGTTTTCCTGCTCGGCTTTTGCGGCCTGCTGACGCATGACCGTGGGCTGCTGCAGCTTACGATAATCACTGGACTCCGGGCGTGTTACATTTTCACGTACGGCCGGCTTTTCCTTTTGAGCATCGAGACCCGCTGCCACGACGGTAACCCGCAGTTCGTCGGACATTTCCATGTCGATGGACGTACCGACGACGATGGTCGCATCTTGAGAGGCGAACTCCTGAACCGTCGCACCCACATCATTGAACTCGCCGATGGACAAATCCGGTCCGGCAGTAATGTTGACTAGGATGCCGCGAGCGCCGTGCAGATCGATGTCTTCGAGCAGCGGACTGCGAATCGCCTTTTCCGCCGCTTCACGGGCACGGTTCTCGCCGATAGCGCCACCGGTGCCCATCATTGCCATCCCCATTTCGGACATGACGGTACGCACGTCGGCAAAGTCGACGTTGATGATGCCAGGACTCGTGATCAGTTCAGCAATACCCTGCACTGCGCCGAGCAGCACATCATTGGCAGCGCTGAATGCGGTCAAAAGACTCGCACTCTTGCCAAGTACTGCCAGCAGCTTCTCGTTGGGAATGGTAATCAGGGAGTCCACGTGCTCGGACAACTCACGCATGCCTTCTTCCGCGGCACGCATGCGCTTGGGCCCTTCAAAAGGAAATGGCCGTGTCACTACCGCAACGGTAAGAATGCCCAGCTCCTTGGCGACCTGAGCCACTACGGGAGCGCCCCCGGTGCCCGTACCACCGCCCATGCCAGCCGTGATGAACACCATGTCGGCGCCTGCAGAAGCTCCGCGATGCGATCGCGATCTTCCATTGCTGCCTGGCGCCCAACTTCGGGACTGGCACCGGCCCCAAGGCCTTTGGTGATTTCAGTACCGAGTTGAAGAACGGTCTTGGCTGAGACGCGCTTGAGCGCCTGCGCATCGGTGTTGGCGCAAATGAACTCGACGCCCTCGATGTTGCTTTCGACCATATGATTGACGGCATTGCCGCCACCGCCACCAACGCCGATCACTTTGATGACCGCGCTACTTGAAGGTGCGTTATCTACCAATTCGAACATTTGCCCCGTCTCCTGTGGTCGTTCTTACGACCCCTGTCAGAAATTTCCTTTGAACCAACTTTTGACCCGTTTCAGCGTCGAGGTGTCATCCGTGACAGTACGCCTGGAGCCCTCTTCTCTGCGGGGCTGGGCCGTTACCGCGCGAGTCTGGCCATGCTTGGCCTCGCGCATTCCGTAGAGTAGCAAACCCACCCCGGTGGAATAAATCGGGTTACGTACCACATCTGCTAGACCGCGCACGTTCTGCGGGCAGGCAATACGCACCGGCATATGAAAAATCTCTTCGGCGAGTTCCACCACGCCTTCCATACGTGATGTGCCGCCAGTAAGCACGACGCCCGCGGCGACTAGATCCTCGAAACCACTGCGTCGTAGCTCTTCACGTATCAGGGTGAAGAGCTCTTCGTAACGCGGCTCCACCACCTCGGCGAGGGCCTGGCGTGACAGATCCCGGGCCGGACGATCGCCGACGCTTGGAACCTTGATCATTTCATCGCTCGAAGCCAGCTGTGTCAGCGCACAGGCATATTTGACCTTGATGTCCTCGGCATATTGCGTTGGCGTACGCAGCGCCATGGCAATATCGTTAGTGACCTGATCCCCGGCAATGGGAATGACCGCCGTATGGCGGATGGCCCCTTCGGTAAATACGGCGATGTCCGTGGTGCCACCACCGATATCCACCATGCACACCCCGAGTTCGCGCTCGTCTTCCGTCAATACCGCATGACTCGAAGCGAGCTGCTCAAGGATGATGTCGTCGACCTCCAGGCCACAGCGGCGCACGCATTTTTCGATGTTCTGGACCGCGTTGAGTGCAGCGGTCACCAGATGCACTCGCGCCTCGAGTCGAACGCCGGACATGCCCAAGGGCTCACGAATGCCCTCCTGGGTATCAATGGCAAACTCCTGGGGCAGCACATGAATGATGCGTTGACCTTCCGAGATGGCTCGGGCACGGGCAGAGTCGATGACGCGATCGATATCAGAAGGCGTCACTTCGCGCTCCTTGATTGCCACCACACCATCGGAGTTCATCGAACTGATATGGCTTCCTGCAACCCCTACATAGACCGAGTGAATATCGCATCCCGCCATCAATTCCGCTTCTTCCACCGCTCGCTGAATGGACAGCACGGTAGACTCGATATTGATAACGACGCCTTTCTTCATGCCACGCGAGGGATGGGAGCCAATTCCTGCGATTTCTAGCCCACCATCATCCGTAGGTTGACCGACGATCGCTACGACTTTAGACGTCCCGATATCCAGCCCAACCACCATATTGGAAGCATTGGATTGTCCTGCCATGGGTCGGGATCACTCCTCAATCTTCACTAAAGTTAGTAAACAATTAATGTACGCTTAAAAATCGCGGCTGATTAAAAAATCAAAATTGTTATTCATCCAGCCCGCATACAAGTTCAGCAGTAGAATACGGGTATTTTTTACCGAAAGAAACACCCTATACCCTTGTCTATCGGCGCTGGCGCCAAAAAGTGATAGTGGGTATTAACGTCGTGGTACTTCCACTTCTGTTTCACCATGCCAAGCAACAACGATTCCATTGGGATAACGAAGATCGATGTAGCGAATCCGCGACGCTTTACTTGCAAGTTGACGCTTCCAGGCTGCGATGAAACGTGCCAATCGTGACTCGTGCTGATTGCGCCCTAGCATGACCCAGATACTGTCATCGATCTGAAAACGCCAGGCGCTCGATCTTCAAGTCTTAACTGTGTTACTTCAAATTCAAGTGATGTAAAACGATTCTGTAACTGATCGAGGAGCGCTAATACTTCCGCACCACTGCCATCGGGTCCTGCTAAATCAGGCAGGTCATCCGGCACTGTTACATTGCCACGATGAAACGGAACGCCTCGAGGATTAATGAGTAAATCATCGTTCCAGCGCGCCACGGGATCCTGTTCGTAAAGCTCAAACGTCAGGGCATTCGGCCAGTGACGCGTGACCCGCACTTCGGAAAGCCACTCGATTGCCCGGGCTCGTTTTCGCAGCTCGGCAAGATCCACTGATAGCCAGCTTTGCCCTTGAACCATTGGTGCCAATTGCTCGCGTAGATAATTGGCACTGACGTAGCCTAGATCACCACTGATCGAAACCCGCTCGATGGGTCGATCAAGCCATAGCCATAGTGCGCGCCCACCGGCACTCAACAAGACGATCAGAAGCAGCAAACCCACAATCGTGCCCCGGGAACCCGGCGATGCCATCGAGCTCACGCCTGAAGTGACGTAGCAAGAATGCGCAGCACCAGATCCTCGAAATTGAGCCCCGCATAGGCTGCGGCCTGAGGTACAAGACTATGATCCGTCATCCCCGGCACGGTATTGACTTCCAGCAACCAGAATCTGCCCTGGGCGTCTCGCATCACATCGACTCGTCCCCAGCCGCGACAACCAAGCACCTCGAACGCTCGGCGGCAAAGCTGACCCAGCTCACGCTCCTGCTCGACGCTTAGCCCACAGGGAATATGATAAAGCGTCTCGTTGGAGTGATATTTGGCCTCGTAATCGTAAAAGCCGCTGGGTACCTCGACGCGAATTGCTGGCAGCACGGTGTTGCCAAGCAGCGACACTGTGTATTCCTCGCCGGAAACAAAGCGTTCCGCCATGACTACCGCATCGAACTGTGACGCCTCTTGATAGGCAGATTTCAAGGCATCGAGGCTGTCCACGATGCTGATACCCAAGGTCGAACCCTCGTGTACTGGCTTGACGACCAACGGCAGTCCCAGGCGCTCCACAACCTGTTCCCAATCGGCGCTGGGTTCTAGCGTGATACTTTGCGGTGTGGGCAGATCCAATGAGCGCCAGAGATGCTTGGTACGCTGTTTGTCCATGCCCAGCGCAGAAGCCAGTACACCGCTTCCGGTATAGGGGATGCCAAGCAGTTCAAGCGCGCCTTGCAGCGTGCCATCCTCGCCGCCTCGGCCGTGCAGAGCGATGAACACACGATCTGGCGACAGGGCTTCGAGTCCGCTCAGTCCACCTGCGGCCAAGTCGTAGCCGCGCACATCCACTCCAGCGCTTTTCAGCGCCCTCAAAACCGCTTTGCCGCTATTCAGCGACACTTCCCGCTCTGCTGAATTGCCGCCGTAAAGTACGACCACTCGGCCAAAATCACCGGGACTTGATGCATTATCCCGCTGTGAATCGTTCATAGTTCTACCTTGTCTAGCTGCAACTGATTAGCCGCCAGTGCCAGAGATATGCCACCGATATCGCCAGCACCTTGAGTGATTAGAATATCGCCGTCGCGCAGCACCCGAGAAAGTAGGCGTGGCAGTTCTTTTTTGTCTTCGACGAACAGTGGATCGACATAGCCTCGCTGACGAATCGAACCTGCTAAGGTGCGCCCTTCCGCTCCGGGAATGAGCGTTTCACCGGCACTGTAAACATCGAGCAGCAGTAATGTGTCGACCCCGGACAGCACCCGCACGAAATCTTCGTAAAGATCGTGGGTACGAGAATAACGATGGGGCTGATAGATCATCACCAGGCGCCGTTTGGGCCAGCCGGCTCGCACTGCCCGAATGACCATCTCGACTTCGCGGGGGTGATGGCCATAGTCGTCGACCAGCATGACCTCGCCCTGCTTTTGTGAAGAGTCTTGTGCTTGGCTCTGTTCCTGGTCGCGTGGCTGCTCTCTTTCTCCTGCAGGGCTCAGCGCGAAGTTGCCATGCACCTGAAAACGCCGACCGACTCCAGCAAACCCTGAAAGACCGCGCAAAATGGCATCGTCACTAACGCCGGCATCCGTGGCCACGGCAATCGCTGCCAGGGCATTCTGGGCATTATGCTCCCCAGGCATTGCCAGACGCACCGGCAGCGGTGCATGCCTTTCCGGTCGCAGGGCAGTGAACCGGATTTCACCACTCTCCTGCACGAATTCGGTAATGCGATAGTCCGCGTCGGGACTGAAACCATAGGTGACGAACCGACGCTGCACGCGGTTCATCATTCCGCGTAGATTGTCATCGTCAAGGCAGAGTATCGCCAGACCATAAAAAGGCAGATTGTGCAGAAACTCGATGAAAGTGTCCTTAAGACGCGAGAAGTCGCCGGCATAGGTGGCCATGTGATCCGCATCGACGTTGGTCACGATGGAGACCATCGGCTGCAGATGCAGAAAAGAGGCATCGGACTCATCCGCCTCGGCCACCAGATACTCCCCTTCTCCCAACCGTGCGTTGGTACCGGCGCTGGTCAGCTTGCCACCGATCACGAAGGTCGGATCAAGCCCTCCCTCCGCCAGTAGCGTCGCGGTCAGACTAGTGGTGGTCGTCTTGCCATGGGTTCCGGCCACCGCGATGCCATGGCGAAAACGCATCAGCTCTGCCAGCATCTCCGCACGACGCACCACGGGAATGCGATATTCCTGTGCCCAAACGATTTCAGGGTTACTTTGATCCACGGCAGTGGACACCACGATCACATCGGCACCTTCGGCGTTGGCCGCCTTGTGACCAATGGCTATGCGGATGCCACACTCCCGCAGATGCGCCGTGACGGAGGATTCCCTGAGATCGCTGCCGCTGACCTGATAGCCTTGATTGGCCAGCACTTCGGCAATGCCGCACATGCCGGCACCGCCTATGCCAATGAAATGGATGCGCCGTATGCGTCGCATGCCTAAATTATGAGCAACCTGGGTCGATGAACCGCGAGCGGCGCTCCCATGCGAATGCGAAGCAAAAAAGGGGTTATCGCTCAAGACCGATCTCCATACAGCCCGTCACCAAGCGCTCGACCGCATCGAGATGCGCGCAGCTACGCGCGGCGACTGCCATGGTGGCAAGGCGTTCCGGGTCGAGTACGGCCGCAAGCGTATCGGCGAGCGAGGCCGCACTCAAGGTGGTTTGGGGTATCAACAAAGCGGCATCCGCAGCCACGAGATGCCGAGCGTTCTGGGTTTGATGATCGTCTACCGCGTGAGGGTAAGGCACCAGCAAGGAAGGTTTGGCCGCAGCGGCAAGCTCGGCAATGGTCAAGGCCCCGGCACGGCAGATGACCAGATCCGCCCACTCGTAGGCCTGGGCCATGGCGTCGATGAAATCACTGACCTGGGCTTCGATGCCGGCGGCGGCATAGGCCTTGCGGGTCGCGTCTTCCTTGTCGCGACCGGCCTGATGGCGAATCTCGGGCAGCTGGTCTGCTGGCGCTTTTTCCTGAAGCAGCTTGAAGGCTTCCGGCAGGCATTGATTGAGCGCCTGGGCCCCGAGGGAGCCACCCACCACCAGCACTCGCAGCCGCCGGTTCTGCATATCTTCCGCCCTGCGGGGTTGACACCCCAAGGCAGCGATCTCGCTGCGCACCGGGTTACCGATGACGATCTCCTTATGTGCCTTGCCGGCCTTGCGAAAAGCACCGGGAAATGCCGCATAGACCCGCGTTGCCAGTCGCGATAAGGCCTGATTGGTCATGCCGGCCACGGCATTTTGTTCGTGCACGATCAGCGCGCGCCGAGACAGCCAGGCGGCCAGCCCGCCCGGGCCGCTGGCAAAGCCGCCCATGCCGACTACCAGCTGAGGATCGAATTGCTGCAGAACCCGCCAGGCCTGGGACACGGCGCGAGATAAACGCCAGGGTATCGCCAGCCAACCCGCCAGGCCGTTACCACGCAACCCGGCAATATCGATACGATGCAACGTGATATCCGCCGCTGGTACCAATTGATTCTCGATGCCGCGAGGGCTACCCAGCCATTCCACGCTGACCCCCCGGGCAATGAGCGCCCTGGCTAAAGAGAGCGCGGGAATCACATGGCCACCGGTACCGCCGGCCATGATGAGCACCCGGCGAACGGGAACGTCCCGTACGGAGGCCTGCGCTGATGAATCCAACGACGTCATGGGGCGGGAACTCCTTTGACCTGTTGTCGGGCATTGGCATAGCGGGTTAGGCGCCGGGTCTCGATATCCACCCTCAGTAGTAGGGCCACCATGATGCAACTGATCACCAGGCTCGACCCTCCGTAGCTCAACAGGGGTAGCGTAAGCCCCTTGGTGGGTAGCATCCCGGTACTCACGCCGATGTTGATGAAGGCCTGGCCACCGAACACCAGGGCGATACCGTAGCTGAGATAGGCAGCGAACGGCAATCGAATCAGCTCTGCCCGCCGGCCGATGGCAAGGGCGCGATAGACCAGTAGCGCGAAGAAGCCGATGACCGTAATCGCTCCCACCAATCCAAGCTCCTCGGCGATGACAGCGAAAACGAAATCGGTATGGGCTTCCGGTAGATAGAACAGCTTCTGTACGCTGTCGCCCAATCCCAGGCCAAACCAGTGGCCACGGCCATAGGCGATCAACGCTTGGGTCAGCTGGTAACCCGAGTCGTACATGTCCGCCCAGGGGTCGGCAAAACTGGTAATACGCTCCAGGCGGTAGGGTTCGGCAATGGCGACGTACCCACCCAGCAGCAACACCACCGTCATCAGCAGAATGAACCGTAGAAGTGGCGCGCCGGCCAGCAGCAGCATGCCCATGACACTACTGGTCATGACCACCAAGGCACCGTAATCCGGTTCGAGGATGAGCAGTACGGCGATCGGCAGCAGTACCAATAGCGGCTTGGTAAATTCCCATAGATGGCGACGCACGCCAGGCAGAAAACGTTCCAGGTAACTTGCGATGTAAATGATCAGAAACAGCTTGGCCAGCTCCGAGGCCTGAACGTTGATCGGCCCCAAAGGAATCCAGCGCTTGCTGCCGTTGATTTCGGTGCCTACCAGCAACACCAGGATCAAAAGCGCGATGCCCGCCAACAACAGCCAGGGACCATTGTCCTGCCACCAGGTAAGGGGCACCAGCAGCATGGCCAAACCCAGCACTACGGCAATGATGACGAAAATGCCATGACGGATACCGTAATAAAAGGGGTTGCCGGTAAGCCCTGTCGCCACCTCCGTCGAGGCAGAAGTCACCATGACTAGGCCAATCAGCAGTAGCGTGCCTGCGGCGAGCACTAGCCAGGCATCAAAAGGCTGTCCGGCAGTAGAAAGACGCGCAGCCCAATCCTTCATGAATGCTCCTGATCGCCACGGACGGCAAGATGTTGCTGGACCCAACCGCGAAAGGCGTCACCTCGCGCCATATAGTTCGCGAATTGATCGAGGCTTGCGCAGGCCGGGGACAGCAGCACGCAGTCGCCTGAGCACGCAATGGAGGCGGCGCGCGCCAGTGCTTCCTGAAGATTTCGAGTATGCGTTACCGGCACCGCCCCTTCGACGGCCTCCGCCAGACGCGCTGCATCGATGCCAAACACGATGGCCTCCCGAGCGTACTGTTCTAGCGGCGCCTTCAGAGGAGTGAAGTCCGCGCCCTTGCCCTGGCCACCGCCTAGCCAGATCAGCTTACCCGCAAGTGTTGCCCCAAGCCCCGCCATGGCCGCCAGCGTGGCGCCCACATTGGTACCCTTCGAGTCGTTGATCCAACGCACCCCTTGACCTTCCCCAATCAATTCGCCTCGATGGGGCAGACCGGGAAAGCGTTTCAACACTCGCTGCATGGCAGTCAGCGGCAGTCCTAGCCGATGCCCCATGGCCATCGCCGCCAAGGCATTGGCATGATTGTGTTGCCCAGGTAGACGCATGTCCGCCACGGCCATCAGTGGATTTACGCCGTGCATCAACCAGGGCTGTGTTTCCCTACCGTCGTCATACCCGGCGATTCCCCATTCGTCGGCCTGCGGCGCCTGGGTGGTGAATTTCTCCCAGACAGGATCTGGCGCTTGATTCGATTCTTTCTCTTGAGGCCAGCTCAACGAATCTTCACCGTTGACGATGGCGTAGTCCGCACCACAAAAGATGGTCGACTTGGCCGCACGATAGCGCCTCATGTCGCCATGACGATCAAGATGGTCTTCAGAAAGGTTGAGAAAGGCCACTGCGGCGGCGCACAGACGGGGCGTGGTCTCGAGCTGAAAACTCGAGAGCTCGAGCACGAATAGCTCCGCGTCTGGATGGTCATGAAGCAGATCAAGCGCCGGGGTGCCCAGATTTCCACCGACGGCAACCTTGACCCCTGCTTCGCTGGCCATTTCGCCAAGCAGAGTGGTCACCGTGGACTTGGCATTGGAGCCGGTGATGGCGGCGATCGGCGCCTTGCACTGTCGTACGAACAGCGCGATCTCCCCTACAATCGCCGGTGGTTTTATGTCCGACTCGGTTGTTTTCGGTTCTCGAGCATTTCCTGCCAGTCTACGCTCCCACAGCGTTTCCAGCCCGGGCGTGTACGGATCGACACCAGGGCTAAGCACGATTTCCTTCGCCTGGGCAAGATCGAGTTCCGTCAGCGGGCCGCAGTGAATGGCGACGTTCGGATACGCTTCATGAAAGGCCTGCAGTCCAGGCGGTGCCTTTCGTGTATCCGCCATCATGAAAGGGACATCCAAGCGCGCTAGATGGCGAGCAACGGCGCTTCCGGAAAGGCCGAGCCCGATGATCAGCGTATGTCCCTGAGGTACCGATGACATCGACATTCCAAGGTTGCGAAGTGGCGGATGCGTTTCGCTGTCAGCGAATCTTGAGCGTGGCAAGGCCCATCAGGACCAGCACTACCGTAATGATCCAAAAGCGCACGATCACCCGGGGTTCCGGCCAGCCCTTGAGCTCGAAGTGGTGATGCAAGGGCGCCATGCGAAAGATGCGCCGCCCGGTGAGCTTGTAAGAGCCCACCTGCAGGATCACTGACACAGTCTCCATGACGAATACGCCACCCATGATGAACAGCACGATCTCCTGGCGTACTACCACCGCAACGATGCCAAGGGCCGCGCCCAGGGCCAGCGCCCCTACATCGCCCATGAAGACCTGGGCCGGATAGGTGTTGAACCAGAGAAAACCCAGACCGGCACCGGCAATGGTGCCACAGAATACCGCCAGTTCCCCGGCGCCGGGCACCATGGGAATGTGCAAATACTCGGCAAATAGCGCGTTGCCGCTGGCATAGGCAAATACTGCAAGCCCCATGGCCACCATGACCGTTGGCATGATGGCCAGGCCATCAAGGCCATCGGTGAGGTTGACCGCATTGGAACTGCCGACGATCACCAGATAGGTCAGCAGGATGTAGAAGAAACCAAGCTGAATCACGACTTCCTTGAACAGCGGCACGATCAGACTGGTTTCTACCGGCCCTGCCGCAGTGACGTAAAGAAAAACGGCAGCGCCCAGCCCCAATACCGACTGCCAGAAATACTTCCAGCGGGCAGGTAGGCCACGAGGGTTCTTTTCTACCACCTTGCGATAGTCATCGACCCAGCCGATCGCACCGAACCCGAGGGTCACGATCAAGGCAAGCCATACATAATGGTTGCTCAAGTCTCCCCACAGCAGCGTGCTGATCGCCATGGCCACGAGGATCATGGCGCCACCCATGGTCGGTGTCCCGGCCTTGGACAAATGCGACTGTGGCCCATCGTCGCGCACCGCCTGGCCGATCTGGCGCTCCACCAAGCGGCGGATCATCAGGGGGCCGAACCATAGGCACAGCAGCAGCGCGGTCAAGGTGCCCAGCACCGCACGCAGGGTCAGATAGTCAAAGACGGCAAAGGCGTTTTGATAGCGTGCCAATAATTCGGCCAGATAAAGCAGCATATTGTGCGTTCACCTTGGTTGTTCTGCGCGTAGCGCGCCAATCAGTCTTTCCATACCGGCGCTACGCGATCCCTTGACCAGCACGCTGGCCGCGGGAGGTAGATGTTCCTGGGCATGACGCAACAACGCCTCCCAATTCAAGAAATGACACCCTGCATCGCCAAAGGCCCGCGCCGCCGGCTCCGCCGCGGCTCCCAGAGTGCCGAGAAAATCGATGCCAAGCTCACGAGCGTAGCGCCCTACATCGCCATGCAGCGCGTCGGACGCACCCCCCAGCTCTCCCATGGCCCCCAGGAAGCACCAGCGTGGTGCCGGCATCTGCGTCAGCACATCAAGAGCGGCTTTCATCGCCCCAGGATTGGCATTGTAAGTGTCATCGAGCAGACGGGTACCACGAATGCCTTCCACCAGCGTCATGCGCCCGGGCAACGCCTGGAACTCATCGAGCCCTGTGACTACGTCTTGTGCCGACAACCCCATTGCCAATGCTGACGCCGCCGCTGCTAGCGCGTTGCGCACGTTGTGCAGACCCAGCAGGGATAGCCTCACCCGACCCAAGACGACGCCATCATACATAAGAGTGAAAGAATAATGACCACTTTCGTCACAAAATAGATTAGTTCCTTGCACCCTTGCTTGCTGAGAGAGTCCGAAATCAATGATTTCATGATTGCCCGCAAGCTGGTGCCAAACCGGATAGAACACATCATCCCGATTAAGGATCGCAATGCCATTTTCATCCAGACCGGACAGAATCTCGCCCTTGGCCTGAGCGATCTGCCCCATGCCGCCGAACTCACCGACATGAGCCCCGGTGACGTTGGTAATCACCGCGACCTGGGGCTTGGCCAGGGCCGTGGTCCAGGCAATCTCGCCTAAATGATTGGCTCCCAGCTCTATTACCGCTTGCCGATGCTCAGCGGTGAGATTCAAGAGTGTCAGCGGTGCGCCGATATCGTTATTGAGATTGCCGCGAGTCGCCAGGATGTCCCCTCGCCGACGCAGCAACGTCGCGAGCATCTCCTTGACCGTGGTCTTGCCGCTGTTGCCGGTGATGGCGACCAGGGGCCCGCCCCAATTCCGGCGCCGGGCCTGGCCTAGAAGACCCAAGGCTAGCCGGGTATCCGCCACCTGCAGCTGGGGCAATGGATCGTCCACAGTGCGTGAGACGATGGCGGCCACAGCGCCTTTTTCGCGGGCCTTGGCAAGAAAATCATGAGCATCGAAGCGATCGCCGACCAGCGCCAGAAAAACGTCCCCGACCTGCAGGGCGCGGGTATCCGTCACGATGGCGTTTACCTTGATGGCATCGCCGCCCCAGCCCACCGCCAGGGCACTCGCGATTGCATCGAGGGTGTGTAGATCACACGGGTTCATGTCGGCGCTCCACGTCTGCTCAGCGCCGCCTCGGCCCAGGCCTGATCGGAAAACGACATACGCTGGCCTTGTATCTCCTGATAATTCTCATGTCCCTTGCCGGCAATCAGAATGACATCGTTCTTGCCGGCAGCTTCAATCGTTCGATCGATGGCAGCGCCGCGCCCTTCGATGCACCAGGTCTTTTCCCTATCTTGGGGGGACAGGCCTTGAAGCATCTGCTCGCGGATCGTCGCCGGTTTCTCGCTGCGGGGATTGTCGTCAGTAATCACCAGCTGGTCCGCCAGTGCCTGAGCCGCCTCGGCCATCAATGGCCGCTTGCCGCTGTCGCGATCGCCCCCGCAGCCAAAGACACACCACAGCCTTGCCTTGGCATGGTCAGTGCAGCTATTGGCATGGCTACCGCCCGGCAAGTGCGCCCGCAGGCGTTCAAGGCGTTGCTCAGAGCATCCGGCGTGTGGGCGTAATCCACTATCACCGTGGGCGCATCGGAACGGATGATCGCTTGCATGCGTCCGGGCACGGGAAGCAGTTCGCCGGCAGCATTGCAAAGCGCGTCCAGATCCTCGCCTAGCCCATAGAGTACTGCCATGGCCAGCAATACATTATCGAGATTAAAGCGCCCCATCAGGCCCATTTCCAAGGCTCGCTCTCCGTCGGGCGTCGCGATCATCACGCGCTGCCCACCGGCGTGAGCCTGCCAATCGAGCACACGGAACGTGGTTGCCTCCTGTTCACCGCAGGCCAGTACACGCACATCCTTGGAGAGCCCGGCGAGCATCAGTCGTGCCAGGGGGTCATCGCCGTTGACTACCGCAAGCTCGAGCTCCCGACGCTTGAAGAGTCGTGCTTTGGCCGCGGCGTAGGCTGCCATACTGCCGTGATAATCAAGATGATCCCGGGACAGATTGGTGAATGCTGCCACCGTGACTCGACAGCCCAGCAAGCGCTCCTGTTCCAGGGCGTGAGACGACACCTCCGCCGCCACTCGGGTGATCCCTTCCTGTGCCATGCGGCCCAAAGCCGCCTGCAGCTCCAAAGGACCTGGCGTGGTCTGGCCACTGTCAATCAGCTGCCCTGCCCTGCCCCAGCCAAGGGTACCGATTACACCGGCAGCACAACCCAACCTTTCCGAAAGCGCCGCGATATAGTGGGTCACGGAACTCTTGCCGTTGGTGCCGGTCACCCCGATCAGCTCAAGGCTGTCAGGCACCTGAAACAGCAGACGGCCCAGCTCGCCCAGGGCGCGGCTCAGCCCCGGCAGCCACAGTATCTGCCCTCTGCCTGAATAGTGCTCCTGATCTTGAAGGGCATCTGAAGAAAACTCATGTGAAGGGTCATCCGCCTCGGCCAGCACCAGTACCGCTCCTGAATTCAAGGCTTGATCGATGAAGTGACGTCCATCGGCCTGCACTCCTGGAACGGCGATGAACACCGCGGGGTCGGTGCTTGTGGCAACTTCACGGCTGTCCCGGGTAAGCCCAAGCAGCTGCTGGGATTTCACGTTCAGAAACGCAGGCAACTCTACCTCGGGCCAGAGCGTTCTCAGCCCCGTTGCCAACCGCTCATGGGTAATCTGCATTACTCCAGCGCCTCCTGCTTGTCGGGAAGGACATCGAGTAGACGTAGCGCCTTTCCCACCACGCGACTGAACACCGGCGCCGCGATCAGGCCACCGTAGTAGTCGCCTTTCTTGGGATTGTCCACCATCACCACCGTCACGATACGCGGATCGGAGACCGGGGCAATACCGGCGAACAGCGAACGGTAGGCAGTCTGCTGATATCCGCTCTGGGTCACCTTGCGCACCGTACCGGTCTTGCCGGCAATACGATAGCCGGGAACCGCCGCCCGGGAGCCGCCGGCGTTCGGCTGCACGATGGCTTCCAGCATGGGCAATAGCTCATGGGCGACCTCAGGCGACATGACCTGCACCCCTTCCGGGGGGTTGGGCTGCTTGAGTAGCGAAGGCGACAGGCGTTTGCCATCGTTAGCAATGGCGGTGTAGGCGCTGGCAAGCTGCATGGCGGAAACGGAAACGCCGTAGCCATAGGACATGGAGGCGCGCTTGCTGTCCGACCAACCTAAAGGCGTGGGTAGACTGCCCGTGGTTTCACCCGGGAAGCCGGTGCCCGGGGCCTGGCCAAAGCCAAGCGCGTGGTAGCGATTCCAGATGGCATCATCCGGCAGCTGTAGCGCCACCCGGGACATGCCCACGTTGGAGGAGTGCAATAGGATGCCCGCCATGGACAGATCCTTGTAGTTGCGGAAATCGCGAATGGTGTAATTGTCCAGGCGCATGTAGCCCGGCGCAGTGTCGATCACGGTTTGGGGTGAAAAACGTTCCGTTTCCAGTGCAACGGACAGCGCAAGGGGCTTCATGACCGAGCCTGGCTCGAAGGCGTCGGTGACCGCCTGGTTGCGCAGCCCGTTGGCGTCGATATCGACACGATTGTTGGGGTTGTAGGAGGGCAGGTTGGTCATCGCCAGTACTTCGCCGGTGCGAGCATCCATCATGACCAGGGTGCCGCCATCCGCATCGTTTTCATCCACCGCGGCCTTGAGCTCGCGATAGGCCATGTACTGCAAACGCAGGTCCACTGCCAGGGTAAGATTGCCACCGGGCTTGGCTTCCTTGAGCAGGTGCAGATCCCGCACGAGCCGTCCCTTGCGATCCTTGATCACCCGGCGCTTGCCAGGCTCACCGGCAAGAAAGCCATTGAAGGCAAGTTCCACCCCTTCCTGGCCCCGGTCATCGACGTTGGTTACGCCCACCAGCTGAGCCGCCACCTCTCCGGAAGGGTAATAGCGCTTGTATTCATGCTGAGGATAGACACCGGCAATTTTCAAATCGAGCACCGGCTGGGCCCTGGTCGGGGTCATGCGACGACGCAGATAAACAAACTCCCGATCGGCATAGTGTTCGATACGCTCATTAAGCTGCTTCGGGCTCATGTCCAGCGCTTTTGCCAATAGCGCCCGCTGAACGCCGTCCGTCGGCAGCTCCTTGGGATTGGCCCACAGGCTTACCACCGGCGTGGAGATCGCCAGCGGATCACCGTGACGACCCGTGATCATGCCCCGATGGGCATCGATGGTTTCGACTCTCAGGGTGCGCGCATCGCCTTGGCCTTGCAGAAACAGGCGGTCGATGACGTGAAGATCGACGATTCGCCCCACTAGAACCGCCAATGCCAGCAGTATCAGAAATACGATGAAGCGATAACGTCCGCTTCCCATGGGCGCCGTCTGAGCACGAGACGGGGCATCGCCTGAGGGTTTGCTCATCGCCGAATCACCCTGATTTCATCCAGGTCGGGTACGTGCATGTCCAGACGGTCGCTGGCCAGACGTTCGATGCGCGAAGGCGCCGACCAGGTGCTCTCTTCCAGCAGCAGCTGCCCCCACTCCGTCTGCAGCTGGTCTTTGCTGCGCTCAAGCTGCTGCAGGCGTGCGTACTGTACCCGGGTAAGATGAGCGCTGGTGATGACCGCCAGTGCACTGGCCAGCACCAGCAGCATCAATACCAGCACCAGCAGCTGTCGCCAGCCCCACAGTCGACGTATGCTGCCTTTCGACGATTTTGCTCTTTTTTGTACCATAATCTTCAGTTGATCTTGCGTGCTGCTCGCATCACCGCACTACGAGCCCGCGGATTGTCTTCGACTTCCTCTTTTCCGGGACGGCGAGCCTTGCCCATTGCTTCCAAGCGCCGCGCCAGTTGATCGTCCCGCACCGGCATCCCTCGAGGCAGATGTGTATCTCCTCGTACGTGATGACGAATGAAGCGTTTGACCCGGCGATCTTCCAGAGAGTGAAAGCTGATCACCACCAGATGACCGCCGGGTGCCAGCGCCTCGAGAGCTGCCTTCAACGCCTCATCCAGCTCCTCGAGCTCACGATTGACATGAATGCGCAGTGCCTGGAAGGCGCGGGTCGCTGGATGCTTGCCTTTCTCCCAGGCAGGATGCGCGGCCTTGAGCAATTCCGCCAGCTCGCCGGTGCGGGCAATGGGACTCTGGTGTCGTCGCTCAACGATAGCCCGGGCCATGCGTTTGGCGAAGCGTTCCTCGCCGTAGGTCTTGAATACCCAGGCAATATCCGCTTCGCTTGCATGACTCAGCCACTGGGCCGCACTTTCACCGCTACTCGGGTCCATGCGCATATCGAGGGGGCCGTCCCGGAGAAAACTGAAGCCACGTTCCGGATCGTCAAGCTGGGGAGAAGACACCCCGACATCCAACAGTATGCCCGCGAGCTGGCCGTACAAGCCTTGCGCTTGGGCTATATCACCCAGATGACTAAAGGTATCGGCAACTATTGAAAAACGTTGATCCTCGATGCGCTGTGCTTCTACCAACGCCTGGGGATCGCGATCAATGGCGAGCAGGCGTCCATTGGCGCCTAGTCGCGCCAGAATGGCTCGCGAATGTCCGCCTCGACCAAAGGTGCCGTCCAGATACACCCCGTCGGCATCGTGAATCAAGGTATCGACGGCCCCTTCAAGCAGCACGCTGGCATGACGATAGTCGGTGGACGACGAAGAATCGGTGGCGCGTTGGGGCATGCAGTTTCCGGGGATATCAAAATGTCAGGATGGAAGTTGGCCGATAAGCCGGGTTCTGTCGTGGACAGCCATTCATCTAGGCCCAGCGTCACCGCTGGGCTCCAGCGACCAACCCGCCCCCACTGCGGGCCACAGCGTCGGGGGCCTATTCGGTCTTGCTCCGGGTGGGGTTTACCGTGCCACGCACTGTTGCCAGGCGCGCGGTGCGCTCTTACCGCACCCTTTCACCCTTGCCGGCAGCTTGCGCTGCTTAGGCGGTCTACTCTCTGCTGCACTTTCCGTCGGCTCGCGCCGCCCAGGCGTTACCTGGCACCCTGCCCTATGGAGCCCGGACTTTCCTCCCCCGGCCAATGACCGGCGGCGGCTGTCTGGCCAACTTCCAAGCGCGCAAGAATAGCAGCGCGAGGGAGGCGATAACAATAGCGTCTCAGTCGTCATTCTTGCCGTCGACGCTCTCGCCGCCGTTACTCACCACCGCTGTCCTTGAGAGACAACGCCTGGTCGTACCAGGCTTTCTTGCGTCCCCCTAAAAGCCGGGCAGCGATCGCCGCCGCCTGCTTGACCCCGACCCCTTCGGCCAACAGGGTGCTTAATAGCGTATGCGCTTCAAGGGTCGTCGTCTCGCTGACCTGAACGGGTGCGCCGGCCACCATGATGACGAACTCGCCCCGAGCCTGGTTCGAATCCTCTTCAATACGTGCCAGTAACTGTGCCGCCGTGCCCTCGAGAAAGGTCTCGAAGGCCTTGGTCAGTTCTCGGGCCAATACCAGTTGGCGGTCTTTTAGAAGTTCACCGAAGGCGCGTAAGGTGGCCTGAATGCGATGGGGGGATTCATAGAACACCAGCGTCTCTTCGCGCTCACTCATGGACTGGATCATAGCCTTTCTTGCGCCGTCCTTCGCCGGCAGGAAACCGGCGAAAAGAAAACGATCCGTAGGCAGCCCTGCTGCAGACAAGGCAGCAACCAAGGCGCAAGGACCTGGAATGGGAACAACACGAGCACCGTGCTCGCGCAGCGCTCGAACCAGCACGAAACCGGGGTCACAAATCAGCGGCGTACCTGCGTCACTGATCAGCGCCAGGTTCTCTCCCTGTTCGAGGCGTTGGGCAAGCTGTTCGACTCGTCCGGTTTCGTTATGCTCATGCAGCGATAACAGCGGCGTGCGAATATCGAAATGATGTAGCAGCCGTGCAGAATGCCGGGTATCTTCCGCCGCTATGAGGTCGACGCTTGCCAGTGTTTGAATGGCACGGGGCGAGAGGTCATCGAGGTTACCAATCGGCGTGGCCACCACGTACAATGTGCCACTGGCAGATGCGGTCATGGTTCAATACCGACGTAATACGTTGTCGTTGGCGCCCGTCGCAGGCGTGTTTCCCTGCAGGTTGAACTCATCGTCATCCAATCGAACTCCGTGCAAGACAAGGAAACGGA
The DNA here is from genome assembly GCF_001039575.1 of Halomonas sp. PR-M31. GTDB lineage: Bacteria > Pseudomonadota > Gammaproteobacteria > Pseudomonadales > Halomonadaceae > Modicisalibacter. Next base: position 26,178 of record NZ_JIBT01000060.1, read on the forward strand.
TACCATGCACAAATCACTGCGACGACTCCTCAGTACAGGGTTAGTGGCGCTCATAATGACCGGCTGCGCCGTTCAACAAACCCCGATAGAATCCGCGCCGGTGAGCAAGGAGCCTACCGAACTGCTGCGTCAGGCACAGGATCAGAATGCCCGGGAAGCGGCACTGACGAGACTCGAGGCCGCGGACATCCTAGCACGACGGGGAGACCTGGCGCAGGCGCTTGGGGTCGCGGGTGATATTGATTCGATTCAGCTACAGGGTGATGCCCGACTGCGCTGGGCCTTGCTGCTCTCCTATCTCGGCCTGAATCAGGAAGATGGCCAGAGCGTTCTACAAGCCACCTCGCTGCTGGATAGCAATCTGGCCATTTCCACAGACGATGCTCAAACATTGATGTATCGTCGGGGGCTCGGCCTGGGATTGACCGGACAACCGGCGGACGCGGTCGAGCAACTGATCGCTTTGCAGCGCCAAGAGGCGCCTTTCGATCTCAATGACGACATATGGCAACAGCTATCGCGCCTACGCGGCCCCTCCCTCGAGCAGCTGACGCGCTTCAATGATGAGTTTACTCAAGGCTGGGTGGCCCTTATCGAGGTGCAGCGTCGCAATGGTAGCAGCGTGGAGCGCTTGTTCACTCATATCGAACAGTGGCGCCAACAATACCCCAATCATCCTGCCGCCAGACGCCTACCGGAAAATCTTCGGGCGTTACGGGATCTACGCGGCGAGGAAGTGCGTCATATCGCCGTCTTTCTACCGCAATCCGGCCCCTTGTCCAATGTGGCAGAGGCCATTCGCGAGGGCATGCAGGTACGCCACATGAATGCTCTGGACCAGGGTGAGCAAACGCCACAGTTGAGCTTTTACGATACTCGCGACGCGGATCTGGATACGCTTTATGCCAGAGCCGCCATGGACGGCGCCCAGGTGGTCATTGGCCCGCTGGACAAGGATACGGTCTCGCGCCTGGAGCTTGGCAACGATGTTCCCCTGCCCACCTTGGCCCTAAACTATGGCACGAGCGACGAGAATCATGCCGAGAATCTGTTTCAGTTCGGCCTCTCTGCCGAAGATGAAGCTCGCCAGGTAGCGCGCCGCGCTAGGCTCGATGGCCATCGTCGGGCCGGCCTGCTGATACCCAACAATCCCTGGGGTCGTCGTGTCGGTGAAGCATTCAAGCAAACCTGGCAGGAACAAGGTGGCGAGATAGCCAGTGCCATCAACTACGATCCCGAAGGTAGAGTGGCAAATGCAGTACGCCCACTGCTGGACGTGCGGGGTGAGCGTGCTCGACGCGATCTGGACATGCTGTTTCTGCTTGCCTTGCCGAACTATGCTCGCCAAGTACCGCCGACACTCAAGTTCTTCTATGCCGGCAATCTGCCTATCTACGCCACCTCGCATTTATTCGAGGGACATTTGCAGCCTCAGACCGATCACGACTTGAATGGCGTCACCTTTATCGACATCCCCTGGGTGATACCGGATGCAGCGGTTGGAGGCAGCGATGCTCTGCCTTTCGTGAATAGCTACCGGAAACTACGCGATAACCGCGACTCCGCACTGTTCAAGCTCAATGCCATGGGCGTGGATGCCTATGAACTGGGGCGCAGATTGCCCTTGCTCACCCTGTTACCCAGCAACGAGCTGTACGGCGCTACCGGCATCTTGAAGGCGGGCCCCGATCATCGTATTCATCGCGATATGCCTTGGGCGCGCTTTGTCGATGGCGTACCGCAGCCACCACTGATGGGATTCACTCGCCTGGAACCTCTCGATGAAACCCAGTAGTGACGCACGTCAACGAGGTGAGGCAATTGAAGGCATCACGGCAAAGTGGCTGCAGGCCCAAGGGCTGATCTTTGTGGCTCGCAACCAGCATGCCAAGGGTGGGGAAATCGATTTGATCATGCGCGATGGCGATACCCTCGTATTCATTGAAGTACGTCATCGCACCAACACCCGCTACGGTCACCCCCTGGAAACCGTCAATATCACAAAACAACAGCGCCTGATTCGAGCCGCGCGTTTTTATCTGCTGCGCAACCGGCTATCATGTGCATGCCGCTTTGACGTAGTAGGCGTCGTCGGCACTGCGCCACAGCTGGAGTTTACCTGGGTACGCGCCGCCTTCGACGCGTTTTGATCGTCACTCGACCTTGGTTCATTATGGATTTTCAATCGCGCATTCTTGGCCACTTCAACGCCAGCATCGACACCAAGACCTATGCAAGCGAAGTGCTACCGCCCTTTATTGAAGTCGCCAGCCAGATGATGGTTCAAGGTCTGGTCAATGAAGGCAAAATCCTGGCCTGCGGTAATGGCGGCAGTGCTGGAGACTGTCAGCACTTTTCCTCGGAACTGCTCAATCGTTTCGAGCGAGAGCGGCCCAGTCTTCCTGCCCTGGCCTTGACCACCGACACCTCGACATTGACGTCCATTGCCAATGACTACAGCTATAATGAGGTGTTTTCGAAGCAGGTGCGAGCCCTGGGTCAACCCGGAGACATTCTGCTTGCGATCTCGACCAGCGGAAATTCAGCCAACGTGGTCCAGGCGATTCAGGCAGCTCACGATCGCGATATGACGGTCATTGCCCTGACGGGACGCGATGGCGGCGATATGGCCTCACTATTGGGACGTGACGACTGTGAAATTCGCGTACCGGCTACGTCCACCGCACGCATTCAGGAGGTCCACCTGTTGGTTATACACTGCCTGTGCGACCTGATTGATGAACAGCTTTTTGGCAGCAACGAGTAATGACGATGAAAAAACCACTGTTTACCCCGGTTCTACTTGCCCTTGCCCTGGGTCTTGGCGGATGTTCGGTCATCAACAACGCCACTACCCCTTCCCCTGAAGGAGAGGACTACGGTGCCCGTACAGCCGGCATGCGTGTCGAGGACGGCAGCATCGAAAGCAAAGTCCAGGACGCCATGGAGAGAAATGATGCCCGGCTAGGAGACGCCCGGATCGGGGTCAATAGCTATAACGGCGTTGTACTGCTGTACGGGCAGGTACCCAGCCAGGAGCTCAAGGACAAGGCCGGCGAGATCGCGCAGAACACCCGACAGGTGCGTCAGATACATAACGAACTGACGATCGCGGCGAACCTGCCATTTACCCAGCGCATGACCGACAACTGGCTGGAAACCAACATCGAAACTCGCCTGGCGTCCAGCGAAGATGTCGATTCGCGCCATGTAGAGGTCATCAGCGAGAACGGTACCGTCTATTTAATGGGCATGGTGTCCCGGCAAGAAGGCCAGCGAGTCGTCGATATCGTCTCGAAAGTAAGCGGCGTACAACGCGTCATCAAGATTTTCGACTATCTCGATTGAACGCTACCTCCTCTAGTCTGGAAAGTAAGCATCAAAACAAAAGCGGATGATCCAAGATCATCCGCTTTTCGTTGTTTCACGCTTGGCTACCGACAGGCAACCCGACCGCCAATCGCTATTTGATGACACGCAGCGACGGCCGTTCCTTGCCAGACTCTTTTTCCTTGTCATCCGACTGCTTCTTGCCGGCATCAGATGAGGTCGAGTCTTCTTCACTAGTGTCGACGCTTTCGAGAACAGGACGTTCTTCTTTCTGCTTCGCTTCTTGCGCCATCGCTTCGTCATACCCAGGCATGACCGGCTCATGGCCAAACACCATGCCAACGCCGTTTTCCTTGGCATATAGTGCGATTACCGCATCAAAGGGCACAAGAACCTGCATAGGATGACCGCCAAAGCGCGCATCGAAACCAAGAACGTCATTGGCCATGTTCAACTCTCTAACCGCCGTAGGCGCAATGTTGAGAACAATCTGGCCATTTTGAATGAATTGCTGCGGCACCCTGACACCCTCGCGCTCGGCGTCGACAACGATGTAAGGTGTCAACTCATTGTCCAGAAGCCATTCATAAAGGCCCCTGGCAAGGTAGGGACGACTGGACAGCATAGCTATCCCCCTCTGGATTGATGTGTGTGACCGGAACCCATGTCGTTCTACTACGCAATAAAGCGTGTCTCAAGGACGCATTTCGCGCTCTGCCTCGGATAGAGACGCCTTGAAGGCATCTCGGGAGAACAGGCGCTCCATATAGCCCATCAATGGCGGAACCTGTTTCTCCGGCAGCTCGATGCCCAGAATGGGTAAACGCCAGAGAATAGGCGCAATGCAGCAATCAACCAGCGAGAATTCCTCGCTCATGAAAAAGGCCATATCATCAAAGATGGGTGTGATACCCACCAGGCTTTCACGCAGCTCCTTGCGTGCTCGCTCGGCGTCCTTCTTGCCTGCGTTGAGAATCTCTTCGACCAACGGGCACCACTCCCGCTCTATACGATGCATCCATAAACGGCTTTGCGCTCGAGCGACAGGATAAACGGGCAACAAGGGCGGATGTGGAAAGCGCTCATCCAGATACTCCATCATCACCTTGGATTCATAGAGCACCAAATCGCGATCCAGCAAGGTGGGGACACTGTTGTACGGATTGAGATCCGCCAGTTCGGCGGGCCGGTTGTCTTCATCGACTTCGACCACATCCACCGCCACCCCTTTCTCCGCCAGCACGATTCTCACGCGATGGCTGTAATGGTCGTGACTACCGGAATAGAAGGTCATCGATGACCGCTTGGCCACTACACCCATGAAACACTTCCTCGTTTCGATTCAAAGCCAGAATGATAACACGCCAGCCCAGACCACGGGCCCCCGCACCGCTGAAAACGATAGACTTTGGATCGTTACTTTTAGCCTATGCTCAACACGAACACGAAAAAGGCGTATGACAATCATGTCATACGCCTTCGTCTCATGCTTGATGCGCTTGCTTAGTGAACGTCCCGCCAGTACTCACGCTTCAAGAAGTACGCGATCACGCCAAATATGAATATGAAGATCAATACCTTGGGCCCCAGAGACTGAGCCTGAAGCTTTGAAGGCTCCCCGACGTAGGCCAGGAAATTGGTCAGATCCCACACGGCCTGATCGAACTCTGCTGGCTCCATCTCACCCGGCTCGGTTACTTGCAGCACATGACAGGACTTGTACAGACCTGAAAGCGGGTCGAGCTCCGCATCCGGCGCCGTCGCCTTCTCGGTCTGGGCGCAGACCATTTCCTGAGTACCTTGCAACGGTTCCAGTACGTTCGGCATGCCTACCAGAGGAAAGACCGTATTGTTGACGCCCCAAGGCCGCTCAGTGTCCTTGTAGAAACTGCGCAAATAGGTATAGATCCAATCCGTACCCCGCACTCGCGTCTCAAGACTCAGATCCGGCGGCGCGGCACCAAACCACTGTGCTGCATCATCGCTGTCCATGGAGATGCGCATCTGATCGTTGTAGGAAAGGTTTTCATCGAAGATGAGGTTTTCCTCGACCAGCGCCTGAGGAATATTCAGATCCTCCGCGGCGCGGCTATAGCGCTGATAGTCCAGGGAATGGCAGCCCATACAGTAGTTGGTGAAAAGCTTCATGCCATTTTGCAAAGAAGCCTTGTCCTGAAGATCGGGGTTCATCTCGTCGAGATGGACACTCTCGCCCCCGGCTCCAAATGCGGTCAAAGGCAACGCGCTCATGGGCAACAGCGCGAAGAGCAGTACACACAATTGCTTTTTCATTAGCCAGTCACCCTTTCCGGTAGCGGTTTGGTTTTCTCGAACCGGGTATAGAACGGCATCAGCAGGAAGTAGGCAAAGTAGATGACCGTACAGACCTGGGCCAGCAAGGTGCGTCCCGGCGACACCGGCTGAACCCCCAGATATCCCAGAATGACGAAGCTGATTACAAACAGCCCCAGCATGATGCGTGATATCCAGCCCTTGTAACGCATCGAGCGTACCGGACTGCGGTCGAGCCAAGGCAGCACAAACAGAACGGCAATGGAGGCCCCCATCATGACCACGCCCCAGAACTTGGAATCAAGACCGAACAAGGAGAAAGTGATGGCGCGCAAAATGGCGTAGAACGGCGTGAAATACCATACCGGCGCAATGTGTTCAGGCGTCACGAGAGGATCTGAGGGCTGGAAATTGGGCTTCTCCAGCAAATACCCCCCGCCTTCCGGGAAGTAGAAGATCACCGCACAGAATACGAACAAAAAGACCGCTACACCGACGATATCCTTGACGGTGTAATAAGGATGGAACGGAATGCCATCGAGTGGCTTGCCGGTCTCGTCTTTCTTGGCCTTGATATCGATGCCGTCGGGGTTGTTGGACCCAACCTCATGCAAGGCGATGATGTGCAGCACGACAAGACCCAGAATGACGATCGGCAGGGCTACCACATGTAGCGCAAAGAAGCGGTTCAGGGTAATACCGGAAATCAGGTAGTCGCCGCGAATCCACTGAGTAAGGTCATCGCCAATGACGGGGATTGCCGAGAACAATGAAATGATGACCTGGGCGCCCCAGTAGGACATTTGCCCCCAAGGCAGCAAGTACCCCATGAAAGCCTCGGCCATTAGTGCCAGATAGATGCACATGCCGAACACCCAGAGAAGCTCTCGTGGCGCCTTGTAAGAGCCGTACATCAAGCCGCGGAACATGTGCAGGTAAACCACCACGAAGAAGGCCGTGGCGCCGGTGGAGTGCATGTAGCGAATCAGCCAGCCGTACTCCACGTCGCGCATGATGTATTCGACGGAAGCAAAGGCACCTTCGGCAGTGGGATTGTAACTCATGGTCAACCAGACCCCGGTCAAGAGCTGATTGACCAGCACCAGCATCGCCAGGGAGCCGAAAAAGTACCAGAAATTGAAGTTCTTGGGGGCGTAGTATTCGGCGAGATGTTCTTTCCACATCTGGGTAGCCGGAAATCGATCGTCGACCCAGCGCATGACACCGCTATCTGCCTTGGCCTTGTTCGGATTAGCCATCAGCTTGCCTCCTGATCTTCACCGATGACGATGGTCGTATCGGTATCATAACGGTAAGGCGGCACCAAAAGATTCAATGGTGCCGGTACGCCGGTGAACACGCGCCCTGCCAGATCGAAGCGTGAGCCATGGCACGGACAGAAATAGCCACCCGGCCAGTCGCCTCCTAGATCTGCGGCCCCAGGCTCGGGGCGATAGGACGGCACACAGCCAAGATGGGTACAGATGCCGATCAATACCATGAATTCAGGCTTGATCGAACGCAGTACAGGGTCCACATAGTCGGGCTGCTGGGGTGCGCCAGAATCGGGATCTCGAAGCTGAGAAGAATCGATTTCCTTCAAACGCTCGATTACGGCGTCGTCCCGGCGCGCCACCCATACCGGTTTGCCGCGCCACTCGACGGTCATTTGTTGTCCTGGCTCGAGCTTGGACACATCGACCTCGACCGGGGCTCCCGCTGCCCTTGCCTTGGCACTAGGCTGCCAAGACCCCAGGAAAGGGATCGCTACCCCGACTGCTCCGACTGCGCCTACTACTGCGGTCGCGCCGACGAGGAAACGGCGTCGCCCTTTGTTCACGCCGTTCTCTGCCATCTTATGATTTCTCCCGTCAATACAGCTGCCAACTGTCACTATCATGTACCGCGAAAGGAAAACTCACGGCTTATTGGTATGAAGTGTCATCATGTTAAGAAAAGGCCTTCGTCAACACAAGCTGACGCTCGCTAGCCAAGTGCTTTCTGTTGAGTTAAGTCAATGAAGGACATAAAAAAACGCTCAGCCAAAAATGGCTGAGCGTTATTGTCGCACCTGACTCGAAGCCCGTTAGCGCTTGGAGAACTGAGGGCGCCGACGTGCCTTGCGAAGCCCCACTTTCTTGCGCTCGACTTCCCGGGCGTCGCGGGTTACATAACCGGCTTCCCGCAGCGGCCCGCGAAATTCTTCGTTGTAATCGATCAGCGCCCGGGTAATACCGTGACGAATCGCACCGGCTTGAGCAGAACCACCGCCACCGCAGACGGTGATGTAAGCATCAAACTGCTCGTTTGTCTGGGTCAGCTCCATCGGCTGACGAATGACCATCTGGGCGGTGACACGACCAAAGTAATCGGCCACTTCGCGGTTGTTGACGGTAATCTTTCCGGAGCCCGGCTTGAGGAACACACGGGCCGTGGAAGTCTTGCGGCGCCCGGTACCATAATACTGTTGTGACATGGCGTAATATCCCTTAGAGGTTCAATTCTTGAGGCTGCTGCGCGGCGTGGGGATGCTGAGTGCCGGCGTAGACCTTGAGCTTGGCATACATGGCGCGACCTAGCGGCCCCTTCGGCAACATGCCCTTGACGGCAAACTCGATGATGCGCTCCGGCGCATGATCGATCATCTTCTCGAAAGACATCGAGCGTAGGCCGCCCGGGTAACCGGTATGACGATAGTAATTCTTGGCCTGGGCCTTGTTACCGGTCACACGAACCTTTTCAGCATTGATCACGACGATATAATCGCCAGTATCGACGTGGGGAGTGTATTCCGGTTTGTGCTTTCCGCGTAGGCGGCGAGCGATTTCGGTAGCCAGACGACCGAGCGTCTTGTCCGCAGCATCGACAACGAACCAGTCGCGCTGGACGGACTGCGGCTTAGCAGTGAACGTCTTCATGGATTCAATCACCAATTGGAACATTGGGTCTCGTGTCTTGCGACGACGGACCATCCCTATTTTTCTTGGTTGCCGCTTCCGTGAGAAAGGCAACTGTCGAGCGAGCGCGAAGTATACATGAGGCTTGCGCTCGGGTTAAGAGATATTGATAGCCTGTCTGCTCGGATTACGGTTGGTGGGGAAGCGCCAGATACTCCTGGGACTGCATTTCTTGAAGCCTCGACAGCGTGCGCTCGAATTCGAAGGCCAGTTTATCGCCATGGTATAGCTGCTCGATGGGCGCCGCAGCCGACATTAGCAGCTTGACCCCACGATCGTAGAACTCATCGACCATACTGATGAAGCGTCTGGCCTGGTCCTCGCTCGACGTTCCCATGCGCGGCACTTCCGACAGCAGCACGGTATGAAACTCCCGAGCCAGCTCGATGTAGTCGTTTTGACTACGTGGACCGTCACATAGCATGTCGAAATCGAACCAGACCACACCCTCGTGTTCCCGTCGCGCGGTCAATAAACGGTGGTTGATTTCGATCTTCGTCTGTTTCTCCCCTTCTGTTCCAGCGATAGCAAGAAAGCTTTGCTCTAGCCGATGAGTTGCATCATCGCTTAAGGGCGTATGGAACAGATCCGCATGCTCAAGGGTGCGCAAGCGATAGTCGACCCCGGAATCCACATTAACCACTTGACAGTGACGCTTGAGAAGATCGATTGCCGGCAAGAAGCGCGAACGCTGTAAGCCATCTCGATACAGTTCGTCCGGTACGATATTGGACGTCGTCACCAATACCACGCCGTGGGCAAATAACGCCTTGAGCAGATTGGCCAGGATCATCGCGTCGGTGATGTCTTTGACGAAAAACTCGTCAAAGCAAATGACTCGCGCCTCTTTCGCGAACTTGCCCGCAATTAGATCGAGTGGATTCTTCTGTCCTTTATAATGACCGAGCTCGTTGTGCACTCGCTGCATGAAGCGATGAAAGTGGGTGCGCATCTTGTCTGAAAACGGCAGAGACTCGTAAAAAGTATCCACCAGATAGGTTTTGCCTCGTCCTACGCCGCCCCAGAAATACAGTCCCGGAACCTCCGGGGTCTCCACCTTTTTCGGGGATGAGTCACGCTTGCCCAGGAACCCCTTGACGCGAGATTTCATCTTCTTGCGACGACTGCCGTTAGTCGCCGTGCTCGCTGCCAATGACCGTCGCGGTGTTTCCAGCAGCTCGTCGTACAAACGCTGCAGGTGCTGCACGGCATTTTCCTGGGCAGGATCGTACTCGAAATCGTCCCGCTCGAGATCTTCTCGATAGCGTGCCATGGGAGAAGGAGGAGCCGTTGCCTCTGAAGAGGTCGCTGTCACGTGCATGAGCCTTAGTGTAATCCGGTATGAGGGCGTGAATTATACGCTGCAGAAGGCCCCTGCATAAGCATGGAAAGCATTGACGTGAACACATTGACCCCTCTTGTACCTTGGACCGTATAATGTGCCATGCCGACGGCTGGCTGGATCGGTATGACAACAGTAAAGGGGAAGGATGTGTACGAAGGCAATATCAATTGGATTCTGGTTATTGCCAGTGTCCTGGCAGGCATTGGCATTGGCGCATTAGGCTATCACTTGCTCAATGCCAACGTGGCTCGCAATCAAAAGGTGCGCCAGCGCTTGGCCGAGAGGGAACTTGAACTCAGTCAGGTGAAAGAGACTCTCAACGAGCATTTCATCAATGTCACCAACCTGGTCAAAGGAATTCAGCGGCAAAGCCTGGAGCTGGAGGAGCAGGTAGCCTTGGGTGCCGAGCGCTTGAGCGATGATCCTAGATTCAAGCAGCAGCTGGTTGACCAGACCGACGCCGATTCGATCGACACCAAGCCGGACGACGGCGCTGACACCCTTGAAACCCCACGGGACTACGCCGATGGAAACAGGGGCACGCTGTCCGAGGATTTTGGTCTGCATCAGCCGAATGAAGCCGACCAGCAGGTGCAACCCGCTCGCTATTAAAGCAACGACTGATCGGCGATGAAACTCAAGCAGGATTATCGATGTCCACGAAGCGATGCTCGATGTCCTGCTCCCTAGCCAACCACTCACCGAGCGCTTTGATACCGTAGCGCTCCGTCGCGTGATGCCCCGCCGCGAAATAGCTTATACCCATTTCTCGCGCCAGATGTGTCGTACGCTCGGAAATCTCCCCGGATATGAAGGCATCGGCGCCGGCCTCGAAAGCCAGCTCGATCATGTCCTGGGCGCCGCCGGTGCACCAGGCAACCCGCTCAATCTGTCGTTCATGGCCGAGCACCATCGTAGGCTCGCGATCAAGGCGTTGAGTTAGATGCGCTCCCAAGGCAACACTATCCATTGCCTTGCTCGGCGCGCCCAGCCATAGAAGACCTGTGCCCAGCTCCCCATCGGCACAGCCTTGCACCTCGAAATCCAGTTCCGCCGCCAGACGCGCGTTGTTGCCCAGTACTTGATGGGCATCCAGGGGCAGATGATACGCCAGCAAATTGATGTCGTTGCCAAGCAGCGTGGCCAAGCGCCGGCGCTTCATGCCCGTAATCGTGACCGGCTCGTTCTTCCAGAAGTAGCCGTGATGAACGAGCACGAGATCGGCTTTCCAGCATACCGCTTCGTCCAGCAGCGCCTGACAGGCAGTCACACCGGTCATGATCCGGCCAATGCGTGAGCGCCCCGCCACCTGCAGGCCATTGACGGTGTAATCCTTGAACCTGTCGGGATACAACAGCTCGTCGCACATCTTCACCAATCGATCCCGCGCTATCATCGCTCATCCTCGGGCAGTCAACGTACTGCAGTGATACACTTTCGCTCATTGTAGCGGCCGTTTCCTTTCGCTTCGAGCCGACAGAATGCCGAATTTTTCTTCAACCAAGGACCTTGCATGCGTCGCCTTGTCAAGCCACTTATCTGGCCCGTGATCAGCGGTGTACTCCTGGCCGTTATCCTGCTCAATCAGTTTCCGAATTTGCTCAATCAATCAGTAACGCCTGAGCCCGCCCTCAGGCTGCCTGAGACGCTGATCTCACCACCCGCCACCCAGACTAGAGACATTGGCGATGCCATTGCGCCGACGTTGAAGACCGCGCCCATCTCACGTCCAGCGCCGGAGCTGCTCGAGGCGGCGCCGCTTGCGCGTCGCACTGGCCCTGCCAGCTATGCAAACGCCGTCGACACGGCAGCACCAGCGGTGGTCAACATCTACTCTTCTCGAGTCGTCGAACGCAAAGAGCATCCCTTGATGTCAGATCCTTTCTTCCGTCAGTTCTTCGGCGATGAGATGCCCAGCCGCCAGCGCATGCTGTCCAGTCTGGGGTCTGGGGTCATCGTCAGCAACGACGGCTATGTGTTGACCAATCATCATGTGATTCGTGGCGCCGATCAGATCCAGGTGGCGCTACGGGACGGTCGCGAGACCCTGGCCAAGGTCATCGGCACCGATCCGGAAAGCGACCTGGCCGTGCTCAAGATCGATCTCAAGGATCTGCCGGTCATTAGTCTGGTGGATTCCGAAAGCGCTGCAGTCGGTGATGTGAGCTTGGCCATCGGCAATCCTTTTGGCGTCGGCCAAACCGTGACCATGGGAATCATCAGTGCCACGGGGCGCAACCAGCTGGGTCTTTCGGCCTATGAGGACTTCATTCAGACCGATGCGGCCATCAATCCGGGCAATTCCGGGGGCGCTCTGATCAACGCCGAGGGCTCGCTGGTAGGAATCAATACCGCCATCTTTTCCCGTACGGGGGGATCTCAAGGCATAGGATTTGCCATTCCGACCAATGTGGCTCGCGAAATTCTCGACGAACTGGTCCGCAAGGGGCGTGTGATTCGAGGTTGGCTGGGCCTTGAGGTACAGGAAGTCACGATGGACCTGGCTACCTCGTTTGGCTTGAATGCGGCCCAGGGCGTTGTGGTGGCCAGCGTGGTCCCTGAAAGCCCTGCCGAGCGGGCCGGTATACAACAAGGCGATGTGCTTCTTTCGATCAATGGCAAACCGATTCTTGATCCACGGGTTGCCATGAGCGACATTGCCGACGTGGAACCCAATACGACCCTTCCCATCACCTTGATGCGGGATGGCGAAACACAAAAAGTCGAGATCGAGGTGGGTGAGCGCCCGACCCCAAGCGGGCGCTGATTAAAGGTTGGTGTTATGCCGGATCCGAGCGGAATTGGCTACAAGATCGCAGTAAAACGGATTTCAGGAGGAAATCATGGGAATGACCGGCAAAGGACATTGCGGCTTACTAGCCCTGGGAATGCTGACGATCGGAACACAGGCCCAGGGCGCTTCGGCCTTCGCTTTGAACGGCGAACATATGTTTGGAGATTGGGACGGCAAGCGCAGCGGCTCGAGAATCAAGGCGTGGCTTTCAAGTTCAACTATATTGCCGAGTCGGCCTACAATCTGCATGGGGGCTACGATCATGATCGTACGATCAGATATGCGGATCAATTCTCAGCCGGCGTCACTCTCGATCTGGACAAGCTGATTGGGATTGCGGATGCAACATTTCAGATCACGTTCACCGACCGCAACGGCGACGACTTGACCGCTGATCGCTTGACCGATCCCGCCAACGGCACCATCTCATCGGTTCAGGAAGTCCACGGGCGCGGCAACGTTCTGCGGCTGACTCAGTTTTGGTACAAGCAGAGCATGTTCGACGGTCGATTCAGTTACAAGCTAGGGCGCATTCCCGTCGGAGACGATTTTGCCACCTACGAAAGCCAATTCCAGAACCTTTATCTAGGCAGCGGTGAGCCCGGCAACCAGAACGGCGATATCTGGTACAACTGGCCGGTTTCTCAATGGGCTGCGGTAGGTCGCTGGAACATAAAGCCGCACTACTATGCACAGCTCGGTCTTTTCAACCTCAATCTCAACAATACCGATCCGGACAAGCACCTGGATATCATCCATGGCAATGGCACTACGGGCACTCTAATCCCCTTTGAGCTTGGATGGACACCCAGGCTTGGGCATGAAAATCTGCCCGGCGCCTATCGCCTAGGCGGCTATTACAGCAGTGCCGACACACAGGACTACAGCAGCGATTCCGACGATCAACAAAAGAGTGGACGCTACGGTTTTTATTACGTGATCGATCAGCAGCTGACATCCCATGAAAGTGATGCCAACCGCGGGTTGAGCGTATTCAGCATGGCCGGCTGGAACGACAAGGACACCTCCTTTATCGAACGTTATGTTTCCACTGGCGTAACCTATGCCGGGCCCTTTGATGCGCGACCGAACGATGAAGTCGGCTGGGGTCTTGCCTACGCCATGGTCAACGACGATTACAACCGCTACAACCAGCGCCAGGCCACTCGTTCCGGCGTCAATCCCGGACCAAGGCCTTCGCAGGGTGAAGAGTACAACGCTGAGATCTACTACTCGGCGCAGCTGACGCCTTGGTTTGCACTGCGCCCCAACCTGCAATACGTCGTCAATCCAGGTGGCGGCAGCGATACGGACAATGCCTGGGTGCTAGGTGCAGCAATGCTTGCCAACTTCTGATCAATTTGCCCTTTGATCGTCGATATCCGTTCTTGGGACGGATACTGTTTCCAAGACAGACCGTAAACTATGAAGTAATGCGATTCTCCGCGGAGCGGGCATGGGCGGTGAGGGATTCGCCCCGGGCCAGTACCGATGCGGTACGCCCCAGGGTCGAGGCGCCCTGCGCGGAACACTGGATCAGCGATGAGCGCTTCTGAAAATCGTAGACGCCTAGGGGAGACGAAAAGCGTGCGGTGCCCGAAGTCGGCAACACGTGATTGGGTCCGGCGCAGTAATCGCCCAGCGCCTCGGCGGTATGACGTCCCATGAAGATGGCTCCGGCATGGCGAATCCCCGGAAGCCAGGCTTCAGGCTCATCAACCGAAAGTTCCAGATGCTCTGGTGCGATGCGATTGATCAACTCGACCGCCTCCGCCTGACTCCGGCACAGGATCAGGGCGCCTCGAGTCGTCAACGACTGACGAATGATGGCTTCGCGCTCCATGCCGGGCAGCAGACGCTCGATGGCTTCTTTCACCGCATCGACATGGGACTGCTCCCAACCGATCAAGATCGCCTGGGCGTCCTCGTCATGCTCCGCCTGAGAGAATAGATCCATGGCCAGCCAGTCCGGATCGGTGCCGCCATCGGTGATCACCAGGATTTCCGATGGCCCGGCAATCATGTCGATACCCACCTGACCGAATACCGCACGCTTGGCCGTGGCAACGTAGATGTTGCCGGGCCCCACGATCTTGTCGACCCGAGGCACCGTTTCGGTACCATAGGCCAGGGCTGCCACGGCCTGAGCACCGCCGATGGTAAATACCTGATCGACGCCGGCGAGATGCGCGGCGGCCAGTACCAGCTCGTTGAGTATCCCATCCGGTGTCGGCACCACCATGATGATTTCCTGCACGCCGGCGACCTTGGCTGGAATCGCGTTCATCAAGACGGAAGACGGGTAGGCGGCCTTGCCCCCGGGGACGTAGATGCCCGCTCGATCCAAGGCAATGACCTGCTGTCCCAGAAGCGTGCCATCGGCCTCGGTATACTGCCAGGACTCGGGCTTTTGATGCTCATGATAGACACGAACGCGCTCTGCCGCATGAGCCAGGGCGTCACGCTGCTCTTGAGGCAATCCGTCGAAGGCCTGGTGCAGGCGCGCCTTGCTTACAGTGAGCTCACTCATGTGGGTGACACTGAGACGATCGAAACGATTCGTCGTCTCGATCAGAGCGGCGTCGCCTTGAGTACGCACGGCAGTGATGATGTCGTCCACTCGACGCTGAACCTCGGCGCCCGAAACCCCCTCCCAGGCAAGCAGCGCGCTCAATGACGCATCGAAATTTGCATCCGTGGTGCACAGCTGGGTCAGCATTGCCTCGTCATTTGTCCTGGTGATCATGAATCGCCTCGCAATATGATTCGATTGTTAGATCATTCGATATGTTCAGAAACATTCGAATCCAGTATGCATCAAGCAGCGCGACGTGCAGCGACCGCTTCCTGCAAGCGCTCGATCAGAGGCTTCAGCTGTCGATGTTTCATGGTCATTGCCGCCTTGTTGACCACCAGCCGCGTGCTTATCTCATCGATCATCTCTCGCGGCTCCATGCCATTGGCCCGCAAAGTATTACCGGTATCGACGATATCGACGATCTCATCGGCCAGATTCATGAGCGGGGCAAGCTCCATGGCGCCATACAGCTTGACCACCTCTGCCTGAATGCCCTGTTCGGCATAATAGCGCCGCGCCACGTTGACGAATTTAGTAGCCACCCGGCGTCGTGCATGGGTCGGCTGACTACCGACGGGACCGGCAGTCATCAGCCGACAACGGGCGATCTCCAGATCCAGCGGTTCATAGAAACCGTTGGCACCATGCTCCAGCAGCACGTCCTTGCCGGCAATACCAAGATCCGCAGCGCCCATCTGTACATAGGTAGGCACATCCACTGCACGTATGACCACCAGCTTGAGATGGTCCAGATTGCTGTCGAAGATCAACTTGCGGCTGCTGCTCAGATCCTCGACGGGTTCGATTCCAGCGTCCGCCAGTAGCGGCAGCGTTTCCTGCAGAATACGTCCCTTGGAAAGGGCCAGGATCAATTGTTTGCTCATGGCGTGCCACTTGGGAAAAGTTTGAACGTTCTCATCCGGGTACGCGGCGAATCTTCGCCCCCAGCAGCTGCAGTTTTTCTTCGATGCACTCATAGCCGCGATCGATATGATAGATACGATCAACCAGGGTTTCGCCTTCAGCCAAAATACCGGCAATGACCAGGCTTGCCGATGCGCGCAGATCGGTCGCCATGACCGGCGCACCGGACAGCCGTTCAACGCCGCTGACAACCGCCGTGTTGCCTTCAAGGGCAATGTCCGCCCCCATTCGATTGAGCTCCTGAACGTGCATGAAGCGATTTTCGAAGATCGTTTCAACCACGCGACCGGTGCCCTCGGCCACCGCATTCAGCGCGACGAACTGCGCCTGCATGTCTGTTGGAAACGCCGGATAAGGCGCGGTACGTATGTTGACCGCCTTGGGCCGCCGGCCGCGCATGTCCAGCTCGATCCAGTCTTCCCCGGTAGTGATTTTGGCGCCGACTTCTTCGAGCTTGGCTAGCACCGCTTCGAGTATGTTGCCACGGGTACGACGCACCCGTACGCAGCCGCCGGTGGCGGCGGCAGCGACCAGGAAGGTGCCGGTCTCGATACGATCCGGCATGACATCGTGATGGCAGCCATGCAGACGTTTGACCCCTTCAATGACGATGGTGTCGCTGCCGTGCCCTTCGATCTTCGCACCCATGGCGATCAAGCATTCGGCCAGATCGACGATTTCCGGTTCACGCGCCGCGTTCTCCAGTATCGTGGTGCCCTCTGCAAGGGTCGCCGCCATCAGCAGATTTTCGGTACCCGTGACGGTCACGGTATCGAAAAAGATGGTGGCACCCTTGAGACGATCATCGACTCGCGCTCGGATATAACCGCCTTCGACGACGATCTTTGCCCCCATCGCTTCGAGACCGTGAATGTGCAGATCCACCGGGCGAGAGCCAATGGCGCACCCGCCGGGTAGCGACACGTCTGCGGTTCCAAAATGTGCGAGTAGCGGCCCCAACACGAGGATGGAGGCACGCATCTTCTTGACCAGCTCATAGGGCGCATGACAATCGCGGACCTGGGAACCATCGAGCTGGATGGACATCCTGTCACCCATCACCGGCTCGATGCCCATGCAGGCAAGCAGTTCCAGCGTCGTGGTGATGTCCTGTAGATGGGGCAGGTTGCCGATGACGACGGGCTCGTCGGAAAGTAGTGTGGCAGCCAGGATCGGCAAGGCAGAATTCTTGGCACCGCTGGCCCACACCTCGCCTTCGAGGGGGCCACCACCGGTGATGATTAGTTTGTCCATGAGTATCTTCGCTTCAGGCTTGAGTGTTTTCAGGCGCCTGATGCCACTGGGCGGGGGTATAGGTCTTGATACTGATGGCATGCAAAGCGCCACTGGCAATCTCTTCGGACAAGGCACCGTAGATCAGCTGCTGACGCTTGACCGGCGACAGATTCTCGAAGACATCACCAACGGCAATGACCTGAAAATTACAGCCTTCACCCTGAATATGAAAATCACAGCCATCGATACGAGACTCGAGCAAGGTCTTGACGTCACTGGGTTGCATGAACTGGGGTGGCTCCTGTAGCTGACATGATTCTTGATGATAGGACTATGCAGAAAGCCACCATGGTAATGAAAAGTGCCGCCGATGGCGATGACGGACGCCTGGAGGGTGTTTACAAAAGTCACGAGCGACGATCAGACAAGACGAAATCAGCCGAAAAAGCGGAGTTTACGGGTTGTAAATGAGCATTTTAAGGCTGGTTTCAACGTAGTATGGTCGAGCGCAGTAGTTTGTAGACACCCTCTTAGCTCGCGTGCTCGACCGCATCATCATCCAACAGCTGATCGAGTCCTGCCATGTCGGTTATTCGGGTCAGGGGTGGTGACAGGGTTATTGCCTTCACCACCAAGGAGCGGCGCTTGGCACAGCGAAGCCATTCCAGCATGACGCTGAGTACGGCACTGCTAGCCTGATCGACCTGTCTGAAATCGAAGGCAACGGAGCTGCCTTCTTCCTGCTGTTCCAGCCATTCAAGACCGTTGGCCGCCAGGGTCGAGGCAACGTCAAAATCCGCCTCGCCGCTGGCAGTCAATACCCCATCGATCACTTCGAGCCGCGCATCGCCATCAAGCAATAGCGTCACGCGTCGCCCCCTTGCTCCAGCTCGTCGGTACCCACTTCCGGCGACCAGCCGTTGATGACCGCATCGTAATCGCGATTGTTATTGCGCATGGCCTGATCGAACTGGTTGCGAAAAGTCAGCCCAAGATTGATGCCATTGACGATGACATTGACCACCTTCCACTGCCCATCGTGCTCGCGCATGCTGTAGCTGACCGGATAGACCTGGCCATCGGTCGCCACCACTTCCATATCGACACTTGCCTGGTCGCCAGAACTCACCCCCTGGCTGTCAAGAACGCGCAAATCCCGATAGTCGAACGTCACCAATCCCTTGGCATAGGTATCGATCAGCGTCTTGCGAAATGTCTTTACGAAGCGGCTACGCTGCTCTGGGGAGGCATTGCGGAAATAACGCCCCATGACGCTGGCACCGATGTAACGAAAATCGGCAATGTCCTCGAGATTGTCATCGACCAATGTCTCGAGCTCATTTGGATGCTGTTTGAAGTAGTCATGGCGCCCTTCGATCTTGCTCATCAGCTGATCGATGCTGTCGCGAATGGTTTGTACCGGCGAAGATTGTGCTTGTGCTTGGGCCATCACCAAACCCAGTACCAATAGTGACATTGCACAGAACTTGAAAAATGGAGTGAACTTGTTCATCGACTTACTCCCACAGTATTAGTTATTGACCATATTCGATACGAACTGCTGAATGAGCTCTTCGAGTACCAGCGCTTTCTGAGTATCGTGAATGACGTCGCCATCCTCAAGCGTATCAGGGGCTCCACCCACGGTCAGTCCAATGTACTGCTCCCCAAGCAGCCCCGAGGTCAGAATCGCTGCCGTTGTGTCCTCGGAGAGCTGGCCCTCGAGCTCTCCGTTGAGCTCCATGGTGACCCGAGCATCAAACCATTCCTGATCGAGTTCCACCGAGGTCACCTTGCCGATTTGAACCCCAGCCATGGTGACCCGCGATCCCTTCTTCAAACCGCCGATGTCGGCAAAATCCGCCTTAAGGCTGAAGCTGCTGCTCGACAGGCCATTGTTCAACCCACTGACGCTCAACCCGAGAAATATCAATCCCAGGATGCCGGCCAGCACGAACAAGCCAACCCCTAGTTCCATCGTCTTGCTGCGCTTCATTAGAGTTCTCCAAACATCAGCGTCGTCAGCACAAAATCCAGGCCGAGAACGGCCAGCGAAGAGTAGACCACCGTACGAGTCGTGGCCCGGGAAATGCCTTCTGAGGTAGGCACGAGATCATAGCCTTGAAACACGGCAATCCACGTAACGACCAGTGCGAACACAAGCCCCTTGACCAGCCCATTGCCAACATCGTCGATAAAACTGACGCTGGCTTGCATATTGCTCCAATAGGAGCCTTCATTCACCCCTAACCAATCGACGCCGACCAGATAGCCACCCCAGATACCCACGACGCTGAATCCTATCGTCAGCAGGGGCAAGGAGACGAAGCCTGCCCATAGGCGAGGCGCCACTACCCGGCGTAAGGGGTCGACACCGATCATTTCCATGCTGCTAAGCTGCTCGGTTGCCTTCATCAAACCGATCTCGGCGGTCAAGGCCGACCCGGCACGACCGGCGAACAGAAGTGCCGCCACCACCGGCGCCAGCTCGCGCAGAAGCGATAAGGAAACCATCTGTCCCAGCGCGTCCTCGGCGCCGAAATCCACCAGGATGGTATAGCCTTGCAGCCCTAGCACCATGCCAATGAATAGCCCTGACACCAGCACGATGGCCAGGGACATGACGCCGATGAAGTGCATCTGGCGCAGCCACAGATGAAATCCTTCCTTGCTCGGAATGCCTATGCTCGCCTGAAACAGGAATATGGTTGCGCGCCCCAACGATTCGAACGTATCAAGCGTGGATCTTCCCAGGGACGTGATTCGCTGCTTGATCATTGCCTCGCCCCTTCGTTCAGGATATCGCTGTAGTAATCCGGTGCCGGGTAATGAAAGGGTACCGGACCATCGGGTTCGCCGTGCATGAACTGACTGACCCGAGGATCGCGATCCACGTTCAAGTTGGCCGGTGTGCCATGGGCCATGACCTTGCCATCGGAAAGCACATAGACGTAATCCGCAATGGACATGGTTTCCTTGATGTCGTGAGACACGATCACGGCGGTCAATCCCAGGGCCTGATTGACCCTCTTGATCAACTGCACCAGCACACCCATGGAAATCGGATCCTGACCGACGAAGGGCTCATCATAAAGAATCAGCTCCGGGTCCAGGGCGATTGCCCGGGCCAGGGCTACCCGGCGCAGCATGCCGCCGGAAAGCTCTGCCGGCATGAGATTGCGCGCACCGCGCAAACCCACTGCTTCCAACTTCATCAGCACCACATCGCGGATCATCGCTTCGGGCAGATCGGTGTGCACCCGTAGAGGAAAGGCAACATTTTCGAAAACGTTAAGGTCGGAAAACAAGGCGCCACTTTGAAACAGCATGCCCATGCGACGCCGCAAGCGGAAAAGCTCACGTCGCTTCAGGCGATGCACATCAAGGCCGTCGATTTCCACGCGGCCGGCGTCTGGGTAAAGCTGCCCCCCGATCAGCTTGAGCAAGGTCGTCTTGCCCGAACCGCTGGGTCCCATGATGGCAGTGATCTTGCCGCGCGGGATATGCATGTCGACGCCGCGAAATATCTCCTTGTCGCCGCGAGAGAAATACATGTTTTCGACCTCGACGAATTGCGGGTCATTCATCATAGCGATCCACCGGGGTGATTATCGAACATCGTATCCTAACTCATCTTATTGCCCAGGGCACCTGCCGGCAGGGACAAACTTGCAAGCGCCTGGAGCAATGCGTTTAATGACGTCCACTCATTGCATGCAGGTTACGCAGCCAAGCATTATGGATGCACCAATGTGACTCGCAAACAACCGTTCAGTTCGTCCTTCGAGCTCAATCGCCAATAGGGCAGTGTCTTATCATGACCGTCAATGCCAACTTCGACTTTCGATCCAGCGCACGCCGTACGCTGGATCTCGAGCAACAGGCGATCGCTGGCCTTGATGCCAAACTGTCAGAGGGTTTCGATAATGCCTGCCGCTTGATGCTCGCGTGCCCGGGGCGTGTGGTCGTCACCGGCATGGGCAAGTCCGGTCACATTGGTCGTAAGGTCGCCGCCACCCTGGCCAGCACCGGCACGCCTGCCTTTTTCGTCCACCCTGGCGAAGCCAGCCACGGCGATCTAGGCATGATCACCTCCAAGGATGTCGTGCTAGCGCTGTCCAATTCCGGCGAGACCGCTGAAATCACGGCCCTGCTCCCACTACTCAAGCGCATGGGCACGCCCCTGATCAGCATCACCGGACGCGCTGACTCAACCCTTGCCTGCCATGCTCAGGCACATCTCGATGCCGGTGTCGAACGAGAGGCTTGCCCCTTGGGCCTTGCACCCACTTCCTCGACCACCGCAGCGCTGGCGTTAGCCGACGCGTTGGCGGTCGCTTTGCTTGAGGCCCGCGGCTTCACCGCCGAGGAGTTCGCCTTGTCACACCCGGGGGGTAGCCTGGGCCGGCGTCTATTGCTCAAGGTCGACGATCTGATGCATGTTGGCAACCGCGTGCCCAAGGTAATGCTTGGTAGCCCGCTTCGCGATGCGCTACTTGAAATCACTCATAAGGGACTCGGGTTCACCTGTGTCGTGGATGAACGGGATCAACTGATCGGCGTCTACACCGACGGGGATCTGCGACGCACTCTCGATCAACATGCCGATCTGAGGACACTGCGGGTCGATGACGTGATGACCCGCGGGGGCAGGCGCATCTCTCCCGGCATGTTAGCCGCGGAAGCGGTCAAGATCATGGAAGACAACCGTATTACCGCGCTAGCGGTGGTGGACGCCCAGGAGCACCCTGTCGGCGCCCTGCACATGCACGATTTACTTGCTAGCGGCGTTATCTAGAGGAGCATGGTATGACACTCGACTACCCTCTCGACGATTCTGCGTTAATCCAGCGTGCCCATAATATCCGTCTGCTTGCCCTGGATGTGGATGGCGTCATGACCGATGGCCGGCTTCATTTCCAGAGCGACGATCAGGAAAGCAAGACGTTCAATACCCAAGATGGTTTAGGCATAAAGCTATTGCGCCAGACAGGTATTCAGGTTGCCATCATCACCGGACGTGAATCATCAATGGTGACTCGACGTGCCGAAGCACTGGGTATCGAACACGTCATACAAGGACGCGACGACAAGTTCGAGGCATTGCAATCCTTGCTTGCCCAGCTGAACATGGAATTGCAGCAGGTCGCTTACTGTGGCGACGATTTGCCGGATCTATCAGCGATCAAGCATGCGGGACTGGGCATCAGCGTACCGAATGCCCCTCTTTATATTCGAGAACATGCCGATTGGGTCACCGAACGCCCGGGAGGACACGGCGCCGTGCGCGATATCTGCGACAGTCTACTGGCATGGCAAGGCCATTGGCCTGCCATCTTTGATACCTATCTGCACGGAAAAGGCTAAACATGGCGCTGCGGTTGGCCAAACCTCCCGCCAAGTTCTGGCTGGCATTGATTCTACTGGCCCTGGGCGGACTCCTGACCTTCATCGAACAACGTGACGATCCCACGCCTGGCCCGGTGCCTAGTGACACCGCCGGTGAACCGGACTTCTATCTAGAGGGCGCACGAATGACGCGTTTCGATGCTGAAGGCAACCCTTATCAACGCCTTGAAACGCCACGCCTGGTGCATACGCCCGTGGATGACATCATTCGTGCAACAACTCCCGATATACGCCTTTATGACGATGAGGGTCGCACCTGGTTCGCCTCGTCATGGGCGTGCAGCTTGGTGGAGCGCTTAACGTATTTGCCATAGATCGGATGACGCTCGCGGCGCTCGATCATTACGACGATGGATTTATCCATCTTGTCGCTCACCACCCTTGCCGGTGAGCGTAACGGGCCTTTACTTTTCTTCGGCCATCTCAGTTACCT
>NZ_JIBT01000061.1 GCF_001039575.1 Halomonas sp. PR-M31
GCGTCCGGGTCGAGCAGGTGGCCCACGGGTCCCACCAGAATGCCCACAAGCAAGAGCAACAAGATGGCAGGCAGACGGATACGCCAGGCGGTCCACTGGCACAGCAATGCCAGCAGGCCGATGCCTGTCAGCGCAATGGCAGGAGTTTGCATGTTCGACTCGCGACAAGTGGGCTCTTTACTCAAAGAACCGTAAGAAAAAGGAAAGGCCAATTCAGGGCTTTCGTACATGATGCATCAAGATCGCTTGATGGTCTTCAACAGACCCTGCAAGGGATGATCGAGCTGTATCTTGGAAAAGCGTCTTGCCTGACTGCGGCAGGAGTAACCCGTGGCCAGCAGCCGATCGGCATTATCCTCGTTTTCGACCTGGCGCTGCCAGGATTGCCCATAGATGATTTTCGACGTTTCCAGATTGCGGGTTTCATGACCGTAGGTACCGGACATGCCGCAGCAGCCGCTGGCAAGCAGTTCTAGCTTCAATCCAAACGCCGCGAATACCTGCTGCCAAGCCTTGGGCGAGCCCGGCGCATTGGTCTTCTCGGTGCAGTGGGAAAGCAGCTTGTACTCTGGATCCTCCAGCTTGAGGTTGCTCAGCACTAGACGCTGACCCAGGGAGATCAACCACTCCTGCAGCAGCAGAACGTCTGGCGCGGCCTGAGGCCCCAGCGCCTTGGCGTACTCCTGACGATAGGTCAGGGTCATGGCCGGATCGATCCCCACCAGGGGAACACCGAAGGCCGCCAAGGCCTTGAGCCGCCGAGCCTGCTTTTCAGCGGTACGCTCAAAGGCGCCCAGGAACCCCTGTACGTTGAGGGGTTTGCCGTTGGGTGAAAAGGGCGCAACGAACACCCGGATGTCCAGTCGTGACAGCAGTTCGACGATATCCATGACCAGCCGCGATTCGAAGTAGCTGGTGAAGGCGTCCTGCACGATGACGACGCTGCGCACCTTCTGCTGCTCCGTAAGCAGCCCGAGGCTCGTGGGCGTGGCTTCGGCGACGCCCCAGGCCGCAAGCTGCTTCTTTAAATTGGCTCGGGAAATTCGAGGGCTGTCCACCATGCCGATGTGGCGCGTCAATAAACGATCCACCAGCCGATGTTGCAGCGCTGCATTGTAAAGCGGTGCAATCGTCGAGAGATAAGGCACCATGAACTCGAGCCCGCCGATCAGATAGTCCCGCAGCGGGCGCTGATAGCGTCCGTGATAGACCTCGAGAAACTGCGAGCGAAATTCCGGCACGTTGACCTTGATCGGGCACTGGCCGGCGCAAGACTTGCAGGCCAGACAGCCCGCCATGGCGTCGTGGACTTCATGGGAGAAGTCTTCCGCGCCGCGCCCTTTTCGGTAGGTATTCCACAGCCTCAGTGGCGTATCGCGCAGAAATCCCCAGATGCCTTCGGCTTTCTTCTTGCGGGATTCCTCGACCACGTCGACATTGGCGTTGCCCTGCAGACGCAACCACTCCCGCATCAGGCTGGCCCGCCCCTTGGGCGAGTGAACGCGTTCCCGGGTCGCCTTCCAGGACGGGCACATGGCATCAAACGGGTCATAGTTATAGCAGGCGCCGTTGCCGTTGCAATAGACCGCACTTGCGTGCGCCTGCCATACCCGTTCATCGATCTGGCGATCGAGTTGCCCTCGAGTGGTCACGCCATCGATGGCCAGTAGACCGGGGTCGATCATCCTGATCGGTTCCACATCATCAGCACCAACTGCCGAATGAGATGACGTGCTCACGGCGGTTTCGGGCCGGATAAAAGGAGTGGCGATCTTGCCCGGGTTCATCTGATTGTGCGGGTCGAAGGCGGCTTTGAGCCGCTGCAGGCTCGGATAGAGTTCGCCGAAGAACTTGGGGGTGTATTCCGAACGTATCCCCTTGCCGTGTTCGCCCCATAAGAGACCGTGATACTTCTGGGTTAGCTCGGCGACTTCGTCAGAGATCTCGCGGATCATAGCTTCCTGATCCGGGTCTTTCATATCCAGGGCGGGACGCACATGCAGCACACCGGCATCCACATGGCCGAACATGCCGTACTCGAGCCCCCGGGCATCCAGCAGCCCACGAAATTCGCCAATGTATTCTGCAAGGTGCTCTGGGGGAACCGCGGTGTCTTCCACAAAGGGAATGGGGCGCTTTTCCCCCTTGGCATTGCCCAGCAGGCCCACCGCGCGCTTGCGCATGGCATAGACTCGGCCGATCTGCTCGCGCCCTTGTGCCAGGGTGTAACCCAGACGCTCGACCTGAGTATCCGCAGTGAGATGTTCGGTGAAGGCGGACACCTTGGCCTCGAGTTCGCCCGGATCGTCGGCATTGAATTCGACCAGGTTGATGCCCCGGATTAATGGCGCCCGGGAGGCCTTGGTCGCAGTGACGGTATCGCTGGTGAAGTCGGTTTGCTCCGCCGTGGCCTGGGCCTCGGTGCTGGGAAAGAACTCCGCCACGCTATCCCAGACGAAGTCTTCCATGGCAAGCCCCAGCACCTTGTCGTCTACGGTTTCGATGGAGGTGGGGCGATTGGTTTCCCCCTTCATCAGCGCCTTGGCGTCTCGCAGGGCATCCATGAAGCTTGCATAGCGCACGTTGATCAGGGTGGAGTGCTTGGCCATGGGCAGCACGTTCAGCGTGGCCTCGTTGAGAAAGCCCAGTGAGCCCTCGGCGCCACATAGCACGCTGTTGAGATTGAAGCGGCCGTCCGGTTCACGCAAATGGGCGAGATCATAGCCGGTCAGGCAGCGGTTGAGCTTGGGAAAGATGGCCTCGATCTGCTCGCGCTGGGTGTCGATGATCTCTCGCGCCGTGCGGTGCACATCGCCGACGATATCGTCACGGGCGCAAAGCGCATCAAGCTCTGCTTCGTCCAGCGGGTGACTTTCCAGGCGCTGGCCATCCATCAGCACACTATTCAAGGCCAGCACATGATCGTGGGTCTTGCCGTATTCACAGCTGCCTTGACCGCTGGCATCCGTTGCGATCATGCCACCGATGGTAGCGCGATTGGAGGTGGAGAGTTCCGGAGCAAAGAAGAGCCCATGAGGCTTCAAGGCCGCATTCAACTGATCCTTGACCACCCCGGCCTGAACCCGCACCCGGCGGTTCTCCACGTCGATGTCGAGAATACGGTTCATGTGCCGGGAAACGTCCACCAGGATACCGTCGCTCAGGGATTGACCGTTGGTGCCGGTGCCGCCGCCCCGAGGCGCCAGGGCCACGTCGCGAAATTCTTCCTGTGCCGCCAGTTCGGCGATACGCTGCAGATCCTCGACATCGCGAGGATAGAGTACCGCCTGGGGCAGACGCTGATAGATGGAGTTGTCCGTGGCCAATACCGTGCGATTGGCGTAATCCGGTGCGATATCGCCAGCGAAGCCTCGCGTCTCGAGCGCTTCGAGGAAGGCTGCATAGCGTTCTTCTAACCGGGAAAGAGGTTCCAGTCTTGCGATCATGGTTTCTTGAAATAGGGTCTCGTGATATCAAGCAGGGCAGTGTTCGTCTACCTTACCCGAGAAGCCGGCGGAACGCATTGCGAGGTTGTGACGTCGGTATCGAGCGCCATGGCCCAGCGCGTCGCTTTTCCCTACAATGTAAGGCCGATTTTTCTAATGCCTGGAATTGACCATGACGACATGGCTGGCCGTGGCCATTGGCGGCGCCTTTGGCGCGCTTGGCCGCTATCTGATGAGCGGATGGCTCACCGCAATGCTGGGACGCGGGTTTCCCTGGGGCACCTTTGGGGTCAATCTGCTGGGCTGTTGTCTGATCGGTGCGCTTTATGTCTGGCTCACGGAGGAGCTCAAGCTTCCTCCCCTGTGGCAAGTGACCCTGGTGGCAGGCTTTACCGGGGCTTTTACCACCTTTTCCACCTTCTCTCTCGAAATCCTGACGCTACTTGAAGGCGGCCGTATGCCCACCGCCGTTCTCTATTTGGCTACCAGCTTGGTGCTGGGCGTCGCCGGCGTGTCGCTCGGTATGCGGGTCACACGCCTTTTCGTATAATTTCATTGTTCAACGGATAGAATTTCATGCTCGATCCCAAACTGCTTCGCAGCGACCTTGATAGCGTCGCAAAGCGCCTTGCTACACGCGGCTTTACCCTGGATGCCAATCGCTTCGAAACGTTGGAAACTCAGCGCCGGGAGCTGCAGACCGAGACCGAGCGGTTGCAGAACGAGCGCAATACACGCTCCAAGGCCATTGGCAAGGCCAAGGCATCCGGGGAGGATATCGAACCGTTGTTGGCGGAAGTCAGTGATCTGGGTGAGCGTCTGGACGCCGCCAAGATGCAGCTGGCCGAAAACAGCGCAGCGCTGGATGATTTTCTGACCGGTTTGCCCAATCTGCCTCACGAGAGCGTGCCCGAGGGCAAGGACGAGGATGATAACGTCGAGCTTCATCGCTGGGGCACCCCTCGGGAGTTTGATTTCGATGTCCGGGACCATGTCGACCTGGGCGCCAAGCTTGGCTATCTCGATTTCGAGATGGCAGCCAAGCTGACTGGTTCGCGCTTTGCAGTGATGCGCGGACCGATCGCTCGTCTGCATCGGGCACTCGGTCAGTTCATGCTCGACAAGCAGACCCTCGAGCACGGTTATGAAGAGTGCTACGTGCCCTACATGGTCAATCCTGATTCGCTGCGGGGCACTGGGCAGCTACCCAAGTTTGGTGAGGATCTGTTCAAGCTGGAAGGCGACAACGACTACTACCTGATTCCGACCGCCGAAGTGCCGCTAACCAACTTCGCCCGGGATCATATTTTTGACGCCAGGGAGTTGCCTCTGCGACTGACCGCCATGACCCCCTGTTTTCGCAGTGAAGCCGGCTCTCACGGCAAGGATACCCGGGGCATGATCCGCCAGCATCAGTTCGAGAAGGTGGAGATGGTGCAGCTGGTCTCGCCTGAATCCAGCTACGCAGCGCTCGAAGAGATGCGCGGCCATGCGGAGGCCATCCTGCAGGCGCTGGAGCTACCTTATCGGGTCATCACGCTGTGTACTGGCGATATGGGCGTCGGCGCCGCAAAGACCTACGATCTCGAAGTCTGGGTGCCGAGCCAGCAGACCTATCGGGAGATATCGTCGGTCTCCAACTGCGAGGATTTCCAGGCCCGACGCATGCAGGCGCGCTTTCGCGATCCGGAATACAAAAAGCCCCAGCTGCTGCATACCCTGAACGGCTCGGGGCTGGCAGTGGGGCGCTGTCTACTGGCGGTGCTGGAAAACTA
Source organism: Halomonas sp. PR-M31 (assembly GCF_001039575.1). Classification (GTDB taxonomy): domain Bacteria; phylum Pseudomonadota; class Gammaproteobacteria; order Pseudomonadales; family Halomonadaceae; genus Modicisalibacter. Next base: position 5,222 of record NZ_JIBT01000061.1, read on the forward strand.
TCAAAATGAAGATGGCTCGATCACGGTGCCCCAAGCGCTGCGTGGCTACCTGGGCGGTGTCGAGCTGATCAATTCTTGATCTCCCAGGCAATGCTGACACCGGCGTCAATGGTGATCTCCCCGGAGCGATACTCTGGGGTAGCGTCGCCTTGCTTGGCCTCGGCGCTCATTGCCATCATGCGCGGCGCGAAGATCGGCGCATTGGTTTCCTGAATATTGAGCACCTGACCCAGTTCGACGCCCAGAGTGCTGGCCATCAGTTGAGCCTTATGACGCGCCTTCTCCAAAGCCTGGGTCAGCGCCTTGTCCGTGGCGGCGTCTCGATCCTTGAGATCGTAGGTGACCCCATCCAGCGCATCGACTCCTGCCTTGGTCAGTGCATCGAGGATTGCCGGCAGACGTTCGAGATCCTCGATGCGCAAGCTGACCGGGCGTTCGAGCTGGGTGCGCACCAGTGTCTGCGGCGGCTCGTCTTTCTTCACCTGACGATGCACGTAGTCCGGGCGTACTGACAGGGAGCCGGCGGTGATGGTGTTGGACTTGAGACCTTCCTGTTCCAAGGTGCGGATGAGTTCGCCGGTACGCTGTTCTAGACGTTTGCGAGCCTCCGCCAGTGCCTGGGGATCCGCCTGAGTGCTCACGGTTCGTGCAATAGTTGGCGTGCGCTCCCACAGGCGCGCATTCAACATCGCCATGTCCGGCTCAGCCTTGATTTCCGCTTGCGCTTGCACCTGTATGCGCTGGGTCTCGGGCATCGATGGCTGAGATTGAGCCTGAACGGTCGTCGCCCCACCCAGCAGACTTGCCACTATTAAAGCGCCAGCTATGGAATGGCGTGAAGAAGAAATGAGTTTCATGAGGCTTTCTCCCAAAAAATGCATGGTTACAAGCAGAGCCGTGCATGGTGGCTTCTGCTGGTCCTGGCATGAAAAACAAGAACGTTGCTAATAATCGATGCCGCGCCTTGCTTGCAGTCCGTTGTTAAAACCGTGACGTACTTCCTGCATCTCGGTCACCGTATCAGCTATGGCAATGAGTTCACGATGGGCATTGCGACCGGTGATGATCACGGTCTGTTCTTCAGGGCGGTTTTCGATGGCGCGCTTGACCGCATCGATATCCAGGTAACCGAACTTGAGCATATAGGTGATCTCATCGAGCACCACTAGATAGACGGAATCATCCGCTAGCATGCGCTCGGCCTCCTTCCAGACTTCAAGACAGGCCTTTGTATCGCTTTCCCGGTTCTGGGTGTCCCAGGTAAAGCCTGTGGCCATCACCTGAACCTCCAGATTGTCATCCGCGATCAGGCGTTCCCGCTCCCCACACTCCCACAGCCCCTTGATGAACTGGATCACCCCGACCTTGTAGCCGTAACCCAGGGCTCGGGTCACGGTGCCCCAGGCGGCGGTGGTCTTGCCCTTGCCGTTGCCGGTAAACACCAGCATCAGCCCGCGCTGCTCTTGGGCGTTGGCGACTTTCTCATCGACGTGGCTCTTGAGCTTTTGCATCGACTTTTTATGGCGAGTATCGCGATCGGTCATGAAATTGGTTACCTGAAGCTAGAAGAAACGTCGGTTTGTGCGGTAGTGGCAAAGAACGCTACATGGCGTGTTGACTAAAGACGCTCAAGGATAGCCCAACGCCGCTTTGATTCGGCCATGGTGCTTTGCTACCCAGCGTTTGTCGATGGCGCCCCAGTCTCGAATCACATAGCGCCCGATATTATGACGGGCACCGGCTTCCCGTTCGAATTCGCATAGGATGTCCAACTCGGCCAAGGCATTGATGGTGTCCTGGGCGGTGCGCCGGGGCATGCCGGTAGCGGCGATGATATCCGGCACGCTGGCAGTACCGCTATCGATTAGATAAGCCACGTAGAGCCGGCGATAGAAGCTGGACTGGGTCTTGCTGATGGGCGTCTTGCTGACAGACATGTAATAAAGCTCTCGAGATAGTGCTTGCAGTGATAAAAATGTCTCCATGCTAACCCACTCGATTCTTGAGCGGGTCAGAGAAAGAGGTCGCCTTGAACATGGGGCGCACGAAACCCGCTGCAGTCCAGCCCCATCTCTACGCGCCTTCCCAGGCCCAGCCGCTTGCTGGCCTTGCTGAAACGCTGGGCAAGAAGCTCGGCAAATACCCCTTGGCCCCGCATGCGCTGACCGAAACGCGAGTCGTTGGCCTGTCCACCTCGGCACTGGCGCATCAGGCTCATGACCTTGCTGGCGCGCTGCGGATAATAAGTAATCAACCACTCCTCAAACAGCGGCGCTACTTCCCGGGGCAAGCGCAGCAGCGTCCAGGCGGCGGTGCGAGCGCCTGCGTCGTGAGCTGCCTGTAGCAGGGTTTCCATTTCATGATCGTTCAACCCGGGGATCATCGGTGCCAGCAGGGCGCCGGTGGGAATTCCCGCTGCGCTAAGCTCATGCATTGTCTTCAGGCGTGCCTTGGGCGAGGCCGTGCGGGGTTCCAGGGTGCGCTTGAGTTCATCATCAAGGCTGGTGAGGCTGATGAACACCCGGACCAGATGTTTATCAGCCATCTCACTAAGGAGATCCAGATCTCGCAGAATCAGTGCGCTTTTGGTGACCAGGGTCACTGGATGACGACACGCCAGCAGCAGTTCGAGAATGGACCTGGTGGTACGGCGTTCGGCTTCCAATGGCTGATAGCAGTCTGTGTTACCGGAAAGGTTGATCGGTCGGCATTCATAGCCCGGTTTGCACAGCTCTTCACGTAAGCGTTCGACGAGACCAATGCGGGCGATCAAGCGGGTCTCGAAATCGATACCCGGCGATAGATCCCAATAGGCATGGCTGGGCCGCGCATAGCAATAAATACAGCCGTGTTCGCAGCCGCGATAGGGATTCAACGAACGATCGAAGCCGAGATCCGGTGACTGATTCCAGGACAGTGCGCTCTTGGCGGGTTCGTCTCGCACCGTGGTTGCCAAGCGCTCGGGCAGGGCTTCCTGCCACCAACCATCATCGATAGCCTCGCTGTGAGTAGGCGCAAATCGGTTATGAGGATCAAAGGTCGCGCCGCGGCCCTTGCGCCGCAAGGAGGGGTGTTGAATGGCCATGGAGTCGCCGCCGTATACTGTATTTAAATACAGTATACGGCGGTATCGTCTGGCTGCAACTCTAAAAACTGGGAAGGGAAGTGTTAAAGATGTCCGGGATTGTGCAACTCCCGCTCATCCTCCGGTGGCGGCGTCCATTGATACATCCAGGTCTCGGTCAAGGGTTTGTCGTTGCCCTTTACCGTGAGATAAAGGCTCAGATTGATATGATCGGTGCTCTCATCCGGCGGCACCACGTCGAACATCGCGCGATAACCTTGAATCGCGTGCAAAGGGCGCGCCGAGACAATTTCCACCCGGCCGGTGGAGTTCTTGATGGTTGGCACGACCTCGATGTCCTGGTCCGCATTGAAAGGGAAAGGGCCGCCTCTGAAATCGACCACGAAGCGCCAACTGAAGTAGTCGCGTTTTTGCCCGACCACGCCACCGAGTCCGGTACGGGTGGCTACACAGCGGGCCAGTTCCGTTTCCGCGGGCGGGCGCTCCCGCCAGTAGATGCGATAGCCATAGAGCAATTCGCGGCCAGGCTCGATTGCTTCTTTAGGGTTCCAGAAGGCAACGATGTTATCGAAGGTTTCATCCAGAGTCGGAATCTCGACCAGCTGGACAGATCCCGCTCCCCAGTCGGTCTTGGGCTCGATCCATGCGCTCGGGCGTTGATCGTAGAAAACACCGTCGTCCTGATAATGATCGAAGTCGCGATCCCGCTGAATCAAACCGAAACCCTTGGGATTTTCATCCTGATAGGCGTTGAAGCGCAGCCTAGGGGGATTAGCAATAGGGCGCCACAGCCACTTGCCATCCCCGGTGTGCATGGAAAGGCCGTCGGAGTCGTGAATTTCCGGGCGCCAATCCCAGCCTGCCTGCCGATCGTTTTCGCCCACCATGTACATGCTGGTCAGCGGCGCGATCCCCAGGCGCTCGATGGGCTTGCGCGGGTAGAGGGCGGCGTCCACATCCATGACTACGCCGTCGCCGGCGGTAATGCCGAAGCGATAGGCGCCGGTCACGCTGGGGGATTCCAGCAGGGCGTAGACAGTGACAAGATCGCTGTCGTCGTCAGGTCGCTCGAGCCAGAAGCGGGTGAAGCGCGGAAACTCCTCGGGCCTTGGCATGCCCGTGTCGATGGCCAAGCCCCGAGCGGACATGCCGTATTGCATCGACTTGCTGACCGCGCGGAAATAACTGGCGCCCAGGAAAGAGGCCACATCCCGCTTCCAGTCGCTTTCATGATGAAGGCGGAAACCGGCAAAGCCCAGATCCTTGGGCAGGGCGCCAGCGTCGATATCAGACTCGCCGTAGTCGAACATCGTCGGGTCATAGGCAATTTCCTTGGCCTGGCCATCGACGATTTCGTAAAGGCGCACCGGCTTCTTGAAATAGAGACCGAGGTGGAATAGCTGGGCGCGAACGTTCGATCGTTCCTCGTCGGCCCATAGAGCGTGGTCCGGTTTGAAGGTTATTGCCTGGTAGTCGTCCCAGCTCATGTCCTGCAGTTGTTTCGGCAAACCGCTTTCAAGTGGCGAGGCATCCTCTTGAGATAGATGCTTTGCCAATCCCTTGAGCCAGGCGTAATCGAAAGACTTCTTCGGGCCAATTGATTCGGTGGGCCCATTAATGGCGGCAAACACAGTCGAAACAGGTAGAAATCCACTGCTTATAACGCTTGCGGCTTTCAAGAAATCGCGTCGATTCATGCTGGTCATCCCTGGGCTTGTTACTTCTTGCATACGCTACGTTAGCCGCTGGTAAATCGCTATAGACCGATGATTCAACGCGAGTATGAAAAAAACCCCCTAGGAATGAATGGGCATTCAATCCTAGGGGGCAGTTCAAGCCAAGACCGCGATCGGGTATCTAGCCCGAGGTGTCACTGGTTTGCTTGTAGGGATTATCCGGCATCAGCTCCCGGGCCAGCGGTGGGCGCCGGGCGTCCTCCTTGGGCCCATAGTGCTTGGCCAGGTAGTCCAGGATGGTGTTTTCCATTTCCGGCTGAAACTGCCAGAGCCCTTGAGTCTTTTGCATCCAGCGAATGAGATATTCCCAACGGTGCCGTGAACCGCTGTTCTGGGTTACCAGCTTGGCGGAATGACAGGCGGTGCAGTTGGCATTGACTATTTGCCAGCCCTCGTCGATGACGAAGCCTGTGGCTGGATCGGTTTCCTGGGCATGGCTTGCCAGGGGCAAAAAGGCGGCTATCACCAGCGCGGCGCCAAAGGTCTTTTTTACGTTCATGAGCGTTTCCTCAGAGGGTGTTTACAAAACAGTCGAACGAAGGCAAGACCAGGCGAAATTGAACGAAAAAGCGCAGTTTACATGGGGTAAATGAGCATTTTGCGGACAATTTCAACGCAGTATTGCCGAGTGCAGGCATTTTGTAGATACCCTCTCAGGCGACCTGAACCGCAATGCGGTGACAGGCATTGTTGAGATACCCCTTGGGATTCCAGCCGGGCACCACCATGGGCTGGGCATTGCCTTCGCTATCAATGGCCTTGGCCCAGATTTCGTAATAGCCCGGTTCGGGAAAGTCCAACTTGGCAGTGAAACGCTGCCAGGCCAGCCGGTTGGGCGCGTCCTTGAGCTCGGCTTTTTGCCAGGTAACGCCGAAGTCCGTGGAAACCTGCACTTCCTTGACCGAGAGATCTCCCGCCCAAGCATGACCGCGTACCTCGAGAGGGCCTGAGTCCGAATGGGTGATGCCGGACTTGGGAAAGGTAATCAAAGATTTCACCGGCATGGAGTGAATGGTCACCATATCGTCAAGCGGAACATCCGTGCCTGGCGCTACCGGGTGCTTGGGCACGCTATAGGAGGGCGGGGCCATCTTGGTGCCGTCGTGCCTCTGGTTGCGAATGACGATCTTATTGAGCCATTTGCCGGATACCGAGCCTGGCCAGCCGCCACAGACCAGACGCAACGGGTAGCCGTTCTGGTAAGGGATGTCTTCATCATTCATCGCCCAGGCGATCAGGGACTCATCCTCCAGGGCTTTTTTCATGGGCACGCCGCGAGAGATGGGCTCTTTGCTCGGATCGCCGCTGAGATGGGTATCGGCACCGTAATAGCCGATATAGACCGCGTCATCCTTGATGCCGCAGGCTTTTAGCACATCCTTTACGCGCACCCCGGTATAGGTCGGGCAGGCCACGGCGCCGGTGGTCCATTGATTGCCGCTGGCAGAGGGGTTGAATTCCGCACGACCATTGCCGCCACATTCCACCGTCAATTGGTAGGTGTGGTGATCGAACTGCTTCTTGAGTTCAGCGATGGTGAAGCTCTTGGGGTTCTGACAGGACTCGCCGGCAATCTCCAGCGTCCAGCTGTCGACGTCGATACTCGATTGTTTCGGCGGCAGCCCGTTGTTGCGCACGAACATGTGCTTGGCAGGCGTCACGTCATCATCGAGCAGATGCGGCGGCGTTTCCGCGTTGATGGGGCGATCGTTGAGCACGGTCAGCCCTTCCTTGCCTTCGATGTTGAAAGGCTCATCGCTTTGCGCAAGCGCCGCCGGAATCAGACCCGCGGGCATCTTGTCGGCGAACGGAATGGAAGCGCCCACGGCAGCAGCCATGGCCAGCAAGCTGCTGCGTTTGATAAAGCCGCGTCGGCTGAGCGGGTCGGTTTCCCGGTCCCAGAGTTCCTTGTCCGCAGCTAACGGGTCTTCCGCATAGAGTTCGTGAATGCCCCGGGTCGTCTTGCCGTCAGGCTGTGTAGCCTGAGTCTTTGAGTCACGGGTCGTTGGAGGAGTCTTGCTCATTATTATATTCCTTGGCATCGGGTAATCGTTGTTATCGCCATCGCCGTAATTTCTGTAACTAAAACGCCTGTGACAAGAAACCACAGCGAGGGTCAACTCAAAGATTAGCAGCTACTCGCCAAGAAACGCAGAGGGGTGATGGTGCCAATCGCGCTGGACGGTTGGTGCCAGTTTGGAGCCCAGTGAAATGTTCAGTAGCGTAGGGTAACGCCGCTCTGCTGATAGCCTTCGCTTTTGCAGTCGCTGGATGTGAGCGCAAGTCAATTACCGCGGTAACCATGATCTTTATAATGATAAAAACAAACCCGCGAGAGCTGCACTCATCAGATTGGAGAGCGTACCCGCGGCCACTGCCTTGAGCCCCATGCGGGCAATATCACTGCGCCGATTGGGCGCCATGATGCCAAGCCCACCCATCAGAATGGCGATAGAAGACAGATTGGCAAAGCCGCACAGGGCAAAAACCACAATGGCCTGGGCGTGGGGGCTGAGCGCTTCCTGTTGTACGGCCAGATCGGCGAAGGCCACGAATTCATTGAGCACAATCTTCTGGCCGATGAAACTGCCCGCCTGTATGGCCTCTTCCCAAGGCACCCCGATCAGAAACGCCAGGGGCGAGAACAGATAGCCCAGTAGCAGCTCCAGCGTGACGTCGCCGTAGCCGATCAAGCCGCCCACCCAGCCCAGCATGGCGTTGGCCAGGGCGATCAAGGCGATGAACGCCAGCAGCATGCCGCCGATGTTGATCGCCAGCTGCACCCCGGAAGACGCGCCCACGGCGGCCGCCTCGATGACATTGGCGGGTTTGTCGGTTGCACTGTCTTCGATGACCTCTTCCACCGTCTGTTCGCGAGTCTCGGTTTCGGGAATGATCATCTTGGCCATCAGCAGACCCCCGGGTGCCGCCATGAAGGAGGCAGCAAGCAAATATTCCAGGGAGATACCCATGGCGGCGTAACCGCCGAGCACGCTGCCTGCCACGGAGGCCAAGCCGCCCACCATGACCGCGAACAGCTCCGAGCGGGTCATACTGGCAAGAAACGGGCGCACCACGATGGGCGCTTCGGTCTGGCCAACGAAGATGTTGGCCGCGGCAGACAGGGATTCGGTACGGCTGGTATGCAAGAGCCTGTGCAAAGCGCCACCCAGTAGCTTGATGATCCAGCGCATGATGCCCAGATAGTAGAGCACCGAAATCAGCGACGAAAAGAACACCACGATGGGCAGAACGCGCAGGGCGAAAACAAAACCGCCCCCATCGAACAGCTCGAACATCTTGTCGCTGACGAGCCCGCCGAAGAGAAAGTCCATGCCCGCCTGAGCGCTATCGATGACCGCCTGTACCCCCTCGGTCATAGCCAGCAGCATTGCCTGACCCCAGGGGATGTAAAGCACCAGAAGGCCCAGCCCCGCCTGAATGGCCAATGCTCCAAGCACGGTGCGTAGCTTGATGGCGCGACGATTCTCCGAGAGCACCAGTGCCAGAAGCATTACGCTAACGACGCCGACTAACCCCATTATTGTTTGCTGCATGCTTTGCCCGTTTTGTCCGGTAGATTTTATTGAGCGTTTCGCCGTCTGGCGGGTTTCAGAGCGATGACAATAAACGACCAGGATCGTCGCTGATAGCGCTATCCACACCCAGGGCGCGCAGTCGTTGAAATACTCGGGAATCGTTGACGGTGTAGCATAAAAGTTTGTAAGGGCTTGCGGCTATGGCCAGTGCCGTTCTGGCATTCAGGCGACGCCAATCGACGTGCAGGCTATAGGCGCTCAGACGTGCTGCCGCTTCCGCCCAATTTCGCGGTGGCTTCTTGTACAGAATGGCCAGATGCAGCTTTTCGGGATCGGGCTCTCGGGCTCGCAGGGTATCGAGTGCTGCATCGCTGAACGAAGAAAGGATCAATCGTTGGGCCGGCAATGTCTCCATTAGTTTGGGTAGCACCACATCGACCAGCTCACGAGCATTCCGGCCGGGATTGACCTTGAGCTCGAGATTGAGACTCAGGTTCAGTTCGTTTACAAGGGCAAGCATCTCATCCAGGGTCGCCATGCGCTCACCGGCAAAGGCGCTAGCGAACCAGTTGCCCACGTCGAGCTGCTTGGCCCGAACGATATCCAGATCGCGCAGCTTGCCCCGACCATTCGAGCAACGCCTGACACCGCTGTCGTGCCAGATGATCGGTGTACCGTCCCCCAGCAGCTGCACATCGAGCTCTATCCAGCGCGCCCCGGCAGCGTGGGCGGCCCGAACCGCGGACAGGGTGTTTTCCGGCGCCTTGGCGGAGAGCCCGCGATGAGCCATGGTCGTGGTCAGCACTGGAGTCGATTCGGTCTCGGCGAGCGGCACAGGGGCGTTACTCATGAAAGGTTCTCTCGGGATGATTGACGAGGTGGTGCATGCACCTTATAGCGCTTGGCTGTTTGGCTGCCTGCGCTAGGCTAGCGTAGTTCGATGACAAAAATCATTATCGCGGTGACAGCGTCAACCGATACGCTTTAGTGATAGATGAACTTGGTCCGACTCACGCAGGCGCAGTCTTGGTGCGCCATGGGAAAGCCTGATAATCTGCGGACTTTTGCTTGCCTCTACCGGTTCTGCCTGCAAGCAGAACGATAAATCTTGGAGCAATATCGATGAAAGTGGTGCACGTAAAGGATGAAACCCAGCGCGACGCCTGTCTCGCGCGTCTGTGCGCCGAAGTTTACGGTCATGAGGCGGGCATTGCGCCTTTGGCTACCTTCGCCGGCACCCTGAGTGTATTAGTCACCCAGGAAGCCGCCCGAGTGCTGGCGCTGATCGACAACGAATCACGACCGATTGCATTGGCGCTGCTGGTACTCGATGAGATGGGTGAAAGCATGGAAGTCGTGCTGCTCGCTGGTTTGACTAGCGATACCGTGGCTCAGCCCGCGGAGCGCCTGATTGGAGAGCTGGCGCTCAAGGCGCCGCTGCGAGTCAACGCCCAGGATGAGGCTCAGGAAAAGATGTTTCGCGCCTGCGGTATCAAGCGCTGGTTCGATGGTCCCAACGGCACGCGCATCGGCGTAAGCTCCAAGCATGCGGCCACCAAGCTGGATGATATTCCACGCACCATGCACTTCGATCAGCGGGCGGTGATCCAAGCCTTCAAACAGGACAAGTCCATCTTCGATGGCTACAAGCAGCGCTTCGTTCGCGGTCTCGAGGCTTTCCCGAAAGTGCTGTAAGCACAAGAGACTTCCATCGTGAAACATGCCTTCTACTCGGTAGGTCACTCGACTCGCACGCTGGATGAGTTCGTCGCGCTGCTGGGTGTGGGCGGAGTCGAGCATGTCGTCGATGTCAGGGCCATGCCGCGCTCGCGTACCAACCCGCAATTCAATTTTGAGGCGCTGTCGAGCTCACTTGCGCCGCTGGGTATCGGTTATACGCACAGTGCTGAACTGGCCGGTCTGCGTAAGCGGTCGAAAACCGTCGCCGATGACGTCAATGGTTACTGGCATAATCGCAGTTTTCATAACTATGCGGACTATGCCTTGTCCGAAGAATTTCACCGGGGGCTCACTGCGCTGATCGAGCTCGGCCATCGCCAGACCTGCGCGATCATGTGCGCGGAAGCGGTATGGTGGCGTTGCCACCGTCGTATCATCGCCGATCATCTGCTTCACCGTGGCGAACAGGTCTATCACCTGATGAACGCTGACCGTATCCAGCCCGCGACGCTGACCGAGGCGGCCCAGGCCAATGAAGAGGGCGATCTCGTCTACCCGAGTTCTGATACGAAAGACTCATGAGGCGCAAATCAGAATAAAAACTCGATGCCAGAGGGCGGTCCTTTGCTGCTATGTTCAGGCGCGCATCTTTTGCGTACCGATGACAGGGCTGCTCATTCCTGCGACCCTTGTTCAAGATCGAATGTTCAAGATCGAATGTTCAAGATCGAATCTTTCCCAGCTGAATAAGGAGTGTTCACGATGCCGAAACGTATCCAATTTTCCCAGACCGGTGGCCCAGACGTACTCGAGTATGCGGACTTTGAGCCAGAAGCGCCTAAGGAAGGCGAGGTACGAATCAAGAACCATGCAGTAGGGTTGAACTTCATCGACATCTATTTCCGCACCGGTCTGTATCCGGCGCCGTCCATGCCGTCTGGTCTTGGTACCGAAGGTGCCGGCGTAGTGGAGACCGTGGGTGAGGGCGTCACCGAGTTCAAGGAAGGGGATCGGGTTGCCTACGCCCTGGGGCCGCTGGGTGCATATTCTGAAGTGCATACGCTGCCGGTCGATAAAGTGGTGAAGCTACCCGAGGCCGTCGCCTTCGAAACTGCAGCAGGGTGCATGCTCAAGGGGCTGACGGTGCAGTATCTGTTGCGCCAGACCTATCGTGTACAAAAAGGCGACACCATCTTGTTTCATGCCGCCGCCGGGGGTGTGGGGTCGATTGCCTGCCAGTGGGCCAAGTCGATTGGCGTGAAGCTGATCGGCACGGTGAGTTCCAAGGAGAAGGCCGATCTTGCCAAGAAGAACGGCGCCTGGGCGGTCATCGACTATACCCAGGAAAACGTGGTGGAACGGGTGCGGGAACTGACCAAGGGCGATATGGTGCCGGTGGTCTACGACTCCGTGGGCAAGGACACCTGGGAAACGTCCTTGGACTGCCTGCAAAAGCGCGGTTTGATGGTCAGCTTCGGCAATGCGTCCGGGTCTGTCGAAGGCGTGGACGTCAGCATTCTCAATCAAAAGGGCTCGCTCTATCTCACAAGGCCGAGTCTTGCCGGCTACGCTGATACGCACAAGCGCCTGAAGCAGATGGCGGGTGAGCTGTTCGAGATGATCGAAAGCGGCAAGATCAAGATCGACGTTGCCCAGAGCTATCCGCTCGACAAAGCCGGGGAAGCCCAGGCCGCATTGGCGGATCGCAAGACGACCGGCTCCACCGTACTGCTGCCGTGATCGAGTGTCGCCATCGACGGCCTACCCGCCGGCTTCTGGTGTTGGTGTTCGGTATGGGCGTATTGGCTGGGTGTGCGGGCGGTCCTGCTCCATTCGACGGCGACGTATCGTCCTATGTCGATGAAGGGCAGGCGTCCTATTACAGCGATATCTATCAGGGCAAGCGTACCGCCAGCGGCGAACGCTATGATCGCAGTGCCATGACCGCCGCCCATCCCGTACTGCCGTTTGGGTCTCGGGTCGCGGTCACCAATCTTGATAACGGTCGTGAGGTGGTAGTGCGCATCAATGATCGCGGTCCTTTCATACGGGGCCGCATCATCGATCTTTCCTATCGCGCCGCCGAGCGGCTGGGAATGATTCGCAGCGGCGTTGTGCCGGTGAGGATAAGCGGCATCGATTGATCGTGATGGCACTGTAAAACAGATCGCCCCGACAAAGGCCGGGGCGATCTGTTACTGCTGTGGTGCTTAAATCAGATTTACCGATCAAGCGGCGTCATGCCATATGACCTTATCTTTGTGGGACGCAAAGGCATCGAAGGCGAAATCGTCCACGGTGAGCATTTCCAGCACCTCCTTCTCATAGCGCCGCATGAAGTCCGCATCTTCCTGATTGATTAGCCCGGACTCTAGCGCTGCCTCGACACGCTGCTCCGGATGCAGCGCTTCCGCCGGCAGGGTGCCCTTGGTATAGGCCTTGTTGATGGCGCGATAGATCGGTTCCGCACGATCGTATTCCGCTAACAGAGCATCGTAGCGTGCCAGCGGATTGTCCTGCTGTCCTTTCTCCTGGGTGTTCCAGGTATCCGCGGTCAGCTTGTGACGCAAGGCGGTATCCGTGGAAACGGCTCTTGCAATCTCGCGGGTCAGGCTGTCTTCCGGGCGTTTCCAGCGACGACCCAAAGGCATGGTGATGACCGCCAGCGTCTTGCCCAAAGCACGATTGGGCAGGTTGTCGAACAGCTCGACCATTGCCTGTTCCGCGCGATACAGCAGGGTCTGGCAGCTGTAGTGCAAAAGCGCTGCCTCATGTTCCACGCTATTACCGGCATGCCACTGCTTGAGCACCATGGAGGCCAGATAGAGGTTGGACAGCACGTCTCCCAAGCGCGCCGAGATCATCTCCCGCTTCTTGAGTTCGGAACCCAGGCTGACCATGGCCGCATCCGCACAGAGACCGAAGGCTGCTGATAGGCGCGCGATATCCTTGGCGTAGGGGGCTGAAATATCATCGAAGGGCACGCTGTGGCGCGCCATGCCCAGGCCCTGCACGAAAGCCCGGGCCGCGTTGCCAAAAATCAAACGAATATGACCGAAGAAGGCCTTGTCGAAGGCGCGGGCGTCGTTGGCGTCCTTGGCCGCCAGTTCTTCCAGCACGTAGGGGTGACAGCGAATCGCCCCCTGACCGAAGATCATCAGGTTGCGGGTCATGATGTTGGCACCTTCCACGGTGATCGATACCGGCACCGCGCTCCAGGCCTGACCCAGATAGTTACGCGGGCCCAGAGTGACGGCACGGCCACCGTGCACGTCCATGGCGTCTGCCAGGATGCTGCGCTGAAATTCCGTCAGCTGGCTCTTGAGGATCGCCGACGGCACGGCGGGTTTTTCGCCATGATCGATCAGGTTGGCGGTCTGCATGACCGTTGCCTGAGCAATATAGGCATGGGCGGTAAGGCGCGCCAAGGGTTCCTGCACGCCTTCCATTTCCGCCACCGGCATATTGAACTGGCGACGAATGCGGGTGAAGCCCCCGGCCCAGCCAATCGCATAGCGACCGGCACCGGCGGCACCGGAGGGCAGGGTGATGCAGCGACCCACGGACAGGCATTCCACCAGCATGCGCCAGCCTTGGCCGGCCATGTCGGGGCCGCCGATCAGATAGTCGAGAGGAATGAATACATCCTTGCCGACGATGGGTCCGTTCATGAAAGGGCTGCCGATGGGATGATGGCGTCGACCGATGTCCATGCCTTTCGTTTCCCGGGGAATCAGCGCACAGGTGATGCCGAGATCGGATTCGTCCCCCAATAGCTTGTCTGGATCGAACATGCGAAAAGCCAGGCCGACCACGGTAGCAATCGGCGCCAGGGTAATCCAGCGCTTCTCGAAGGTGAGCTTCAGGCCCAGCACTTCTTCGCCGTTATGAGTGCCATGACAGACGACGCCTACATCCGGCAGGGAGGTGGCGTCGCTGCCGGCACGCGGCCCAGTCAGGCCGAAGCAGGGAATTTCCCGGCCATCCGCCAGGCGGGGCAGGTAATAGTCTTTCTGTTCTTCGGTACCATATTTAAGCAGTAGCTCACCTGGACCGAGTGAGTTGGGAACACCCACGGTGACGGTCAGGGTCTCATTGAGGGAAAGCTTTTGCAGCACTGCGGACTGTGCCTTGGCGGAAAATCCCAGTCCGCCGTACTGCTTGGGAATGATCATGCCAAAGAAGCGTTCCTTCTTCAGATAGTCCCAAAGCCTCTGGGGCAGGTCCGCTCGCTCCACGGAAATCTCCCAGTCGTTGCACATACCGGCAGCAACAGAGCATTGATTATCCAGAAAGGCGCGCTCTTCGTCGTTCAGGCCATCGTCGCGGTAGTCGAGCAGACGCTGCCACTTTGGCTTGCCGGAAAACAGCTCCGCATCCCAGGAGACGGTGCCCGCTTCCAGCGCCGTGCGCTCCGTATCGGATACCTTGGGGGCGACTTTATGAAAGAGGGTAAGCACCCGAGGCGTGAGCCAGGCACGGCGCAATGCTGGTAAACCGCAGGCTGCGATGACGACCGCACCGAGAATGAACAGCACACCAATGACCGGCGCGCCGAACAATAAACCGATGACGCCGAGAATGGCCAGTACGCCTAATGCGGACATGGCGCCCGCTTCACGCGCGCCACTTCCACAAGCCCGACGATGGCCAGCACGACCAAGAGTAATTGAAGCATATGCGTCTCCAGGGAATCAGTAGCTGCTTATTCGAACAGTTGTTTGAATTGGTCAGCTTAGTTCAATTATTTGCGACTGACCAGTTTCCTGATCTGAAATTCGCCGAAGGTCTGATAGAGAAATTTTCAATCGAGCGCTTATTTTTATTGAACATTTAATCAAAATAAAAAGGCAGCATGTTACCCTCTCGTCTGCATGTACTTCCTCTTAATGTCCAAGGATAGTTTCCATGGAAACCAAATCGCAGGGTGCTGCATCAGGCGATCGTCTCAATCCCATCGTGTTCTACGGTTCTGTCATCGGCATCGTATTGTTCGCATTATGGACGATGGTCTTTACCGATTCTGCTAGCGCCATCATCAACAGCGTGTTGGGCTGGATCTCAGCTACCTTTGGTTGGTACTACTTTCTTGCCGTACTGAGCTATCTGATTTTTGTCGTGGTGGTGGGGTTTTCTCGATTTGGCAAAATTCGTCTAGGACCCGAACACTCTCGGCCGGATTTCAATATGGCCTCCTGGGCGGCCATGCTGTTTGCCGCCGGCATCGGTATCGATCTCTTGTTTTTCTGCATCGCTGAGCCATTGACCCAGTTTCTGGCGCCCCCGGAAGGAGAGCCGGGCACGGTGGCGGCCGCACGCCATGCCATGGAGCTGACCTTTCTGCACTGGGGCCTGACAGGTTGGGGCATCTACACCTTGGTAGGAATGTCCCTGGCGTTTTTCAGCTATCGGCATAATTTGCCGCTCACCATTCGCTCGGCGCTTTATCCGATCTTCGGCAAACGCATTTACGGGCCGATCGGTCACAGCGTGGACATTGCCGCAGTACTCGGAACGGTATTCGGCATCGCTACCAGCCTCGGAATCGGTGTCATTCAGCTTAATTTCGGTTTGAACTACATGTTCGATGTGCCGGAAAACACCTTGATTCAGGCCGTTCTGGTGGTGATGATCGTGTTCTTCGCCGCGGTTTCTGCGGTCACTGGGGTGGAACGCGGCATTCGGCGTCTTTCCGAGTTCAACATGCTGCTGGCACTGTTGCTGTTGCTGTTCGTGCTTTTCAGTGGCAATACGCTGTTCTTGCTCAATACGCTGGTAACCAACATTGGTGACTATTTCTCTAATTTCATCGATCTGTCGACTCAGACTTACTCCTTCGATCCGCCCACGGACTGGCTGAATGGTTGGACGCTGTTCTTCTGGGCCTGGTGGATTGCCTGGGGCCCCTTTGTCGGCTTGTTCCTGGCGCGTATTTCAAGGGGACGTACCATTCGTGAGTTCGTGGCAGGGACGCTGATCCTGCCGCTGGTCTTCATGATGGCCTGGATGTCGATAATCGGTAACAGCGCCATTGATCAGGTGATGGCCGGGGCCGTCGAGTTCGGCGACATGGCCATGAACGTTCCGGAGTCATCGATCTATCTGTTCCTTGAGAATCTACCTGGACCGGGTTGACCACCACGGTGGTGACCGTGCTGGCGATCGTTTTCTTCGTCACCTCCGGCGATTCCGGTGCACTGGTGCTGTCGAACTTCACTTCGATTCTTGAAGACGTGACCCATGACGCACCTATCTGGATGCGCATTCTCTGGGCATCGGTGATCGGTGTACTGACCCTGGCCCTGTTGATGGCAGGCGGGTTAGGCGCGCTGCAGAGCGCGGTAGTGGTCACAGGGCTGCCGTTTTCCGTGGTGCTGTTTTTCATGATGTTCGGGCTATTCAAGGCGCTAAAGGTCGAAGGCCTCAAAGAGGACAGCTACCGCGCCAGTCTCTCCGCGAGTCTTTCTGGGCGCTCCGGTAGCGTCGAGCGTGGGCCGCAAGGAGTGAAGCAGCGCCTGTCCAAGACGATGACCTTTCCCAGTCGCAAGCAGGCCCTGCGCTTTCTCAACGAGGTTGCAAGGCCCGCGATGGAAAGCGTTCGCGAGGCGTTGGAGCAGCAAGGGGTGGAGAGCGTCATTGGCGAAGGAGAAGGGGAGAATGAACACCTGGCCCTTAACGTCACCCTAGGCGATGAGCAGAATTTTACCTATCAGATATGGCTACGGCGCTTCGCCACGCCATCTTTTGCGCTGCGGGCGCAGCACTCGAGCAGGTTCTATTATCGTCTGGAAGTCTATCTGCTCGAAGGCAGCCAGGAATACGATCTTTCCGGCTATAACCGGGAGCAGGTGATCGAGGACATTCTCGATCAATATGAGCGGCATCTGCACTTCCTGCACTTGAACAGTCTAGCGCCGGGTGACACGCCCATGCCGGACGATCCTCAGCAGCCTTCGGTGTAGTCATATTTGGTTGAGTGTTTGGAGCAACGCCTATAACCAGAGAGCCTCGCTTATGCGAGGCTCTCTGGGTTTGTGGGTCCAATTTTCAGTCAAGCACTGGCCGTATGGTGCGCGCCCCTCTCATCGGCAATGGTGTAATAGGGCACATCCGCTGCGGGCAGCGGTTCGCGTCCACGCACTTTATCCGCCATCTTCTCGGCGATCATGATGGTGGGAGCATTGAGGTTGCCAGTGGTGATCTGGGGCATGATGGAGGCATCGATGACGCGCAGGTTCTCGAGACCATGCACACGTCCGGCGCCATCCACCACCGCCATGGGGTCACTTTCGTTACCCATCTTGCAGGTGCCGCAGGGGTGATAGGCGGTTTCGGCGTTCTGACGCACGAATTCATCGAGCTGGGCATCCGTCTGAACATTCGGCCCTGGGGCAATCTCGCGACCGCGATACTCGTCCATCGCCGGCTGGGCGACGATTTCCCGAGTGATGCGGATAGAGGCGCGAAACTCTTCCCAGTCCCTGTCGTGGCTCATGTAGTTGAACAGAATGCTCGGCGCTGCCGCCGGATCGCGAGAGGTGAGGCGTACTCGGCCACGACTCATGGAGCGCATGGAACCCACATGGGCCTGAAAACCATGGGCCTGCACCGCGCTCTTGCCGTTGTAGCTGATGGCGATGGGCAGGAAGTGATATTGCAGGTTGGGCCATTCCTCGGCGTCGTTGGTACGAATGAACCCCGCCGCCTCGAATTGATTGCTGGCGCCCACGCCAGTACCCTGAAACAGCCACTGAGCGCCGATCTTAGGCTGATTCCACCACTTGAGGGCCGGGTACAGCGAGATGGGTTTCTTGCATTCGTACTGAATGTACATCTCCAAGTGATCCTGAAGATTCTCACCGACCCCAGGAAGTGCGTGTACTACCGGAATATCGAACTCCTTGAGCTGCTCCGGGTTGCCTACCCCGGAGCGCAACAGGATCTGGGGTGAGGCGATGGCGCCGCCGCAGAGCAGCACCTCGCGGCAAGCGCGCACCTCCTGTTCTTTTCCCTTGTGTGAATAGCTCACGCCCACCGCTTGTTTGCCCTCGAACAGGATGCGATCCGTGGTGGCATGGGTCTCGATGGTCAGGTTGTCCCGCTGTTTGGCGATATCCAGATAGCCCCGGGCGGTGGAGGAACGACGCCCCTTACGGGTGACGAAGCGATCCATGGGGCCGAAACCTTCCTGCTGATAGCCGTTGACGTCTTCCGTGGCCGGGTAGCCTGCTTCCACACCGGCTTTGATGAAGGCGCCATAAAGCTCGTTATTGCCTTCTTTCGGTGTGGTGACTGAAATTGGCCCGTCGCCGCCATGATAGTCATTGGGGCCGATGTCTCGGGTTTCTGCCTTTTTGAAGTAGGGCAAGCAGGCCAGATAATTCCAGTCTTCCAATCCTGGCGTCTTGGCCCAGTTGTTGAAATCCAGCGCGTTGCCGCGCAGGTAGCACATGCCGTTGATCAGCGATGAACCGCCTAGCCCTTTACCACGACCGCACTCCATGCGGCGGTTGTTCATATGGGGCTCCGGGTCCGTCTCGAAGGCCCAGTTGTAGCGTTTGCCTTGCAATGGATAGGCAAGTGCCGCCGGCATCTGGGTGCGAAAATCGAAACGATAATCCGGGCCACCGGCTTCCAGCAGCAGCACCGTCACATTCGGATCTTCCGTCAGGCGGGTGGCGAGCACGTTGCCCGCCGAACCTGCACCGATGATGACGTAGTCGTATTCTCGTGGCTGCGCCATGAATATCTCCTGATAAAGAAGTTAGAGGTCGTTCATGATCACGATGAGCCTCAGAAAACCGCCGGGAATGGCCCCATCTC
Organism: Halomonas sp. PR-M31; assembly: GCF_001039575.1. Lineage (GTDB taxonomy): Bacteria > Pseudomonadota > Gammaproteobacteria > Pseudomonadales > Halomonadaceae > Modicisalibacter. The sequence continues at coordinate 24,085 of NZ_JIBT01000061.1, forward strand.
GACCTGCACCGACTTGATCTGGGTGTAGTGTTCAAGTGATGAAAGGCCGTTTTCGCGCCCGATACCGGACTGCTTGTAGCCGCCCACCGGCATCTCCGCCGGGGAATCGCCCCAGGTATTGATCCAGCAGATACCGGCTTCGAGGCGATGGATCACGCGATGGGCGCGATTCAACCCTTCGCTGAAGAGTCCTGCCGCCAGTCCGTAGGTGGTGTCGTTAGCCCGGCGGATGACTTCTTCCTCATCGTCGAAGACCAGGATCGACATGACCGGGCCGAAGATTTCTTCCTGCACGAGGCGCATGTTATCCGTACAGTCGGTGAAGACCGTGGGCTGGGCCCAGGCGCCCTTGGCAAAATCTCCTTGCGTCATGCGTTTGCCGCCGGCAAGCAGCCGTGCGCCTTCCTGCGGGCCGAGTTCCAGATAGCTCAGCACCTTGTCGAGATGTTCGAAGCTGACCAGCGGCCCAAAATTGACCTCCGGGTCCAGCGGATCGCCGGCCTTGATGCGATCCACTCGCTCCAGAATTTTTGTTTCGAAGGCTTCCTTGACGGAGCGCTGCACGAAAACGCGCGTGCCGTTGGTACACACCTGGCCGCTGGAATAGAAATTGGCCATCATCGCCGCATCTGCGGCGCGTTCGAGATCCGCATCGTCGAACACGATCAGCGGCGACTTGCCGCCCAGCTCCATGGTCACTTCCTTGAGGGTCGAGGCGGCAGCGGCAGACATGACTTTCTTGCCGGTGCCGGCTTCGCCGGTGAAGGTGACTTTATCGATGCCTTCGTGTTCGCTGAGCATCGCGCCGACCTCGCCAGCCCCCTGAACGACGTTGAAGACGCCGTCCGGCAGACCCGCTTCGCTGAAGATTTCCGCAAGCTTCAAGGTGGTCAGCGGGGTGACCTCGCTGGGCTTGAATACCACCGCATTGCCAGCAGCCAGAGCCGGAGCAGCTTTCCAGCAGGCAATCTGAATAGGGTAGTTCCAGGCGCCGATGGCTCCCACTACGCCCAAGGGTTCACGCCGGGTATAGACGAAGGAATCCTCGCGCAAGGGGATCTGGGTGCCTTCAATTGCCGGTGCAAGCCCCGCGTAATACTCGAGGGAGTCTGCGCCGGTAACGATATCCACCGTGGAGGTTTCGCTGATCGGCTTACCGGTGTTCAGGGTTTCCAGGTGCGCTAGCTCATCATTGCGTTCTCTCAACAGCGCTACCGCACGCTGGAGAATACGGCTGCGCTCCATGCCGCTCATGGCGCCCCAGATCTTCTGTCCCTTGCGAGCCGAAGCAACGGCACGGTCCACATCCGCTTTCGAGGCCTGCTGAATGGTCGCCAGATGTTCGCCGTTGGCTGGGTTAGTGATCTCGAAGGTGTCGCCGGAGGTGGCATCTACCCGCTTACCGTCGATAAAGAGTTGCTGGGTTTCCAATGACGTCATGCAATCCTCCTGCAAAGTAAGAGTTGTCAAAACACGGCTTCGCTCAGGCGAAGGTGTCGGCCCCTTGAAGCTGGCCGTCGAGATAGTCGTAGGCAATACGGCGAGCCCGCTCCACGTCCAGGGTTTCCGAGGCCAGTGCGCCACGTAGCCACAAGCCATCGATCAAGGCTGCGAGACCTCGAGCCGCATCACGGGCGTCTTGCCTGGGCAGGCAGCGGCGAAACTGAAAGCAAAGATTCGAATAGAGGCGTCGATCGTTGACCCGCTGCAGCCTTTGTAGATTGCCGCGATGCATGCTGGAGGCCCAGAAGGCCAGCCAGGTCTTCATCACCGATTGACTGACCTGATGCCCGTCGAAGTTACCGTCGATGATGGCGCGAATCTGCCCTCGGGGCGTGCGCTCTGCTCTTGAACGGCGCTGGGCGATGCCCTTGCCGAGTTCGCCCAGCACCTTGGCGCATGGTGGCTTCGAGCAGGCCTTCCTTGCCACCAAAATAGTGACTGATGATGCCGGTGGAGACATTGGCTCGATTGGCGATGCGCGCGATGGTGGTGTTGGCAAGCCCGGCTTCATCGATCGCCTGCATGGTGGCCTGCACCAGCTGGTGGCGTCGAATGGGCTCCATTCCTAGCTTTGGCAACGCAATGTCTCCTTTTATCCGATGCCCCGACTGGCCTGTTTTCGAGATGTTGGACAATACCGAACAGTATGGGATATGTTTATTGAACGTTCAATCAATAAAAAAGGTTTGTCGCTCATGAATTACAGGCTTACTACCCAGTGCATGATTGGTGGACTCCTGACGCTGAACGCCTCATTAGCCATGGCCGAAGTGACTGAAAGCTGCCAGACGGTACGCTTGGCGGAGGTGGGCTGGACGGATATTACTGCCACCACTGCGCTTGCCAGCGAAGTGCTCGAGGGGTTGGGCTACGAGACCCGTAGCGATACCGTGTCGGTGCCGATCGCCTATGCCGGTATGAAAAATGGCGACTTCGACGTCTTTCTGGGCAACTGGATGCCTTCCATGGCGTCGATCAGCGATCCTTATATCGAAAAAGGGCAGGTGGATCGGGTAGCGACCAACCTCGAAGGGGCCAAGTACACCCTGGCGGTGCCGCAGTATGTGCATGATGCAGGCGTCACCTCCGTCGCGGATCTCGATGAATATGCGGAAAAGTTCGATAGCAAGCTGTATGGCATCGAAGCGGGTAACGACGGCAACATGATCATCCAGAACATGATTGACGATGATTTCTCCGGCCTGGGTGATTGGCAGCTGATCGACTCTTCCGAAGCAGGAATGCTCTCCGAATTGAAATCCAAGACCCGCAGCGAGGAATGGATGGTGTTCCTGGGCTGGGAGCCTCATCCCATGAATACCAATTTCGATATGGCCTACCTAGAAGGCGCCGATGACTATTTCGGCCCGAACCTGGGAGGTGCGACGGTCCATACCAACACGCGCAGCGGCTATGTCCAGGAGTGCGCCAATGTGGGTGAATTGCTCGAAAATTTGACGTTCACGCTGGAAATGGAAAACCAGATCATGGCCGCCATCATGGATGAGGGCGACAAGCCGCGCGAGGCGGCCCGCAGCTGGCTGCAGGACAATCCCGGCGTACTCGACGCCTGGCTCGAAGGGGTTACCACCGTGAAGGGTGAGTCCGGTCTGCCTGCGGTAAAAGAATTCATCGGTATCGATGGATAAGAGGGGCCTTGAAGGCGGTTGCCAAGCGGTTCGGCAGCGGGCATAATTTGCCCGCGCTGGAAGGGCTACGTAGCTCAGTTGGTTAGAGCACATCACTCATAATGATGGGGTCCCCTGTTCGAGTCAGGGCGTAGCCACCAGAATCGAGAAGCGTCCGCTAGGTGTCCTGGTGGGCGCTTTCGTATTAGTGAAGTAGTTCAAAGGGCGGATGCCAACCACTTGATGCCCTTGACGGAAGTTTCTCGTTACGTATACTACTGCCGCGTGTTCAAGATGTTCCCCGATAGCTCAGTTGGTAGAGCAAATGACTGTTAATCATTGGGTCACAGGTTCG
>NZ_JIBT01000062.1 GCF_001039575.1 Halomonas sp. PR-M31
TTGGGAAATGCCTGCGGCCTCCTCCAGCGTCGAACGCAGTTCTTCCGGGCGCGCCTCTATCAGGCGCGAAATCATGCCTTGACCGATGATGGCATAGGAGCGCGGCCCCAGACCGGTGCCCAAGAACAGATCGGCGATGTCGCGACGCCGGCATTTCTGATTGTTGAAGAAATAGCTCGATTGGCTGTCCCGGGTCACGACCCGCTTGACCACGATCTCGGCGTATTGGGCATAAAGGCCGCCCATACTGCCGTCACGATTGTCGAAGTGCAGCTCGATGGAGGCCTGGCCCACGGGCTTGCGTCCGGTGGAGCCGTTGAAGATGACATCCGTCATGGATTCACCGCGCAGGGTCTTGGCGGAGGACTCCCCCATTACCCAGCGCACCGCATCGATGACATTGGATTTGCCGCAGCCGTTGGGACCGACGATGGCGGTCATGTTGCCATCGAAGGGCACCGTCACCGGGTCGACAAAGGACTTGAAACCCGCAAGGCGGATGGACGTCAGACGCATTGAATCAATCTACGACCCGATCAATGATGATGTCGATCGGGCTATCCTTGTCGTCCAGTTTTATCGGGCCAGCCTGACCGGTCAGATCGCCGGGTTGCGCCATGGCCTGCCCGGAAGACGAGACACGCACCGTCAGCTGTACCTCATCGACCTGGGAAAGCCGCGCACTGGGAGCCATGGCATCGCTGTCGTCCAGAGTCACTTCAAGGGGCAGGTCGGCAACGGTGGCTCGTTCCAGCGCCAGAGGTGGCAATTCGCCGGCGACGTCTCGCGCCACCACGAACACCGTATCCTCTGGTGACGCCTGATCCTTGAGCTTGTCTTCCAGACTGATGTTCACCTTGATCGATGGACCGCTTGTGCTGTCAGGGGTATTGCTCGCCTGAGCGGCTTGTTCTGATGCACTCTTGTCGGATGCCGCCTCGCCGGGGGCAATGCCCAGGCGCTGCTGGGCAACGGCGATACCGTCCCGCAGTACCTTGGCGGAAGCCTCGTCGTCGAAGCCGGCAATGGCCTTGCGCCAATGGGCAATGGCCTGCTCATAACGGCCATCCTCGAAAGCTTCGATACCCAATAGACCCAACACCGTCGGCTGCCGCGGATCCTTGGCAAGCACTTCATCGGCCAACTCTTCTATTTCGCCGGTCAGTTTTCTATCCGCGGCGAAGAATTTCATCTGCGCCAGTTGCGCCAACAGCTCTGTCTGGCGTCCTTCCAGCGCGATTAGCCGCTGAAGGGCATCGATCGCCGCATCGAACCGGCCGCTATCGCGATAGAGCGGAAACAGCGCAATCCACAATTTGGGATTATCCGGCTGCCGGGCGATCTGCCCTTCCAACCGCTCGATCAACATCGTCATGGAGCCATCCGGTGCATTCATCACCTCATGCTGGATGGCATACAGAGCCAGGTCATCCTGAGCGCCTTCCCGCTGATACCAAAGAAGGCTCCCGACCACCAGGGCTATCATCGTCGCCAGTACCGCCCAACGACCGGCTTTCGCGGCCTTGAGGGGTGGGCGACGCTGCGCCTCGGTATCCTCGAGCAGACTGCGATCCAGCTCTAGACGGCTTTCCTCGAAACGCTTGGCATCGATCTCGCCCCGGGCCAGGGCTTGCTCCAGAGAGATCAGGCGACGCCGATAGATCGCCACGTTCTGGGCATCGTTGCTCTCTTCCACTTCATAGGCGTGCTGGGCATCGTGCACTGCCTGGGCGCGTCGCAGGGGCCAGGCCACGATCCACAGGGCAGGCAGCAGCAACAGACCGAAAGCTATCCACAGCAGATTCATTGCGTCCTCTCGCGATTGACCAGCGCATCGAGGCGTTCTCGCTCCGCAGCGCTGAGCGCATGGTTGGAGGCGCGCCGTCGTGCCCGCACGATAAAGCCGATAACGACTGCCCCGAGCAGGACAAGCGCAGCAGGCAAGCCCCATAGCAGCCAGGTTCGTCCAGTGAGTCGCGGATTGTAGAGCACGTAGTCACCGAAGCGATCGGTCATGTAATTCTGAATTTCGATGTCGGAACGACCATCCTGCAGCAGTTGATAGACTCGCTCGCGCATGTCCCCGGCGATGGGCGATTCGGAGTCACCGATGGCCTGATTCTCACACTTGGGGCATCGCAGGGAGCCGTTCAGGGAGTCGTAGCGCTGCTTCTGTACGGGGCTGTCGAACTCGCGCACCTCGATGGCAGCCAGGGTCGTTGCGGAGCATGAAACGCACAGCAACAGGATGAGAACTCGCGTCAATCGGTGCGCCATTTTTCCACCTCCGGCACGATCGTCTGTTCAATATCCTCTGGCGTGATGTACCCGGTATGGTGATAGCGGATGATACCGTCTGCGTCCACGAGGAACGTTTCCGGAGCGCCGTAGACGCCAAGATCGAAGCCCAGCGTTCCTTCCGAATCGAAGATATTGACCTCGAACGGATTGCCGAATTTCTCGAGAAATTCGTGCCCCTTTGCCCGCGTATCCTTGTAATCGACCCCTACCAGGCGAATGCCGCGCTCTTCCAGCGCAAGCAGCTGTGGCATCTCCTGCTTGCAGGTGGGGCACCACTCCCCCCACACATTGACCAGGGTCATCTCGCCCTTGATCAAGGACTCATCGACCTGACGGTCGGCGTCTTCCAAGGTCGAAAGCGTAAAGCTCGGGAATGGCTTGCCCAGCAGCGTCGAGTCCCGGGCGCTAGGGTCCAATGCCAGCCCACGATACAAAAATACCGCCAGCACGACGAACAGCACCAAAGGAATCAACAGCAACAAACGACGCTTCATGCCTGAGCCTCCTTGAAACCCGACGTATCCGGGGCCAAGGGCTGTTGAGCACGGCGCTTCACTCGCCGGTAGCGTTTATCCACCACCGCCAGTATTCCGCCTGTGGCCATGAGCAGTGCCCCCAGCCATAGCCAGCGTACGAAGGGTTTGAACTGAATTCGCAGCGCCCAGGAACCATCTCCCAGATCCTCTCCCAGGGCAACATACAGATCCCGCAGCAGACCGGGTCTTAGCGCCACGTCCGTCATCGGCATGCCCCGGGCCAGATAGAAGCGCTTTTCGGGATGCATGGTGAAGCGATGCTCACCGTTGCGGCTGACGTCTATGGTGGCGGTATCGGCGATGAAGTTGGGGCCTCGGCGCTCCCGCAAGCCCTGCATGGTGAAGGTGTAGCCTGCGACCTCGATGTTCTCATTCGGCGCCAGGCGCACGTTACGTTCGATGTTGTAGTTCGACACCATGGTTACACCGATGATGGTCACCGCCAGACCCAGGTGGCCCACTACCATGCCCCAATAAGCGGGAGACAGTCGCTTCAGACCAGTGCCAAGACTCGAGGCGTTACGCAGCTTGTCGAACAGATCCCGACCCAGGGAAAGCACGATCCACAGTGCCATCACTAGCCCCAGGGATACCCATACATTCCACTCACCGTCATAGATAAGCGGTGCAACCGCCGCAATGACGACAGCGGCGACGCCGGCGCCCACTAACCGCTTAAATAGTTCACGCCCACTCATCTGCTTCCAGCGCGAAGACGGGCCAAGCCCCATGAAGACGCACAGCAGGCCGGTCAGCGGTACAAACAAGGCGTTGAAGTACGGCGGGCCGACGCTGATCTTGCCCAGCCCCAGAGCGTCCAGCAGCAGCGGATAGACGGTTCCCAGCAGTACGGTCACGGTCATGACAATCAGCAGGATATTGTTGACCAGCAGCAGTGCATCTCGAGAGAGCCAGGTGAAACCGATGCTGTGACTGACCCTCGGTGCACGTAGCGCGAACACCAGCAGCGAAAGCCCAACCGTAAGACCGAGCAACACCAGAATGAAGGTGCCCCGGGCCGGATCGTTGGCGAAGGCATGCACCGAGGTCAGCACTCCAGAGCGCACCAGGAAGGTGCCCAGCAGGGACAACGAGAAGGTGGTGATAGCCAGCAATATCGTCCAGCTCTTGAAACTGCCGCGCTTTTCCGTCACCGCCAGGGAATGGATCAAGGCGGTACCCGCCAGCCAGGGCAGCAAGGAGGCATTTTCCACCGGATCCCAGAACCACCAGCCGCCCCAGCCAAGCTCGTAATAAGCCCACCAGCTACCGAGTGCAATGCCTACGCTGAGAAAAGCCCAGGCCACGTTGGTCCAGGGTCGCGCCCAGCGAGTCCAGGCCGCGTCGAGACGCCCACCGATCAGCCCGGCGATGGCAAAGGCAAAGACCACGGAGAAGCCTACGTAGCCCATGTAGAGCATCGGCGGGTGAATCACCAGACCAAAATCCTGAAGCAGCGGATTGAGATCCGCGCCATCCTGGGGCATGTTCGGCAGCAGCCGCTCGAAGGGATTGGAGGTGATCAGCACGAACAGCAGGAAACCAACACACACCATGCCCATCACCGACAGTACTCGAGCCACCATGTCACGGGGCAGCTGGCTCGAGAACTGGCTGACCGCAAAGCCCCAGCCCCCCAGCATCAGGCTCCATAGCAGCACCGAGCCTTCATGACTGCCCCATACCGCAGTAGCCTTGTAATACCAGGGCAGCATCGAATTGGAGTTGTTGGCGACATAAGAAACGCTGAAATCATCCAGCAGAAAACTCGTGGTCAGACATAGATATGCGATCGCCAAAAACAGAAACTGACCGCTGGCCAGGGGTTTGGCGAACGCCATCCAGAGCGGGCGCCGAGTCAGCGTGCCGGCCATGGGCACCACGGCTTGAATCAAGGCCATGAGCAGCGCCAGGATCAGCGCGAAATGTCCGAGCTCGGGAATGATCTTGCTTAACATGACGGCTCCAGGATCCTTTGACGGATCTATTCAAGCGTTTCTGTCGGCATTTTGCCTTTCATGGCCTCGGCCACTTCCGGTGGCATGTAGTTCTCGTCGTGCTTGGCCAGCACCTGGGCGGCACGCAATATCTGGCTGTCTTCGAGTTTACCGACCACGACCACGCCCTGCCCCTCGCGGAACAGATCCGGCAGGATACCGCTGTAGCGCACTTCCAGATCATTTGCGTAGTCCGTTACCACGAAGGAGACGTCCAGGCTCTCCTTGTCCCGCTGTACGCTGCCTTCCTTGACCATGCCGCCGGCGCGAATCTGGCGCTCTAGCGGCGCCTCACCCTTGGCAATCTGCTCCGGGCTGAAAAAAAGATTGATATTACTGCTCAACGAATACAGCACCAGCCCGACGGCAATGGCAGCCAGCGTGGCCAACCCCAGTAGTATCATCAAACGCTGCTTGCGCTTAGGATTCATGAGCCTCTCCCCGGTCGGCGTGACGTTCTCGGCGCTGACGCCGTTTGAGATCCTGCATTAGATGGTGTCGCTCTGCCCGCGCATGGAACGCACTTCCAATCAGCAGCAGCGCGGCCAGCCCCCAGGCGGACCACACATAGGCGCCATGACCGCCCATCGCCAACAGCGCCGAGAATGAATCAAAGGCCATCATTATCCTCTCCTGTCGGTGTCAGCGACAAGCGCACGCACCCAGCGTTTGGCGGACTCCCGACGCAGTATCTCGTTGCGGGTGCGGGTAAGGGTCAGGGCGATGAAGAAACAGTAGAACCCTAGCACCATGATCAACAGCGGTAGCCACATCTCCATCGGCATGGCCGGACGCTCCGTCAGAGTGAACGTGGCCGGTTGATGCAGGGTGTTCCACCAGTTCACCGAGTATTTGATGATGGGAATGTTGACCACCCCCACCAGCGCCAGCACCGACGCCGCTCGGGCGCCGCTATCTCGGCTAGAGAAGGCACCACGCAGGGCAATCACGCCCAGGTACAGGAACAACTGAATTAGCATCGAGGTCAAACGGGCGTCCCACACCCACCAGGTGCCCCAGGTCGGCATGCCCCAGACCGAGCCGGAAAACAGGGCGACAAACGTCATGGCCGCACCGAAGGGCGCGATGACCGTGGCGGCCATATCCGCAATCTTGATCTTCCACACCAGAAAGATGACGCCGGCCACCGCCATGCTGATAAAGCAGGACTGGGCCAGAATGGCGGCCGGCACATGTACATAAATGATGCGAAAACTATTGCCCTGCTGGTAGTCCGAGGGCGCAAAGCCAAGACCCCAGACGCTGCCTATCAGCAGTAACAGGATCGCCGATCCCCAGAACCAGGGCTGGAGCTTGGCGCTGATCGCGTAGAACCATTTGGGCGAACCCAGCTTGTGTATGAAGGCCCACATGCCGTTGCTTCCTCAACCGTTGATACTGATGCGAAGTGCCGCCGCGATGGCCCAGGGTGCCAGCATCAGTGCCAGGCACAGCTGAGCGCCAAGAATTGCCAGATACGGAGCGGCATTGCCGCCAAGAATGACCACCTGTACCGCACCGGCACCGAAAATCAGCACAGGGATATAAAGCGGCAAGACCAGCAACGACAGCAGTACGCCACCTCTCGATAGCCCGACCGTCAACGCCGCACAGATGGCGCCGATAAGACTCAGACTGGCACTGCCCAAGGCCAGTGAAAACGCAAGCACTGCATAGCTCTGCCCCGGCAATGCCAACATCAACCCCAGCAGCGGCGCCATCAGGGCCAGGGGCAAACCGGTCAACAGCCAGTGTACCAGCGTCTTCGACAGCACCAGCGCCGGCAGCGGCTGGGGTGAAAGCAGCAGCTGCTCGAGGCTGCCATCGTCATAATCGCTTCGAAACAGCGTATCCAGTGACAATTGGGTCGCCAGCAGGGCCGCGACCCATAACAGCCCCGGAGCAATGGCGGCCAGCATCGCCGGGTCCGGCGAAATACCCAGCGGAAACAGCGTGATGACCAAGGCAAAGAACACCAGCGGATTGATCACCTCGCTGCGCCGGCGCAGCACCAGGGTGATATCCCGTTTGATGGTCGCGCGAACGGCGACGCCGAGACTCGCTTTAGGCTCAATGACCTGCATTCATTCTCCTGACCTGTTGCACACTGCCCGTCCCAGGGTGATACGACGCAACTCTCCAAGCGGTGCCAGCTCATGATGAGTGGTCAGAATCACGCTGCCCCCAGCACGGGCATGGGCCAATAGACGCTGTTCCAGCCGGGCGACGCCCTGCTTGTCGATGGCGGTAAAAGGCTCATCGAGCACCCATAGCGGACGCTGGGTCAGGTTCAGCCGAGCCAACGCTACCCGGCGCTGTTGACCCGCGGAGAGCTGCGCCACCGGCACATCCTCGAAGCCGTAAAGCCCTATCTCTTCCAGTACTGCAAGGCGCTCGACCTCGTCGCCATGCTCACCGCAAAGCGCCTGATACCAGGCCAGATTTTCTAGAGCCGTGAGCGCTGCCTTGATGCCGGGCGCGTGTCCCAGATAAAGAAGATTGGCGAGAAAGGCAGTGCGGACCTTGCGCATTGACTGGCCGCACCAGCGCAGTTCACCTTCGTAATCCGTAAGCTGGCCGGAGAGTATCTTGAGTAATGTTGTCTTGCCGCTGCCATTGGGGCCTTCGACACGCAGTATTTCGCCAGGCTCTACGTCCAGATCCAGCGCCTGAAACAGACGTCGATCATCGCGTTCGCAGGTCAACCCCCGTGCTTCAAGACGAAACGTCACTCGAACTCCCGCCACAAGTAATCAACGAGGCACTTTACAGGGAAAGCCATTTTGCGGCCAGCCGGAACGTTGCGTCAGCGCGTCGCAGCAACCGGACAGCGTGGAACCTGGTACATTTCCGCCTTGCACGGTGCTTGTTATGATGCTGCGAGAGTGCTGTCCAACGCGTCCGGAGAAGACCATGTATCACTATCTGCACCGCTTGCCCAACCTTCCGCTTCAGGAAGGTGCCTGGGAAGAGATCGACGATAACGACCTGGTCGACATTCCTCTGCTGGGTCAAGTAGCCGCCGGCTTACCCATCGAGGCATGCCCGGACCAGGACAGCGTGCGGGTTCCTTCCCGTATGGTGCGGCGCAACACCTATGCGCTGCGAGTACGGGGCAATTCGATGATCGACTGCAATATCCACGATGGCGACGTGATCATCATCGAGCGCCATGAGAGCGCCGAAAATGGCGAGACCGCGGTGGTCATGATCAACAACCAGGAAGTGACCCTGAAGAAGCTCTACATCGACAAATCCGGGGTACGTCTGCAACCCGCCAACGAAACCATGGCGCCTATCTTCCTGAAGAACGATGACGTCCAGGTCCTGGGATTGGTCATGGGCGTGATGCGAACCGCCAGTCTTGCGGCCTGATGCGCTACTTGATCCCCAAGCTCGCTGAGACGAACATCCACGTCGCCGAGATCGAAATAGAACGCAGTCGTTTCATCGCCTGGATAGCCCACACACCCGATGTTACCGGATTCGATGCGTTGCTTGCTAGGGCTCGGGCCACCTACCCGGATGCCAGCCATCACTGCAGCGCCTTCATTGCCGGTCCGCCCGGGGAACAAAACGCCATCGGTTTTTCCGATGACGGCGAACCCGGGGGCACCGCGGGGCGGCCGATGTTTCAAGTGCTTGAAGGGTCGGGATTCGGCCAGATCGGCTGTGTAGTAACCCGCTATTTCGGTGGCACGAAGCTTGGCACCGGCGGCCTCGCCCGCGCCTATTCCCAGGCGGTTCAAAAAGCGCTGGAAACGCTGCCCAGTACGAACTTCGTCGAACGCAGCACGTTACGCATCCAGGTCGGTTTCGCCGGCGAAGCCGAGGCCCGAGCCTGGTTTGCCGGGCAGGACGTTCCCATCGAGCACGTCGATTACGCCAGCGACGGCGTGACCCTCACCGTCGGCTGGCCCAGGGACACCACGATCGACCTTGCTCCTCTCGAAGCCCGGCTCAAGGGACGCTTGGCACTACTTGGTTAAAGGTACTCTTTGTTATTTGCCAGTAGGCCGTGTGCCGGGGAAAGGCCTGCGTGAGGGCGCTGTAAACCCATCCTTGGGCGCTACATTTGCCATCCATGGCAAATGACCCTCACTGCGCCCTTCCCCCGGCCCTATCGCCATAGGCTTCTGTGGGCACTAGCCATATGGTCAGTTTATACAACGCAGTAGACCATTAACTCAGGTATTTGATCATGACACCTGCCGCCACCGCCGACCCGATAACTCCCGCCACGTTCGGCCCCATGGCATGCATCAGCAGGAAATTGTGCGGGTTGTAGTCCAGCCCTACCTTGTTCGAGACTCGCGCCGCCATGGGCACCGCCGACACCCCGGCGGAGCCGATCAAGGGATTGATCGGTGTCTTGCTGACCAGATTCATCAGCTTGGCCATGAGCACGCCGCAGGCGGTGCCGATGGCAAAGGCCACGATACCCAGCCCGAGAATCCCCAGGGTTTCCACGGACAAGAAACGGTCCGCCACCAGCTTTGAGCCCACGGACAAGCCCAGAAAGATGGTGACGATATTGATCAGCGCATTTTGAGACGTATCCGACAGGCGTTCCACCACGCCGCATTCGCGCATCAGATTGCCGAAACAGAACATGCCCAGCAGTGGCGCCGCATCGGGTAAAAACAGCACTACCAGAATCAACAGCACCAAGGGGAAGAGGATCTTTTCCACCTTGGAGACCGGACGCAGCTGGGTCATGACGATCCTGCGCTCCTTATCCGTGGTCAGCGCCCGCATGATCGGCGGCTGGATCAACGGCACCAGCGCCATGTAGGAGTAGGAGGCCACGGCGATAGCCCCCAGCAATTCTGGTGCCAGCAGGCTCGACACATAGATCGAGGTCGGTCCGTCCGCCCCGCCGATGATGCCGATGGCCGCCGCCTGCTTGAGAGAAAAGTCCATCCAGCCTAGCGTCGTAAAACCCACCGCGCCGAGCAGCGTGGCAAAGATACCGAACTGAGCCGCTGCCCCCAGAAACAGGGTGCGCGGGTTAGCCAGCAGCGGGCCGAAGTCGGTCATTGCGCCGACACCCATGAAGATCACCAGGGGCGCGATACCCGAGGCAATCGCCACGCTATAGAACTGATACAGCATGCCATGGTTGAAGCCCGCATCCATCGCCACGTCGTAGGCTGCACGCACCATTGCCGGAGAGATATCGCCGTGCAGGGCATTGGCAATCGTTTCCCGCCAAGCATCGATATCGGACGGCGTCTGGCGCCCCAGCTCGAGCACCGCCGAGAGCTGCTCGAGCACCATGGGCTTGGCCAAGTGTGCTGCCTGCTCCGCCGCGGATAGCGCAAGACCCGCCTCCGGGATATTGGCGAGAATACCGCCGAAGCCGATCGGCACCAGCAGCAGAGGTTCGAACTTCTTGTTGATGGCCAGATAAAGCAGCAGCAAGCCGACCAGGATCATCAACGCCTGACCCGGGCTCATGTTGTAGAGCCCGGAGCCTTGCCAGAGGCTAAGCAATTTATCCATGAAATCTGTCCTTAGAGAATGATCAGCGTATCGCCCACGGACACGCTGTCGCCTTCCTTGACCTTGATCTCGGATACCGTGCCGGCCTCGCTCGCGCGCACCTCGGTTTCCATCTTCATGGCTTCGAGAATGATCACCACGTCACCGTCCTCCACGCGATCACCGGGGGCGACATTGACCTTGAAGATATTGCCCGCCAGAGGTGCGTTGATGCTGACACCGCTTCCAGCCTGTGAAGCCTCTTTCCTGGTCGGCGTTGCCTCATCCTCCCCGCTTGCAGCCTGGACCTGGCTGATATCACCGCCCTCGGCAACTTCCACCACATACTGCTTGCCATTGACGCTGATGGTGTAGGTTTCGGGTCCGCTTGCTGGCGTCTTTTCGGCCTGGCTCGAAGCCGTGCGGCCATCGTCGCGAGCCGTCTGGCTATCCGCGATCTGAGGCGCTGGCTCAAACGCACTCGGGTCGTCCCGATGCTTGAGAAACTTAAGGCCTATCTGGGGAAACAGGGCATAGGTCAGGACATCATCGATCTCGCGCTCACCCTCTTCCAGGCGAATGTTCTCCTCCTTGGCCTTGCGTCGCAGCTCATCACGTAGCCTATCCATCTCGGGATCGAGATTGTCCGCTGGACGGCAGGTGATCGGCTCGCCGCCCTCCAGCACGCGCTGCTGAAGCTCCTTGTTGAGCGGGGCCGGCGCAGCGCCGTACTCACCCTTGAGCAGCGCCTGCACTTCCTTGGAGATCGACTTGTAGCGGCTGCCCATCATGACGTTCATCACCGCCTGAGTGCCGACGATCTGGGAGGTCGGAGTGACCAGGGGAATATAACCCAGGTCTTCGCGCACCTTGGGAATCTCACCTAGCACATCATCGAGCTTGTCACCGGCGCCTTGCTCTTTGAGCTGGCCTTCCATGTTGGTGAGCATGCCGCCGGGGACCTGGGCCAGCAGGATGCGGGAATCGATACCCTTGAGGGAACCCTCGAAGGCGGCGTACTTCTTGCGCACTTCGCGGAAATAGGCAGCGATGTCCTCGAGCAGCGCCAGATCCAGACCGGTATCGCGCTCGGTTTCCTTCATGATGGCGACCACGGATTCGGTAGGGCTGTGACCGTAGGTCATCGACATCGAGGAGATCGCGGTGTCGACGTTATCGATGCCGGCTTCCACCGCCTTGAGAATGGTGGCGGTGGAAAGTCCGGTGGTGGCATGGCACTGCATGTGGATCGGAACCGACAGACTCTTCTTGAGCCGCGAGACCAGATCGAAAGCGGTGTAGGGCGTCAGCAGCCCGGCCATGTCCTTGATCATCACGGAGTGAGCGCCCATGTCCTCGAGGCGCTTGGCCAGATCGACCCAGCCCTCCAGGGTATGCACCGGGCTCACGGTATAGGAAATGGCGCCCTGGGCATGGCCGTCGTTGTCGATGACCGCCTTGAGGGGGCGTTCAAAGTTGCGCGGATCGTTCATCGCATCGAAGACGCGGAAGACATCGACGCCATTGACCCGGGCACGCTCGACGAAGGCATCCACCACGTCGTCGGCATAGTGCCGGTAACCGAGCAGATTCTGTGCCCGCAGCAGCATCTGTTGACGGGTGTTGGGCATGGCCTCCTTGAGCGCCCGAATACGCGCCCAGGGGTCTTCTCCCAGATAGCGAATGCAGGCATCGAAGGTCGCCCCGCCCCAGGATTCCACGGACCAGAAGCCGACACGATCGAGCTTCTCGGCGATCGGCAGCATGTCGTCAAGCCGCATCCGCGTGGCGAACAGGGATTGATGAGCGTCGCGCAGTACGACATCGGTGATACCCAGCGGGCGTCGAGTCTCCGTCATGATAAAGGAACCCTTGTTTCCGTTGTTCTTTGAAATACCTTGGCGTTCTGGAGGTACGTTCAAGGCTGCTTGTTCAGCGCCGATGGCGCTGGCGATAGTGTTTTACCGCAGCACTGATGACTGCGATCAACTCATCGTTCCCGACGCGCTTGTTGGCACCCTTGTCGCCACCAGATGCCGATCGAGACGACTCGTCCTGTTTTGCTGGTACGGGGACGAAGGACATCACCAGCCGCGACATCAGTGCCGTGGCAAATACCAGCAGGGTCAGAAAAACGAACACGAATCCCATGCCGAACGCGACGAGACTCCAACCTTCCTGCATCAGTGATGCGTTATCCATGGACAGTATCTCTTGACTGATTGACGATGACGCCTAGGGCGTTCTTCATGCCGCTCCGGCCGTTGCTGTTATACTTGCCCGCTTTTATATGTGCTAGCAAATTCATCGGCGGAAAACCCTGTGGTCGACTTACTGCATCCTGGACGCATTGGCCTGGCACCCATGGAGGGCGTCATCGATGCTCATGCCCGCGCCTTGCTCACGCAACGCTCCGGTTTCGACTGGGCGGTGACGGAGTTTCTGCGGGTCGTCGATACCCGGTTGCCGCCTCGAGTGTTCTACAAGCATTGCCCCGAGCTCATTCAAGCTCCTGCCACGACGCCGAATGGGACGCCGGTGCATCTGCAGCTACTCGGCTCCGATCCCGAAGCGCTCGCCGCTAACGCCCATCAAGCGCTTACCTTGGGTGCGACCCATCTCGATCTCAATTTTGGCTGCCCTGCAAAGACCGTCAATCGTCGCGATGGCGGTGCGTCCTTGCTGCGCGATCCACGCCGAGTCGAAGGTGCCGTGTCCGCCGTCCATACCGCTCTCGCCGGTGCCATACCCGTTACTGCCAAAATCCGACTCGGGTTTTCCGATCGCCGCCTGGCCCTGGACTGTGCCAAGGCCGCAGAGGCCGGTGGTGCTTATCATTTGGTGGTACATGCCCGTACCCGTGATGAGGCTATCGTCCCCCGGCTAACTGGGAGTGGATTGCCAAAATACGCCAAGTTTTGCACATACCGGTCATCGTTAATGGCGACATCTGGTGCCTGGAAGATTACTGGCGTGCTCGCAGCCTATCAGGCTGTGAAGATGCCATGCTCGGGCGCGGTGCCTTGGCGGATCCACTTCTTGCCCATCGTATTCGTCATTGGCAATGCACCGGCGAGCGTTTGCCCGGGACTTCCTGGCAGACACGCGCAGAAATCCTGAACGCCTATGCTGCGCTGCAGCGTATCACACTTCCGGAGCGTGTCGTGGTTTCGCTACTTAAACAATGGTTGAATCATATGCGCGCACGGGACAAGCAGGCGGGGCAACGCTTTATGCAATTGCGTCGCGTGACGAATCTGGACTCATTCTTGAAAGGGTTGACGGCTGTCATGGACACGGCCTAGCGATCGCCGGGAATCGAGGCCGGGGGAAATGAGGGGGGCTAAAACGCAATCACCCGCTTTCGGTGAAAGCGGGTGATTAAAACCTGGCACGCCCGAGAGGATTCGAACCTCTGACCCCCTGATTCGTAGTCAGGTACTCTATCCAGCTGAGCTACGGGCGCAAAAAAATCAAATGATTCAACGTAAGGATGGCGCGCCCGGGAGGATTCGAACCTCCGACCCCCTGATTCGTAGTCAGGTACTCTATCCAGCTGAGCTACGGGCGCTTGACCTTCATGCTACTTAGATCAGTCGTGCCATATTCGACGACTGCGTGAAGATGATGGTGCACCGGCTTGTACAGAACTATCCGGTGAAATGGCGGAGAGAGAGGGATTCGAACCCTCGATAGGGCTATAAACCCTATACTCCCTTAGCAGGGGAGCGCCTTCAGCCACTCGGCCATCTCTCCCTCATCAACACGGCGCGTAGATTATCGATTAAGGACTTGGCTGTCCACCCTTGAAAAGCATTTTCTGGGCGGACAAACCGTCAAACATCGGAGTCGTTACCTTCGCTGCCCGTCTTTTCGCGCTGAATGCGCTGATAAATTTCCTCACGATGAACCGCGACGTCCCGAGGAGCATTGACACCTATGCGCACCTGATTACCTTTCACACCCAATACGGTGACGGTTATTTCATCACCTATCATCAACGTTTCGCCTACCCGGCGAGTCAGGATGAGCATGTTGATCTCCTTTCGAACTTCTTCCTAAGGGTTAGCTGCGACACGAATAAGCCCCGCAGCGCAACGCCTACATGCGATATGTGCCACCGTGAGGCTGACTCTCAGGGGGCATATTACACCCGACAGTCTCGTTGAATGAACTATCTAAGTCCAATGTATCATTCGTTGAGAGCGAACTTAAACACCAACGTTCTGACACCTAGTGCTTTCATTCACTCTCAGGGTCTTTCTTGTCCAAGCCAAAGGCTTGATGGAGCATGCGCACGGCCAGCTCCATTTGTTTTTCGTCGATTACTACGGAAATCTTGATTTCCGATGTGGAAACCATGCGAATGTTGATGTTCTCTTGCGCCAGCGTGCGGAACATTCTACTAGCAACGCCCGCATGAGAACGCATGCCTACACCCACAAGTGAAACTTTAGCTATGTTATCGTCGCCACGCAATTCCCCCTCGCCCAGGTCTGGCAGCACCTGTTCCTTGAGGATCTTCATGGTCTGCTTGTAGTCGCCCTTGGCCACGGTGAAGGTAAAATCGGTGTAGTTGCCTGTCGGTGCCACGTTCTGCACGATCATATCGACTTCGATATTGGCATCGGCAATCGGGCCAAGAATGCGCCAGGCAACCCCGGGAACGTCCGGCGTATTGAGCAGCGTCAGCTTGGCTTCGTTAGCAGTAAAAGCAATACCAGAAATTAACGGCTCTTCCATGAAATCCTCTTCGTGTTGGTCGGCGATGATAAGGGTACCTGGGCCATCCTCGAAGCTGGATAGCACCCGCAAGGGAACATTGTACTTGCCGGCGAATTCGACGGCGCGAATCTGCAATACTTTGGAGCCTAGGCTTGCCAGTTCGAGCATCTCTTCCACGGTGATGGTTTCAAGACGCTGGGCCTTGGAACATACCCGGGGATCCGTAGTGTAGACACCATCGACATCGGTATAGATCTGGCATTCGTCTGCCTTGAGCGCCGCCGCCAGGGCCACGCCGGTCGTATCCGAGCCACCCCGTCCTAGGGTCGTGATGTTGCCCTCTTCATCGACCCCCTGGAAGCCGGCCACCACCACCACTTGCCCCTCTTCGAGATCCTGACGCAAATCTTCCGTGTCGATGCGCTGAATACGCGCCTTGGTATGAGCGCTGTCGGTGCGAATTCCGACTTGGGCGCCAGTGTAGGATGTGGCAGGCACCCCCGTTTTCTGCAGTGCCATGGCCAACAATGAAATCGTCACCTGCTCCCCGGTGGAGACCAGCATGTCCATTTCGCGAGGCGTTGGCTCATCGTTGATCTGACCGGCCAGTTCGATCAGGCGATTGGTTTCACCACTCATTGCCGAAACCACTACCACGATTTGATGGCCTTGTTCGCGAAAACGCTTGACCTTTTCCGCAACGGCTTTGATGCGCTCGACAGTGCCGACCGAAGTGCCGCCGAATTTCTGT
Organism: Halomonas sp. PR-M31; assembly: GCF_001039575.1. Taxonomy (GTDB): domain Bacteria; phylum Pseudomonadota; class Gammaproteobacteria; order Pseudomonadales; family Halomonadaceae; genus Modicisalibacter. The sequence goes on from NZ_JIBT01000062.1 coordinate 15,795, forward strand.
ACGTATAGCGCCATAAGTTATTTATCCTTGAGGTCGTGAATTTGTAGAGATAGCTAGTCCAATTGTCTCTCAAGCCAGGCGGGTACGCTTTCCAACGCTCCTGGCAGGGCTGCGACATCACTTCCTCCTGCCTGAGCCATATCGGCGCGACCACCGCCTTTGCCACCGACCTGGGCGGCAACGTGATTGACCAGATCGCCGGCCTTTACCCTGGCGGTAAGGTCATTGGTGACCCCCGCAATCAAACTCACCTTATTGCCAGCGGTCGTTCCCAGTACCAACACGCCGGAGCCCAGCTTGTTCTTGAGCTGATCCAGCAAACCGCGCAGTTCCTTGCCAGAAACGCCTTCGACCTGCTTGGCCAACACCTTGACACCGGCAACTTCCCGGGCCTCACCGAGCATGTCGCTTCCGGCGGCGCTGGTGAGCTTGGCCTTGAGTCGCTCGAGCTCTTTCTCCATCTCGCGATTGCGCTCGAGCAGGAAGTCCAGGCGCTGCTCCACCTGTTCCGGCTTTGCCTTGAGACGTTCGGCGATGTGTGTCACCCGAGCTTCCTGATCACGGAAGTAGTCCAGCGCAGCCTGGCCGGTAATGGCTTCGATACGGCGGACACCGGCGGCTATACCGGTTTCCGAGAGGATGTGAAAACAGCCGATATCGCCGCTGCGCCCGACATGGGTGCCGCCGCAGAGCTCGATGGAAAAGTCATCGGCGCCGATGGTCAGCACCCGTACGCTGTCGCTGTACTTGGCTTCGAACAGCGCCGCCGCTCCTTTGGCTTTGGCCTCATCCAGGGTCATCTGCTGGATGCGCGTGTCCGCATTGGCCAGTACCTGCTGATTGACGATGGCCTCTACCTGGGCGAGCTGTTCGGGACTCATCGCCTCGAAATGGCTGAAATCAAAGCGCAGCCGCTCGGCGGTCACCAGAGAGCCCTTCTGCTGCACATGATCGCCAAGCACGCGCTTTAGCGCTTCGTGCATGAGGTGCGTCGCCGAATGGTTGCGTACCGTCGCCGCACGAAGGCTGGCATCCACCCGAGGCGTTACCGACGTCCCCACCTGCAGTCGACCTTCGAGCATTACGCCATGATGCAGATGATGTCCGCCCTGCTTCTGGGTATCGGTTATCTGAAAACGCAGATTCGGGCCTTCGAGATAGCCGGTATCTCCTATCTGGCCCCCGGACTCCCCATAAAACGGCGTGCGATCGAGCACTACCACGCCCTTGTCGCCCTCTTCGAGTTCGACAAGCGCATTGCCGGCTTCGTCGATCAACGCGGTGACCCGAGACTCGTCTTCAAGGCGCTCGTAGCCGCTAAACGTCGTTTCGCCTTCGAGTTCGAGGCCCGCGGTGTAATCCGCACCGAACTGACTGGCGGCCCGGGCCCGTTCACGCTGGGCTTCGAGTTCGCGCTGAAAGCCCACTTCATCCAGGGTCACGCCGCGCTCGCGACAGATATCCGCGGTCAAGTCGAAGGGGAAGCCGTAAGTATCGTAAAGCTTGAACACCGTCTCTCCGGCCAGCACATCGCCGTCGAGCTTACTCAACGCTTCTTCCAGCAGGCCCATGCCGTGCTCGAGAGTGCGGGCGAACTGCTCCTCTTCCTTGAACAGAATTCGCTCGATCTGAGGCCGGGCCTTGCGCAACTCCGGGTAGGCATCGCCCATCTCCGCATCCAGAGCCGCTACCAGTTTGTGAAAGAACGGCTCTCGGGCACCGAGCTTATGGCCGTGGCGAATCGCACGGCGAATGATCCGGCGCAGCACATAGCCACGACCCTCGTTGGAGGGCAGCACCCCGTCCAAGATCAAGAAGGCACAGGAGCGAATGTGATCCGCGATCACCCGCAGAGACGGCGCGGAGTTATCCCTATGGCCGGTGGCCTCGGCAGCAGCGGTTAGCAGATTCTGAAATAGATCGATCTCGTAGTTGGAATGCACGCCTTGCATCACTGCAGCGATGCGCTCCAATCCCATGCCGGTGTCAATCGACGGTTTGGGCAATGGATTCATGTTGCCCGCCGTATCTCGATCGAACTGCATGAACACCAGATTCCATATCTCGATATAGCGATCACCATCCTCTTCGGGGCTACCGGGAGGCCCCCCCCAAACCTCCGGGCCGTGATCATAGAAGATTTCAGAGCAAGGTCCGCAGGGCCCGGTATCGCCCATCTGCCAGAAGTTGTCTTCATCCAGCTTCGAGAATCGCTCCGGGTCTATGCCGATCTTGTCTTTCCAGATGTGCTCGGCTTCGTCATCGCTTACGTGCACCGTGACCCACAGCTTTTCCTTAGGCAAGCCAAGGGTCTCGGTGAGAAAGGTCCAGGCAAAGCGAATGGCATCCTGCTTGAAGTAATCACCGAAACTGAAATTACCTAGCATCTCGAAGAAAGTGTGATGTCGGGCGGTATAGCCAACGTTATCCAGATCGTTGTGCTTTCCGCCTGCGCGTACGCAGCGCTGAGACGAGGTTGCCCGAACATAAGGACGCGGATCGCGGCCCAGGAATACATCCTTGAAGGGCACCATGCCCGCATTGGTGAACAACAGGGTCGGATCATTGCCCGGCACCAGCGAGCTCGATGGCACGATGGTGTGTTCCTGCTCTTCAAAGAAGGTTAAAAAGGCCTGTCTGATGTCTGCGCTTTTCATAGAAAACCCGTGGTGATAAGCGTTTGGGCGCTGCGGGCAGGCGATCGTTGCCTATTTGATGATGGCAATGGCGGCTTGGCATATTAAAGGCGAACGCCACCCGGGGC
>NZ_JIBT01000063.1 GCF_001039575.1 Halomonas sp. PR-M31
CCGGATCCCGAGCTGCCGGCCGGCGCCGACAACAAGCCTGAGCCGTTCCATCTCTACTCCATGCGTCAGGCTATCGAGGAAGGCTTTATCCTCGATGTGCTGCGTAACTACGTCACCTACAGCACTGCCTGGAAGCTTGCTCACCCCGATGGCGAGGACCAGGAGGTCGATTCCAAGAAGGCCTCGCGCACCCTGGCCAAGTGGGTGCGGCTGCACCCCTACAACATCGCCCAACGCGTGGAAGTGATCGTCGAGCATTACCGTGACAATGTCCGCCATTTGCTCGATGGCCAGGCCAAGGCCATGGTGGTCACGGCCAGCCGCCAGGAGGCGGTGCGCTACCAACTGGCCATGCGTCGGTATATCGAGGAGCGGAACTATGGTGACGTTCATCCCATGGTGGCCTTCTCCGGCAGCGTGCCGCCCGATGAGGAGATCCCCGAGGAGGTCACCGAGACCAGCCAGTTGCTTAACCCCCGGCTCAAGGGCCGCGATCTGGCCGAGGCGTTCGACACCGACGACTACAACGTGATGATCGCCGCCAACAAGTTCCAGACCGGCTTCGACCAGCCCAAGCTTTGCGCCATGTACGTGGACAAGAAGCTGCGTGATGTGGACTGCGTACAGACCCTCTCGCGGCTCAACCGGCTGTTCCCTGGCAAGCAGACCTTCATCCTCGACTTCTACAACGACGAGCAGGAGATCCTTGACGCTTTCGCGCCCTACTACCGCAAGGCCGAGCTGGCCGGCGTCTCCGACCCGCAAGTGGTGTACGACCTGCAGAACGGCCTGGACGCCAGCGGTATCTACCATTGGCCCGAGGTGGAAGCCTTCGCCAAGGCCTTCTACGACCCCAAGGCACCTGCGTCGAGCCTCAGCTATCACTGCCGCCCCGCTCAGGATCGCTTCAAGCAGCGCTATCAGCTGGCTCTGGAGCAGCTTCAGGTCTGGAAGGAAGCTCGCCAGGCCGCCGAGCAGAACGTCGATGACAAGGGCCTGAAGCGTGCTGAGCAGGAACTGAAGGACGCAGGCACCACCCGTGACGAGCTCGACCTGTTCCGCAAGAACCTGCAGAGCTTCGTGCGCACCTACGAATTCCTCAGTCAGATCGTCACCTTCGACGATCCCGAGCTGGAGCAGCTCTGTGTCTTCGGCCGCCATCTCCATCCACTGCTGCGCACCGATCGCCTCCTGGAGGAGGAGAACATCGACGTCAGCGAGCTGGAGCTGACCCACTACCGCCTCACCAAGCGCGAGGAGAAGCGCCTGCGCCTGGAAGAAGCCGAGGGCGACTACGGTCTCATCCCGGTCAGCGAGGTTGGCTCAGGCAAGCCCCACGACCCCGAAAAGCAGCGCCTTAACGAGATAATCGACCGGCTTAACGACCTCTACGGCGCCGAGGTCAGCGACGACGACAAGCTGCACTTCGCCAACGGCATCGCCGACCGCATAGAGCGCGACGAAGCCGTGATGGCCCAGGTGCGCAACCACAGCGAAGACCAGGTGATGCACGGCCTTTTCCCGAAGAAGGTCACCGACGCCGTGCTCGACGCCCTCAGCGACCACGAGAAACTCAGCATGCCGTTGCTGGAAGACGAGGAGACGGGGAGGCAGTTTGCGCTGTTGATTTTGAAGCTGTTGGCGGGGAGGTCGAACCGTGACTCGCGTGCTGAGTAAAAACTTACGGTAGGAGTCTGTCATGGCGGATAGCGATCCAAAACCGATATGTCGGAAAAGGCAGCATGCTCGTTGATTGGTGTTATATAGCCAAGTCAACGAAAATACAACGAAAAATCAGTGGTTTGATGTGGCGGTATAAGAATGTTGAACGCGCGCGCTCGTTCAAGTCAATAAACGAGCGCGCTGTCTAATACCTGTTATACGCTCGGGCTGGTAAGTCTGTTTTCTCACCAAAGCGGACATTTGACTCGTCCTGATATCGAGTAATTTTTTAGATAAACAAGGCTTATTTTTAATGACTCCAGATCAAAGCTGGGCTGCACTTGAGATCACTGGCTTTCCAATTGATGATGATTGTGTCGGGTCAAAATGGAAAGTTGAGAATGAAGATCAATTGGCTCGCCTTATAGCAATAGTTGTTATGGGGCAGGCTGCGCAGGCAGCTCATATTATTGATGAATTGTTACCAGCAGCACCTGCATTTACTAATGAGGCACTCAAAGAGGAAGCAGTGATAAAGTTCACTGTTCAGGAAGTGGCTCAAACTCCACGAATGGGCTATCCCAGAATTCAAAGGGATGGCTTGATATTTGAAATTATTTCTTGGATAGCTGCCAAACAGGTGTCCGGTGAAAAAAGCTTTCTTAAAGACCCGCACACGAGCTCTACATCTCAAGGTTTAGACGGGATCATGATAGAGCTTAACGAAGATGGCAGTGAAATACTCAAATCCACCATCTTTGAAGATAAGTGCACGGACAACCCTCGAGATACATTTACGCAGAAAGTAATACCTGGGTTCTTAGATCGGCACGGAAACACAAGAAATGCAGAACTTATTGCTGCCGCTGCAACCCTTATCCAGTTGAGTGGAGTTAGTAATGTGCAGGCCATGTCTATGGTTCGCAAGGTAATTGATAACTCAAGCAGACAATATCGAGCAGGTTTTGCGTTAACTCAGGATTTCGATACGGAGGAAGCCCAAAAGGCACTGTTTAAAGGGTATAACAAAATAAAGGATATAAACCAGGAACAACGCATTGGTGCAAGCCTCATTGTAGATGGTAAGTTAAGGGATTGGTTTGATGCGTTGGCAACAAAAATCATTGCTTACATAAAACAGTTAGATGCGGAGCAGGATTAATGTTTGATCCAGAAACAGCTTCACTCCTTCGATCTGCTCCCGAGTTCCCTGACTTAGCCCCTAAAGACCTGCCGCAACTCTTAACCGGTCACTATGCGCAGATTGTCTCTATGAGGCTTGGTGGAGAAGAACAATTAGGCCAGGAAGGTGGTTGGACATTAGATCGTATTGCGGACACCTATGAGCTAGTAGTTTCTATCAATAGCGATCCGTCTATTAGGCGATCCTCTGCATTTGTTGCTGCGAGTGCTCAGCAATTGATAGCAAGGAGAGAGGAATTATTAGAAGAAGAGATTGCCGAGAGGGAAAATGTCAGCAGGGATCGTTTAGCACCTGAAATTGCGGCTGTCCTTCTATTTCTTGCGGCTGAACAATACGCAGATGCCCTTGAAGCCGCATCCAAGGTGAAAATCGAAAAGGAGGGGCAGCATTACCTTGTTACCGAATTAGTCAGACATATAGTAGATTTGGCTAAAGGTCGGCTAGTAGATATTGTTAATAGGAGCAATGAAAGAGTAGGTTTTGTTGTAGAGCAGGAAGGTAATGTCGAATTTTCTGCTTTTATCGCACTGGTTCAGTCTCTAGTCTTCGGCATAGAAGATCTATCAAAAATAATCTTAGGAATTGGTTTGGACGATGCCCAAACCCAATCTCCCAAAGCGATTTTTGAGCATGTCAAATCACTAGCAGCTTCAATCAAGAGGGATGCCTTGGCATGTGGAGTAGAATTCACGTTTCCTGGGATTACTCACCTAGCATCATTACTCACTGCAACATATGATGGGATATCTGAATCTGCGCTCACTAAGCTAGAGCCCCCACAGGGCTCTGGGACTGAATTTTGGCATAATTGGATAGCGTTACGAGCAAAAAAATTCCCTTATATTTGGCCTAATCACAGAAAGGCTCTCACAGAGGGTTTCCACCACATTGGTACGTCTGCTGTAATGGTTTTACCAACAGGAGCCGGAAAAACGACTATTTCCTCAATAAAAATCGCTAGTGCTTTATCGCAGGGGAAAAAGGTAATTTTTCTTGCCCCAACTCATGCGCTTGTTGAGCAGCTTACCGTCGATCTGCAAGAGATGTTCCCCCAAGACATTTTAGGTTCGACAGTATCAAGTGACTTTGACTTGCTTTTCCAGGTTGGTGCAGTTCTCCCTGAAATTGAGGTAATGACACCTGAGAGATGCTTAGCAATGCTCTCTTTCTCTCCAGAATCCTTTGATGATGTTGGCTTATTAGTATTTGATGAATGTCATTTGCTCAGCCCGCAATCGGGAAAGATACGCAGATCGTTAGATAGTATGCTTTGCTTGCTTGCATTCAATAGAATTGCCCCAGAAGCGGATACTCTTTTTCTCTCTGCGATGGTGAAAAACGGAGAAGAATTTGCAAAATGGATTAATCAATTAACGGGTAGAAGTTGTATTAGCGTTGATCTGCTATGGAAGCCGAGCAGGCAGGCTCGCGGAGTTGTAATTTACGCAGAGAATGACGTTCAATCCATAAAAGTAAACGCAAAAAATGTGCAAGCGCGTCTTGATAAGCAGGCCGGGAGCCGTGCCGCAAATTTAAGATCTGCTTCATCCAGGGAGTTGGTCATAAATCCTTATGCCATTTGGGGCTTACAGCACAATTGGCTGGATTTGGAAAACAATAATGCGATCTGTACTTTCACAAAGCTAATGCAGGATAAAGTTTTACTTAGCGGAAAGCTTTATCAAAATAACTTAGCCATCACCCCTAATGTAAACAGCGTTGCTTCAACATTGGCCGTGACAAGTGCCAGTAGTCGACTCAAAACTATTGTATTTGTTAACCAAAAGTCTCATGCCATATCTACTGCTAAAAGTATTTCTATTGCGCTTGGTCAAAACATTGTCCCAACGGTAGATGAAAATCACAGATGGGATGCGTTAGAGTTAGAGCTTGGAGGGCTTGAGCATTCATTGCTAACCAAGGGAAGCGCCGCAGTCCCCCATAACGCATCGATGCTACGCATTGAAAGAGAGCTGTCTGAACGTATGTATAAACGTGCAGACGGTGCAATGGTTATTGTTGCTACCCCAACGTTAGCTCAAGGCCTTAATCTCCCTGCGCAAATGGCGATTTTGGCAGGAGATAAACGTGCTGAAAAGGATGGTCGCCAACTTTTGGAGGCGCATGAATTATTGAATGCTGCGGCACGCGCAGGTAGAGCTGGGCATCTTGCAAATGGAATTGTATTGCTAGTACCCGAGCCGATTCTCATTTTTCCTGAAAATAGAAGCTTGAACAGAGATGTCGTAAGTAAATTGCAGTCATTAATCCCAGAAGATGACAGATGTGTAGAAATTTCAGACCCAATATCTAGGGTTTTAGATGAAATTTCCAATGGCAATACCCTAGACCGTGACGTGATGTACTTAGTTAATCGACTCTCAACCCTGAGTGATTCTGAAAACGATGAAAGCTCATTTTTCAACCTTAAATCCTCTTTTGCTGCATTCCGATCTGGGACGAATAATGAAGAGCAGAGATTTGATGCCCAATTAGTTGAGTTGGAAAATCTTGTGAAGCTTAAAAACAGCGATGAAATTGATCAGTCTCTATCAATTCTAGCGTCACAAAGTGGGTTGCCACCACTTGTACTTTCACGTTTGAGGTCCGCGATTACTAAAAATATTGGAGCTTTACCAACGTCAATTAATGAGTGGGCTATTTGGCTATTCAATTGGTTTAAGACTGATCCAGAAGCTAAAGAACTGTTACTCTTTGATGTAAAAATGTCAATTCTCGGGGCAACTGGACGAAATAAAAATGGTGAGCTCTCTGATGACGTTCTAGATGCCCTATCTCCGGGGGTATGTGCGTGGCTAAGTGGCTCACCACTAAGAGACGTAGAGAGTGCTTTGGGGGGCAATCCAGATTCAGATAATGCAACCGCAAAAGCCTGTCCACGAGCTAGAGAGTTGGTCGGAACAGTTTTACCAAGAGGCCTTTCTTTTATTATGGGTTTGGTGACACGTATTGTTACTGAAATAAGTCCGTACGATAACCAGGAGAGTCTATCTTCCGAAGTAGTAGAAGCACTAAGTACAGCAATCCGTTTAGGTTATGATAGCCCTGAAAAGCTAGCTTTCTCAATTGCAAATCCTGCTATTTTATGCCGGGTTGCAGTTCACCAAGCTTATTCTCAAAAAATGCCTTAACAGGATATCCAATGAAGTCGAATTTGAGATTTTCAATGTCTGCTATTGGTCGGATTCAGACATCGAGATCATGGTCCATATCGCGTATAACAATCGGCTGCACGGCGACCAGTTTTCCGACGCTTTCGCGGCTCCAAACCGGCGCGTGAGCCGGGCGTAAATTTGCACTGGCTGAGTGTCCTCTTTTAGCCGTAAGAGATCAGCATGCCTTTGAGGCGAGCAGTTTTTCGCTCCCCCTGAGGCATGCTATTCGGGAGAGAGGAAGATCTCAAACGGTACACGAGCGGTACACACACCAGATTCGTTTGCTATCCTCATCTTTCGCTAACCTACTGATTCCAAAGAACTGTACCTTTCGCTCAATTACGGTTGCTTTTCCTTTTGTATCAGTAACTTATTGTTTTAAAAGCGAACTCATAATCCCTTGGTCGCAGGTTCGAGTCCTGCTGGGCCCACCATTAAAATCAATACGTTATAAATATTTATTCTGAGATTTCTCTTGGCTGTCTTCGCTTAGGAAGCACATGGGAAGCAGCGCAGGAAAAACCAGCTATTCCGTTCCATCGCAGTAGCCGTCCTTTGTTGCTCTGCCACCGCCGTCCCCATCGCCTAATAGACGGTGTCGTTCCAGCCCCACACATGGTGTTCACTTTTTTCTTGATGCCAGTTGGTTGAGTCTATTGGCTGAATCTCGGTCGGCTCCCAACAAGTAAGGGCGCGCAGTACATGATCCTCACCCTCAACCAGCTGGAACGGCACCTGTTCAAGGCGGCCGATATTCTGCGTGGGTAGCCGTTCTAGCACGTCTTTCAGGTAGGCGTAAGACTTGTGGTTGTTCAACAGCTTGGCGTACTGGATCAGGCTCATGATGGCGGCGGCACGCTGGCCACTGCACAGTGAGCCGGTGGCTTAATGTACTTGGCCACTACAGAAGCACCGAAGACACGAAATGTCGCCACTTTCACCGAGAGTGAAAGTGACGCCAAGAGTGAAAGTGCGCTGCGACAAACCTGTTATTATGTAGCTTTTAAGCTACAATATCCTTTCATGACAGAGCTGACGCATTACCTGACCGCCGATGGCCACGACCCTTTCCAGGCCTGGCTGGACGCCACCAAACGCAAGGATCGCCACGCCGCCATGCGCGTGCTGACCCGTCTCAACCGTCTGGCTGCTGGGAATGTCGGCGATGCCAAAGCTGTGGGCGACGGCGTAATGGAGTTGCGAATCGACTATGGCCCAGGCTATCGCGTCTATTACGCCAAGATAGGCCAACGCCTAGTCATGCTGTTGATAGGCGGGAGCAAGAAGCGCCAGCAAGCCGACATCGAGCAGGCCAAGGCGTTTCTAGTTGACCACCGAAGGAGGACTAAGGAATGAAAAGCCACGATGAAGCGGTCATCGAGATGTTGCGTAGCGACCCCACCATGGCTGCCGAGTACTTGCGCACTGCATTCAACGAGTTGGATGAAGAAGGCGGGGAGCCGGCATTTTTAATGGCGCTGCGTCATGTCGTCGAAGCGCAAGGCGGTATGGCCGCGATTGCTGAGCGGGCCAAGGTGTCACGCGAAAGCCTGTACCGCGCCTTGTCGCGCACTGGTAATCCCACACTCAAGACCTTGACCACGGTTATCAAGGCGACTGGGATTCAATTTCACGACCTGACTCACGCGCCGTAGAAAGGCAGAAGCGCAGCGGATTTAAATCCGCCGCTGGAAACAGTGTCGGTGCGAGTCCGAGCACCGGCGCCATTTCAAGATCAGCAGTGTCTGCTCCACTCGATCATGCATCTGCCGGCGCCTTGTCAAGGCGCGACAAAACCCTCTCGGCATTGGTCCGAATGTCGTCACGCCATACCTGCGGTTCGATGACGTCCATGCTAGCGCCCATTCCCCGCAACCACCAGAGCGTCTGTTGATCATCCGGTACCTCGGCCTCCAACCGCTGCCAATCGCTGTCAGGAATCGGCGTTAAAGTCTGCCGTTCGGCCAGCGGCGTCTCGGTCAGTAGCCAGGCGACCTGGGGTTCGACATGCGCAACCAGTCGGACATCGTCCGAGCCCTGTGGATAGCCGAAGGCACCGCTGCCGATGTAGTCGTCCAGGTCGAAGCCCTCTGACTCGCGCCACGCATTATTGCTGAAAGCGACGGCTTCAATTCGCTGCAGGGCGAACTGACGGACATCGTCATAGTCGTTCACGGTGGCCAGCAGGTAGGTCACGCTGTGGCGGCTCACCAGGCCCTGCGGGTGCAGCGTAAAACTCTTGCGTACTTCCCTGCTGCGCGACAGGTATGTCACGTCCAAGGCCTTCTTCTCCAGTAGCGCCTGGGCCACGCTCTGCCAGGTGTTTTCCTCGAGCTGTGCGGGCAACAGGGCCTTGCCGTTGGGTATCGCCCGCACGCGTTTGGCCCACTGGCTTAGCCCATTGCGCTCCATATCATCCAGCAAGCGTCTGGCATCGGAGAACTGAGGGGCAAGCTGGCCGATCACGACCGGCGGCAGCAGCCCACGGAGGTACTCCTCGGCGAGCACCAGGGTCAAGGCGCTGGGTACATCGAGGGCTGGCAGGTTGCAGTGAAACGCCCGGTCGAAGTACCAGCGATAAGGTTTGCTGTCGTCGTCGCAGATCAGAGGGAAATGCAGGGCGAGCTTGTCGCGCAGATCGCGCTGCAGCGATCGGGTATCGATCTGGAATCCACGTTCTTGCAGCTTCTCCAGCAAGACCGGCGTCGATATGCGACCAGGACTGCGTGGGATCAGTTGCAGCAGGGTCAGGTAGCGAAACAGGGTCTCACGAATTTCCGACATGCACGCTCCATTCAATGGCCAAGGTGTGAGGGGAGCGTAACGGTACGCCTGCCAACTCACTAGCAGTGAGCGTTGATGCCGGGCTTGGTCTCTCCCTACCGGGAGGGTATCCGACAAGATCTCCTCGGGAAGCGACACGAATTGTCGCATGGCAGGGCTATGCTCATGGCATGTTACGCCCCGCAGATCATCGAGGGTGAGTACCTGTTCTTCAAACTGAAACCCGGGATCACCAGTCAGAGTTTACTGTGCTCGACCCTGGATCAACCCACCGCTGTATGAGGGAACTTGTCATGTCGTTGACTGCCGAGCAACTGTCCCGTGCCTTGTTCGACGCCGATCCCATGGATACCTGCTGCAAGGAGAATGGCTGCTTCGATGAGTATGACGCGATTGCCGAGGATATCGTGTCGAAACGTGAACAAGGCCAGTCGCTGGAGAAGGCGCTGCGTGACACTTTCGACGAATGGTTCGGGGAAGCGCTTGCCGAGCGTATCGATGTGCCGGCATTGTGTCGTCGTCTTGCAAATCAACGCTCTACGATCTGACGCGATCGGACAGCCGGGAGACAATAATGGAGCAGTTGCGTGCCGAGCTGCAGCGCCGGGCAGCCTCAATTCCTGCGCCAAAATTATTGCAGCGGATGGGTTACCCCAAGCCCCGGGAAGCTGCGATTCAACGCCTCCAGACGGTATTGGCGGATCCCGACCTGGGCCTGACGAGCGGCGGCTTCGATTTTCGCTACGGTAGTCGGGCCTTTCTCTGTGCGCTGTGCGAGGCGCTCGGCATGGCCGAGGACGACTATCTGCCGGCCATCGACGCGCGGCAGCAATGGCTGAGAGAGGAGAGGGAGGCCTTCAAGCCCTACCTTTTCATCGACACCGGCTTTCGGCGTTCGGATCGCCCGGTCACGGCGATTTTCATTCTGGCACTCTGCGAGCCAAAGCGACGCCTGACATTTCCCAAGGGATTCTGGCGCAGGCCATGGCACGAACAAATCGAAGTGGCCCGGCGGCGCGTATGTCAATTCATGGCGCAAACCGGCGGCGATGTAAAAATCTGGGGCACGGCCCAACGCTTCCTGTTCTTTTATACCGAAGACGCCGCCATCGTGATCGATCCTTCCGGTAGGGTGCTGGGTGATTGGCATGGTGGGGTGCCCAACCGCGCCTCGATGCAAGTTGGGCATAAGGAAATCACCGCACAGCTGCCTGCGGCGGATACGAATAACCAATAATTCAAATTCAAGAGGCATCATGTACGATCTGATCGGCGATATTCACGGCTATGCCACGCCCCTCAAGCATCTTTTGAGCAAGCTGGGCTACACCGAGCGGAAGGGCGTCTGGCAACACCCGCAGCGCCAGGTGATCTTTCTCGGCGATTTCGTCGATCGAGGTCCGGAGCAGGCGGAAACCGTGGCGATCGCCAAGGGCATGGTCGAGGCCGGACAGGCCCTGGCGGTGATGGGTAATCACGAGTTCAATGCCGTGGCCTGGGCAACGGAAGATCCCGAATCTTCCGGTGAGTATCTGCGTCCGCATACTCCAAAGAACCAGCGCCAGCATCAGGCGTATCTCGACCAGGTTGAAGAGGGCAGTGCGCTTCACCGTGAGCATATCGCTTGGTTCAAGACCCTGCCGCTGTATCTGGATCTGGATGAGCTACGAGTAATTCATGCCTGCTGGCATCCGCCGTCACTAGGTGTGCTGAGCGATTATATGGACGAACAGCAGCGCATTCTGCCCGAGGCCTGGCCGGCACTATGTCGCAAGGACTCGGCCCCGTTCGATGCGCTGGAAACCGCTGTTAAGGGTCTGGAAATCCCGTTGCCGAAGGGATACGAGTTCCATGATAAGGACGGCAACCCACGCCATCATATTCGCACCCAATGGTGGACGCTGAAGCAGCTGAGCTATCGTGATCTGGCCATGGTGCCCGCCGACCAGCTCGAGGCCATTCCTACCTGCCCGGTTCCCGAAGACGTATTGCCCGGCTACGCCGGCGACAAGCCGCTGTTCGTGGGTCATTACTGGCTGACCGGCGAACCCAAACCGCTCAATCGCTATATCGCCTGCCTGGATTACAGCATTGCGGCAGGCCATACCCAGAGCGCCAGCGAGGGCAAGCTGTGTGCCTATCGCTTCAATGGCGAACGTACTCTTTTCCGCAAAAATTTCGTCTGGGTCAGTGAGTGAGCCAGACAATCCATTCACCATTGGGCGTTATTGATCCATGGCCACAATCTACCCGCATCGCAGCGACGAAGAGCTCGACACTCTTCCTTCCCGCGCCGAAGCCAAGGTCTATCGGCGCCTGCGCGCCCTGGATTTTCCTGGCTTGACCGTCATGCATAGCCTGGCCACCCAGACCCGCAATGCAAAAGGCACCTGGGTAGGCGAGATCGATTTCCTGTTGTTTCATCCGTATTACGGCTTTCAGCTATGGGAGGTCAAGGGCGGCGGCGTATGGCTGGAAGCAGATGGCCACTGGTACAGCCAGGGTAATCATGGCACCCACCGCCTGATCACCACACCGCTCGAGCAGCTCAAGAAACAGACCGGCAGCCTGCTGCAGGCCATGGGCAAGGTGGTGGGCGATCTGCGCCTGCCCGTGGCGCCGGTGCTGGTATTTCCCGACGTGGGTGAGTGGCGCGGGGAAATGCCCGTGCTGGCCCTCAACCGCGACCATCTGCTGCTCAAGAGCGATCTGGAAGCGCTGACTGCCGATGACCTGGCCAGGCGCTTTACCAATGCACCGCTGGCCGGCCCGCATGCTACCAACGACCTGCCGCTGACCAAGCAGCAGGCCAAGCTGATCGAGCATCACCTGTTGCGTCCGGCCTGCGCCCTGGTGGGCAGCGTCGTCGAACAGGCCCGAGACGTGGAGGCCAGCCTGTTTCGTCTTGGCAACGAACAGCAGTGGGTGCTGCGCCTGCTCGAATACATACCACGCATGGCGATCCATGGCGGCGCGGGAACCGGCAAGAGCATCCTGGCACGGCTGCGGGCCGAACAGCTGGCCCGAGAAGGCAAGCGCGTGCTGCTGCTGTGCTTCAACACTGCCCTGGCCGAGGCGCACCGACAGGCGCTGTTCGAAGATGATGCGCTGCGCATCGAGGCGTTGACCTTTCACGAGCTGTGCGAGCAGCGCGCCAAGGCCGCAGGTCTTGGCTGGCAAATACCGATGGCGCCTGGGGAGAAGGGCACGTTCTACAACGAAACAGCGCCGGACCTGCTGGTGGAGGCCCTGCATCGCCGTCCCGATACCTTCGATGCCCTCGTGGTAGATGAGGCCCAGGACTATGAGTCTTACTGGTGGCTGGCGCTGAACGAGCTACTGGCCAGCGAGGCCCAGGTCACGCTGTTCGCCGACCCCGCCCAGAACCTCTACGGTCGGGACTATCAGCTACCCGTAGAGGTGTTCACGGGCATGGTGCCCTATCCCTTCATGCTGCATCGCAACTACCGCAACGCCCTGGAGATCGCTACTTGGCTCCGCCAGCACCACGCTGCGGCAGCGGAGCCTGGCGATCATCTGCCCAGCAGCGAGCGAGGCGTCGAAACGTTGCGCTGGAAGACCCCGGAACAGCAGTGCGAACTGGCGCGGGTCACCCTAGACAGCCTGGAGGGGGAGGGCTTCACGCCCGAGCAGATACTGCTGCTGACGCCTTTTCGAGTGGAAAAAAGCGAGGTGCTGACGACTCTGGCCGAGACCCATCCCCAGTACGCAGCGCGGATGTACAACGTCTCGGCGGTCAAGGGGTTGGATGCCAGCGTCGTGCTGCTGATGGACATTGGCAGCGGAACCTGGGCCTCGGACCCGAAAGTGGAATACGTCGGTGCCTCGCGGGCCAAGGTACTGCTCAGGCTGTTCAGGAAAGCTGCTTGATCGTCGAATGACATAACGACAACCGATGGATTTGGATATGCTAGGCTGTCTGCGACTGGGGCAAGGGTCCTCGGGTCTGGGGCAACCTGCCCCGGCATTACCGACTGCCCGACATGAGCCGGGCTATGGACGACTGGCTGGCGATCGCCGCAGCGACAGACGTTGCTGTCAGTCTCATCGCGCCGGGCATTGCTATCAAAGGTCTGGGTGTCTCCTTTGCCAGCAAGCACTTGCGGATGCTGGACCCAAAGCGGTATGCCGTACTTGATGAGGTGATCAGTGAGGGGCTGGGGTTTGCAAGGAATCCGAAAGGCTATGCGCTCTTTATCTACTGTCTCCAGGAGTTTTTGGCACGGCATGAATTGCCTTATAGCGTGGCAACCCTGGAATCGGGACTCTTTTATTTGATTCGCCAGCAAGTGCGGGCAAGGCAAGATTAACCCGCTTAGGGCGACGCTCGTACGGGTCCTGGAAAAATAATGAGATCAGGTAATGCAGGGAACGATGGATAGCGAACGTAACGTAGAGGAGAGAGCGCTTTCGAGGATGCTTGCTGGGCGGGGCCGTGGGCGATGCTGGGTGCAGCAGTCGAGCTGGAGCCACCCTCATCGAGTTCTTGAAGTCTTGAGTACTTTGAGATAGCTCCAACACATTTAACTCACTCATGATAGGTGCCCGCTAAGCAATAGGTGGACACCTACCGTCATCAAAGTCGCAGTTCAGTAGAAGATGGGTTCACCGGATGGAGACTGATAAACTCCCACTTCTCTAGACCAACAAGGGCGAGGTGCTCCGCTGTGCTCGTAGATATACTGCTCAGGGTAAACTTGCCTCTCCCGTGCGTAGGAGGCTAATACGATGAGTACTGAGTCGACGGCACCGACCTGCTGGATCGTTGCCGGCCCCAACGGTGCCGGCAAGACGACGTTTGCCCTTCACTACCTACCCCAGGTGGCCAAGTGCGCGCGATTCATCAATGCCGACTTGATCGCCGCCGGGCTGTCGCCGTTGGCTCCGGAGCGTGAATTGCTAGCGGCTAGCCGGATTTTCCTGCGCGAGATCGAAGACGCCATAGATGATGGAGAGGACTTCGCCTTCGAGACGACTCTATCGGGAAGGGGATATCTGAGCTTGGTGAAACGGCTACTCTTCAACGGCTGGCGAGTCGAGCTGGTCTATCTGGCGCTGCCCTCGGTAGAGATGTCTCGCTTGCGCGTCGCAGAGCGCGTCTCTCACGGCGGCCACAATATCCCGTTGAAGGATATCCAACGTCGGTTCCCGCGCAGCCTTAATAATCTGCTGACGCTCTACGCCCCCAGTGTCACCCGGGCGCGCTGCTTCATGAACGCCGGGGGCACACCTGAGCCGGTCTTCGAGCAGGCAGACCAGACGCGCAATATTCTCGATGACCGCCATTACAACGTTCTCGTCAAGGAGGCACAGCTATGACCCAACCGACACCAGATACTCAGAAGATGCTCGATAGTCTTCGCACTGCCGTGGCGGAAACTCTGGAGCGGAAGCGCCGTCTCGGCCAGTACGCTGTAATTTGGGAGGACGGCAAACCCGTATTGGTTGGTGACGATGCACCGCCACAGCAGGCGAGTGAACAGTATCGCCAAGACCAGGAGTCGCATTGATGGCTGAGGCGGACCCCATCAGTTGGACAATACCCGATTCAATCTGCCAGGTTTATGGGTTGCAAGTCTGGTTGCGAATTGGTTGCTGATTGCAGGGAATCTGTGTGGCTAGCGTGAATGATGGAAACTGTTAACTAATTGATTTTAAAGTACAACCGCATTGCAGGCGCGGTCCGAAATGTTACAAAATTGCACTCATAATCCCTTGATCGCAGGTTCGAGTCCTGCTGGGCCCACCAACCAGATCCATCATTTCTCCGCTTCGGTATATTTTCCTTCTAGATCTGGTGTCCGTATTGCCAAGGTGAAAAGTCTCCCTCCATTGATCTTCGCAAGGCCATTATGAATACTGTTACTGCCAGATCACGCCTCGAGCATTCTGGGTCCTGCAACTACTAAAGCGTTAACCATTACTCATGATTTTGGCGCTGTTGCCGAGTGAGCTCAGAACAGCGCTTCCAGTTCTTTACGCTGGGCTATGTGTTTTTCCGCATTCTGCCCGATCAGCTTGTTCAGGTTGATAAGTTTCCAGCGCACCGCGGGGAGATCAGCGGCCTGCGGGCGCTCGATGGCAGTGGCAATTCGGTCCATCGCTTCATTGATCTCGGCAAGGCTTTCGGCACGGTCTTTGACCGGCAAATAGGTCAAGTCGATATCAACCGAAAGACGTGGGAGGTCGCGGTAGAAGAGGTTGATGGCCGTGCCGCCTTTTAGGGCGAAGATGCCTTCTTCGGCGACATAGGGAAGGAGGCGTACGAGCAGGGCGACCTGTGCCTCGTAAACTTCACGCGCCATCGGCTGTCTCCGTTATCGCAAATTCTTCCGGCACCATGATGCGGTAGCGCGGGTGTATCCTGCCGCCTTTGACCAGAGCGCGGTCGCCGCTTCCGAGATTGAATTCCTGCGGATCGAGGCGCTTGCGCCACGGGTGGTTATGGTGGTCGGCAAAGACGAAGAACAGCCGCGTAACCTTGATCTTCCTGCAACTGTGCAACAACGCTGACAGGGTGCGCGGGCGCAGGGTCGTCAGGCTTTCAAACACCATATCGAGATTGTGGAAGCTCTCATGGCCGGGCAGCTCGTCCATGACTTCCAGGACCGCCCGTTCGGGTGATGACATCCTCAGTTGCCAGTCCCAAGGCAGGGTGCTTGCGGCGTTGGAGCCGTCCTTGGCAAGGCCGAGGGCCGGATCGGAGAAGAGGGTCGTGGTACGTGTTTCCAGAGGTGCGTTCAGCGGTAGCCTGACCAGCCAGTTTGGTGTGCCTTCGCCATAGACCCAAACCGGCGCGTTCCCGCCCAGCGGCAAATAATGGCTGTAGCCTTGCAGCGCGAGCGCCGCCATGCCACCGATGTGAACATCGTAGCCCATGATGTGCTGCATAGAGAGCAAGCAGGTCTTCCAGTCGATGGTGTCGGGTTTTCCTGCACCCGGTGCCGGGCGCAGGAAAACGCCGCGGGTCACGCGCATCAGCCAGCCGCGATCAACATATTTGCGCGCGAGGAAGCGGCTGACTTCATGGCGTTTCAGCCAGTCAGAATCAACCATGAAGCCGGGAGGGACAGCTTCGAGAGTATTCTTTAATTTTTCTGCTTTATGTGCACTCATAGGTAACACATTATAATAATTTCAAAGAAATTGCCGCACGGCTATTTAACAAAAACGATTTTAGTGTACTTTAGGTGCACAAAAATTAAAGATAAAAAAGGATTGAGGGCTCCGTCAGCCAGAAAAGCAGGGTGGGCGAGCGTGCTGGCACAGGATGATACAAAGGCTGGGACTGCCCTGCAGAAGTTTTGCGGGTACGGGCCCCGCATAGTTATGCATTGTGCTGCAGGGTAACGCCACGGACGTCCCGTAAGCTATTGAATACATGTTGTCTTGGTGGGCCTGGCAATCCCAAGTGACGTTCAGCGCAGCCGTGGCAACCCCGTCCGCTCACTCAAAAAGGCATCGATCCCCTCCAGATAAATCGATTCGCTCTCAAGGAACCCGGTGTTGTGGCTGCCGCCGATGACCAGCAAGCGCTTGGGCTCAGGGGCCGCCGCATGGACGGCTTCGCCCTCGGCGAACGGAATGATGTCGTCGTCAAGACTGTGGATCACTAGTACCGGTGTCTCGATCTCCTTGACGTAGGCAATGACGTCATATTCGAAGCGGGTCAGCCAGCGAGCCGGCAGGAAAGGATAGAGCCGTTGGGCCAACGCCGGCACCGAGGTGAAAGGCGACTCCAGGATCAGTGCCGCGGGTCTGGCTTCCCGCTTCAGCTCCTTGGCCAACTCCGCAGCGACTGCCGCCCCCAGCGAGCGGCCGAAAATCACGATCTTTCCCGGCTCGATGCCATGTGTCTCGTCCAGCCAGCGCCAGGCGGCGCGGGCATCAAGGGCGGTACCCGACTCGGAGGGACGTCCTTCGCTCTTGCCGTAGCCGCGATAGTCGACGATCAATACCGAAAGCCCGAGCCGGTGGAATTGCTGGATCGACGCCAAGCGGTGCGAGATGTTGCCGGCATTGCCATGGAAGAACAGCAGGTTGCCACGTGGAGACTCGGCTGGTACCCACCAGGCATCCAGCGTCACCTCATCGTCGGTGCGCAGTTTGACCGATTCCCAGGTCAAGCCGATGTCCGCCGGCGTGGCCACATGCTCACGCGCCTGGGGCAGATACAGCAGCCGATCCTGAAAGGCACAGGCCGCCACTACCAGCATTGCATAACCTAGTAACAGCCACAGCAATATACGTAACATGGGTTTGCGCCGTTGACTGGCTTGAGTTTGGCCGGGCCGTTACTCCGGTCTCTTTTACTTGACGTACAGTCGTTTTACCTTTTCAAGTTCAAGACTAGCATCAGCGACGAGCGAAGCGTGGCACTTATCAAGGCGAAGATACGCTGACCCCTTTAATCCGCCGTCATTTCACAAAACCGGCTGACAAACCAATTATTCCCGCTGCCGGTAACGAGTAGCCTTCGCCGCGCTCGCGTCATGCCTACGTACAAAAGGCGCCCTTCCTGGGCCAGGTTCTCTTCGTTGTCTTTCAGTGCTCCTAGTCCGCAGAGAATCACGGTGTCGAATTCCAGCCCCTTGCTGCTCTGGCGGCTGAGTAGTACTACCTGGTTTACCTGTGGATCATAGGCACGCTTGTCCGCGGTGCTCTGTAGGCAGCAGCTGGGTATTCCGGCAGCCTTGAGGGCGTCGTGGTACCGCTGCCCTTGGGCGTTTTGGGTGTAGACGATGGCGATGGTGTTGAGCTCGCACCCTTGGGCCTGCCATTGCGTGATGCAGCGCACCAAAAAATGCGCTTCGTCTTGGAGGGTTTTGAAATGGCGAAAGGCGGGGGGAGGGCCACTTACGCCGGCCACTTCAGGCGCAATAAGCGGAATGTGGTCTTCGTCCGCGTCCTGCGCTTTTATGAAGTCCTTGGCAAAGTCGTAGGCGAAGGTAAGGATTTCCCGGGTGTTGCGATAGTTGAGCTTGAGAATCGTGGTACGGCCGCGGGCTTGGATGCCGGCGGCGGAAAGCGGGAATTTGATCGAGCTTTTCTGATAGATGGACTGGGCGTCATCGTAAAGCAGCAGAAGGGAGTTGATGCTCGGATCGATCATCTGCACGACCAGCTTGAACCATTCTTGCTCGAAGTCGTGTCCTTCGTCGATCATCAGTGCGCCGTACTGTGCTCGGGGGATTCGTGATTGATCAACCGCCTGGATGACGCTTTCCACCTGGCGCTCGTAAACAGGTCGTGTTCCAGGCAGTAGATCCACGTTGTAGGTCTTCAGCTGCAAGCCGCACCATTCGTGAAAATGGTGGACTCTTACCTTGTCCTCGATATCCTTTTCTGCGATGAAGCAGCGCAAGCGGGCTGCCAGAGTAATATTGAAGCACAGCACTAGGATCGGCTTTTGAATCGCTTGGGCCAGATACAGGCAGCGATAGCCGAGGATCAGCGTCTTGCCGGACCCGGCGACGCCATGGATCACCCGGTGACCATCACCCATGCTTCTGGCCAGCTGTTCCTGCTGGATGTCCATGACCCGCATGATGTCGGGAATCAGATTGGTTGGCTTCTCTTCATCCATCTCACCCGTCTCATCCTTCGAATGCTCGTCATCAAAAAGATCCTTGGTGGGGGAGTCGATGCGCACTTCAGGGAAGAGCTGCCAGCGAATCCTGTCGATCTGCGGAACGCTCAGCTGCTCGCCGAAGCGATAGTCGAACATGTCCCAGAGGCGCTGCTGAAACGCTTCCGGGTCCACGGTGGTAAGCATCTCGTCCTTGCAGATCAGGCGATGCGCGGGAAGAATGCGCTCCTGCTCTTCCTCGGGAACGACTTGATCCCATTGGCGGCGGGTGATGTTGGGAAATACGACGCCGTACCCGTAGGGAAAGCACAGCTTACCCTGGTAGCGTTCGTCAGCCTGGATCAGCTGTGGATCACGCTTCAACTGGTCGATGGCGGCAAAGGAGCACTGGCGAGCTTGGGTCAGCGGGTTGCTGACTGTTTTTCGACCGCTATTGGTATCAAGTACGACGCTTTCCGGAGTGATCGACCTGAGAGTATCGAGCTTCCAATCCTTGACTTCGAGAAAGAGCAGGCCGCGGCCAGGGTGCAGGATGATGAAGTCGGGATAGCGACGTTGACGCCCGAGAGGAATGTCGTACCAGACCAGATAGTCCTCTTCCAGCAAGCTTTCCAGCCGCTGGCCGAAGCGCCGTTCGCCACCGGTCATTCTGGAAATGGTGCTGAGAGCGGGAATGATCGTGGCCATGGTGTCGATGTCCCGATACAGGGCTAGGAGGCGGTGCCAACAATGTTTTTTTAATTTAAACGAAATAAATAAAGATTATTCTTCAATAAGTCGGCAGTAACGTCAGCATTTGGTCTCTTTGCCGGCATCGTTTCTATATTTTTTATTTCGTTTATTGAATACAAAAAGCCTTGCGGCATTCTTCAAGCGGTTTGCTTGTACCCCAAACACAAGACCCATTATCATGGTTTCATGAAACCTACCCGCGGACTCATTTTGAATATCGTCGTTCCGATAGCGCTGATATTGGTGCTCGCCGGTGCCATCTTCGGCGGTCAGGCAGTGTCCGAAAGTCGTGCCGACAATCGTATCCAGCAGGCACTTGCGACGGCGCTCGAATCCTCGAATGCGATAGAGCTCAAGTTTTTGCAGCAGGTCAATCACGGCTACGGCGTCTGTGGTCTGTACAAGGTGGCCTCATCCAATCAGGGCTACGCTTCGTTTTTCTATGACAAGGTCAACGAGACGGTCATTCTTGATGTCAATTCGCGGCGCTATACGTCGAATTGCGGTTTGTCTGCTTTTTGTTAATGCCAGTCATTCTCGATTGGCTCCACCTCCCAAATGCTGCATATTTCAAGAGTCTGCTCGGCGAGCGAATCTGCTAGCGTCGGATAGGCACGACCTGCATCCTGCCCTTCAGCATTTCTCTAAATGGAGAATGAAACCGATGCCTAGCGAAAAGCGAAACATCAAGTATCGAGGCTTTTATGCGCTGCTTATAGGCGTACTGTTGGCGCTGTTGTCGATGAGCAGTGGCTATGCCGCGGAGTTGGAGGTGAAGGATGCTCGATTACGCGCCTTGCCCGGCGATCTGCCGGCGGCAGGCTATTTCACGCTCGACAACACCAGCGACAAGTCTGTGGTTCTAGTAGGGGCGCAAAGCGATGCTTTCGGTATGGTCGAGATGCATCGCAGCACCAACGAAGACGGGATGGCTGGCATGGAGTCGATATCCCAGCTCGAGGTGGCACCGGGCAAGAGTCTCGAGTTTGCGCCGAAGGGGTATCACCTCATGCTCATGCAGCCAAAGCAGCCGTTATCCGTTGGAGATGAGGTAAGCGTCGAGCTTGAGTTCGAAGATGATCGGCGTTTGTCCGTGGACTTTGAAGTCGTGTCCCCGGCGTCGATGTAAAAAAGCCACGCAGGAGACATCCATGCATAGAGGGTTGTTGCCGGTACTAGTATCGCTGTGGCTAGCAGGATGCGATGGTCGCGACTGGCGAACCAACGACGTATCCGAGATCATGCCGCCGCTTGATTTCAATCTCGTCGATGAGAACGGCGAGCAGGTGAGCGAAGACGCCTTTCTTGGAAAACCCACGCTGTTGTATTTTGGCTATACCCATTGCCCCGACATCTGCCCCACCACCCTTGCCGAGCTTGCATCGATCACCAGGCAGCTCGATGAGAAAGCGCGGGACGACATACAGATACTGTTTGTCTCCGTCGATCCATCCCGGGATACCCCGAAGATCATGAAGCGCTACACCAACGCGTTTGGCCCGCAGTTTGTTGGGCTCACCGGCGACAAGGCCGACATCGATTCACTTACCAACCAATATCGCATTACCTACAAATACGACGAAAAAGACGAAAACGGCAATTACGATGTCACCCACTCCAGTGCCGTTTTCGCCTTCGATCGACAAGGCAATGCGCAGTTCGTGATACGCGATGCAGATCCCAGGCAGGATGTTGTCTCGGATCTGGATCGGCTTTCTGAAAGCGGCTGAAGGCGCGTTGCAAAAAAAGTAGGTGTGCTATGCTTGCGAGAAGTCGTCAATGATGGGTAAGCGCTTATGCAACTTGAAGAATTGATGGCCAAAGTGAGTCGTCTGCCGGCGTTTCGACAACAAGAAGTGCTGGACTTTGTCACGTTTCTGGAACAACAGCATGGTCGCGCTGCTACGCTGAAGGATGACCACGGAGAATGGTCAGAACATCAGTTTCAGATCATGAGCGTGGATCAGGCCATGCGTGGTATCAGCGACGAGTCTGACCTTTACTCGGAAGACGATCTGAAGGAACGCTGGTCATGAAACGTGCCGGACAGATCGCACTGATGCCTTTTCCGTATACCAATTTACAACATGGCTTTTTAAGAGAACTACCCGAATCTCGCCTACTCGATATCAAAGAGCGCCTGGCCGTCTGGCTTACAAGCCGCAACGGCCAATGACACTTTATTGATTCGCCAATTTTAATCCACTGATTTGATCGAATCACCTGCTACCGGTTCGGCGCTATCTTGAATTATCTCGCCAGTTGCTTTTCCACCGCATCGAGAAAGCCTTGCATATCCACTATCTGCTCCTTGTCCGGATTGGCAGTCTTGCCTTTCAAATCGCCGGTGATGATGCCGGCATCGACGGTATCGATCAGCGCTTCTTTCAGTTGCGTGGCGTAGTTGACAAGAGGGTCGTTGCCTTCCCGCTCGCCCAGGGTTTCCAGGGCGTTGGCCACGGCGAACAGCAGCGCCGAGGAGTTGAAGTGCGCTTCCTTGCCGTCCGTTTCCTGGTATTTCAGGTAAAGATCGTGGGCGGTGCCGTGAGGCGCCTCGAACAGCATGGTGCCGTTCTTGCTTTCGATGATGGAGCTTGCTGTGGCAAGACTCCCGCCCAGGGCGGCGGAGATGTCCGAAAAGATGTCGCCATCCAGATTCTGGGCCGGGTAGAGAGCGTTGCGGGGTGGGTCGGTGATCATCTTGATCAGCTGGCTTGAGGGCCGCATGATCATAAAGGAGGGTGGCGCAGTACCAGCCTGGGCTAGCTCGTAGCGCACATCGGTGATGACGGTGCTGAACACCTCATCGTAATTCATGTATTCGCGCTTGAGGCCAAAGTAGACCTCCTTCTTCTTGCGCGAGGCATCCCGGAATACCTGCAGTACCCAGTCCTTGATGGCCTGGGCATCGTTGGACATCAGCAGAATCGGGTCGCCTTCCTTCACCCGCCGGGCATGCTTTTCCTCGCCGTCGACGATCACCTTGAGGATGCCGTCTTCTGCGGCGGGCATGTTGTAGCTGCCGTATTGATCACCGCCCCCTGCGCTCATGCGAGACAGCGACACCTGGGCCTCGCGCTTAGGGATGCCGTAGCGCTTGAGCTGCTCGACCAGCTTGAAGAGCTTGCGCCCAGTGGTGTTGTCCGGCACGCCCCATAGGGCCCGCTCGGGCGGGTTGGCTACGATACGTGCCGCCTGAGCGTCGATCAGCTCATAATGATAGGCAAGCCCTAGGGATTCGACCTGCTGCTGATACTCCTGCCGGTAGATCTCTTCGATGACCGTACGCATGGCGCCGTCGTAGCCGGCGATGACTGTATCCTTGAGGCCGAGATAGATATCGCGCTTTTCATCGATCGCCCGCTTGAAGAAGCGATGGGCCCAGCCTTGATATCGTCGATATCGTTGGTGGCCAGCAGCCAGGGATCTCCCTTGTTGACCTCCCGGCGGTGCAACTCGACCGGGTCGCCGCTGGCACCGACGAACATCAGCTTGACGATACCGGTGGCGCTGGAGAGCTCGTTGTAGCTCTCCTTGATGCCGCCGCTGATCATGGTGTCGACCTCGATGTCTCGGCCGATCCACTCGGGTTTGTCGAACTCCAGATTGCGAAACTGAATGTCTTCCCGAGTGATGTTGCCGCCAATACCCTTGCGAATGGCGCCGTTGGGTGACTTGGTGGCCAGTGGATGCAGGGCGTTCTTGACGATGTTCGGATGCTTTTCCAGCAGAGCCGTCAGCTGATCCCGGTTGACGGTCATGCCGGCGTTCTTGATGCCCACGCCGTGCTGCTTGAGCGCTTCGATGGCGTTCATGACGGCTTTACCGTTGGTCGCCAGACGATTTTCCGCAGACAGATCGATATCGACCAGTTCCATGTCCAGACGCGAAGTCACGAACATCTCAAGGATCTTCTCGAAAGCCACCTGGGCCATTTCGTCGCCATGGAGAATGACCAAGGGAGACGCTACGCTGATCTTGCTGCTCATCATCTTTCTCGTCTTGCTGTGGTAATGAAATTGAGTGTGACTCGAGTCAGTCTACTCTTTTGTCGGCTTTAGGGGAGGCAGCAATCGTTCCAGCTCGAATACGTGTGGGTCCTCGACATCCAGCTCACGTAGCGCCGCCGCCAGATTCAGCAGGTAGTCGCGATTGGGGCCGCTCGGCCCCTTGGCTCCTGCAATTTGCTGCGCGATATGATGATATGAAGCATCGCCGAGAAAGGCGGCGTTGTCTTCGGTGGCGATATAGACCAGTCCTTCAATACGCTCGCTCTTCTCGAAGTGCAGTTCGGTTACCAGGCGCAGATAGCCGTTCTTTTCACGGACATCGAGAGGCCCCAGAGTCTCGGGGGTAATGCGATAGGCCATGCCGTGACAGATCGCGCCTGCCTGGCGCACCAAGGTGGCGACCCGCCCCGGCGCTTCCGGTGTGCCGCGATGATCATGAGAGCCTTGCCAGAAACGCCGCACCCAACCATGAATGTAGGCCGGGCGCCGCTCCAGATAGGGAAAGCCCGCCTTCCAGATCAGCGAACCGTAGCCGAACAGCCAGATCGCATCCTGGCCGTCGAAGTGGGTCATGGATTGATTGATGCGTGTAGTGTCGAGCGACATGGTGCAGGGTTGTCCAAGCTATCTGAACTTTTCGAAAAATACAGGCTAAAAATGCAGCCCTATTGCGAAACAACCTGATCAGGCCGCTTGGCAATAGGCTGGTGGCAGGGCCGCCGACCCTTGCGAGAATAGCTGCCCTTGCCCTTCTTGGGTGTTTGCTGCTGCATGCGAAACATCGGTGTGCGCAACGACGCCTTTAGCGCGTTGTCGCGAATTCTGGATTTCTTCACGTTCTTTCTCCATTGGTTTTAAGAGGCGAAAACCGAATCGGGTGGGCTCGGTTCCGCCCTTTAGGACAGCCCGCTTGGGCAATGATTCAACCAAACAGCTTGCCGGCAATTCGTAGCCCGGCAATCCAGGTGCCGGCGGCAGAGCCCACGGTGGCCAGTATGAACACCAGCAGCGTGCGGGAAACGCGATTGCGCCACCAGCCTTTTACATCGGCCACGTCGTGGCGCAGCTGGGCGAAGTCTCGTACCTTGGGCTTACGCAGCGCAAGCTCCACCCCGGCGGCCACGAAGCCGGCGCCAATGGTAGGGTTGAGCGAGGTCAGCGGGGCGGCGAAGAAGGTCGCTACCACGGTGAGCGGGTGAGCCAGGGCAATGGCGGCACCAAGGCCGGAAAGCACGCCATTGATCAGGAACCACTCGCCGATCAGCTGCCAGCCAAGCTCGCTGTCCCGAGAAAATCCGATGGCAAAACCTATTAGTACTAGCGCCGTGATCAGCCAGGGAATCGCCTTCCACCAGCGTCCACGCTGCGGTGTCGCTTCCAGTTGTTCCCGCTCGGTAGCAGGAGCCTGCGGCAGCGGTTGTTCGAGGTGCTCCGAAAGGCCCTTGAGGTGCCCGGCGCCAATCACCACCAGCACATTGCGATAGCGATCCTGCGGATTCTCTTCCAACAGGCGCAGGGCCATATAGCGATCTCGTTCGGCAATCAGAGGGGTGTAGAGCGCCTCGGATTGTTCGGCGAACTCATTGAAGGTGGATTCAAGCACGTCGCCTTGCTTGAGCCGTTCGATGTCTTCGCTGGAAACCTGCTGACGAGACAGCAGGCTGCCGAACAGGCCGGTGATCAACCCCATGCGCTGCCACCAGGGCACGTTGGCATAAACGCGCTTCAAGGTAGTGCCTACTTCCCGATCGATCAGCAGCAGGGGTAGATCCGCATCGCGGCTTTCATTGACCGCGGCGCGCATCTCGGCCCCGGGTTCGATGCCGGATTGCTCTGCCACGCGCTGCTGGAAAGCACCTAAAGCAAGACTCGCCGCCACCATGCCGGCCTTGCCTTGGCGAAAGATCTGGAACAAGTCCTGATCCGCCAAGGCGTTGGGGTTGGTCAGGCTCTGATAGCGGGACTCGCACAGCTCGATTGCTACGGCATCGAACTCTCCAGAGCGGATCAGGGCACGGACTTCCTCGGCGCTGGCCCGGGAAACATGGGCGGTACCCAGCAGGGTGTAGCGGGTATCACCGTTTTCGACGACGCGGCGAGGGCCACGGATGGCGTCCTCGGTAGTGATAGCCTGGGTATCGGTCATGAACGCTCGCTTGCAACGGAATCAATCAGGCCGCTAATTATCCATGAAGGGAGCAGGGCAGTCCAAGCACAGTATCATCCTGATATTTTGGTAACGGTGTCGCTTAAGTGATAAGGAGAAATCCGTGGGCTATCACATTGCCGCCGAGGCGGTTCTGATCCTGCATCTGGCGTTCATTCTTTTCGTGGTGCTGGGAGGGCTTGCCGTGCTGCGCTGGCCACGCCTGGCCTGGTGGCACTTGCCGACAGTAGCCTGGGCGGCGGCTCTCGAACTCAATGGCTGGATCTGCCCGTTGACCCCACTAGAGAACGCCTTGCTACGTGCTGCTGGAGAGTCCGGCTATGCCGGCGGTTTCATCGAGCATTATCTGATCGCTGTCATCTATCCAGCGGGGCTGACCCCGGCAATTCAGCTGTGGCTGGGCATCGCTGTGCTGGCCATCAATCTGCCGATCTATGGTTATCTTCTTCTGCGCCGACTCAGCGGCGCCAGAAGGCCGGGGTAAACAGCACGAGTACGGTGAAAATCTCAAGGCGCCCTAATACCATGGCGATCACTAGTATCCACTTGGCGGCAGCCGGGATGTTGCCATAGTGATTGGCGACCCCGCCGAGGCCAGGGCCTAGGTTGTTGAGAGCAGAGCCCACTGCGGACCAGGCGGTGACCTGATCGAGCCCCGTCGCCAGCATGCCCACCAGCATGAGGAAAAACAGCATCACATAGACGGAGAAAAATCCCCATACCGCCTGGGAGACGCTGTCCGTCACGCGCATCTTGCCCACCTTGATCGAGATGACCGCGCTGGGATGAATCAAACGCAGCACTTCCCGCATGCCTTGTTTTAAAATCAGCAGAATACGGATCACCTTCATGCCGCCCCCGGCAGAGCCTGAGCAGGCGCCGACAAAGGCAGCGATGAATAGCATGAAGGGCAGGGCGCCAGGCCAGATCGAGAAGTCCGCAACGCCAAAACCCGCGGTGCTGGCGATAGAGACGGTCTCGAACAGACCGTGACGCACCCCGGTCATGTCGCTGTAGGTGCCGCTGACCAGCAGTGTGACGATGGTTGTAATGCTGAGCAGGGCCAGAAACAGAAGAAAGAAGCGAAATTCCGGGTCCTGCAGGTACTGGCCCAACCGCTTTTCTCGCCATACGGCGAAATGCAGCCCGAAGCTGATCGAAGAGAGGATCATGAAGACGACGCAGATCAGCTCGATGGCGGCGCTGTCGAAATAGCCGATGCTGGCGTCATAGGTTGAAAAGCCGCCGATGGCCACCGTCGAGAAGCTGTGGCCGATGGCGTCGAACCAGTTCATACCTGCCATCCAGTAGGCCAGAAAGCAGGTCAGGGTCAGTGCGGCATAGATGTACCACAGTGCTTTGGCGGTCTCGGTGATGCGCGGGGTCAGCTTGGAGTCCTTGAGCGGGCCGGGAATCTCGGTGCGATAGAGCTGCATGCCGCCGATACCCAGGGTCGGCAGAATGGCAACCGCCAGTACCACGATCCCCATGCCGCCCAGCCACTGCAGCTGCTGGCGGTAATAGCGAATGGAATCCGGCAACAGGTCGATGCCGGTGATCACCGTGGCGCCGGTGGTGGTCAGCCCGGAGAAAGACTCGAAAATCGCATCGGTCCAGGACAGCGCCGGGTCGCTTGCAAACATCAAGGGCAAAGAGCCGAACAGCCCCAGTACGCTCCAGAACATTACCGTGATCAAAAATCCGTCCCGGGTGCGCAGCTCCTTGCGGGCGCTATGATTGGGGGCATAAAGCACCGCACCAGTGACGAAGGTGATGGCCATGGCAATGACAAAGGCATCCCACACCGTGTCGTTGAATAGCAGCGAAATCAGAATGGGCGGGACCAGGGTCAGGCTGAATACCATCAGCAGAAGCCCGAGAATGCGCAGCGTAACGCGTAGGCTCATGAGTCAGCGGTTCCTGCTGCGTAAGACATTTTTTTCATACCGACTCTTAGAAGAAGGACAGACCAACCTGGAACAGGCGCTCCACATCGCGAATACGACGCTTGTCGATCACGAACAAGATGACGTGATCCCCGGCTTCGATTACCACATCGTCGTGAGCGATCAACACTTCCTTGCCTCGGACCACGGCGCCGATGGTGGTGCCTGCAGGCAGGTCGATCTCATCGATGGTTCGCCCAATGACTTTCGATGAACGGGAGTCGCCGTGAGCAATGGCCTCGATCGCCTCTGCCGCCCCGCGTCGCAGGGAGTGAACGTTGACGATGTCGCCGCGACGCACATGGGTCAGCAGGCCGCCAATGGTGGACTGCTGGGGCGAGATGGCAATATCGATCTCGCCCCCTTGGACCAAGTCCACGTAGGCGGCGTTGTTGATCAGGGTCAGCACCTTCTTGGCCCCCAGGCGCTTGGCCAGCATCGACGACATGATGTTGACCTCGTCATCGTTGGTAAGCGCGCAGAAGATATCGCAATCCTCGATGTTTTCCTCGATCAGCAGACGTTTGCTGGTGGCGCTGCCATGTAGCACCACGGTGCGATCAAGGCGTTCGGAAAGAAGACTGCAGCGTTCCAGATCCCGCTCAATGATCTTGATCTGATGGCTGTGCTCGAGCTGCTCCGCCAGGCGCTGGCCGATGTTACCGCCTCCGGCGATGATGATGCGACGAAAGTCCCGCTCGATCTTGCGAAGCTCGCTCATGACCGCGCGAATATCCCGCCGGGCAGCAATGAAGAATACCTCGTCATCCGCCTCGATGACCGTGTCGCCCCGGGGAATGATCGGGCGATTCTGGCGGTAGATAGCGGCGACCCGGGTATCGACATTGGGCATGTGGCGGCGCAGGAACCCCAGCTCCTGACCCACCAGCGGGCCGCCATAATAAGCCTTGACCGCGACCAGCTGGGCTTGGCCGCCGGCGAACTCGAGCACCTGCAGCGCCCCGGGATAGACGATCAGACGCCGGATGTGGTCGGTGACCACCTGCTCCGGGCTGATCAGCACATCCACCGGTATCGCTTCGTTGGAAAACAGCCCCTTGCGGGTCAGGTAGGCAGCGGCGCGTACCCGGGCAATCTTGGTTGGGGTGCGAAACAGCGTATGGGCCACCTGACAGGCGATCATGTTGACTTCGTCGGAATTGGTCACCGCAATCAGCATGTCCGCGTCCTCGCAGCCCGCCTGGCGCAGCACCATCGGGTAGGAGGCGGAGCCGGTCACGGTGCGAATATCCAGGCGGTTGTGCAACTCGCGCAGGCGTACCGTATCCGTATCGACGACGGTGATGTCGTTTTCTTCATGCGCCAGATGCTCGGCCAGGGTGCCGCCAACTTGGCCGGCGCCCAGGATGATAATCTTCATCGATGATGGATCCGCCCGGGATGAGTCTTTTGTGAGGCGCTAGCATAAACCAGCGAGGCAGGTGAAAGACAGGGTTCGGACCCGGCAAACCGGGTCCGAGGAGAGGAACATCAGTCCAGGGTGATACCGACCTTGACGGTTACCTGCCAATGGGCAATGCGACCGTGTTCGATATGACCTCGGGTTTCGGTCACCTCGAACCAGCGCATGTCGTGCAGGGATTCATTGGCCTTGGCCAAGGCCTGCTCGACGGCATCCTCGATTCCCTTGGGGGATGAGCCGGTGAGTTCAATCTTCTTGTAGATGTGGCTGGGCATGAAACGGCTCCTGTGCCGATATGAAGAGATGTCAGAATGCGGGCTAACCATGCAGTGCCTTGTGCACCATTACAATGATAGGTGGTTTCCTTGAGCTCGCCTTACGCCATCTTGACTAGGCGTGCGTAGAAGAAGCCGTCATGACCACCGACAACCGGCAACAGCTGGCGACCTACCCCCGCTGCTCGCCCCCAGCTGACGTCGCCAGGTGTGGTTGCCTTGGCGTCATCGGTGCGCTCAAGAAACGCATCGATGGCATCCGCGTTCTCTTCCGGTATGACCGAACAGGTGGCATAAACCAGCGTGCCCCCGGGGGCCAGGGTTTGCCACAGCGTATTCAGCATGCGCCCCTGCAGGCTCGCCAGGTCGCGTATGTCCGAGGGACGGCGTAGCCGTTTGATATCCGGATGACGTCGGATGACGCCGCTACCGGAGCAGGGCGCGTCGAGCAGGATGGCATCGAAGGGAGCGCCATCCCACCAATCCAGGGTACTGGCATCCGCGTGCTTGAGCCGCGCCTTGAGATTCAGCCGCTTGAGGGTTGCATTGACCCGGCCCAGACGCACTGCGTCGTTGTCCAGGGCAGTCAGGTTGATATCGAAGGATTCAAGCAGATGAGCGGTCTTGCCTCCTGGAGCGCAGCAGGCATCCAGCACCCTGCGTCGGGCCGATCGTTCAGTGCGGGAGCCAAAAGCTCTGCAGCCAGCTGTGCGGCTTCGTCCTGTACGCTCGCCTCGCCTTCGGCAAACCCAGGCAGTTCATTGATATCGCAGGGCTCTGCCAGGGTTACACCGTTCGGTGCGTGTTCACAGCGGGTGGCGCTCTTGTCGATGGCTTCCAGGCGCGTCAGATACTCATCGCGACTGCCAAGACGACGGTTGATTCGCAGGGTCATGGGACCGGGGTGGTTGTTGGCTTCGGCAATCGTTTGCCAGTCCTCGGGCCAGGCCTGACGCAGCGTCTTGAGCAGCCAGGCAGGATGCAGCCAGACAGTGCTGGGATCGCGATCTACCTTGGCCTGCAGCTCGTCTGTTTCGCGCTGCAAGCGGCGCAAACAGCCATTGAGCACCCGAGTCGCCCACTCTTTATTCAGCAGACGCGCGGCACCGGCGGTTTCACCCACCGCCGCATGGGCTGGAACACGCAGATAAAGCAGCTGATAGATACCCAGCAACAGCAGTGCCTGCACATCCACGTCCCTGGCCTTGAAAGGACTGCGCAGAAGCTCATTGGCCAGCGCCTCGAGCCGAGGCAGGGTGCGACATACCCCATAGCTCAGGGCACGCAGGAAGGCGCGATCCCGGGCCGGCACCGCGCCGTCGTCGAGGCTTGCAAGGGACCCCTTGCCGGTGAGGACTGGCACCAGCGCGCGCGGCAACGGCGCGAACGCCCTGACCGCTGGGGGCATCATTCATTCATGCGTCTCCTGAGCAGTATTGCCAAGGCGCGATCCCGGCGCAAAACGCTCGGCTTTGGCATTGAGCAGTTCTTGCGCGGTCAGCGCCTTGCCGCCGGGCAGCTGTGCCCGGGTCACTCGCAATACCTGGGTCCCCTTTGGGCCGCAGGCGATACGCAGCGCATCCGGCGCTGACGTCAATAATGTGCCGGATTGGCTCGTCTGGTGTGAAGCGTCCGGATTGCCTTCTTCCGGTTCGGCCAGCCAGAGCCGTAACGGCTGATCATTCAGAGTCGTCCAGGCGACCGGCCAGGGGTTGAACGCTCGAATGCGTCGGGCCAGCGCCTGGGCAGAGCAGGTGAAGTCGAGCTGCGCTTCAGCCTTGGATAGCTTATGAGCATAGGTTGCGCCTTCCGCAGGCTGTGGCGTCGGTATGAGCTTGCCGGCCATTAAGTCATCCAGGGCGGTGACGATCGCCTCGCCCCCGAGCTGTGCCAGGCGATCATGCAGCTCACCGCCGGTGGTGGTCGCTTCGATGGGCGTGTTGCGAGTCAAAAGCATGGCGCCGGTGTCGAGCCCGGCATCCATCTGCATGATGGTGATGCCGGATTCGCTGTCACCGGCGTCGATGGCGCGCTGAATCGGGGCGGCTCCGCGCCAGCGAGGTAGTAGCGAGGCATGCACGTTGAGACAACCCAGGCGAGGCGTATCGAGTACCGTTTGAGGCAGGATCAGACCGTAGGCTGCCACCACCATGACGTCCGCCTCGAGAGCGGCCAAGGCTTGCTGGGCATCGGTCTCTTTCAAAGAAACGGGTTGATACACGGGGATATCATGCTCAAGGGCCAGCGCCTTGACCGGGCTGGGCGTCAGCTTGCGCCCTCGACCGGCGGGACGATCGGGCTGGGTATAAACAGCGATAATTTCATGAACGCTGCCAACCAGCGCTTGCAGACTGGCGGCAGCGAAGTCCGGGGTGCCGGCGAATATCACTCGCAGGGAACGCGACATCAGAATCGTCCGTGATGAAGAAGCAGATGCCTAATGATAACGGAGCAAGGGAAGGACTAAAACGTCAAAGGCCGGATCGACCGGCCTTTAAAACTAAAGGAGAACAATGAGGCTGAAGGAGAGACAGGAAAAAGGATCAAGCGTCCTGCATTTGCCGATGACGCTTTTGCATCTTCTTCATTATCCGTTCGCGTTTCAGAGGCGAAAGATAATCCACGAACAGCACGCCTTCGAGATGATCCTGTTCGTGCTGAATGCAGTGAGCAAGCAAGCCGTCCGCCTCAAGCTCGTAAGGCTTGCCATCACGATCCAGCGCCTTGAGATGAACCCGCAAGGCACGCGGTACATCCGCATAGTACTCAGGGATAGAGAGACAGCCTTCCTGCATGGGCTCACGTTCATCGCCGATCGGCGTGTACTCGGGGTTGATCAGGACCAGCGGCTGGGTGCGATCTTCGCTGACATCCATGACGATCACACGCCGGTGCACATCCACCTGAGTCGCTGCCAGCCCAATGCCGTTGGCGGCGTACATGGTTTCGAGCATGTCGTCGACCAGGGTCGATATTTCGCCGTCGACGACGTCGACCGGCGTTGCCTTTGTGCGCAGTCGCTCATCGGGAAATTCGAGAATCTCTAACTTGGCCATGGCGTTGGAAATACCGTTATCCGGTGGTACGAAAATATAGGCTCATTGTAAGACGATTCATTCACCAGCAGAACCGTCTAGTCGCTCATGAACGCAATAGTATCAAACTATCGGGAAACTTGGCCGATATGTCTTTCATGTGCTGTTCGGTTTGAGGAAGCATCGCGTTCTTGGACCGCACGAAAACCAAAAGTTCTGAAACGCGGAACACATAGCAGAGCGCAGGATATGCAAAAGACAAAGAACAAGGCCAAGTGGCATCGACGCCTGTCTGGGTGGTCGCTGGGTGCAGCCTGCATGGCGCTCTTGTCGCCGACACAGGCCGCGTTGAAAGAAGATATCCGCAGCGATGCGCCCCAGCGCTACGAAGTCGTCAAGGGCGATACCCTGTGGGATATTTCTGGGCGATTTCTCAAGTATCCTTGGCAATGGCCCGAGCTGTGGGAAGTCAATGCTCAGATCGCCAATCCTCATCTGATCTATCCCGGGGATAGCGTCTATCTCTATTACCGTGACGGGCGGCCTTATCTTGGCCTTGAGCGTGACGATGAAGACGTGCTGCGGCTCTCGCCCCAGGTGCGTTCCATTTCAGCGCGGGACGCCATCGCACCCTTGCCCTGGGATATCGTGCGCAGCTTCCTGGAGGGTAATCGGATCGTTAGCCCCGATGACGTCGATAGCGTGCCCTATGTGCTGGCTGGGGACGATCGCCGCATTCTCAGTGGCGCCGGCGATCGGCTTTATGTGCGCGGTGAATTGCCGGCAGGACGGTACTATGGGCTCTATCGTCCTGGGCAGCGCTACCTGGACCCGGATACCGGCGAGTTTTTGGGGCTTGAAATGGAAACCCTGGGCGAAACGCGGTTTCTGCGTCAGGAAAACGACATCACGCTGCTGGAGGTAACGTCGTCGCGCCAGGAGATTCGCCCGGGGGACAAGGTGCTGCCCTTGGAAAGACTGCCGGCGACGTCGGAGTTCCAACCCAGCGCCGCGCCTTATACGAGTGAGGGGCAGATCCTGGCGGTGCCCGGCGGCGTGCGCTATATCGGTCGCCTGGATGTAGTGGCGCTGGATCTAGGACGCCGTGATGGACTCACGCCCGGAGACGTGCTGGCGGTCGAACAGCTCGGTGAGACGGTGGTCGATCCGGTCACCGAGCAGACATTGCGCTTGCCCGGGGAGGACGCCGGCCTATTGATGGTGTTCTACACCTACGAACGTATCAGCTATGCCCTGGTCATGCAGGCCAGTCGCAGTCTGGCGGTGGGTGATCGCGTTCATGCACCGGCGGATGACGCTCTGGTCGCGCGTCTAGGGCTGCACTGACAACATGACGGTTTCGGATTGGTTGGTGCTCTCCTTGCTGCCCGGGATGGGACCGCGACGGCTGGCGCTGCTGCGCGAACACCAGCCGCAATGGCCCCAAGGTTGGCTGGCATTGCTTCCTGCTCCCGCTCGGGACGCACTACGCCTGTGGCTCGAGCATCCTGCTCGAAGTCCGTTGCAGGTCAAGCTGGACCAGGCGCTGGCCTGGGAGGCGGCACATCCTTCACACCATTTGCTGACACCCGATCACGGCCTCTGGCCTGAATTGCTCGATGAGTTGCCGGATCCTCCGCCGTTGCTCTGGGCGAAGGGCGATTTGACGGCGCTGGAACCGCCGGGCATTGCCATCGTGGGCACGCGAAAACCTACCCGGGAGGGACTTGGCAACACAGCGCGCTTTGCCAAAGAGCTGGCGGAGCGAGGCTTTTGCGTGGTCAGCGGCATGGCCCTGGGGGTTGATGGTCGCGCCCATCACGCGGCATTGCAGGCAGAAGGACGCAGCATCGGGGTGCTGGGCTGCGGTATCGACGTCGTCTATCCGTCCCGGCACGCGGATCTTTACCGGCGTATGCTGGATCAGCAGGGGTTGCTGCTCAGCGAGCACGCGCCGAAACTGAAGGCCAATCCGGCATTCTTCCCTCGCCGCAATCGCATCGTTACCGGTCTTACCTTGGGCGTACTGGTCATCGAGGCGGCGCAAAAAAGCGGCTCGCTGATCAGTGCACGCTTGGCCATGGAACAGAACCGGGAGGTATTCACCCTGCCGGGGTCAATCCATAACCCTCAGGCTCGAGGCTGTCTCGATTTGCTGCGACAAGGTGCGACTCTGGTCACCTGCGTCGAGGACATTCTTGCCGAGCTGGGCCAGTGGAGCCTGGCGTCTAGCGCGACGCCCGTTTCGTCCTCTGACGATACCCGGCCCGTGGTGACACCTGTCAACGGCGACGCATTGTTGGCGCTGCTCAGCGACTCTCCAACACCGCTGGATACCCTGATTGAACTGTCCGGGCGGGATTTTCCTTATTGCCAGCAGCGCCTGCTGGAATTGGAACTCGACGGCTGGGCGGCCCAGGCGCCGGGGGGATGGGTGAGGCTGCCCCGCTAGGCTTTGCCACGCGGTGGCTGCTGGGCGCTGGTGGTCATGTTAGAATTCGCGCTCCGTTTGCCGAGCCGGAGCACCTGGAATGATCGATCGCGAGGCCCTGGAAGCTGCCGTCAACACCTTGCAAGAAGGCGGCATCATTGCCTATCCCACCGAAGCGGTGTGGGGGCTTGGCTGCGATCCGGACAATCCCGCCGCGCTGCAGACGCTGATCGATCTCAAGCAGCGCGATCCTTCCAAGGGGCTGATCCTGATTGCCGGTGACATCCATCAGCTCGATCCCTGGCTGAATGAACTGAACGCGAGCGATCGCCAACGCCTGGGCGCCGGCTGGCCGGGCCATGTCACCTGGCTGGTGCCGGACAATGGCCGCTCACAGCCGCTGCTGCGGGGCGAACATGCGAGCGTGGCGCTGCGGGTCAGCGATCATCCTCTGGTCACCGCTCTCTGTGCTGCCTTCGGCGGTCCTCTTGTCTCTACCTCCGCCAACCCTGCTTGCGAGCCTCCTGCGCTCGATAGCGCCACCGTTCGTGACTATTTCGGCCCCGCCGTTCATGTGGTCGAGGGGGCGCTTGGCGGCTATGCTCGGCCCAGTATCATTCGTGATTTGCGCAGTGGCAAAATACTGCGTGACTGACTATCGAAAAGCACCAAATTCAAGGAGTTGTCTGTGGCCCACGCCAACCTCGAGGACGTCAAACGCTATCTGCTGGATCTGCAGGATCGGCTTTGCCAGGCCTTGGCCGAAGAAGATCATGGTGCGGTCTTTCGTGAAGACGCCTGGGAGCGTTCGGAAGGGGGCGGCGGTCGTTCCCGGGTCATCGAGAACGGCGCGGTTTTCGAGAAAGGTGGCGTCAATTTCTCCCACGTGTTTGGCGCGACGCTGCCACCCTCGGCCACCGCGGCGCGACCCGAACTGGCCGGGCGCAGCTTTCACGCGGTTGGCGTGTCCTGGGTGCTGCATCCGCTAAATCCTAACGTGCCCACCAGCCACGGCAATGTGCGCTTCTTCATTGCCGAAAAGGAAGGCGAGTCGCCGGTATGGTGGTTCGGCGGCGGGTACGATCTGACCCCTTTCTACCCGGTCGAAGAGGACGTGGTGCACTGGCATCAGACGGCGTTTGATGCCTGCGCGCCTTTCGGTGACGATGTCTATCCACGCTACAAGCGCTGGTGCGATGAGTATTTCTATTTAAAGCATCGGGACGAAACCCGGGGGGTGGGCGGCCTGTTCTTCGACGATCTCAACGAGTGGGGATTCGAGCGCTGCTTCGCCTTCCAGCGTGCCGTAGGGGATAGCTTTCTCGACGCCTACTTGCCGATCCTGACGCGCCGGCGCGATGACGCCTACGGCGAGCGAGAGCGCGGCTTCCAGCTCTATCGGCGTGGGCGCTACGTGGAGTTCAATCTGGTCTGGGACCGGGGCACTCTGTTTGGCCTGCAAAGCGGTGGGCGCACCGAGTCGATTCTCATGTCCATGCCCCCGGTGGCGGAATGGCACTATGGCTGGATGCCGGAACCCGGTAGTCGGGAGGAGGTACTTTACCGGAGGTATCTGCAGCCCCAAGACTGGTTGAACCAGGAGCCGCAAAGCGCCGGCTAAGTCATCGAATATCCACGCTGGAGTTTTTTATGAGCGATCGCTACTGCGTATTCGGCCACCCTATCGGCCACTCACTGTCACCCAGAATTCATGCGGCCTTCGCCGAACAGACCGGCGAAGAAATGTCCTATGAGGCGATCGAGGCGCCGCGTAAGGATTTCGCTGGCGCCTGGCACAATTTCGTTGCCTCCGGGGGTCGCGGCGCCAACGTGACCGTGCCCTTCAAGGAAGACGCCTATCGGTTGGGCGATGTGCTTAGCCCTCGAGCACGGCTTGCCGGCGCGGTGAATACCCTGGTGCTGGGTCGAAACGATGAGATCTTTGGTGACAACACCGATGGTGTCGGGCTGGTGCGGGATCTTCAGGCTCAGGCCGCCCCGCTGGAGAAGGCGCGTATTCTAGTGCTCGGAGCAGGTGGGGCGGTACGCGGCATACTCGAGCCCCTGCTGGCGGCACGACCGGCGACCCTGATGATCGCTAACCGCACTCCGGAGAAGGCACGTCAGCTAGCCAAGGAGTTTTCTGAACTGGGGGAGACCACCGGCGGCGGCTTCGATGAAATAGTGGGGACCTTCGATCTTGTCGTCAACGGCACCAGCGCGAGCCTTGGCGGCGAGTGTCCGCCGCTTCCCGAGGATGTGTTCGCCGACGACGCCCTGGCCTACGACATGATGTACGCGGATGAGCCCACGACGTTCCTGCGTTGGTCCGCTGAACATGACGCCCGCACCGCGGACGGTCTGGGCATGCTCATCGAACAGGCGGCGGAGTCCTTCTTTCTATGGCGCAACGTGCGACCGGACACTGCTGCCCTGCGCAAGCAGCTTCGCCCAAGCTAGCGTCGGGTGTAAAACCCAATAAAACACATCACAAGTCCCAGCACCGAGAGCAGCATCCCCCCGTTCACCAATAGCGAATGCCGCTCGATGAAGGGAGTGAAAGGCTGGGGCTGTTCGCGGCAGGCCGAGGCAATGGCATCCCAGTGACCGCCGGAGAGCTGGCATTCACGGATGTCGCCAAGCTCCCAGAAATAGACGCCCATGAGTATGAAAAGCGGCAGGATAAGCAGCAGCGCCCCCCATCGCGCCATCACCCCGGACTCCGGCAGTTGGGAACCTTGCCTGCCGCCTGGGCCTGCTCGTAGTAGCCCATGGCATCATTCATTTGCGCCTGCAAAAGATCGATACGCTGGCCGTGGCTGGGGTGGGTCGACATCCATACCGGCGGCTGGCCGTTGCTGCTGGCGGACATGTTCTGCCATAGATCGATGCTGGCGCGAGGATCGAATCCGGCCCGGGCCATCAGATCCAGCCCCAGCACATCCGCTTCGCTCTCCTGGCGGCGGGAGAAGGGCATCAAGATGCCGTACTGAGCGCCCATACCAAGGA
The DNA here is from genome assembly GCF_001039575.1 of Halomonas sp. PR-M31. GTDB lineage: Bacteria > Pseudomonadota > Gammaproteobacteria > Pseudomonadales > Halomonadaceae > Modicisalibacter. The sequence goes on from NZ_JIBT01000063.1 coordinate 37,465, forward strand.
GCCCCATCAGCTGTTGGCCGCCGGCACTATTGAGTCCAGCCGCGGCCTGAAAGACGGAAAGACCGGTTTGAGTCGCTGCCTGCTGGGAGACCCGTTCGTTGGCATGGCTTGCCAGCACGTGGGCCACCTCGTGACCGATGACCGCCGCCAGTTGATTCTGGTTCTTCGCCACATTGAGAAGCCCAGTATTGACGCCGATATGGCCGCCGGGCAGAGCGAAGGCGTTAGCAGAGTCATCTTTGAATACCTTGACTTCCCACTGACCGCCGGACTCCAACTCCCTGGTAATTGCTTGTGCCACGCACTGTACATAGGTATTGGCTTGCCCTTGGACCACCGGCAGTTCTTTCTCGTACTGGGCAAAGCTCTGCTCGCCCATTTCATCGAGCTGCTCATCGGAAAACAGCGTCAGCTGGGAACGTCCGGTGGGAGATTGGCTGCAGGCCACGAGTGAGATGAGCAGTGCTCCCAACGCGCTACGGTTGATCCATTTCATGCGGTTTTCCTGACTCCTGAATATCATCCGTCTGGACCGGGGTGGTGTTGAGCTTCAAGATACCTGTATGTCTTCCGGCGTCAACCATTGTCAACAAGGAGCCCTGTATTCATGGATGACGAACTGAGTCAACGTTTGAATCTGCTACTCGATCGGGTCGAGGCTTGGCTGCCCCCCCGGCCGCCAGAATTGGACTGGGCGCAAGACGTGGCCGCCCTGTGGCAGCGTCATCCGCTGGGTGGCCAGCTGCTACCCGTCGAACTCCGGGACAGCCTAGGCCTGGATGATTTGATCGGTATCGAGCGGCAAAAGCGTGCGCTACTGACCAATACCCGTGCCTTTCTGCAAGGCCTGCCGGCCAATCATGCGCTGCTTTGGGGTGCCCGGGGCAGCGGCAAGTCCTCCCTGGTGCGGGCACTGCTCAACGCTCTGGCGCCGGAAGGCTTACGACTCATCCAAGTGGATCGGCATGATCTGGTGGGTCTGCCTGCTCTGGTACAGCAGCTGCGCAATACGACGCAGCACTTCATCGTCTATTGCGACGATCTTTCTTTTGAGGGTAGCGACGATGGCTACAAGGCCCTCAAGAGCGTGCTTGATGGCACCCTGACCGGTCCGCCGAAAAATGTGCTGTTGTATGCCACCTCCAACCGTCGTCATCTGCTTCCAGAGTCTATGGAGGACAACACCCAGACGCATCTGGTCGGCGACGAGCTTCATTACGGCGATGCGGTGGAGGAGCGGATCTCGCTTTCCGATCGTTTCGGCCTGTGGCTTTCTTTTCATGCCTTCGATCAGGACACCTATCTTCAGGCGTGCCGGCATTGGATCGGGTATCTCGGTCGAGACGTTCAGTGGGGCGACGAGGCTCAAGCGGAAGCATTGCGTTATGCCACTTTGCGTGGCGTGAGAAGCGGTCGCGCTGCTTGGCAGTTTGCCTGTCAGTGGGTAGGCAGTCAGATGAGCAGTCGGGCAGACAGCTAGCGACGATTCTTGCGCGCTTCCTTGGTTCTCGCCAGCTCCCGCTTCTTGGCTTTTTCACGGTCGCTTGCGTTGGCGTCGCTATCAAAAGGATTGTCCCCAGAGCGGAATTCGAAGCGCATTGGCGTACCGCGTATTTTCAATACCTTGCGAAAGGTATTGATCAAGTAGCGCTTGTAGGCTTCCGGCAGCGCGTTCGTCTGATTGCCGTGTACGACGATGATTGGCGGATTGCTGCCACCCTGGTGGGCCATGCGCAGCTTGATGCGTCGGCCGTGTACCAAAGGGGGTTGATGTTCGCTCACCGCGTCCTGCAGGAGGGTGGTCAGGCGATTGGTGGACCAATGGCCGTTGGCCGCCTTGAAGGCACGTTCGATGGACGGATAGAGATCGCCCACGGCGGTGCCGTGCAGCGCCGAGATGAAATGCAGATCCGCATAGTCGGCAAAACCCAGGCGCCGCTTGATGTCGGTACGCATCTTGTCCTTCTGCTCGCTTTCGAGACCGTCCCACTTGTTGACCGCTAGCACCAGGCGCGGCCGGAGGTCAGCACGTAGTCGAGCAGGTGCAAATCCTGTTCCACGAGCCCGCTTCTTGCATCAAGCACCACGATCGCAACATGGCACTCTTTGATCGCCTCCAGGGTCTTGATGATGGAGAACTTTTCGGCAATCAGGCTAACGTTCTTGCGCCGCCGGACCCCGGCAGTATCTACCAGCACGTAGGGGCGCCCGCGACGCTCGAAGGGGATCTCGATGGCGTCCCGAGTGGTGCCGGCCTCGTCGAACACTACGACCCGTTCTTCGCCCAGCAGTCGGTTGACCAGGGTCGACTTGCCCACGTTGGGCCGCCCGATCACGCCAATGCGAATGCCCTTGTCCGTAGCAGGAGTCGCATAGCCTTCGCCGCGCTCGGGGAAGGGGGCGAGCACTTCATCGATCAGCGCCGTGACGTTGCGCCCATGGGCCGCGGCGATGGCATGAGGATCGCCTAGACCCAGAGTCCAGAAGTCCGCCATGGCCGAATGCTCTTCCAGCCCGTCGGTCTTGTTGACCACCAGCCAGGTCTTCTTCTGATTCACCCGCAGATGGTTGGCAATGGCTTCGTCGGCGACGTTCAGCCCGTCTCGAGCATCGACCAGGAACAGCACGATGTCTGCTTCATCGATGGCCACCAGGGACTGCTCCGCCATGGCTGCATCGATGCCTTCTTCATCGCCACTGATGCCGCCGGTATCGATGACCGTATAGGTTTTGCCGCCCAGCTGGCCGTTGCCGTACTTGCGATCCCGGGTCAGCCCCGGGAAATCCGCCACAAGGGCGTCCCGGGTGCGGGTCAGACGATTGAAGAGGGTGGACTTGCCCACGTTTGGGCGGCCCACCAGGGCGATGACGGGATTCATGATAGGCGCGTTCAATCCTCGGTCGATTTAACGTCGAAAGCGCTAAGCTCACCGTCGTTGGTCAGCGCGAAGACCCGACCATCGTCAGTGAGCAGCGGTAAGCTGATACCGTCACCGCCAAGATCACGCCGGCCGGCGAACCTGCCGCTATCGAGGGCGAGCAGATGCACGTAGCCTTCATAGTCGCCTAACGCAATGTCTCCACCGACAAAGGCTGGGGACGTCAACCAGCGGCCTTCCAGGGCATCGGATTCCCATAATAGACGACCAGAAAGTGCATCCAGGGCCAATACATGGCTTGCATCGTTTACGGTGATCAGCGTATCACCCACCAGCAATGGCGTGAGATAGCTCGACTCTTCCCGAGACCATAGAATTTCGCCACTGGTGGCTTCCAGGGCCAGCAGGCGACCGTTGTAGCTGGTGACGTAGAGACGGCCATCCCGAGTCAACAGGGGTTGACCGTCCAGGTCCACCAAGCGGCCGACTTCACTGCGCCCTTGGGGAACGGCAACCCGCAGATCCCACAGCGGTTGGCCGCTACGGTTATCAAGGGTCACCAGGCGGCCATTGGCGAACCCGGCAAAGGTGACCTGTTCGATTACCTGGGGTGTGCCGGTACCGCGCAGGGTCAATGCCGGCTGATTGGCGGTATACACCCAACGCTCGGCACCGGTTTCGCGATCGAGCGCCGTGATGGCTCCATCAACGCTCTGAATGACCAGCAGGCGACGATTGGCCTGAGGCGGGGCAAGCACTTCGCTGGAGACCCGCGAGCGCCAACGTTCCGTGCCATCCGCTTGATCCAGTGCTAACACCTCACCGTTGCGAGTACCGATATACACACGGCCAGCCACGGCGGTCAATCCGCTTGAAACCGGCGTGTTCAGCTCTTCCTGCCAAAGCGTTTCACCGCTGGCGGCGTCGATGGCACGTACCAGGCCGGATTGATCCGCGGCAAACAAGCGGCCGTCGTCCAGCGCGGGGGTGATCGGGTAGCGGGCGATACCCAGACCACTTCCGATATCCTGATCCCAAAGGCTGTTCAGTTCGACCCGGGAGTCAAAGGACTCAAGCTCCTTGGGTGGGTATTTCGGCTCGACCTTGCCGGCACAGCCGGCTAGTAGAGTGACCAGTACGGTAGGTACGAGCAAATGAGTCAGTTTCATAGCGTAATGTCCTTCGCCCCCAAGTCGTCGAGTTTGAGCTGTACACCATAGACCGGCTGGCCGGCTTCTTGGGAGAGTTGCAGCGCTTGTTGATAAGCGTCTCGGGCCTGGTCTTCGCGATCCAGGGCGATGAGAATGTCGCCTCGGGTATCGGCACGTTGTGCATTCAGAGAGTCGGGCACTCCGGATTCAAGAGTGGCAAGCGCCTTCTCTGCCTCGCCCTGAGCAAGTTGAAGCCGCGCCAGGCGCAGTCGCGCCAATCCCTTGAGGTAATCGCGATCGGTAGAAGCGATCAGCGCTTCGAGGGTGGTACTACCCGACTCGTAGTCATCCTTCGAGACTGCCATGCGTGCCCGCAGCAGCGCGGCAAGATCCGCATAAACCGTGCCGTCATGATGGTCGATGATCTCGCCAACCAGCTCCTGAGCTCGGCTCTGAGCGTCATCGGGCAGATCGTCCTGACTCGCAAGAGACAACAGTTCCTGATAACGCAGCGAAGCTGCCTCGGCCTGATTCGCCTGGTAGTTCTGCCAGGCCTCCCAGCCCAGCACGCCGGCGATGGCGATCACGACGCCTGCGATCAATGACGTGCCATTGTTCTTCCACCAGCGCTTGAGGGCGTCAAGCTGCTCTTCTTCGGTTTGTAGCTCCGCCACGGGCGGTCTCCTTTACGTTCAAAGCCTTGGTGAGTGTGGATCACTCGCTCAGCGTAACAACTCTTTCAAGCGTTCGATCATGGCATCTCGGGGCAGGGTTTCCTGATCGCGCCCGTCGCGCAGGAACTTGAGACCCAAGGTGCCCTGATCGAGTTCGTCGTCACCCAGTATCAGGGCCAATTGCGCGCCGCTCTTGTCGGCTTTCTTGATCTGGCTCTTGAAACTGCCGCCGCCGCAGTGCACCTGGAGCGTCAGGTGGGGGAGAGCATTGCGAAGCGTTTCGCCTAGCAGCAGTGCCTCGCGCTCGGCACGCTCACCCATGGCCAGCAGATAGGCGTTCGGCCCGCGCTGACTTTCTGCGGGAACTAGATCCAGGGTTTCGAGCAGCAGAATCAGGCGCTCGATGCCCATGGCAAACCCCACCGCCGGGGTCGGCTTGCCGCCGAGCTGTTCGACCAGGCCGTCGTAGCGCCCGCCGGCACACACGGTGCCTTGGCTGCCAAGGGCCGTGGTGGTCCACTCGAACACGGTGCGCGAATAATAGTCGAGCCCGCGCACCAGGCGAGGGTTGATGACATAGGCAATACCTGCTGCATCGAGCAGATCCGTGAGGGCTGCAAAATGCGCGCGGGACTCATCGTCAAGATACTCGAGCAGCTGCGGCGCCTGAGCAAGCATCTCCGCCATGGCAGGATTCTTGGAGTCGAGGATGCGCAGGGGGTTGCTCGAAAGACGTCGGCGGGAATCCTCATCGAGAAGATCGAAGTGTGACTCGAAATAGGCCGTCAATGCCTCGCGATAGATGCGACGGGCCGCCAGGGAGCCCAGAGAATTGAGCTCCAGGGTCACATGGTCGAACAGCCCGATTGCTTTCCACAGCCGTGCCGAGAGCAGGATGATCTCCGCATCGATGTTCGGGCCTTCCATGCCGAAGGTCTCGACCCCGACCTGGTGAAACTGACGATAGCGCCCTTTCTGAGGGCGTTCGTGACGAAACATCGGCCCTTGATACCACAGACGCTGAGTCTGGTTGTGCAGCAGACCGTTTTCAATGGCGGCCCGCACGCAACTGGCAGTGCCTTCCGGACGCAGAGTCAGGCTGTCGCCGTTACGATCCTCGAAGGTGTACATCTCCTTTTCGACGATATCGGTGACCTCGCCGATGGAACGAGCGAACAGGGCGGTCTGCTCCAGAATGGGGGTGCGAATCTCGAGATAGCCATAGCGGCGCATCAACGATCGGATCTGTTCCTCGAAGTACTGCCAGAGTGGCGATTGTTCTGGCAACAGGTCGTTCATGCCCCGAATGGCCTGGATGTTTTTGCTCAAGGGATACTCCTGGGAACAGGCTCTAACATATCGATCGGTCGGCCATCTTACCCGCTACAGCGCCGCGCCGAAACGGTGCGTTAGCCCTGACGAGCAATCACGTCCTCTTGAGCCGCCTCTTTTTCGCGCACCTTGTCGCGGATCAGGCGCTCGAGATCGTCGACCAGATGATCGTTACGCAGCTTGGACGCGGGCTTGCCGTCGATATAGACCAGGTTGGCTGGATCGCCACCGGTTAGGCCGATATCGGTTTCCTTGGCTTCACCTGGACCGTTGACCACACAGCCGATGACCGAGACGTTCAGCGGCGTCATGACGTCTTCGAGACGCGACTCGAGCTCATTCATGGTGCCGATGACGTCGAAGTTCTGGCGCGAACAGCTGGGGCAGGCGATAAAGTTGATGCCCTTGGCGCGCAGCTTCAAGCTCTTGAGCATGTCGAAGCCGACCTTGATCTCCTCTACCGGGTCCGCAGCAAGAGACACGCGAATGGTGTCGCCGATGCCATCCATCAGCAGCATGCCCAAACCGATGGAGGACTTGACGGTACCGGAGCGCAGGCCGCCGGCTTCGGTGATGCCCAGATGCAAAGGTTGTTCGATCCTTGCGGCCAATTCGCGATAGGCGGCCACCGCCATGAATACATCTGATGCCTTGACGCTGACCTTGAAGTCCGGGAAATCGAGGCGTTCGAGATGATCGATATGGCGTAGAGCGGACTCCACCAGTGCCGCCGGTGTCGGTTCGCCATACTTCTTTTGCAGGTCTTTTTCCAAGGAGCCTGCATTCACGCCGATACGAATCGGGATGCCGTTGTCTCGAGCCGCGCTGACGACGGCACGTACGCGATCCTCGCGGCCGATGTTACCCGGATTGATGCGCAGGCAATCCACCCCGAGTTCGGCAACCCGCAGGGCGATCTTGTAGTCGAAATGAATATCCGCCACCAGGGGTACGTTGACTCGACGCTTGATGCGGCCGAAGGTCTCGGCCGCGTCCATGGTGGGTACCGAGACACGGACGATATCGGCGCCGGCAGTTTCGAGGCGCTCGATCTGCGCCACGGTGGCGTCCACATCCAGGGTGTCGGTATTGGTCATGCTCTGCACGGAGATAGGAGCATCGCCCCCTACCGGGACAGAGCCGACATGAATTTGACGCGACTTGCGACGCTTGATCGGAGATTGAGCGTGCATAAGGCTGGTTCATTCTCCCAAAGTGAAACGGGCGACATTGGTACCGGCGGCCCGGGTGCCGAGATCTACTTCCTCGCCACGATACCGCAGTTCGACGCCGCTGGCATTGCCTATCGTCAAACGAAAGGGCGGTTCACCCTCTGCGGTGGCCTCGGTACCTGCTGATTGTAGACCGACCAGGATACGCTGCTCGGTCGCATCGAAAACCTCGGTCCAGGATTCTTCGTTGAACACGAAAACCAGACGTTGACTGTCAGGTGCTGTGGCCGGTGGTGTTTCGGTGTTTTCTTCGCTGGTGCTGGTGACGTCGTTGGTGGTTTGCTCTTCGGGCTGCCCGTTTGGAACATCATTGTCGTCATCGGACATGTCCGGTGCGGTGGCCGGCTCGATCATGCTGGCATCAGCATCAGCATCAGCATCAGCATCGGCTACGGAGTCATCGTTGGATGCTTCTTGCGTATCGACGGTTTCATCGGTGGTGGCGCTTTCGTCAACCAGTCCCAGTACCTCGTCTTCCGCCGGTAGTGGCGGAAGATCGGTATCATTTTCGCTGGAAGCAGAAGCCGCGGCGTTGTCGGGGGTTGCGCCATCAACGTCGCTCGCCGGGTTTTCGTTCAAGGTCTCCATTTCGGCAGATTCCCCGAGTCCTAGCCCGTCGAAGATGTCGTTGCCGTTACGGCTTTGCCACCACAGCAGCGTCAGGGCGATCAGACCGAGAACGACGAGCACCGTTACCAGCTTGAAGACCCAAGGGCCGACCCGGGAAGCCGGCTTGGCATTGTGCACCGGCGTGACCTTGCGTTCATGGTCGCTGTGGCCGTGCTGGCTGTTGTAGATATCCACGACTTCCCGCTCATCGATTCCCATCAGACGGGCGTAGGCGCGCAGATAACCGCGTCGATAAGCGGCAATGGGCACTTCGTCGTAGCGGTCCGCCTCCAGCCCGGCGACAACCGCCGGGCGCAGATTGAGCTGTATGGCCACTTCCTCGAGGCTGAGTCCTTGACGCTCACGCTCGCTTTTTAAAAGCTTGCCGGCGGATCCGGAATGCGCTGGCTCGAAACTGGTTTGCTGTCGTTCTTGTATGTCGCTCATGAGTGAGCCTTCCTCTTCGATTCGGGGGTCAAGGGTCGTCTCGGGCATCGAGCTGGCGCGAATAGAAAGCAGCGGAGGCACTGTCGCCTCGAGCTATAGCGAGCTGCTGTGCCAGTTTGAGGCTTTCCGGTGTGGTGCCGGCCAAACGAATGAAGGATTGCAGCTGCTCCCAGGCCCGCTGGTCATTGCCTTGGGCATAGTCGATGCGCGCAAGCACCAAGTAGCTGCGGGCGCTGCGGGGATCCACTGCCTGGGCACGGGTCAGGCTCGTGCGTGAGGCAGTAGCGTCACCCAGCTCCCACTGACATAGGCCCAGATTGGTGAGTAGCTGGGCACGGTTGGTGTACTTGATATCCTGTGATGCGCGTTCGAGCTGGCTGCAGGACTCTTCAATGCGGCCCTGGGAATATAGAAAGGCTGCGTAGTTGTTACGCCCTTGAGTGAACCCGGGTTCGATGGCCAGTGCTCGACGAAAAAAGCGATCCGCCATGGCGCTTTCACCTTGGCGTTGATAGAGCATTGCCTGGACCTGCAGTGCTCGAGGAGAGTCGGAGTCGATCTCGAGGGCCCGATCGAGCTTGGCCTGGGCGCGGGGCAGATTGCCCTGCTCCATGTACTCGACGGCCATGGTGGTATTGAGTTCGAGGGCCTGCTTGGCATCCGTTGCCGCATTGTTCAGGCCAGGCCCGGTTTCCACGGCGCAGCCCGACAGCCATATCAAGGCGAACAGTACGGCGCATGGCCTGCCGAGCATCGGAAGATAGCGAAATAGGCTCATGGGACCCTCTATGAGCAGGCTCTGACCAGGCTGCATCAAGCGCCGAAAAATGACTAGGTTGGTTAACGTTAGTATTAGATAAAACGTACTCATCAAAGCGTTGTAAGCGCCTGAAGTCAAGGTTGCCTTATTTTGGTTAATCGGCGTCGATCTGTATCGATTGAATATAGCGCTCATGACGCCGGGTTTTATCCTTGACTCGCCCGACCAATTGACCACAGGCCGCGTCGATATCATCGCCCCGGGTCATGCGGATCGGGGCCGTATAGCCCAGTTCATACAGCCATTGCTGAAAGCGCATGGCCTGGTTACGCGAGGGTTTCTCGTAACCGGAGTGAGGGAAGGGGTTGAAAGGAATCAGATTGATCTTGCAGGGTAATTCCTTGAGTAGCGCGGCAAGCTGCTCGGCGTGCTGGCGCTGATCGTTGACGTCCTTGATCAGGGTGTACTCGATGGTCACCATGCGTCGATCGGCGCCTTTCGCCAAATAGCGCTGACAGGCATCCAGCAGGGCGCGAATATTGTACTTGCGGTTGAGCGGCACCAGCTCGTTGCGCAATTCGTCGTTGGCCGCGTGCAAGGAAATGGCCAGGCTCACGTCCAGCTCGTCCCCGAGCTTGTCGATCATGGGCACGACGCCTGAAGTCGATAGGGTAACCCGACGCTTGGAAAGCCCATAAGCAGTGTCGTCGAGCATCAGTTTCATCGCCGGCACGACGTTATCGTAATTGAGCAAGGGCTCGCCCATGCCCATCATCACCACATTGGTCACCGGACGACTGATACTGTCCTGGCGCGGCCCGGCGCTGCGCGAGGCCACCCACACCTGGCCGATGATCTCGGCAGCGCTCAGATTGCGCTGAAACCCCTGCTTGCCGGTGGAACAGAAGCTGCAATCCAGGGTACAGCCCACCTGGGAAGAGACGCACAGCGTGCGGCGATTGCCGTTTTCCGATGGGATCAGCACCGTTTCCACATAGCTGCCCCCTTCGACCTCCAGTACCCATTTGCGCGTGCCGTCTTTCGAAGCGCCTTCGTAGACCACGCTTGGTCCTTGTATCTGCGCCACTTCAGCCAAGCGCGTGCGCAGGGACTTGGACAGGTTGGTCATGGCGTCAAAGCTGTCGCAGCCTCATGGTGAATCCATTTCATCACCTGGGTTGCGCGAAACTTCTTCTCTCCGATGGACACAAAGAAAGCTTCCATCTGCTCTCGGGAAAGGCCGAGCAGGTTGGTGCGAGTAGGGCTTGAAGAAGCGGAGGCGAGTGCGGTCATGAGGGTATCGATACGTCGTGGAAAACGTCTTGAAGCAGAGAGCGGGGGCAGCGTGCCCCCGCGGCGTCGGATCACCCGCGCGGGCAGATCTCGTCATTGCCGAAGAAGTAGGACACTTCACGCTCGGCGGATTCAGGTGAGTCGGAGCCATGGGCGGCATTGGCGTCAATGGATTCGGCGAAATCGGCGCGAATGGTGCCCGGTGCGGCTTCCTTGGGATTAGTAGCCCCCATCAGGTCGCGGTTTTTGGCGATGGCGTCGTCGCCCTCGAGTACCTGGATCATCACCGGACCGGAGGTCATGAAGCCCACCAGGTCGTTGAAGAATCCGCGCTCCTTGTGCTCTGCATAAAAGCCCTCAGCCTGCTCTCGGGAAAGATGCTGCATCTTGGCGGCGACGATCTTGAGACCGGCCTTCTCGAAACGGCTGTAAATCTCACCGATCACATTCTTTGCGACGGCGTCGGGCTTGATGATGGACAGAGTGCGTTGATCAGCCATTTCGGATAACTCCATTAAGTGAACGAGGTGTGAGACGGCTGCGCGCCGCAGGAGCGGCGCGCAAAGGACATGATTCAATGTATGAAAGTATATTCATCATCGAAAAATCGCGCCATTATAGCGACTTGCTGCCAACAACGCATCAAGACATCAATGCCTGTGGCTGTATGCTGGCAGCCCTATACGGTAAAGCTCTCACCACAGCCGCACTGATCCTTGACGTTGGGGTTGTTGAAGCGAAAGAAGCGGTTAAGTCCTTCCGAGACATAGTCGACTTCACTACCGTCGAGCATGGTCAATGCTTCCGGCGCGACGAACACCCTGGCCCCATGTTCTTCAAAAGCGACATCGTTGCTCGCTTCCTGGTCGGCGAAGTCAAGAACGTAGCTATAGCCTGAGCAGCCGCTGGGCTTCACGGTCACTCGTAGGCCAAGGCCATGGCCGCGCTCATCCAGCGCCTGACGGATCTGTTGGGCGGCGGCGGGTGTAATCGAAAATTGTGCCATAAAGCCTCCTTAATGATGGGTCGTTGCGCTCAGCGCGTGCCGCAGCTCTACCAGCGCGGCATCGATATCGGCTTCAGTGGTGAAGCGCCCGAAGCTGAAGCGCAGCGACGTCAGCGCCCGCGCTCGCGGCACACCGATACCTTTCAATACATAGGACGGCTCGACGCTTGCAGAGTTGCAGGCCGAGCCGGTAGAAACCGCAATGCCTCTCAAGGCCATCAACAACGACTCCCCATCGATACCTTCAAAGGCAAGATTGACGATATTGGGCACGGAGACATCGACCTGGGTATTGCGATGAACGTTGCCCAGATCTTCAAGACCGTCGAGAAAACGGGTGGCGAGATCGGCGATACGAGCCTGATCCGCCTCTCCTTCACTCTTGGCCAGGGCAAAAGCCTCGCCCATGCCAGCGATCTGATGAGTCGGCAGCGTGCCGGAGCGCATGCCGCGCTCATGACCGCCGCCATGAATCAATGCCTCGACGCGAATCTCCGGACTGCGGCGCACGTAGAGCGCACCGATACCCTTGGGGCCATAGGCCTTGTGCCCTGACAAGGACATCAGATCGATGCCCAGGCGCGCTACATCCAGCTCGATACGACCTGCCGCCTGGGCCGCATCCACATGGAAGGCGGCCCCGCGGGCGTGAGCGATTTCAGCAAGCGCCGCCAGATCATTGATGGTGCCAAGCTCGTTGTTGACTGCCATCAGCGACACCAGCACCGTATCGTTTCGCATTGCCTGGGCAAGCTTGGTGGGCGAAATGCGCCCGTCCGGTTCTGGGGTCAGCCAGGTAACGTCGAAACCTTCCGCTTCCAGGGCGCTTGCGGTATCGATGACCGCTTTGTGTTCGATGACAGACGTCACCAGATGACGACCACGGCCACGATTGGCGCGCATGAACCCGATCAGAGCCAGGTTGTCCGCCTCCGTGGCTCCGGAGGTCCAAACGATTTCTCGAGGATCGGCGTTGACAAGATCCGCCACCTGACGACGCGCACCCTCTACGATCTGCTCTGCCTGCCAGCCCAGCATGTGGCTGCGGGAAGCCGGGTTGGCGAAGATACCGTCCAGGGTCAGATGCCGCGCCATGATGTCAGCGACCCGAGGATCCACCGGGGTTGTGGCGGCATAATCAAGATAGATGGAGGCAGTAGTGGCCATGAAGGTATTCGTCGTCCTGGAACAATTAAAGTGTGTCGATGACGATCGTATCACTCGTGAGTCGTTGCCGCTGTCGGGCGGCAATGCTGCGCACTTCATGACGATCGATCAAATCCGCCAGAGACACGCCGTCGAGAAAACCATGAATCTCGTCGGAGAGTTCGCACCATAGATGATGGGTCAGGCAGGTATGGCCTGCCTGGCAATCCGCCAACCCCTGACAGCGGGTCGCATCCACGGATTCATCGACTGCATCAATGACCCGAGCCACGGAGACCTGGGCCGGTGCCACGGCCAATCGATAGCCGCCGCCGGGACCGCGCACGCTGGTAACGAGCGCTGCGCGACGCAGCCGGGCAAAGAGCTGCTCGAGATAGGACAGCGAAATATCCTGGCGTCTGGAAATGTCCGCCAGACTGACTGGGCGCTGGCCGGCATGCAGGGCCAGATCGAGCATGGCGGTGACGGCGTAGCGTCCTTTCGTAGTCAAGCGCATAAAGTGTCAGACGCGAAAATCGATCAAATGAGTGACCGTGAACGGTCAGAATATTCAGCCGAAAAAGCACTGTTACATGCCCCTCGACGTTATGTTGGCTCTCATTATGAGAAAACCCAGTAGAATGGTCAACAATTCCCGTCTTGCTGCTCAGCGGCCACTTTCGGTCTGACGAGGAACGGTTGATGAGGAGTTGGGCGTCGTAGAAGAACGTTGGGATTCGGAAACATCATTCTCATCCGCAGACGACGTTTGTTGCCTTGAAGCGTTTTTCTGAATAGGCGGGCAGGCGCTGTCGACCTCCTCGAGAACCCCGGCAAAATCCTCGTTTCGCAGCTCAGGAAGCTGTCCCGAGCGATAGCTGGCATCGAGCTTGCGCAAGGTGGCGCACATGACTTCGATGCGTTGGTCCACCGCGTGCATGTGATCGAGCATGGCCTGCATGGAATGGGCCACCGGGTCCGGCATGTCCTGACTCACCCCGTAAGCGTCGAAGCCGAATTTTTGGCGTATCGCTTCGCGACGTTCCGGATCAAAGACAGGTTCTTCCTCCACGTCCGGCTTGGCTCGCTTGACGATCTTGCCCGGAATGCCGACGACCGTGGCGCCTGCGGGCACCGCCTTGGTGACCACCGCGTTGGAGCCTATCTTGGCGCCGGCACCCACGGTGAACGGACCGAGAATTTTGGCGCCGGCTCCCACGATCACGCCGTCTCCAAGTGTGGGGTGACGTTTGCCCTTGTTCCAGCTGGTGCCACCAAGGGTAACTCCTTGATACAAAGTGACATCGTTGCCGACCTCGGCGGTTTCACCGATGACCACCCCCAGGCCATGATCGATGAAGAAGCGTCGACCAATGGTCGCCCCTGGGTGGATCTCGATACCGGTCAGCCAGCGAAACAGCGTCGACAGGGTGCGCGCCAACCATTTTAGGTTTTTCTGCCACAGCCAATGGCTCAAACGATGAGCAAGCAGCGCATGAAGCCCAGGGTAGTTGGTCAGCACTTCGAACACATTGCGGGCTGCCGGGTCCCGTGCGAACACGCTGTTGATGTCTTCTCGCAGACGGCTGAACATGAGCAATCCTTGTTTGGGCCTAGTCGGCATTGGGCTGTCGCGATGCCTGAGCATTTCATTATTGGGGTGTGCTGACAGCCCTGCAAGAGATAGTCGGCATCGATGCGAGGGTGTCAGCGCGCGTTATTGGCCTTTTTCTCCATGGCGGTGAGGATGCCGCGCAGGATGCTGATTTCCATTTGATCCGGCCTGGCGCGTAGATACAGGCGTCGCAAGCGGGCCATTAATTGTCGAGGCTTGGCCGGATCGTGAAACTCGACGGCGATCAGGGCGCGCTCCAAATGAGTGAAAAAGCGCTCCATATCCGCATGGCTAGCCAAGGGGCTGTCCCATTCGACGCCGAAGGAAGTAGGCACTTCACCAGTGTCTGATGGCGACTCTTGAAGCCAGGCCTGACGACACTCATAGGCCAGCACCTGCACCGCTGCGGCCAAGTTCAGGGAGCTGAAGTCCGGGTTGGCGGGGATGTTCACGTGACGATGGCAGCGCTGAAGTTCTTCGTTGGTCAGGCCGCTGTCTTCGCGACCGAAGACCAGCGCCACTCTCGCTTCCTGGGACGACAGCTCGCTTGTCAGGGTATCGCTCAACTGTCGTGGCGTGAGCATTGGCCAGGGCAGAGTGCGTGAACGGGCGCTGGCGCCCACGACCAGGGTGGCATCTGCCACCGCGTCATCGAGTGACGTATGAATGGGAGCGGCGGCAACTAGCGCGTCTGCACCCGAGGCACGAGAAATAGCTTCGCTGGTGCGTACCTCGCAGCGGGGTGCGACCAAAGCTAGATCCGTGAGCCCCATGTTCTTCATCGCCCGAGCCACGCCTCCAATATTGCCGGGATGGCTGGTACCGATGAGGACGACGCGCAGTTGGGCAAGAGAGAAGGGGTGATCGAGCATTGTGGGGCCATTGGGAAGTCGAAGCGAATTCCGCGAAGTTTATCACGGCGGCACTGGGTGACGATGCCGACGGATTCTCATGGCTCAAAATACGACTTTTTGCTAGGATGCAGGCGTTCTTTAACAGTCCTCAACAGTCATCGACTCCTCAAGGCCCGATCATGCATCCGATGGTCCAATTCGCGCTGCGTGCTGCACGCAGTGCCGCCGAACAATTCCTGCGTGTTCGTGAGCGTATCGAAGGCGCTCACGAAGATTACAATATTCAAGGCTTGCTCGAAGATACCGGGCGCAATGCCGAGACATTGATCGTTCGTCAGCTCGCCCGGGGCTATCCGCAACATGGCGTCGTGGGTCGCTTCACCCCTCATCGCGACGGCGAGGGCGAAGGCCGCGACATTCTCTGGAAGATCGAGCCTTTCCACGGCTATTCCAATCTTGGCGTGGCAGGCAGAGACTTCGCCTTGTCCCTGGTATGCCTGGTTAAGGGTCGGCCTGAACATGCGATCATCATTTGCCCTTTCAGCGACGACGAATATCTGGCTAGCCGAGGCCGTGGCGCTCAGCACAATGGCAAGCGTATTCGCGTGAGCAAGGCAAACCAGGTGAGCAATATCCGCATAGCCATGGGCCTGCCGGATAGCGAACTGCGCCAGCGTCATCTACCCACCTACTTGCATCTGGTGCAGCGTCTTGGCCCGCAGGTCGATACGTTGACTGCCACGGGCTGTCCGCTATTGGATATCGCCGAGATGACTGCCGGCCGTGCCGATGCGGTGGTGGTGCTTGGGCTCGAAGAGCAGGATAGCCAGGTGGGAACGCTGCTGCTCAAGGAAGCAGGCGCCTTGATGGGTGGCCCGGACGGCGTCCCCAGCGTGAGCGTCGAAGGCAACCTGATGGCCGCCGGACCGCGACTCTACAAAGCGATGGTGCAACTGCTGAAAACCTCGGCTTGAAAAACGCCCTAAACAGAAAATCTGTAATGCAAGCCCCCGCTCGATCAAGCGGGGGTTTTTGCGTTTTCAAAACACGAACACATGAGCGATCAAAGCGATGATGGGCAGGGTGATGGCGGTACGCAGCAGGAAAACCACCACCAGCTCCCAGAGCTTGATCGGAATCTTCGACTTGAGCAGTAGGGCGCCGATCTCCGACATGTAGATCAATTGCGTCAGGGACAGGCAGGCGATCACGAAGCGGGTCAGTTCGCTCTCGATGTTGGAGGCCAGCACCGCCGGCAGGAACATGTCGGCAAAGCCTACCAGAGTTGCCGGCGCCGCGGCCTCGGCCTCGGGAATCCGCAGCCACTCGAGTACCGGCACCATGGGGTAGGAGAGCCAAGTGAATAGCGGCGTGTACTCCGCCAGCACCAGCGCCACGGTGCCGATGGCCACCACCAGGGGCAGCAGGCCGAAGAAGATATCGGCAACGTTGAACAGGGCAATCCGCACTAGTTGCCCCGGCCCCGGCGCGGTTTCAGCGCGGGCCACGGCCTGGCCCAAGCTGAAGCGCACAATGCCCATACCGCCGGTGCTCTCCTCGGCAATCTGACATCCGACCGGTTCGTAATAGCGGTTCGACTTACGCGACAGCGGCGGCAACCGGGGCACGATCACCGCGGCGATCAGCCCCGATACCAGCACCGTGAGGTAGAACTCGATGAACAGATGATTGATCTTGATGAACGACGCCACCAGCAGGGCAAAGGCGATGGAGACGATGGAGAAGTTGGTGGCGATGGCGGCGGCTTCGCGCTGGTTGTAGTAGCCCTGCTCGTACTGCTGGGTGGTGATCAGTACGCCCACGGTGCCGGAGCCCATCCAGGAGGCGGTGGCGTCGATGGCGCTGCGCCCGGGCAGGCCGAAGATCAGACGAAACGGTTTGCGCACCAGACTGCCGATGAACTCCATGAAGCCGAAATCCACCAGAAACGGCAGCAGCAAGGCGGCGAAGAAGAAAAACGTCAGCAGCACCGGCGCCAGGTCGTTGAGCATCACGCCACCGGTGCTGGCGGCAATAACGAAGCCCGGACCGATCTGAAACAGCGTCATGACCGCAAAAAGAGCGCCCAGCAGGCGCAGGGCCAGCCACAGCCACTCCACGTCGAACAGTTCCTTAAGCGGACCCCGATCGAGCCAGGCCGGCTGGGCCAGCTTGACGATAATAGTCAGCGCAGCGGAAAGACACAGGATCAGCGCGGCCAGCGGCGGCAGGGCGTCGCCAAGCAGGGCTTTCAAGCCATCAGCAAGATAGCCCATGCCGATGTTGATGCCATCGCCGGCGGTGAAGGGCACCAGAAACATGCCGATACCGATCAGCGACGGGATCAGGAACTTGAGCAGCCCGCGACGGCTGAGCTTGCCGCCATTGGTGTTGTAGGGGCCGGTGGTCGTTTCCGACGGAGAAGCCATATACGTACTCCATTGTTGTTATACGGGCACCGCAGAAATCGATCAGCGGCGTTGAACACCCGGCAGCACACACAGCATTTCATAGAGTAGCGTTGCCCCCATCAGCGCGGTGTTGCCGCTCTGATCATAAGGCGGAGAGACCTCCACCAGATCGCCGCCGACCACGTTCAGCCCCCAGGCGCCGCGCACGATCTCAAGGCCCTGCTGAGCGGTAAGGCCCCCCATCTCGACGGTGCCGGTGCCCGGCGCCACGGAGGGGTCCAGGCCGTCGATATCAAACGAGATATAAACTGGCCTGTCCCCCATCTGTTCACGCACTTCTTCCATCAAGGGTGCCAGGGACTTGTACCAGCACTCCTCGGCCTGCACTACGCGAAAGCCCTGCTCACGACACCAGTCGAAATCGTCCGCGGCATAGCCGGTACCGCGCAGGCCGATCTGCACCACCCGCTTGCTGTCCAGCAATCCTTCTTCCTGGGCGCGACGAAACGGGCAGCCATGGGCGACTTTTTCGCCGAACATGTGCTCGTTGACATCCGCGTGGGCATCGACGTGAATCAACCCCACCGGCCCGTGTTTCTTGGCGATGGCGCGCAACAGCGGCCAGGTCAGGGTGTGATCGCCTCCCAAGGTCAGCGGCACGCAGTCCTGAGCGAGTACGTCGTTGTAGAAATCGGTAATGATGTCGAGATTCTTGGGCAGGTTGAAGGTATTGATCGGCACATCGCCGATATCCGCCACCTGCAGGCTGTCGAAGGGCGCGGCCTTGGTCGCCATGTTGTAGGGGCGCAGCATGCGCGACTCATCGCGAATCTGGCGTGGCCCCAACCGCGTGCCGGGGCGATTGGAGGTGCCGATGTCCATAGGGATGCCGATGAAGGCCGCGTCCAGACCGGCAGCCCCCTCCTGAGTCGGTAGACGCATCATGCTGGCCAAGCCACCGAAGCGGGGCATCTCGTTGCCACCGAGTGGCTGATTGAAAGTCGGCTTGTCGCTCATGTCACATTTCTCCCTCGAGGCGGCTTGACACCGCTATTGTGTGTAAAGCTACTGCATGCGCTGCATGAAACGTGCCAAATTTTAATAGGCTGAAATTGAAGAAGTTTTGCGGCTTTGTGATGCATTACTGCATCGTTTACCCAATAAAGTGATTCGTTGTTGCATTAATTGATGCATTTGTGCATCACTGCAATTGGCAACCTATGCTAAGCGGTTACCGAATAGGAGATTCCAATGAAACCTTCTCTGGCACTCGACATTCACCGCGATCTGATCGCAAGAGTCGCTGCTCGTCATCGCGTTCGTAATGTGCGAATTTTCGGCTCCGTGCTAGAGGGAACCGATCATCGCGATAGCGATCTGGACTTGCTGGTTGATCCTACGGAAGAGACAACCTTGATGGACATCGGGGCAATACGTGCCGAACTTCGCAAAGCCTTGGGTGTGAGTGTCGATGTCTTAACACCAAATGCATTGCCAGATGCCTTTCGAGAGCAGGTACTAAGGGAGGCGAGGCCATTATGAGTCGGCATCCACAACGCCTTCTCGACTATCTCGAGCATATCCTCGAGGCGATCGAGCGTATCGAAGTGTATACGGCGGATATGACCGAACCTGCCTTTTTGGACGATAAGCTGGTTCAAGATGCGGTTGTGCGTAATCTAGAGGTCATTGGAGAGGCATCGAGAAATATCGAGCGGCACCATCCCGAGTTCGCTTCCAACCATCCTGAACTTCCCCTGTTGGCCGCCTATGAAATGCGTAATGCTCTGGCTCACGGCTATTTCAGTGTCGATATGGGTCTGGTATGGCAAACATTGCAAAAAGAACTCCCGGATTTACAGTTCACGGTCACCCGCCTTTACCGTGAACTATGAGTGACATCGACAGCGCAGTACTCAAGACCATCATCGACACCGCCCACGATCATTTCTTCATCGTCGAGGCCGACGGTCGGATTCTTGATGTCAGCCCGGGTAGCGCGGCGGTCTATGGCCTGAGCCGAGAAGCGCTATGCACCAGCACTGTGCAGGAACTGGCCGAGCGCGGCGTGCTTTCACCCTCGGTGAGCATAGAGGTAATGCGCACTGGCCGGCCGGCCCAGGTTCTACAGCACACAGGTACCGGGCGACGAGTAATCGCCGAGGCGCATCCGGTTTTTGTCGATGGCAAACTCGTGCGTATCGTGTCCCGCTCCATGGATCTCACGGATTTGCAGCTGCTCCAGGACGAGTACAAGCTGCTTCAACGCCGTTTAAGCGAGCATCTCAAGCATAGTGGTGCGGTCTCTTTAGGGGATGATCTGGAGTTCGATAGTCTGAAGATCCGCAGCAGCGTCATGCGCGAGGTGGCGCTGCTGCTAAAACGTGTCGCACCTACGGATGCCACGGTGCTGATGCTGGGCGAATCCGGGGTGGGTAAGACCGCCTTTGCCCGGCAGCTGCATCGCTGGAGCGCGCGTCATGAAGGCCCGTTCATCGACGTCAACTGCGCCGCTATTCCTGAAGCACTGTTTGAATCGGAGATGTTCGGCTACCAGCCCGGCGCTTTCAGCGGTGCCGCCCGCCAGGGCAAGGCAGGCATATTGGAAATGGCCGATGGCGGCACGCTGTTCCTGGACGAGATCGGCGAGCTGCCGCTGCCCATGCAAAGCAAGCTGCTCAAGGTAATCCAGGACGGTGAGATCACTCGGCTCGGGGATACCCGGGCGCGGCGGGTCAATTTCCGCCTGGTGGTGGCTTCGAATCAGGATATTGCCGCGCGGGTCGAAAGCGGTGCCTTTCGGCTCGATCTGTACTATCGGCTCAACGTCATCCCGCTGACGTTGCCGCCACTGCGGGAGCGTCGGGAAGACGTGCCCGGCTTGGTCGAACTGCAATTGACGCGTCTCAATCAGCGTTACGCTCGCACCAAGGTGCTGCATCCCGGCGTGTGGACTGAGCTCATGGGGCGGGATTGGCCGGGCAATGTGCGCGAGCTCGAGAACTGGATGGAGCGCGCCTGGCTCGCCGCGCCGGACGAGGTGATCGGGGCACCTGCTGAAAGCGCTTTAACACCACGTCGAGATATGCAGCCGCCTCTCACTGAATCCGAGCACGCAAGGCCACCTGTGCTGATAGAAGAACAGTCTCTCAAACAGGCGTTGGACGCCTTGGAGCGTGAAATCCTGAGTACACTTTGCCCTCAGGTGACCAGCACTTACGCATTGGCCAGGCGGCTCGGCATCAGCCAGCCCAGTGCCGTGCGCAAGTTGCGAAAACATGGCTTGCAGATTGGCCAGGACAAGCCGAGTACCTGAGCATGAACGACGACACCCTGCCGGGGCAGGGTGTCAGGTTGTGCAGAACGTTGCAGGTCATGCTGGGGCTTTCGATGACAAGTCTCGATAAAAGCCTCGATTAAAAGGCCGAATCAAGGCAGCTCCTCTTCTTCGACACCCTCCTTTTTCGCCGGGATCAGGTCCTCGCGCTGCAGCTTGATAGCAAGCAGCAGCGCCGAGGCGACATAAATCGACGAGTAGGTGCCGATACCCACGCCGATGATCAACGCCAGGGCGAAGTTGTGAATCATGTCACCGCCCAGCACCAGCAGCGCCAATAGCACCAATAGCGTGGTGCCTGAGGTGGCCAGGGTGCGGGCCAGAGTCTGGTTGATCGAGTCGTTGAAGATCACTGCCATGTCATCGACGCGGGACTTGCGGATGTTCTCGCGGATACGATCGTAGACGATGATGGTGTCGTTGAGCGAATAACCAATGACCGCCAGTATCGCCGCTAGCACTGTCAGATCGAACTCGATCTGGAACAGCGAGAACACCCCGAGCACGATGATGACGTCATGGATCAGTGCCAACAAGGCACCCAGCGCGAATTTATACTGAAAACGAAACGCCACGTAGAGCATGACCACACCCAAAGCTACCAGCATGCCCAGGCCGCTCTGGTCGCGCAGCTGACCGCCGACCTGGGCACCCACGAACTCGGCGCGCACCAGGTTCACGCTGTCACCACTTTGGCGCAGGATATCCGTGACCTGATTGCCGACACCCGGATCGAAAGCCTGCTGCAGGCGTACTAGAATCTCGTTGGCGGTACCGAAGGTCTGTACCGATACATCTCGGAAACCGGCATCTTCCAACAGCTGGCGGATTGTATCCAGGGTTGGGGCGCTGGCATAGCGCACCTCGACCAGAGTGCCGCCGGTGAAGTCCAGACCCAGATTGAGTTGTTGAAACAGCAGGGTCAGTATCGAGATCAGCAACAATATCCCTGAAATGATGAAGGCATAGCGGCGCTTACCCATGAAATCTAGCTGTCGCATCGCGTTAGCCCCTTAGATCCAGAGTTTCTTGACGGCTCTGCCGCCAAGGGTCAGGTTGACGATTGCCCTCGAGACCAGAATGCCGGTAAACATCGAGGTCAAAATACCCAGGGACAAGGTCACAGCAAAGCCCTTCACCGGCCCGGTGCCGATCGAGAACAGGATCACCGCCACCAGAAGGGTGGTCAGATTGCCGTCGACGATGGAGGTGAAGGCGCGCTCATAGCCCGCGTGTATGGCTTGCTGGATCGGCATCTTCGCCCGCAGCTCCTCGCGTATACGCTCGAAGATCAACACGTTGGCGTCCACCGCCATCCCCAGGGTCAGCACGATGCCGGCAATGCCCGGCAGGGTCAGAGTGGCGCCCAGCATCGATAGGGCCGCCATCAGCAGCACCAGATTGATGGCCAGGGCAACGTTGGCGACCACACCGAAAGCCTTATAGCGGATCAGCATGAACGCGACGACCAGCAGCAGGCCAAGCTCGACTGACAGAACACCCTGTTTGATATTGGCCTTACCCAGACTTGGGCCGATGGTGCGTTCGGCGACGAAGTAGATCGGTGCGGCAAGAGAGCCGGAACGCAGCAGCAATGCCAGCTCTTCGGCTTCGGTAGGAGAGTCCAGCCCGGTGATGCGGAAGCTGTTGCCCAGGGCACTCTGAATGGTGGCCAAGCTGATGATGCCGCGCTCCGTGTAGGGCACCCGCTCCTCGACCTGTTCGCCGTCTTTCATCACCATGCGGGTGCGAGTCTGGTTGTCGATATAGATGACCGCCATAGCGCGCCCGATATTGGAGCGGGTGTTGCGGTTCATCAGGGTGCCACCGGTGCCGTCCAGATTGATGTTGACCTGGGGGCGGCCGTTTTCATCGAAGCTGCGGCTGGCGCTGGAGACGCTGTCGCCGGTGATGATGACGTCTCGCATCAGCTCGGCGCTACGGTTCTCGTCATTGCGAAAAGCAATGGTCTCGGTCTCGTTCTCCGGCGTATCCGGACGTGCCTCGAGGCGAAATTCCAGATTGGCGGTTGCGCCCACGACGCGCTTGGCGGCGGCGGTATCCTGCACCCCAGGCAGCTCCACGACGATGCGGCTAGGGCCCTGACGCTGTACCAGCGGCTCGGCGACACCCAGTTCGTTGACTCGATTGCGCAGCGTAGTGAGGTTCTGGTTGATGGCATAGTCCTGAATCTCAGCGACCTGCTGCTCCGTCAGGGTCATGGCCAGCGTTGCACCTCGGCCTGCCTCCCGATCCTCGTACTGGAAGTCCGGGAACTCGCGGCTGATGATACGGCGAGCCTTGCTACGATCCTCGTCATTGGCAAAGGTCAGCAGCAGCGTGCGTTCTTCGATTTCGGTATCTCGATAGCGAATGCGCTCGTCTCTTAGGCTTTCACGAATAGCGCTGGCATTGACCTCCAGGCGCTGAGTGAGGGCGGCTTCCATGTCCACCTCAAGCGCGAAGTGCACGCCGCCGCGCAGATCGAGCCCCAGGTTCATGGGGGCGGCGCCCAGGCTTTCGAGCCAGCCTGGTGTCGACTCCGCCAGGTTGAGCGCTACGGTAAAATCGTCTCCGAGGGTTTCGTTGACGATATTGCGGGCCTTGAGCTGATCGTCCGCGTCCGCCAGACGAATCAGTGCGCCATTGGCTTCATCGTCGATGCGCTTGACGGTAACGTCGGCTTCATCGAGGGCGGTGCGTAGGCGTTCGAGCTGGCGTTCGTCGAGAGAGATATTGGCGCGGGAGCTGCTGATCTGAACCGCTGGGTCCTCGGGGTAGAGGTTGGGCAAGGCATAAATCAGACCCACGATGAGCACGACAAGTATCAGCAGATACTTCCATAGAGGATAGCGATTGAGCATGGAAGCCCGGTCCTTGTTGCTGACGCAGTGAAGACGCTGCCGATGGAGTTATCGGCAGCGAAAGGATGAAATCAGATGGATTTCAGGGTGCCTTTGGGCAATACGGCGGCAACGGCATTCTTTTGCACGCTGACCTCGGTGCCTTCGGCGATCTCCATGGCGAGGAAATCATCGGTGACTCGCGTGATGCGGCCAATCAGGCCACCGCCAATCACGATCTCATCGCCCTTGGATAGATTGCTGATGAGCTGCTTGTGCTGCTTGGCACGCTTGGATTGCGGGCGCCACAGCAGGAAGTAGAAGATCAGCACGAAGCCGACCAGCATTACGATCTGGGCAATACCGCCGCCGGCTGCCGCGCCGCCTTCGGCATGAGCCTGTGAGATGAAGAAGTCCAGCATGGGTTAGCGTCTCCCGGTCAGTTGAATAGTGGCAAAGGTCAGGCTGAATGTAGGGCATCCAGCCGAAATTGGGTCATTC